>CAYREQ010000014.1:0-2532 GCA_964423445.1 uncultured Candidatus Saccharibacteria bacterium | reverse complement strand
TCCTTGTCAACGCTTTTGATTACATTTAAATAATTTTCAATTCTCTGCTTGCTACCTTGTAAAACAGTGATGTCATACTTTTCAAGTCCTAAAAATTCATGCGAGCCGTGATTGATAAAACGATACATTACTTTTTCTTCTTGACTCACTTCTTGTTCAATTCCGTCTTTTTCTGTGGGGTTTGAGTTTCCCAATTTAACTTTTTTGTAGTGTGCATATAATTGCGTTAGTTTGCTTCTTAAATCCCCATGCCCATATTTAAAATGTAAAAAGGTTTCAATAGATCGGCGAAGTAAATTTGCCGCTAATATTGCATCATCTAAATTTGTGCTGTCTTTAATCTCATTCAATTTAGTAATTGCGTACAGATAATCAGACCTATAGTTTTTAAGACTTTCATCAAGTGTTTTTATTGCCGAGCCTGCACCGTTCATGCCAATCTGATAAAAACTAACTAAATCATCTTTTATTTTCCCGTCTGATTTTTTGTAATTTTGAAGCAGATGCCCGAAGAAATCTAAATTATGAGTAAAGACAAAATATTGACGATTGTTGTTTCGTTCAATCTCACCGGCTAATATTGCATATACTTGAAAAAGAGAATCAGAATCGAGGCTTGAAACAGGATCGTCTATAACAATAACCGCATCGTTGTCTAGCTTATCCTCCTCATCGTTAATTGAAAGCAAAAAATATGCAAGTGCTAGAAAGTTTCTTTCACCCTCACTTAAACTATCTAAACTACACTCAACACCATCTCTTTTTAAAACATATCCAATTTCTTCAGTCGAATCATCGAGCTCAATTTTTTTATATGGAAAAGTTGATACTAATAGTTTATTTATTCTATCAGCAGGAATTTGAACATTTTTTGCCTTCTTTTTAAGCTCTTTCAGTTCTTGTTCTATTTTTTTAATTTCACTATTTTTATCTACTCGACTTTTTAAGCAATCCTCATAAACTTTCTTCTTATCAAGATATTTTTGATATTCGGTCGCAACATAATGAATCTCAACAGTCCATGCGGTTTTATCAACCTCAAACACTTCTTCTTTAATGAAAAGATTATCAAATTCACAGGAGTCTACTTCTTTAATTTTATTCTCTTTTTTAGATTTTATCTTTTCTTGCAAGGAAGTAAAAAAGGTTTCTAGGTTTGTTTTTTCCGAAGTATAAAAAGTTTCGCAAGTAATAATCTCTCTTAAAGCATCTTCGGCGCTTTTACCCATAGCATCTAAGGCATTATTTAATTCAATGACATCATTAGAAAAGTGTTTTAATAGCTCATCTCTATTTTGAATTTTTGACCCACAGAAAAGACAAATACTGAGTTGCTCACTCTCGTTGGAGAGTTTGTGTATATCTAGACCATTTCTAATCCAATCTTCTTCCTTTCCTCCGTCAGGATAACTACTCAATCTAACAGATTTTTCGTAAACTGGACTAAATTTCAAATATTTATTTATTTTCTCTAACTTTTCTACTAACCAGTCATTCCATTTTTTAAGAATTTTATATTCTCTTTCTTTTTCAGATAAATTTGAAAGCGTCGCTAAAAGCTTTTTCAATTCATCTTCACTTTGTATAAAATTTTCTAGCTGTTTTCCTTGTTCAATTTGCTTTGTTAACCAGTCTACTCTTTTCTCGAAAGAAGATTTGAAATATGAGTTAAATACTCCATTACTTTCAACCACAGGATCTTTTTTAATATGACCTATACCGCTTATTGTTCTAATATGCTTAGAAACTTTTTCAGATATATCATCACATTCATTTTTGCATTGCGGAAGTTTGCCCAATTCACCCTTAGCATCATCTAATTCTTTTTGTTTCTTTGAAAAATCTACTTCTGTTGTACCTAAAGCAACAACATATTTCAAATGAGTTTGATCAATAATCTCTTTTATATAATCTTCGTTAAAAACCCGAACCTTGCTTTCATAACCAGAAAGTTCATTTTGTTTTTTCGAACCAGTATCAAATACGACTGTAAAAGTAGCTCCGTCAATTCTACTACCAGTCTCAATAACACCTTTTTCGTAAGAGCGTAATAATCTTGAGATAATGGTTTTTCCAGAACCATTCCAGCCCAGCAGAATATTCACTTTGTCATGAAACTCAGGGACAGTTCCGTCCCATTGAAAATTTCTAAATGTTCCAAAGTTTATGGATTGTATCTTTTTAACTTTCATATTCCTTCAAATCTTTCATGATTTTCTTTGCTAGGTGGTATGCAAAATTTACTGGAACAGCATTTCCGATCATTTTGTAACCATCAGCAACATCACGATATTTGAAGATAAAGTTGTCAGGAAAGGTTTGAATTCTTGCACATTCACGGACAGAAAGTCGACGATATAAATGTTCTTTCCCAGGAACAAAAATTCTTTTGTTCTGCTCAATAAATTTCATTTTTGGTGCTTGTGGGTGAAGTGGGGCATGACGACCTCCTGCTTGAATAGTGAAAGAAGGTTCGTCCCATGATCGAACACGATTTCGCGACATGTAGATTGTAGAAAAACCACCATTCAT
>CAYREQ010000013.1:0-2559 GCA_964423445.1 uncultured Candidatus Saccharibacteria bacterium | reverse complement strand
CGCAACCGGCATAATGTGGGGTTTATGTTTGTGGACTTTGTCCGCCGAAGCTTAAACGAAGGCGGATCATCTTTTAGTAATTTCAAGTTCGACAAATACTCGAATGCAGAAATTGCAGTTATTGATTCATCAGTTAAACTATTAGCTGTCAAGCCTCAAACCTTTATGAACCGTTCCGGAGAAACCGTGCGGAAACTTATGATTAATGATAAGACGCTGAAAGCCGCCGACTTATTTGTTGCGCATGATGATCTTGATATTCCATTGGGAAAGTTTAAAATCCAGCAGACAACCGGGCCGAAACTGCATAATGGTCTGGAATCGATCGAACAGGCAATCGGTACAGAGGATTTCTTTCGAATCCGGATCGGAGTTGAAAACCGGCCGGATGATAATCGCATGCCCGGTGAAGCCTTTGTTCTTCAAAATTTTACGGAAGAAGAAAGAAAAATTATCGATCTAACGTTTGCTGAAATTTTTAAAAGGTTAAAGCAAGATATTTTTTAATCTCAAATTCCTCTCCTTGCAAAGGAGAGGATGCCGAAGGCAGGAGAGGTGAAAAATATGCCAACCTCTTTTTATAATACAAAAGAACTAAAACATATTAGAAGAAAATTACGGAAAACAAGTACACCTGCAGAATTATCGTTATGGAAATATCTGAGAAATGGACGTTTACAAGGAAGAAAATTCAGAAGACAGTATAGCATCGGAAAGTATATTCTCGATTTTTATTGTCCACAGGAGAGAATTGCAATTGAACTTGATGGAGAGGTACATCATACAGATAAGATATATGAACACGATGTAATACGAGATAGATTTCTAAAGGAACAAAATATAATCTTAATTAGATTTGAGAATCATCTTGTTTTTGATCAGTTAGAATTTGTTTTGAATACAGTTAAAAAGCAGTTTAAAGAGTAAAATTATTCACCTCCCCTAGCCCCTCCTTTGCAATGAGGGGAATATTTTAACTATTGCATCTCTGTCTTTGCTATAATACTTCCATGACAACTCCCGACGAGTTCATTTCATACGCCCAAAAAAAGCTTCTCGGCAAAAAATTCACTGTAGCAATACAGGGCGAGCCATATGTCCATGTAAACACACCGCGCGGAATCAAAATGGAAAAAGGCGCGGGAGGTGCAAACGTTTTGCTTGACGGCATCTTGAAACAGGTCGGAGGGCTTATGGTCGCTCTTGGCAAAGGCAGTGCTGACAATAAAGTTGTCGATGAAAAAGGCCGTATCAAAATAACAAGCAACAAAAAAAGCTATACGATGAAGCGGTTGTTTCTCAAAAAGAAAGAGCTTGACGGATTTTACTATGGATTCGCCAATCAGACATTATGGCCGCTCTGCCACGCGGTTTTTGTAAAGCCGATCTTCTCCCCCGAATGGTGGGAAGATTACGTCAATGTAAACCAAAAGTACGCCGACGCGATTATAGATGAACTTGGCGACCAGGAAGGATTTATTTGGATCAACGATTATCATCTGTCGCTTCTTCCAAAAATGCTCCGCGAGAAAAAACCAACGCTTTCTATCGGAACTTTCTGGCATATTCCGTGGCCGACTCATGAAATCTTCCGAATCTGTCCATGGCGCAAAGAGCTTTTGGAAGGGCTGCTCGGATCTAATTTCATCGGATTTCACCGTGACTATCATGTGCAGAATTTTATTGAATGCTGCCGTCGTGAACTTGAAGTAATTGTCGATTCCGAACCAAGAGCGGTGATTTATAAAGATCAGACGACAAAGGTTAACAATGTGCCGGCCGGAATTGATTATGATGAAATCCGCGAGGTTATTCAAAAGCAGAAAAAAATGGATAAACGGCTTATTAAAAAAGATTTTGGATTCGACTATCAGTATCTGGGAATCGGCGTTGAACGAAGCGACTATACCAAAGGACTTCTTGAACGGGTAAAAATAATAGACCGTTTTCTGGAAATATATCCCGAGTACCAGGGAAAATTCGTGTACTTGTCTATCACTCCCCTTTCGCGCACCAAGATTCCCGCCTATCGCGCCTTCAACCGCGAACTGTATGATTTAATTGATAAGATTAACTGGAAATATTCTACCTTTGATTGGCAGCCGATTTATTTTGTGAATAAAAGCTTTCCGCGGGAAAAGATATTTTCATATTACAATCTGTCTGACGTATGTTTGGTAACTGCGTTGGATGACGGAATGAACCTGGTTGCCAAAGAGTACGCGATTGCCTGCAAGCCGCAGAAAGGCATGCTTATACTATCTAAATTTACCGGCGCCGCTAAAGATCTGAAAACGGCGATTCATATAAATCCGTACGATATTAATAACTCAGCTCATGCGCTGCATGAAGCACTCAGTATGTCTCCCGATGAAAAGTTCCGAAGAAATAATGCGATGAAAGAAGTCTTACGTGAAAATAATATCTACCACTGGGGCATGGAGTTCATCAAAAATACAATGGCATAGTAACGGGTGGATTAATATATCGTCAAAGATGAAATATGTCATGCTGGAGTCCACGATTCCGATTTCATCAGGAATCGGGACGATAGCATCT
>CAYREQ010000012.1:0-2757 GCA_964423445.1 uncultured Candidatus Saccharibacteria bacterium | reverse complement strand
AGAGTAACAGTAGCGAGTGAGCTTGAGCCTGAAACAACAGTCATCTGAGCACCTGCTACTGGGAATGAACCGCCAGCAGTACCTGATGAAAGCATGATATCAGAAGCTGAAACAACGCTAAGACCTACTGTACCTGAAGTTGCTGATGATGAGAGGTTGATCTTTGCCCAAACATCAGTAGTTCCATTTGCAGGAATTGTGATTGGATTGGTTGAGAATGTCATCATTGCAACACCGTTTGCACCAAGAGTGGTTACAGTATTGCCATGTTGCATACCTGCTGAATCATAGACAGAAACACCAGTTACATTTGTATTGCTCATAAAGCCAGTCTTGGTAAGGTTCAAACCAGTAAGATTTACTGGAGATGAAGTACCGTTTGCAAGACGAATCTTGATGACTGGATTGAATGCGCTACCACCAGCAAGAGTAAGACCTGCTGGAGAATCTGGAGCAACTGATGCAGTAATCTGACCAGCTACTACGTTACCACCAGTGTTACCACCAGTGTTACCAGTTCCTGTACCACAACCATTAGCATTCAAGAAAGCACGAGTCATTGGACCAACTTGACCAACCTGTGAAAGGCCAGCTTTAGCTTGGAGCTTCATAACTGCGGTCTTTGTCTTGCTACCAAAGGTAGTAGTTTCTGAACCTGGAGAACCAGCGCCTGTAGAAGAAACCATGGTGTCTGAACATGCGTTCAAAGCGATTTGGAGCTGACGTACAGCTTCACCTTTTGAACCCATTTTAAGGGTAGTAGTGAAAGTGTATGCACTAGCTGAGTATACGCCAACAAAAGCGAATACTGCCACCAAACCCAAAGCTGCTTTTACAGTTTTAGATTTAAGGAATTTGTTCATAAATAAACTAAACTAATGCGTGTCATATATACGAGTATTCATATCATACGCACGCAATGCACGATTATGTTAGCTTCGACGTGTAGTTGTGCATTAGCGCACGACTACAAAACCAACCTGATGTGCATCTCACTTACTTATATATTGCTATACAAGAAGTTTTAAAAACATGAGGTGTGCCACAACATAAAATGTGTCACACACCACTATTCCATATACATATAGTATGTATATGGAATAGTGGATTTATCTGCCGTGTCGACATGGCCGATACGGTATATCTGAAAACACAACCGAAAATGTAAATCATTCGCGGAACAAAAGAAGTGTCAGTATCACACTTCATCTGCCTATCTTGTTTTCAATGATCGTACCGTGATGCTTTGTGTTGTACATTTTTCCTATCCAAAAATGCACAGTATAAAGCACATACAAACAAGTGCATCATTACGACAAAAAGCGCAACGTGATGCACCACTCCATTATATCCTTTGCATCCTATCGAAACAAAGAAACATAATGTGGATAACCGAATATTTTGTATCCAAAATACCCACTTATCCAGAATACATATAATTACATAAAAAGTGTAAAAAATCAACCGATTTTCATACCTTATATACAGGTAATATTTTTCGGATTTTTACACAATGCAATTACTCTAGTGGTGACGTAGTAGCAACAAAATACTTACAAAACATGGTCCTATTTTAGAGAATATCGACTCCATCGTTTTTCACCCACTCGCTTCAATACACCTTCACCAACAAGCGTATTCAACTCTCTTTGAATTGTCTTTTCACTACAGTCTTTTATAATTTCAGTTATATTTTTTATAGTAACCTCTCTTTTGTCCTTTATAATGCTTAAAATGTTATTCCTTCTATTTATTTTTAAACCTATGTCCTTTTTTGTAATTTGTAATGGCTTCCTATTTTCAATTTCTGTGTTATTAGAGACAAGATTAATTTTATCATTGTTAATACCATTTTTTGAAATAATATGTCCTTTATTATCATGTCCTTTAAAATAACCCCGCTCATCCGCTTCTTTTTCAACATAGTCATTACCTACGAATGGCTCATTAAACAATTGTTTCGTCAAAACATATTCACCAAAAAAGTATGGGGTATCTTCTCCTCCACCGCGCTCATTTTTCCTTTCGTAATATAAACGAATTTTTTTATGAAAAGCATCAATAACCTCTAAAAGTAGCGTTATATTTTTATTTGAGATTATTCCTAATGTTCCAGCAATACGAAGCTTCGCAGAAATAACTGAAAAAATATCCTGTATGTTTGTGTTAAGGACATTCCTTAATTCCATACTATTTTTCGCACTTAGCAACTCTTCTAGTGCATGTAAGGCATTTGATCTAATAGATTCTCTAATATGGTCTGAAGTTGGTAAATGGTCTGAGACCATAAATATGGCTGTAACAATTTTTTCAGCCTGTAAAAATATGCTTCTAAAATAAGTTATTCCGTCATCTGACCGAATGTTGTCTTTTAGCTGTTTTGTTGAATTATTACTGTTTTCAAACATAGTATATTGTCTTTTACAGTTTTAAAGCTTTTTTAATTACTTTAATATTCGTCCATTATATATAGGACAATATATTCTGCAATCTACAACTAAACCCAATACTGTGTTGTAGTATTTTTACTATGAGAAAGTAAATAAAGTGCTACAATTAGAACATACTTATTTTATGGCAAAGGATAAAAAGGAATTAAAAAATACTCAAAAATGCTGCGAGAATAAAAAATAAGGCTAAAACAAAAGAAATAACAGCATAAATACCATGCGTTGTTTCGTCCTTTAGAGAGATCGATTTTTGATCGGAATGCTCACCTGATCGTTGGGGTTCACTACGTAGGGTTGATTTTTGTGT
>CAYREQ010000011.1:0-4160 GCA_964423445.1 uncultured Candidatus Saccharibacteria bacterium | reverse complement strand
GCGCAAATTTGCCTGAACGCCTATCACCTGACACAGATACAAAAGCATATCAACCCATATCTAAAACTATACCCAACAACCCCTAATTTTTTTACTCAAGGAATTAATATTTTATCTGTAGCTTTGCTAAGCTTGCTTTGTATTGCCTCCGGTCCTCAAGGGTAATAATGCTTTTTTAACTGACTCACTACGCATATCAGCCTTTAGTGAAATTGCTTCTCTTAACGTGTCTTCAATTTCCCCAGGTTCAACCTTTAATTTATCTATCTTTTTTACAGACACTATCTGCGTTCTTTCCATATAGTCTAAAATAGAATTACTTACTAATTGCTGCCGGTCAGATGATAATCCTGCATCTTTTCCGGTTGCGTCTCCTACTTCCAGTAAAAGTTTAGCCAGATTTCGTATTGCATCAAAACGTGCATTTTCATCAGACACTAAGTTGTTTATATTGTGCTCATGTGCAGTTCCTGCTACAATTCCTACATTATCCTGCTTCAAAAATTTACTTGCATCCTGAGCTTTCGTAATAAATAGTGCGGTTCTCCCATCTGTATCAACATAATTTGTAAAGTTATGCGTGAAAGTTTTTACGATTTTTTCAAGCTCATTTTTACCACTTACATGCCCTTTAAAAAACTGGGGAGCAATAACCGCCGGAGCCACAGCAAGAGCACCTAATCCCATTAATTTCAGAAAAACACGCCTGGATATTTGAGGCGGCATTTCTTTTCTATACTTAAATGCCTGATTTGCGTGCATAACCTCTTCATCACTCATTCCAATTATGCCGCTTATTATCCCAAAAATTGACAGTGCAATCGGACTTATCGCGTATCTGCTTGATTCATCAATGGTAGTATTATTTAAAAACTCTCC
Source organism: uncultured Candidatus Saccharibacteria bacterium (assembly GCA_964423445.1). Lineage (GTDB taxonomy): Bacteria > Patescibacteriota > Minisyncoccia > Phycocordibacterales > UBA9973 > UBA9973. The sequence goes on along the minus strand of CAYREQ010000011.1, from coordinate 3,281 downwards.
GTTTTTATTAAATAATGTGTCTGTAACTTTCTTATTATCTACCTCTTCCTGTGACAACTCATTAGCAATTGCGCTTCTAAAACCGCCTACGTCTCCTAATACAATCAACATCTCGTCTTTTTGTGCAGTCTTAAACTCCTTGGGAATAGACGAATATAAATCACGATTTACCGTATCTGAAAATTTTGTTTGTCCAAGAGGCAAATCGGAAACGGGAAAAAGTCCATCAACCGCAATTATATTAGGTGGCCCACTATAAGTCTTCTCAAACTGTAAATTCGACCAAATACTTGTGTCTATTGCTCCTGAATTTAGTTTGTTGTCTACTTCTATACGTTCCGGTATGGTAGTGGGGTGGTTACCATACAAAAGATTCAATTTTAAGTCTAAGGGTTTTACTTCAACGCTATTTACTGTCTGACTCTCCATACCCCTACTTTAATTACAACTACACTCATTGTCAAGTTGGTATATTGACAATTGCTATAGGATTTGATATTCTGCAAATGGAGATTATCTTTTTATGCCACAAAATCCTGAAAATAGCCGAAAACTGAATGTTAAGAAAGCTCTACGAGTAGCCGCCGCAACCGCTTTTATTAGTGCAAGTGTGACTGCACCTATGGCTCATGCAGATAGTAACACCTATGAGACTTTTAATCCAAATCTACACACCGATGAAAAGATAAGCGGATTGCCACATAAAAGAACTCTTCCTAATATTGCCTCAGATTCATTCTCTCCCGAAACTAGATCATTGCTGAGCGGGTTTTCTTTCCTTGAACAAGGACTAGACATTGCAGACGTTGAACCGTACAGCAAACTTCAGGTTTCTCATTTTTCAAAAGAAGATACAGAAGTATTTAACCTATCCTATAAAGAAATCAAAGGCAAAGACGCACAAGCACCAGAAATAAAAGATGGCGAAATGGGCTTTATAGTTGCTGTAGGCAGTATTCAAGGTCCTGCATTAAAACTTAAAGGCTTAGAAAAAAAAGATACAGATACTGAAAAATTTATAATTAATATAGAATTTAGTAGCCCAAGTGATACAAGAGATTATAGCTCTATTGACCGAAAAAACTATATAATAGGAATAGTTGATAAACAAGCAGATATTGAACTTTATTATCCAAAAGCTGAAGAACCATTTCTTATACTACCGTCCAATTTTAACAAATAATATAAACGTTTCTACCATCATTTAAAGATATGAAAGAAAGATTAAATCGACCTAACCTACACACAAAACTCTTACTAAGTACTTCAATTGTTGGCTTAGCTGTTTTAGCGGCTGAATTGCCCTCTGAGCATCCAGACTCCTCATCAATTCCAGATTGTGCTACAAATAGATTCCCACTTCCTGAAGAAGCCAAAGTTGGAACCTCCCTAACGCTGACAAATGGAGTAATCGTAGTCATTAATGAAAAACCAGTTATTGACTTTGTTAACCCTGAAAAACCCCCTGTAGGAGTAGTCTTTGGAACAAATAAAAATGATAGGCTAGATGTTTCATCTGTAACTGCTGACTGTGATTACGCTGGAGGATGGTATACAGCAGACCCCATAAAACTCCCTTAACTTTCTTATTGAGTCTCCTTCTTAAACGTGTTAACCTTAATAAGAAGAGATGTCATGAACAGAAAGATTTTACTTATTGTCAGCCTAGAAATTCTAGTTGTTATTATTGTTGCACTAGCTTCCCTTTTTTTTCTTAATTTTTTTAATAGTAATAAATCTGGGTCGGATAAGAGCTTAAATGCAACTAAAATTATTTCTACCCCCATCAGCACAGACAATAAAACAGTAAGTGCTGCGACAATTTTTTATGTGTTAAAAGGAAAAGTTAAAAATATCTATCTACTAAAACCAAATATCTACTCTGTGGTGTTGGAGGGATCAACACAAGAAATTCCAGTAAAAAGTGACCTTTTTGTATCCCGACTAAATCAGCCTGTTGGTCGAGTAAATATATCTGAAATTAAAATAACAGACGAAATTATCCTGTATACAGGATACAATTTAAAAACTAAAAAGTGGACTGTAAGCTCCCAGGTAATAACTACTAACTCAACTGGATCAGCAAGTATTTTGCCTCGAAATAGATGATATGTACTATATCAAAAGCATAATTGTTGTAATTTTTATAGTTATATTTTTTGGATTTATTGCTTCTAACAACGTATTTGCTGATTATTCAAATCTCCCTACATCGGAACAAGTTCAGGTTGGTGATGTCATTTATATAGATGGTATTCCTTATGTTGTAACTGAAGAATACACCTATGATACAGGAAAAGGAGGGGGTGGCGATGCTCTTCACACGGTGTATGGCACTCAGGGAGATGGTACGATAGACGTAAATGATATTAACGAGTTCGATGGTGGGACAGGATTCGGATATATTCTCTCACCAATTGATATGTCTGACTACTATTACTGTGAAGCAAACCCATCGGCTTGTGTTGGAGGGGGGGCATCAGAAACTCCTGTTTTATCAGGACGGGCATTTCTAGACTATAACAAGAATAATATATACGATGGAACTGATATTTCTCTTCCTTACTCAGGTCAGGTACAAATGGGAAACGCAAATAATGGCGGAACATCAACTACCATAATTGGAGGAGTAGGTATGTACGGATTTTATCAAAGCCTCCCACCTGCGGATATTTTTGCCTATCTGGTAAGTGGACAAATTGCGACATCAAATCCGTATGGATATAGATTTTTAGGTTGGGATGCCGTGGCTCCTGACCCTAACTCTCCTCCAGGACCATTTGGAACCACCTTCATTCATACCTTTTATCCCAATAATCCTTCTTCAATTGCGAATATTAAACACCCTGGCGTACCAGTTGGTCTTACAGGAACTTCTACCCAAGTGGATCTAATATTTGAAGCTCCAAATAGCATCTCTGGAAGAGTTTGGTATGACAAGAATGGAAATGGATCATTTGATGACGCTGGTTGGTGTCAACCTACAGCTTCAAATAATAGTTGTAGCGCATGTTATTTCTCCTCAGCTCCCTTAGATCAACCGGCTAGCTGTAATATTGTTTACTCTCAATACGCACCAACAGGAACTTATCTGCAGGTAATTCCGTCAGAGCGTATGGCAACAGGGACTTGGACTACGGCAGATACTGCGTTTCTTCAATCTGCAGGCTTTAGCCCCACAAATGTAAATGGAAACTTTACGGTAAACAGCACAAATACCTCCCTTAATGCCAACACCTCAAACGGTAGCTTCTTTTTCCAGAAATATCCGGGAACATATA
>CAYREQ010000010.1:0-5216 GCA_964423445.1 uncultured Candidatus Saccharibacteria bacterium | reverse complement strand
ATACTCGCAGTTAAATCTTAAAACTATGGCAGACTCACTCACCGCAATACCAAAAGCTTCTCTTGACTACGCAGCCGCAAATCCAAATGCGACTGTGGCTCAACAGGTCTCTGCTGGTGTTGTTCCTGGGCAAACTCCCAAACAGACTACCTCTCAACCAAGCGCTTCAACAGTAAATGTTAACGTTGGGCAACCACCACCAGCAGCTCCAACTACAACGCCAACCCAGCAAACTACAACGCAGAATACGGCTCAAAATAACGGTCAAACGGCACAGGCACCACTGAACTTCAATGGCTCAGTGGTAGACCTACTTAACCAAGCGGGTACTGATTCTTCGTACCAAAACCGAGCAAAACTTGCTCAGACATACGGTATAAACGGTTACACAGGTAGCGCAGCTCAAAACCAGGAACTTGCAAAGAAGTTTATGGACTTTTACGCGACTAAGCAGGGCAGCCAGGCTCCTACCTCAAACCCTCGTGCTGAGATTGCTGCTGCTACAGCGCCAGGAACAGCGCAAGAAGACCCGGTAAAGCAGTTCATGGACACGTACAGTGCAATGAACCCTGTTGAGAGCCAAATATACACTCAGGTCTCAAATGCACTCTCAACAATACAAACCAGGCAGTCTTTGGTTGATCTTGCTGCTAGTCAGGAACAGGAACTAGGCATTACTGCTGACAAACTACAACTTGCTGACCTTAACAAGATTATGCGAGGTAGTGAGGATGATATCCGCAATGAAATTACAGCTGCGGGTGGTTTTGCTACAGACAGCCAAGTTAAATCACTTACCGCTACACGAAATAAAGTGTTGTTAAATCAGGCACAGTACCTGCAGGACGCAATAAATGCAAAACAAGACTATGTTGACCGTATCGTGTCTCTTACGCAGGCCGACCGCGCAGAGGTAGACAAACAACTCGACCAAAAGCTCGGTATTTCAAAGACTCTTTTTGACATGTCTGAGACAATGCAGAACAACGCAAAGGAGAATTACAAACAAATTGTTAATTCTGTTGGGTGGGGAGGCCTCGCGGCAGCCCTTAAGGACAACCCTGAGCAAATGAAGAACGTCGAAAAGATGTTTGGACTTGCCCCAGGCGAACTTCAAGCACTTGGTAACTACAAAAAGCCTCTTACTGAGATGGAACAGGCACAGCTGGAAGGACAGAAACTATCCAACCAGACCGAGAAGCTCCAACAGAAGAAGCTCACTCAAGATTTGAATCAGGGGCCAGCTATTTCCACCTCTTTAACTGATTTTGGCACCAAAGATAACCCCCACTACAAGCTCATAAATTCAAAAACAGGTGCTGTCATAGCAGATTATGGTGCTACAGCCCCGCAAGGTAACACACAACAACAGGTTGCAAACCAGCAGCAATCAATTACTGATATAAGCAACCTTATAACTGATCCTGGCCTAAATTCAGCAGTTGGGCCCAATATGTTCGGGAGGATTCCTTTGGCAGACTACTTTAGTGGAGCTAAAAGTAATTTTATAGCTGGAGTGGAACAGGTAACAAGAAATCTCACACTCGACAAATTAATTGCTGCTAAGGGAAGTGGTGTAACTTTCGGTGCTCTCTCTGAAGGAGAACTCGGGTTAGTGGCTGGGGCAGCTTCAAAGATAGGAACTTGGGCCATTAAAGACAGTGCGGGCAACGTAACTGGCTACAATGTAGATGAAGCTTCATTCAAGAAAGAACTCGACAAGATTAATAATTACCAGAAACTAGACTTTGTGCTGAAAGGTGGAGACCCTGCTTCAGTTGGAGTACAGGAACAGGCTGATGGCACATTTTGGACAAAAAATAGTGACGGGTCGTACACCCAAATAAGATAAAACTATGGTTACACTCACAGCGGAAGAATTCAAGAAAAAATACGGTGGTATTGCCGAGTCAAAGTTTGGGCCTGAGCCTGGTTCAAGCTTATTTGCTGAATTAAAGAAGAATTTACAAGACACAACAGAGAGTAACTCAAAGATTCTCAACACGCCCCAAAACAGCTTTCTCGGTAATGTAGCACAGGGAACTGAACTAGCGGCAAACACTGCTCGAGGTGCCGCGGGTGCGGTTGGTAGTGTGGTAAATCGCATTCCTGTAGTCGGTTCAGTAGTTAAAGGTGTAACAGATTTGGCCAAGAAAGGATTTGATACGGTGACAAACAAATTATCGGACACCAAGTTTATGCGTGAAGCCGCCGGGGGCACCCCAGAGGGGGGAACACTGGAAAAGATACTAAAGATTGCCTCGAATGTTGGTGAAATTAGTGGAGATGTTGCGGCAGCTGATTCAGTAGTCCCAAGTGCTAAAACAGCTCTCAATGTTTCCAAAAATGTAGCCAAAACAGCAAAAGACGCACTCCCTGATGTGTCAGGAGCAACAAAGTACGCGACAGGAGCTTTACGAGACATAACTCCAACAACTCAGGGAATAATTAACCACCAAGTTTCTAGGGCACTTGACCTGACTCCGGGAGATTTGAATACGCTCTACCAATCTACAGGGAATGATGTGGGTAGTTTTCTTTCAAAGAATAATCTCATTGGAACAAACAAGGCCACAACACAAGCCCTTGTTAAGGGATTCTTCGATAATAATTACAAAGCAGTGCGTGCAGAAATAGAAAAGGTAAAGAAAGTCTATACACCTGACCAGGTGCCTCGATTTACCGACACGCTTAAAACGCTTTCAGGACAAACAGATGGTGTGCTTGGTCTTGAGAATGCAGGTGGGGAGATAAAAAAACTACTCCAAAAGCCAGAGGTGACCCTGAATGATGTGCAGCGCGTTAAAGAACTCCTCGATGAACACTACAGTCTCTATAACAAGATGGGTGACGTGTCTCAGAATAACGCAAAACAAGGACTTGCAACTGTGCGTGGCGAGCTTAAGACGTTTATTGAAAAGGAGGTTAAGGATAACACTGGAGCAGATATAGAAAAACTAAACAACAACGTATCAACCTCTAAGGGACTCTCAGATATGATTGAAGCTCGTACGCCTCGTGGGATAACACGTTCAAACATTACTTGGCGAGACGCCATGGTGGGAATGGGGCTTTATGCCTTTGCCAGTCCTTTAGCTGGAATTGCTGCGGTTTTTGCAAGCAAAGTACTTGAGTCTCCAACCTTTAGACTTCGCATGGCTCGGTTCTTGGACAGCATGTCAGACTCTCAAAAGGCAAAGATAAACGCTTCTCTAAAAGAGGGTGTTTTCCCAAAGGAGTTAGAGGCAGCAACAAAAGCGATTGATTCTGGTCTTACTCCGGCAGCGAAATAATGCCAAACCACTCTAGCACTACCAATACCAAAAAGAAGCAGAATAATCCAAACATAAAAACCATTATACACCTAATCTTGAAAAAATCAACATGTCAGAAGAAAGATTCAAAAGTTCCCGCTCAGCCCTAGCCTTCTCTCAGGCACTGTCTGACAAACTGCTGCGCCCACAAATGGCTCAACAGCAGGATGAAATGCCTCAAGAGCAGGAACCACAGGAGCAACCAGAGGTAGAACAAAAGGAAGTTGAGCCAACTCAACCATCTGTGGACAACCAGCCAAAAGAAAGTAGCGCCCCAGGGACAAATGATTTAACCTCAACTATAACAGCTGGCTTTGAAGCCCTCAATAAACTTGCGGACGCAATTAAGGAAGAAGCTAAAACACGCAAGACGAATATAACTTCTTTGCGTGGCCGACTAGCGGGTAGAAAGAACAAACAAAATGAATGAGGATACTCTTACAGAATATAGGGATGACGCTGAAGTACAGGATGTAATCGAGGAAATTGTCGATTCTCTTGAAGAACTGCAGAAAACTGTGGTTGATTTGGAAGATTCAGTTGCTTCAAAGAAAGACCTCGATTCTTTAGAGAAACGCGTCCTCACCTCTTTAAGGGAGAAATTTACAGAGCTAGAGAAAAAAGAGCCTAAAATTGAGACACGAATTGAATACAAAAAACCTACTGATGCCGAGTTGCGAGTCCTTATACGTGGGTTGATACCGAAGGTTAAGGATGGAGAAACACCAACAAAAGCAGACCTTGAAGCTCTCATAAGGCCACTCATACCAAAGGTAAGTGCCCCAACTCTTGCGGATGTTGTGGAGGAACTTAAGCCGGACATTATGAAGTTGGTGCCAAGAGGTGGTGGCAACATGAATAGAAATATTCGTGTAAATGGTGTCGAGATTCTAACTGGCTACACTGACATAAACCTAAAGAATGGTTCAAATGTCACGCTTTCAGCGTCTACCAACAACACCACAAAGTACACCGATATTACGATTACTTCTACGGGTGGTGGTGGCGGAAGTGGCTACCAAGCTGCAACCGGTACCGTCAATGGGTCAAACACAACATTCTCATTTGCGACAGAGCCAACCGCTATCTCTGTAGACGGACAGACACTCCAAAAGACGGCCAGCGACGGAACGGTTAACTGGACTGGCACAACCACTATCACACTAGCTGTTGCTCCCACAAGGGATATTTTTGGATTTGCCACATCAAGCAGCGGTTATCAAGCAGCAACAGGTACAGTTAATGGATCTAATACAGTCTTTGACTTCACGAGCGCACCACAAGCAATAGTTGTAGATGGACAGCTGTTGCAAAAGACTGCAAGTGATAGCACAGTTAACTGGACTGGTACAACCACCATTACATTATTAGTCGCCCCAACGCGGGATATATTCGCAGTAGCATAAACATATGAATAACAAAATTATCAACATTCTCGGGTTCCTTTTAATCGCAGTGTTTCTTTCTCCACTCGTCACTTCGGCGGCAATTGGAGTTACGTGGACGGCAACGTCTACTACGCCTGGATATATAAGTCCAAATACCATAAATGGATACGCCCCAGGTATAGGTGTTACGGGGAACAGTAACCTCAACATGGGCGCAAACGCAATGACAGGATTTGGCTCTAGCTCACCATATGCAAATATTGCTATCCACGCAAACAACGGGGAGACAAACCAGACCCTATTTGCTATCGGTTCGTCTACTCAAACCTCCACTTCGACCCTGTTTACGGTAGATAACACGGGCGTTGCCCACATTAAGGGTTCAGGAACTGTATACACAAACATCGGCCAGTACGGCACTGGCACCAACTTCTCAGCAATTGATTTTTCCACCACACCAGGGGGCATGGCAAATGGCAGATACACGCTACTAAGCGATGGAACAAATACATTC
>CAYREQ010000009.1:0-18785 GCA_964423445.1 uncultured Candidatus Saccharibacteria bacterium | reverse complement strand
CATGTAAAACTTATTCTTAAAAATCCTTTGCACAACGCTTTTTCCAAGAGGATATTTCTTTCCCTTATAAGTTTGGTACAACCCCCAATAATTCATTATGTTTACAATTTCCCTTAAGGACTTGCTGCCAGTTGTCATCAAGTCCCATGCTTCTTTAACTTTGTTAAAGGCTTGAGGGTCTTTTATCACATATCCGTTCTGGTTCAGGTATCCTAAAGGAACATAACCTGTATGAAGGCCCGATAAAAACCGCGCACGCATACCGTTTCTTGTTCTTTCCGATCGTACGTCATTATCAAGCTGTGCAAACCCGGCAAGCATGGTCTCAACAAGCTTTTCCGTAGGACTGTTTCCGGTTGGCTCTGTAGCAGAAATTAACGTAATTTCACATTCTGCTAACTTTTTTCTTATAGCTAGATAATCAGATGTTTGACGGGAAATTCTGTCTAATCGGTATATAAAAACAGCGCTTAAATTCCTTTTGTTTCTCCTGCAATACTCAAGCATTTCAATAAGTATTGGCCGTCCAAGAATAGTTTTTGCGGATTTTCCTTCTTCACGAAACACTTCTACAATCTCAAAACCCTTGCGCATCGCCTCTTTCCTACATAGCTCTTCTTGAGTTCCAAGAGAGAAGTTGTCAACCTGTTCTTCGGTTGAGACACGAAGATAAATGACTGCTTTTTTTGGCTTTACGTTCTCTGTATATATACCCATATTTATAATGTTTGTAATATTTCACCTAATGTTTTTCCTCCGTAAGTTTGTCGTTCGAAAATATCAAGCCAACTACAAGCCAAAAACTCAAAATCCGATACTAGATTCGTAAGTTGTTCGTCTGTAAATTCCCTTGATGCTTCTCCAATAACTCCTCTTGCTCGCTCCGACTTTGTAAGTTCCTGTGATGTAGGGAAAATAGCACTTAAAGCTTTTTCTATGCTTGTCGTTTGTATTGGAGTAGGCAAGTAGTTTTCTTTTGCATAATCAGTAACATTCTGAGAATTCAATTCAGGACTATCAAGCTTAAATAGTGGTAATTCTGAGGTTTGCATACTATCAATATATGGATAGTATATATCCAAATAGGGATAGTTGTCAAGCACTAACTTGCTTCAAAATTATGTGATATACTACGCTTAATCTGCTCATCTGCCCATTAAGGGTATGATGGATTATCAGTCATTAAGAGCTGACCATATAATCGGAGCATTTATCTCCAATCTTCCCCATATAGTTGGGAATTTTAACAGGGGTTTTCAGGTAGTCATTTTCATCTTTCTTTCGGTGTTCTTAGTTTTTCTTCTTGGATTTTCCTTACTAATGCTTATAAGGCTCTATTTCTTCGTAAGATCTTTAAAGAAAGAAGAAGTATACTTGGAATTAACCCCTCCTTCAATAACCGAACAAAGCGCATATTCTACAGAACAGCTTTTCCTACTTATCCATACCTTAGGGAACCAAAAATCTTTTCTTGAAAGATTATTAAATTTAAAACCGAGATTTTCACTAGAAATTGTATCAACAAAGAGCGAAGGTATCCGTTATTTACTAAAGACTAATAAGAAAGAGGCGGGAGCACTTAAGAAAAGCATCCTTTCATATCTACCCCAGGTAAAGATACAAAAAGTTAATGATTATTTAATAATGGAACCGAGTTTTAGTAAGTTTAAAATTGTCGAGTTTAAATTATCAAATCATTTTGCCTACCCCCTAAAGAGCCAACAAACACTAGGGTTGCACGATCCGATTTCATATATAACGGGCATGATGACAAAGCTTGAAAAGGATGAGTTGGTAGCCCTTCAGATTGTTTTAACTTCAACCAAAAATAAAAAGATAAATGAAATTTCAAACTTAATCCTTCGAAATTACGATGTCCTAGATTTTCTTAAAAATGACAAGGACTTTGGTCTGCTAACTCCGATTATTGCTCTTGGTAAAATTCTTATTTCCTTTGTATTTATTGTTTTCTCAATTCCATTTTGGATTCTTTCAAATATAACAACGAACGGAAAAGCACCTTTCCCAAAATTACCGTTTCAAAAACCCGGAACTCTTTATATACCCTCAATCCACGAGCAGGAAATTATAAGTTCCGTTAAATCAAAAATAGAACAAGGTTTATTTGAAACCTCAATTAGGCTTTTACTCGCAATTAATGACAGAGATGATGCAAAAGAGCGTATAAGAGGCTTTAAATCATCATTCGCATCCTTTAATAGTCCTGAACATCAAAGTGTAGTATCGGTTAAGGACTCAAGGTTTAAATTCTTAAAACAGTACCGACTTTTTATTTTTAAGAATAGATTATTATCCTTTTTTAACAAATCCATCTTCTCGGTTTCCGAGATTTCAAGCATTTACCACTTCCCTTATACCTCAAACACAAAAACAGAAAATATTGTCAAAACCTACAGCAAAGAGCTTCCGGCACCACTTTCTTTAAAAGGTGAACGGGAATTGGATGTTGTGTTTGCCAAAAACACTTACGGTGGAACATCTACTCTAATCGGTTTGTCGGAAGAGGAAAGGGAAAAGCACATGTATATTATCGGAGCAACAGGATCGGGAAAAACAACCATGATTACGTCTATGGTTTCCCAAGACATTAAAAACGGAAAAGGGGTGGCTATAATTGATCCTCATGGAGATCTGGCAGAAACACTTTTAACTTGTATTCCGGACTCTAGAATTGACGATCTGATTTATGTTAATCCTGACGACTTAAAGTATCCTATCGGAATAAATCTACTTGAAATTACACCTGGACTTGATGAGGATGATTTGCTTAGGGAGAAAGAATTTATAACGGAAAGCGTTATATCTCTATTTAGGAAAGTCTTCTCCGAATCAATGGGAGGACATGCCCATAGGATTGAATACATTTTAAGAAACACCATTCAAACCGCTTTAACTCTTGAGAACCCGACCCTTTTTACAATTTATGAGCTTTTAAATAATCCGCCATTCCAAAAACAAGTCACAAAGAATTTAGAGGATGAGAATTTAAAAAACTTTTGGAAGTATGAGTATGGGAAAGCCGGGGATTATCAGAAAGTTAAGATGATTTCACCGGTTGCGGCGCGTATCGGAAGGTTTTTATTCTCTCCTTGTGCAAAACGAATGCTTGAGCAGAAAAAATCTACCATTAATTTTGATGAAATTTTAGAAAAACAAAAAATACTAATCTGTAATTTGGCTAAAGGAAAATTAGGCGAAGATACATCTGAGGTTTTGGGGATTATGGTAATCGCAAAGCTACAGCTTGCCTCCCTCAGACGCGCCAGGATAAGCGAAAAGAAGAGAAAACCGTTCTATCTATACGTTGATGAGTTTCAAAACTTTGCAACTGTATCGTTTATCCAAATGTTATCGGAAGCAAGAAAATACAAGACATATTTAGTCATGGCCGAACAGTCAACTTCCCAGCAAAAAGATAAAAACTTAGTAAATGTTATATTGGCAAATGTCGGAACGGTTGTTTCTTTTAGAAGTGCAAACCCCGATGATGAGAGACTTATGCTTCCGCAGTTTTCCCCTTTTATTGAGAAGGGAGACATTGCAAATTTACCCCGTTATAACTTTTATATTAAGATCTCAGCAGTTAATCCAGAAGAGTCATTCTCAGGAATGACAATGCCGGTTGAAATAAGTTTTAATAAGAACCGGATTGAAAAGCTTATTCAATCATCCCGCCTGCAAAATGCAATTGTCTACAAAAAGCCAATTATTAAATCTTTCCAGAACGTAAAAACCGCGACTGATACAAAAGATAATATCAATCCTAATGATGTTTCCGTGCTTTAAAACTGTGTAAGCTGATTTACACTGTTTTTTCATTATTTTAAGGCTAAATAGATAACAAGTTCTATATCTATACCCTTATATAAATATAAGGGGAATAAAAATAATTTTAAACCTAAAAATAAACTTTATGATAACTCCTACAGAATTAAAACTAAAAGATAAACAAACAGAGATACTCCTTAACCTATATCGCTTTCGCTTCTTAAACAGAAACCAAATCCAACGACTACTTAACCACAAGAAACACAACAGAATAATTAAATGGCTAAACGAACTAACAAAAGAAAAATATGTTATTCAGGAATTCGAAAGAAAAATAGGAGCCATACCTTCTGTGTATTGTCTTGGAACGAAAGCAAGAAAAGAACTTAAAAAGAGAAAGGAAATTAACGAAAAATTACTTGAACGGGTATACCAAGAAAAAAACTCTTCTCTGGAATTCAAAGCTCACAATATGGCAATAGCCGATATCTATCTATCGTTAATCGATTTAACAAAAAAACATGATGCAAAACTAACCTTCTATACAGCAGTTGATTTAACAGATATGAAATATCTTGTTCTGCCACATCCGGACGCTTACTTTTCTATTCAACAAAAAGAAATGACAAAGAGATATTTTCTTGATGTTTTTAATCTCAATGCATCTGAAAAATGGTTATTCAAAAGAGTAAAGCAATATTTTAATTACTACGAAGAAGAGTATTGGCAAGACCACAACAAAAACCCATTTCCTGAAATTATTCTTGTTTGCTTTGATGAAAAAACCAAAAAGAATCTTATAAAAAATATAAAGAAAGGTTTGGAGGATGAAGAAAACCTCAGCTTTTCCTTAACAACTATGAAGGATATTAAAAACAAGGGAATAAGTAAAGAAATTTTGCTTAAGGTTGATTAAAACTTTCAACATTTTCTATTCTTTCCCTTTTTGTTCATTAATTATTTTATACCCATCATTCATAATCTTATTAACAAGTACTGTCACTATCCCCTGTAAATCGCTTCTCGTGTACTTGTCTTGATTATCGATAAGTTCCAAAATCTCATTTTCGTACTCATTTGTAAGTAGCGGATTTATCATATTTTTTAACCTCCTTTCCCTATTTTAGTTCTTGCTGCTTACCTCTACAATAAGTAAAGGCAAGCTGTAAAAACTAAACTTGTTCGTGTAGTTTTTTAACTTCCGTTAATAAACAGGGAGTAAAATACAAATCTCTCTCAACCCCTGCACCATATGGTCCCTCTATCTCTTTTAGTTCTTTTAATGAAAAATAGCCGAGTTCCGGAAAATCACCCACAACGTAGCCGAAAAAAGTATCTTTTCCGTCGAACTCTAACGCATACCATGTCCATTTGGTGAACGGTAGAAAGAATTTACATAAAACTTTTGGGTCTTTCTTGTTTTCGACAGAGTAAAGAGGAGGTAGTTTCTTCTCCACATAAGAAGGCATAAGCATCATATACTTTTCACCTCCTTTCTTTTCACTTTTTAGAATTTGTTTTCCTGAAAGCATGCTCATGCTTTCAGATATGAAGAGCACTTAAGCGGGGTGAATTTTGCAAGGGCGAATGTAATGAGTGCACTTTACCCTTGCCAAAAGAGGGGTGCAACCCTTTTAATGCTTAGCTTCTGCTTTTTTTAGAATTATAAAGAGTGGGATAGAAATAGCCAGAGAAATTCCCAAAGAGGGAAGCGCATACAGAACAAGACCAAGAATATTATAAATTAATGAAATGATACTATTAAAAAAATCGACAATCTTAGAAAAAATGCCATACATTCCAAGAATTAATAGAATCCATATAAATTTTTTAGTACTTTTATAAAGCTCCCAACTACGTAGCTGCCTTACAATCAAGAAGTGTAAAAATTTATAAAACTTTATCAAATACAAGAAAGCACCAACTGAAACAAAAACTAAAGCACTATAAAATGCGCGGTCAAAAAAGCTGGGAGCATTTAAGGGTTCAATTTTCTGCCATACAAAACTTTTTCCCAACCAAAAATTCCAGAGTAATAATGCAAGTGCAAAAATAATTAAAAATGTTGCTGATGTAACAATTTCTTTTTTATACTTTTTAAGAGCTTTTTTGTACCAAACCATATATAGGTGAAGCAGGATTAGCAGTATAGCAAATCAATAATGAAATTTCTAAGCTACATTCCTGAATTAAGCAGTGTAAATTATATTTTCAGGATAATTAAGAATTACTGTTGTTTATCCTTTAAATACTATGCGGCTATTTATAGTAAGCATCAAGATCAATTCCGGGAGCGTTGCCCAATAATTGCAACTGTTTGTTGAGGTTAATAAAAAAACTAATAAGTGAAACGTCCGAATTACTTTTTTTTACGCTTAAATTGTCATCTTCATCATGCGAACATTCAAAAGAGCCACTTTTTAAAGAAATACCTAGATCAATTCTCGAGTTAACTTCGAGACCTTTTAGTGCCTCGATAAAAGCATCACCAAAGGGAGGGTTCCAGTCCGATTTCAGGGTTAATATTCCAGCTAGTATTGGTGGGAGTTGTTCCCTTCGTTTAAGTGAACCATCAATTTGCCTAATAGGTGCGCTTGTGCGTTTTAGCTCCCTTACAGTTTTTGCTTTAGCTCCTGCATACTCAATATTCTCTTTAGATAAAGATTGTCGAATTTCCAAAACTGCGTAAACGCTTTCAGCAGGCACATATAACGTGGAATCTCTGTGTAAAATTAATGGTGAGTAATAGCGATCGTATATAATCGCATCAATCTGATCACTAAGGCTTCCTTCTGCGTCTACAACAAATCCTCTACTTACCTCATACCGGGAAGGTAAACTCTTAAGGACCCCAAGCCAATTTATTTCAGTATCATCACCTTTTGATGTAGGATGAGGAATTGATTCTCCAACTTTCAATTTTGAAAGAAGTTCGTTTTGCAAATTTTCAAATAATTCTTGTAAGTCAATTTTGCCCATTTTTATATTCTGAAAACGGTGGTGTTGGTACCGCATTTTTAATAATATTCATTACTGTCTCAAAAGTAACAGGCTTATCTGGATACGAGGTAAGAAGAATCGAAGGAAGTATTTTTTGAGTGATATCTGAATATGTAAATCCATAGTCTCTTTTATCATTTTTTGTGCATATCCCAACAAGCATCTGCCACTCGTCTTCCATAATATTGATACCTTTAAGAAATTCCTGAAATAGATGTAATAATTGTTCTTCAGAAGGTCGGTCAAATTGAAAAATCTCCGCTGCTCGTCTTTTAACAGCCGGATCTATGGCACTTAATCTATTTGTACACAGCACTGTAATGATAGGTAAATGTGCCTTTGTTATAGAATCTATTCCACGAATTAATGCATTAACTCCAGCTCGATCTTCGTGATGCATTTGCTGGAGTTCACGCGACTGAGCAATAGCATCAGCCTCATCAATTAGTAGTATGCAAGCGGATGAATACCTACCATCTTTTGGTTTTAGTTTTGCGGCATAATCTTTCACTTCTTTAAAGGCAGAAGAAATAAGAGATGTCATTTCTCCAACTGTCCCAGATCCTCGAGTGCTTAGACTGAGTTTGTAAAACGTGATGTTCATCTTGTTTTGTTTTGCGAGATTGTCACCAAATGTTTCAGCAAGAGTTGTTTTTCCTGTTCCCACGTCGCCAGCGAAAATAAAAAGCGAAGGTCTGTTTTCGAAAGCTTTTACCAACGGTATTACAAATTCATGATGTTTCTTACTCCATTCTGTGAGCGCAACAGGATTCAATAAGATGAAAGATTCCTTACTCAGCCTTTTCTTAATATCATCAAGACCCACTAAGCCTTCGTACTCATTACCCTGCTCAGGATTCGGGTATTCCATAACTGTTTCAAAAAGATTTTGCTCATTCATAATTATGACGGTTTGTACATTTTTCTTACAAAACTTGTTCCTCCACTGTAGTAATTTTTATCTGTAATCCATGATCCTTCTTGGAAGCCCGGTTCGTCTTGAGGCTCCCTATGTATTGGGAGTGACTCTTCTATTCTATTTTTTTCCGCTTGTGAAAGATTGTTGTATTTTGTGTTTTTGCGTAAATACGAGCCCCAAGTGGCTCCTGCAATATTTGCTCCCGAATATATCCCACCTGATCTATCATCAGTAGAACTAGTACTACCAAAATAAGCAGAATAACTTGTAACTGTAACCCAATTCCCGTCTTTTCTGAAGCCATAGTCTACTGAATCAAGACAACCTTCCAACAGTAGGATCACAAGCTCATCGAGATAGTTTTGAATTTCCTGATTCGATGGTCTTCCGTAAAATAATTGCATCTGAAATAAGTCCGCCGCAACCTTTGAAACAAGATATTTTGCGTTTGTTAGCGTAAAAGTTTCCGATAATGTAAATGTTCCTGTCATATTGTAAATGTTGGTCCAAAAACAACCTTGCACATATTTATAGCCCTTTCTTTCGTTGTGGCAAATTGCGCCTCCGTAAGAGCATCAAGTGCGTCTGTTGCTGCAGATGTAATTTTTAACCTGTCTGCCTCCTTATATTTCGAAGCTACATTGTTAGTCGGATTAACTGGATCTATTACCTGAATAACATCAGAAATATCATTAAATAGAGCACTCTCGTCGTAGTAGTCTGTAAAATAGATGCGTTCCTTTAATCCCGATTGAACAATATAAGAAAAAATTTTCTGAAGAGCTAGGGGATAATCGGACATATCAAGTCCCCCATCGGCTAGATGCGCACAGATGAGCTCCATCATAAGTGATTTGAATCCAAAGGAATCATCTTTTATTTTTTGTTGGCGGATCCACCATTTCATTAGTCGAACAACTTGCCGGAAATGTTGAGGTTGTGCTTTTTTTCTTTTGCGAATGAATTCTAAATGCAAAGTAATATTTGTCAAAACCCTATCTCCAGTATCCTTTGTAACTAAATACCCATAATCATCTGGATTATCGTCCATAATAACTGGTACCACATCAACATCTAACCCCGTGCCTGCGGTACCTCGGAATGATACGGTTACACAATGCGAACCGGAAGGACACGAGAACTGATCTGAGTCCAAGTTTGAGTAGACCTCTTGGAGTTTGGTAAGTAACCAATTAAGGAGTTTGTCTTCATTCTCCTCAAGCGGCTTCTCAACATATACTGCTACATCAATGTCGTGTATAACCTTAAGAGCAGTTCCTTTTGCAACGCTACCGGAATGCAACATTTTTACTAGACCAAAGTCTGGATCCTCTTGGATATGCTGCTCAAGTTTTGAACGAAGATTATTAACCTGCTCTCTGTAAATCTGTACCTTTTCGGTCGAAAGATTTACTTTTTCATTTGCAAAAGAGACAATGTCTGTATGATTTATGTGTGAACTAAACATATGAAGCTGCCTTTATAACCTGCACAACCTTTCCATTTATCATGAATTGATCGTCTTCGCTAATATAAATAGGTGCAAATTTCTCTGTAGACTCAGACACAAGAGCTATGTGTCCATCGCTTGTGTATGTAAATTTTTTGATATTTGCTGAACCTTCAATAATAGAAAGAACATAGTCTCCCGGATTTGGTACTCGTTGGTCTGAATCAATAAGAACGTAATCATTATCTTCAATGGGAGTTGTACCATTAATAAGAGCTTTATTCATCGAGTTTCCTTTTGCGACTAGTGCAAAAATGTTACCCCGTTTCTTGAGAAGTGATTGTGAAATCATTACGTACTTTTCTAAATTCTCTTCAGCAAGTATCGTGGCAGGTCCACAATTTGCGGCACCCACAACCGGTATTTGAACAAATGAAGGTTGTATGGTAGCACTATGATGCAAAAATTGCTGTATATCTTCTCGGGATTTTGGTTTTAGAAGTCCTTTATTTTGAAGCTGAACAAGATGGTGTTTTACAATTTGAGGCTTGTCAACTTCTATTAAACGTCCAAGAGGACGAATACCAATCGATAATACATCTTGGGTTTTTGAGAGTTCGAGGATTTTTTCCTGTATCCAATGCATTAATACAATATACAATACGGGAGTATCTAGTGTCAAGTTTTTTTCTTGACGGGTACTAAAATCTACAGTATAAATTGACAGTTGTTAAATTTCCCTTAAAATTGGCAAACATTAATGCTTTATTGGATAAAAGTCATGGAGTTTAATTTTCTTGGATAAAACTCACCTAAAACTGCACTTTTTGTACATAGGTACAATAACTACATTCTTCAGAACTTTCCGGAATAGAGCTATCCAAAACTTTTTTTGCCTCAACTATTTTGGCGTCCACCCAATCAGCATTCCCATCATAGGGTTGGACTTTGATGTCAAAGCTTAAATTTCCGTGGGCAAAACCATTGTCCTTATTTACTCGGCAATATACAAAATATCCCCGGTCTTGAACTTTGTATCCATTCTTTCTAAGTATCCATTGATAAACTTCCATTTGACGTTTATAGCTGTCATAGAGTTCGCCTTCTTTTGCACCGGATGCTTTATAATCAACCACGATTAGATTTCCTTTTGAGTCGATCCAAATGTCATCTACTGCACCAAAAATAAGAAAATCCGTAGCTTCATCATGATATTGAATCCCCGTGAAATTATTTCTCCATTTATCTATGTCTTCATGCATAAAAGGAACAGCGTCAATTCCATCACGTTTAATGAGGTAATGTGCTGTCCCATTCTTGCGATGCTCATCAAACTCTTTTTTTAGAAGAAAATCTACTGCATTATTGATAGTGTAGGGAGCACCAAAAGGCCGGGAAATTCCTTTTCCGGCATAAAACCAAAAACACCTGGGACATTCAAAAAGCAATTCTATTTTTGATCTCGATAATTTAAGCATCTGTATTCTTTATAATATTCAACTCTTTATCTGATATCTCATAGATTTTATATACTATTTCATCAATTTTATTTTCTATATCAGATGTATCAGCATTTTGGTTTTTTTGTTTAATCTTCATGATCTCTCTGACGAATGTATCTAGTATTATTTTGTTTTCATCCGAAGGTATTGCAATCGGTATTGCTTTAATTCTTTGGGGTTTAACTTGAGCTAATACTCTACCAGATTCTTGAGATATTTGCCTATAGAAAAAATCTACAAGTTTTGAGTTTAATATTCCAATGAAAAAATAAATATCGTCAACATATTTTTCCTTGATTAACCCGACATTTACAGAATCTATACAATAGTATCCAACGGAGTCATCTGCGCAAGCAATAATTTTATCACCGGTTTGGCGAAATAAAATCTTTGTTCTATCAAATAAACCTTGATACCGAGGCCTAAATAATATTTGCCATTTTCGATTCCCACTTCTTTTTTCAACACTTTTATTAATGAGCAGATCTTTATTATTTTTTAAATAATCATAAATATTTTTTCCAGTGCTTTGGTCAAAATTATCTGTTATATAAAGAATGCGGTCATAAGTTTCATGAGGACAATAATAACGGTTAAATTGGCCACCCCGAATACACTTTTTAACATATTGTTGTTCAAATTTTTCACTTTCCACGATATCTTTAGATACTATATATACTTCATCGCAACTTGTACTTATACCATTGGCGATATCATCGCAATAATTATCAAATGGTAAAAACTTTGTTGTTAACTTATTAATTAATGCTGCCTTTTCTAAATTAAACGAAAATATAGTATTTGGAGAAGTAAGGAGAGCAGTATTACTTGTAATTGAAAAAGTTTTTGTGTTTAATTTTTCAGAAAGTTCATTCAAGGTAGATTTTCTTAAATCGGCAACAGGAATACTATATTCTTTCTGATTAAACTTAACTATGCTAATAATACACGTTGGCACAATTGCATCAAAAACCTTCTCACCTAAGTTTATCGCATATGCGAGCGTTGAATTTTCTAGAAAATATCTTCTTGCCTTAGTCATGTAAATCTGGAATAAGAACTCGTTAGGTAATATTAAGCAAACAACTCCTTTTTCCTTTGCAAGATTGTAGGATTCTCCAATGAAATATAAATAAGAGTTTGGAATTCTTTCTACGATTTTTTTGTGCCTTTCTTTTAAGTATGTTTTTTGTTCGTCTTCTATCGATGCTCCATATGGCGGATTTTCAATTAATATATCAAACCCATCTTTTATACCAAACATCCATTCGGGATCAAACCATAAAGAAGTTTTATGGCCAAATGGATCCCAAGTAGTGAGCATTGTTGTTAGATCGGCATGTCCTCGTCTGTTTTCTGAGATTAATCTTTGAAGCATATTTTTCTGAGTCTGCATAAATTGTAGCTTTAATATTTCTCGTTCTGAACCAGAAGCATTAAAAAACATATCCCTTATTTCTCTCAGTTCCCTTATTCCCTCTGTATCTTCGAAAAGGCCGAGTTGATTCTTAATGTCCGAAGTGGGTAATCCTATCAGACTGTTGGCGGTAACAAATTTAAAATCAAGGTTAGGAAGAGGTTCGATGCCTCGATTTTCTGTATTATCATCAATTCGTTCGTCAACCACTAGAGTTAAAAAACATCTGAGCCTTGCAATTTCAGTTGCAATAGGTTGGATATCAATACCATATATGTTTTCTCTAATTACTCCCAATTTTCTTATATAGTCAAAATTCTTGTGAGAAAATTCTCGTTCAATTACCCTTCTTATTTCGGGGGAAGTGCTCTTAAGTTGTTTTTGAAACCAAATTTGCCCTTCAGGATCGATTTGTTGTAAGATAAAAACAATTTTCTGTAGGGCACCAATAGGGTAAGCACCAGAACCACATGCAGGATCAAGTATTTTAACCTTTTCAATTGCATCAACTAGCTCTGTTTTCTCATCCTCACTGAGTGGATATGAAGAATCATCAGATAAGTCATAGCTTATTATTGCTCGCAATTTCTCTTCATTAATATTTGTTTTTTGTTTCAAATAAAGCAAAAGGCTTTCATCAACCATATAGTCAACTATGACCCGAGGAGTGTAATAGCTTCCAGTACTTTTTCTGGCTGATTCACCTGTTTCTGGGTTAATTTCTGCGAGAAGATTTTCGAATATTCTTCCTAGCATTTCTGGATCAATTGAAAGCTCCTCATCGATACTGGTATTTTCATCAATTGTGAAGTTATATGTCTCAAGAATACTAAAAAATTCTTTTATCCAACTGTCAGGGATAACAACGGTATTGTGATATTGATCTCGCTTTCCCTCATTGTAACTAAAAAAATCATCATCATGAGGAGAGAAAAGTCCCCCATTGAGATAAGGTATTAATGAAAAAGAATCGGTTGAATATGGTTCTCTTCTAGATTTAATTGGTTTATTTAATATTTCGAAGAAGATTGGTTCTAAAATCTTATGATAATAATCTGAATTTCTAGAAATCGCCTCTAAAGAAAGTAAGTCTTTGGGCATAAGAGGACTACCGGATTTACTTAATTTTTCTCTTAAGAACCAACAAAATATTAATCTACCAATTAGGCGTACTGTAAACTCAATGCTTGTTTGGCTATGATCATTGACGGATGGAAGTTTTATAAGAGATTCATAGGTAATTTTGGTGCGCCCTTCACCTCTTACACCACCTACTAGTTTTGTAAAACTCTCAGAAATTTCTTTATAAAATTCTTTATTTACTACTTCAAGTGAAAATCTGCTTTTTAAGTCACTAAAATCCACCACCATTCCCTTTTTAACTAGAAATTTAGTGGGAGTATTAACCTTAGCATTTGGGCCTAGAAAAAACGAATATCTTCTTGGATTGGAATACGCGACAGTAATATTACCTTTCTCGTTTCTTTTAGGATTGGCTGTCATTAAAGAAAAACGCCAGTCATCATTCTCACTAGAGTAAAAAACAGCAAGTGCTTGAAAAGTTGCACTCTGTTTCATTAATTGGAATGCTTCTTTAGCAAGAGCTATCCTTTTGTTAAAAGATCCGGCGTATTCAAATTCAAAAACTTGTAGATCAAGTGAAGGACTCGTACCTAAAGTGTTAGCTTTGCTAATTGCATTCAGGCTTCCAATACCAACAGGTCTTATGTCTTTTTGAAAATCCTTAAGAAAAGCTTCTTGTAAGAAGCTTAAAAATTGGTTGCGGTCATATTTTTGATTTAGTTCTATCATACTAACTGTTCAGCGAAAAGCAGTAGCTCTTCTTCGTTTTCAGAACGATTTGCTCGAGTTAAAACGTTCCTAATATAAGTATCAGGAATGATTTCTCGAAGTCTTTTATATGCCTCCTCTATATTGCGTGTACTTATTTGTGAAATATCTTTTAGAGCACCATCGCTTATATCATCTAATGTTTTTACAATAGATATAATGTCTTGACAGTAATCTCGAGCATTCGGTAATTCATCCGAAATAACTTTAAGTACATGTATGGCTTTCGCTCGTCTTCCCTGAATTTTTGGTAGTTCATGTTTGCCAAAAAGTTTTTCTTTTGCAAGATTAAATTCTTGTGTAAAACTATCATCAACTGATGTTCCGCTATCTGTTTCTGTTGCCTGAAAATATGGTAACGCAGATTCTGCAGATACAACATTTACCATTTCAGGATTAGCACCATAAGTAAATATAGAATTTGATCCCTTTTTCCCAAAGACAACTATACCTGTTTCCCCAGTATCGGTACGTTTTACTCTGCTTCTTCGGGGAAGATTTAACATTTCTTCAATATGCTTATCGGCTTTAACCGCATTTTCATATACCTCGCGGTGTTTAGCATCCCATGAGAGTTGCTCATCCTGTTGTCTTGCTTTATCAAACTCATCTTTAAAGAAAGTAAGGAGTTCTTCATCGCTTGTCAGTGTTTTTGTATCACTTCCAACTACTGCATTGATGAGTTTTATTTTGAGTGTTGAGATGGATCTCACACGTGTTTCTTCTTCTCCAACAGCAGTTGGAAAACAGTTATACACATATAGGTAATCAAACACTTTTTTATTAATACGATTTATACGTCCGACCCTCTGAATGACTCTTGTTGGGTTATAGGGAATATCATAATTGATAACAATTCCAGCACGATGGAGATTAAAGCCTTCGCTAAGTGCATCAGTTGCAATAAGTACATCATAGTCGTTCTGTTGTTGTTCAGCAGGGTAAGATGCATCAAAATTTGCCTTAATAATTTTTTTATAGCTTTCAGTCCCTTCAGATGCAGTATATTTTGTAATTCTATTAAACCCTCTTTGTTTTAATTGCCGTTCTAAATAATCGACGGTATCTTTATAACTTGAAAATAAGACTATTTTTCTTTCGGGATTTTCTGATAAAAACTTATTAAGACTTACAACTAACTCGTCTAATTTTGGATCTAAATCTGCATGCTGTGAGTTCCTGTACCATTTATCATGTATTGATTTGAGAAGTTCTGTATCATGCCGTACGTCTTTAATGAAATTTTCGTTTAATAAATCTTTATCTATTTCCAAAAACCCTTTTTTATTTCTGAGTAATTCTAAATCTTGAGACAAACTGTCATTACTTTCTCCGTCTTCAAGATTATAGTCGTTTGGATCTGGGATTTGCCCTTTTTTCATGATTGGTACAGTCCCAAGCTCTCGCCACCATGCTTCAATTTTTTCATTTGATTCAATCATCTTTTCAAGAGTTGAACGAAATGCATCTTTTGAACTTTCAAATCGCATAACGAGAAGTCTTCTCATAAATTTTGCCAAATTAGATTGTGCTGTTTGGATATCTTGGATATCATCAATTTCGTCTTCATATTTCTCCATTAGTTTTTTCTTACCATCCTCGTTCATATATTCCGAGGCAGTTGGTTTGTATCTTGCACCAATAAATCCTTCATTTTCCGGTCGAGTAATAAGATTTAAAGTCTCAATATACAGGTCGTAAAGATCACCAAGATCATATTCCATAAGATCAGGACCTTTAACTTCTGCAAATTCAATTCCCTGTTCTTTCAGGTCTTCTTTATACCTGGTAATATATTTAAGATCCAGACGAGATCTTCTTATAATAATTGGCTCAATCAATCTTCTTTGCTCAGCTGCAATTTCATTCGCTTCCTTGTTAATTTCGTCTTCGTCAACGCCAGCAGACATTTCACGGCGAAGCTTCTTATATCGCTGTATTAATTCCCGATACCTAAGACTTAGATTATCAACTGAGCGGATTGTTGATTGACCAGGAGTTTGAAACAACTTAATTAAAGCAAATACATCTTTCGGATCATTATTAAAGGGGGTTGCAGTTAGTAGTAGAATTTTATTTTCCGGATTTCCTCTTGCAATCTGATGTAGTAGTTTATAATCTCCTGTATCCTCATTTCGATATCGGTGAGCCTCGTCAAGAATAAATAGTGTGGGTTCGCTTGATTCACCGTAGCGTTCATATACTTCCTGAATTTTTCCAGAACTAAATACTTTCGATCCTCGGATGCCAAATTGTTCTTTGTAATCTTCCCACTGAGAAATAAGATGGGGTGGAGAAATAATGACCGTTTTCATGTCCATATTTCTTGCTACTGCAGATGCTATTATGCTTTTTCCTAAACCAACAACATCAGCAAGAAGAGCACCATCGTATTTATTTAGTTTGTCGATAACCATTTTTATTGCATCAATCTGATATTCTAAATCTGTAAATAGGCCGTTCGTAATATTTTTTGGAGTTTTAAGTGATTCAATTTCATCCTGCTGAAAAAGCTCGTGTAATACACGAAGATATATTGCGTAAGGACTAGGCACTGCAAATTTCCAGATACGAGGTTTAATTGTTTCTATAAACTCATCTTTCGTGTTAATATCCGAAATAGAAAGTGATTGAGAGTCATCCCACATGGTTTCAAATTCTTTTTTGTATTCTTCAAATTTACCTTTTTCTCTACTTGAATCATTTAACTCTCCTTGCCCAACGAGACCATTGTAAGTTAAATTACTTGAACCCATAAATAGTGTTCCGGGGAAATCTCCATTCTGGGAAGTCTCGGCATTGTTGTGTATGAGATAAAATTTTCCATGATAATCAGTGACAGTTTTCTTTATTTCCAACGTTCCATTTTTAATTTTTTCAATATATAAATCGAATACTTCATTAGATTTATTTTGATCAAAAATATCACTGTCGTTCATAAAACCAACGAACGAATCAATGTAATTTAGCTTTAGGGCTGTCCTTGAAGTAGTGGGTCTTCTGGGTTGCCAACGAGACAAATCCTCATCTCCATCCTTTGAGTATTGAGCAATTTGAGGAATAAGTTGTGAGTCAACTTCTAGACCGACAAGAATTCTTACTTTTTTATCTTTAAGCTGCTCGGCGAGAGCTTGAAAACCTGAGAAGTAAAAGAACCCAACCGCAATATCAACACTATCAGAAGACTGAAGCGCATTCTTGAGGGCTTCTTGAAGTGTTTGATTTTTATTATCGATTAGCGACATGTTATTTTGTTATTTTAGCACTGTTGAACTGAGTTTACGAACTTTAAAATATTATTTCTAGGGTAGATTTGTCACTTTAGTCATAGAACCACATATAATCAGGCTCTTTAACCTCTTTAATTTTAGGTTCCCAAAGTTGCCATCTATTTACAACTTCTTTAACATCCCAATAGCCTTCAAAATATTTGTAAACAATTTCATCATCTACCATATCTTTTGTTGTGAGTTTGACGTTGATTCTGTTTTTGGTTTTAGGGTCTTCCTCAATTTTTATTACGGTAGTATCAAGAAGAGATTCGTAACCCTTCTTCCATGTATTAAAGCTGTAACCCCTTTTGTAGTTATCGGATATCAGCTCGAAAGCTTTATCCATCTTTCTTGCTTTTAAATAATTATAGAAAGCCTTGACCGTATCAAGTGAACTTGCATCCGGATCAAAAGTAATTCTTTGAATATCCTTTAATACGTCTTCTTTAGAGTTGGTCATCTCAAGCCACTTTTGAAGAATCGACTTGGATGATATAGCTAGCCCGAGTCCGGATAACCCTGCAGTATTAATTCCTTCCACTTCACCACAAATATTAACCATTGGTCCACCACTAACACCACCCGTATACGTTATATCAGTTTGCAAATATTCCACGCCCACATCCTTTGACTTTCTTCTGCCTGAGAGTGCACCTTTATTTACCGATGCCTCACCTGTAAGCTGCCCGCCCATCGGAAACCCGATTGCCAAGAGTTCTTCGGCAGGATTTAACTCTTCAGGAGACCCCCATGAAATTACAGGTAAATTTTTAGTTACCTTAAGGATTGCAAGATCGGCATTTTTATCGGCCATGACAATCTCTGCAGTTTCAAAAGTATTATCGGGAAAAACAACTTTTGGAGTAGGTTCAAACTCTATGACGTGAAAATTGGTTAAAATATAACCGTCTGACTGAATGACAAAGCCTGATCCTTCAGCTTCGCCTCCAATAATTCTCACAACAGACTTTCTGACTCTATCTATTGTGTCCTTCTCATTACAGTTTAATTTTTCACTACCTCCAAGTTTTTTCTCAACAAGACTTACCTTTTGAGTCAAATTATTTATCTCATTATTTTGCTGATCAATAGTATTAACCATAAACAACAGGAAAGCGATTAAGAGAATAATAAATGCAAACGTAAACCAACCGATGCCATTTTTAATAATTTTTAGGGGTAGTTGAAACAGATAACGGATGAGTTTGTCAAATGCCCGGAATGATCTTTTAATTCCAAATGTAAAATGAAGTAATACAAAAACAATTAGTAGATTTGCAAGAATCGGACCTACTAATAATATTAAGAATGGTTCTGAAAGTATTAAGAAAAAGACAAGTACTGCAATTTTTTTTATTTTTTCCTCTTTTGGATGATGAACCCGTTCTCGTCTTGTATATTTATTAGTCACCTTACCTATTCTTATAAATCAAACCGAGCAGTAAAGCAATTAGATTAATATGGCAATCACTTTAGAAAGTCTTTTATTTCAAAATTCATTATTATCAATAAGATATATATTATTTCGTTTTTTAGCACAAAGCCAGCAATATTGATAATAGTTTGAGGCTAGTTCGATTTTTTC
>CAYREQ010000008.1:0-23606 GCA_964423445.1 uncultured Candidatus Saccharibacteria bacterium | reverse complement strand
ATGGGCAAGTGGCGGAATTGGTATACGCGTTAGTCTTAGGAACTAATGCCGCAAGGCTTGAGGGTTCGAGTCCCTCCTTGCCCACAGAGAAAAAACAAATTTATTTGCTTTTGTGAGGGACCTCGAAAGGCTTTTCTATATTGAGCCTAGCGAAATAGAAAAGCACCTGGCTATGTAATAGCCGAGTCCCTCCTTGCCCACAGAAAATATAGGTATTTTAGGTACTTGACATTTAATCATAGTTATGATATACTATGGGTATGATTAAATCAATAAAGAAAAACTTAATAGTTTTGGGCTTGGGAATACTAGCTATTTTAGCTCTTGTAGTGACAATAACACCTGCAAAAGCTCATGCTCAGTATGAAGACGATGGCTATGACCACTTCTTGGCTCGCTCAGAAAACCCTATTCCAGGGGTTGGTTCAATTACTCCAAACTCTGTAAAATATCAAAGTAATATTTCTAATATCACTATTGCTGGACGTGGCTTCTTACCAAACTCTGTAGCTAAGTTTAACGGCTCTACTAGACCTTCAACTTACATAGATTACAACCACATGATAGTCCACCTAAGTGCTGAAGATTTACGAAGTCCAAATGGAGGATACATAAATGTCTTCAATCCAAACAGAGGAGCATATTCAAACGCTATTATGTTAAAAGTCACTGGCTATGTAGCACCTAGTACTACAAACAATGTAAACAACAACACGAACTACAATAGCAATAATAGTAGTAGTAATAATTACAATAACAACTCTTCTTACTCAAACAACAATAACAACGGAAGTAATGGTAGTAACGGCAATTATTCAAATAGTCAAACACAAAACTCAAATGGCTACGACAATAATAATGGCTCAAATGGAAACAATGGAGGCAATACAGGTGGAGATGTAAGCTCACTAGCATCAAATGCAATATTCGGAACAAATAGCTTTTCACCTTCTGGAATAATTCAATGGGTTCTATTTGCAATAATTATATTACTAATAGTCATCATTGTTAGAAAATTCTTTGGTGGAGAAGCTAGATATCACGAGACCCCCCTAAAACACGCTTAACAATAAAACCCCCTTTACGGGGGTTTTTATTTTGTTGCTATATCTTTTTGGGGAAAATTATAGATAATATTATAGAAGAAAAAAGTGCAAACATAATAACTGCAAATGATATAAAAGAAGATATGTGAACACCAATTATTCCTATACACATCTTTAATCCAATGAATAACAATATAAATGCCAAACCTTTTTGTAAGTGATGGAACTTGTGTAAAATATTTTCAATCACGAAAAACAAGGCCCGCAGTCCCATAATAGCAAAGATATTAGAAGTGAATACTACAAACACATTTTGTGTAATAGAAAATACTGCAGGTATAGAATCTACGGCAAATATGATATCTGTAGCCTCTACCATCAAAACTACCATGAACAGTGAAGTGAAATAAAATTTACCCTTTTCTATGAAAAAAAACTTGCCTCCATGGTGAATGTCAGTAAAAGGAAGCAACTTGTGTGCAAATTTAATGACTTTATTATTTTTAAAATCAATATGTTTTTCTTTTTTATCATTCAATAGCTTAATTCCTGTGTAAATAAGAAAAGCTCCGAATATATAAAGGACCCAATAAAACTGCTCTATTACATATGCCCCTACTCCTATAAATATTGCACGGAATACTATTGCTCCTAGAATACCCCAAAACAAAGCTTTGTGGTGATATTTTTCTTCTAAATTAAAAAAGTTGAAGATTAACAGTATTACAAATAAATTATCCACCGAAAGCATCTTCTCTGTGATATATGCAGAGAAAAATTCTACCGATATTTCCTTGCCCATAAAGAAATATATCAACATTCCAAAAGCAAAAGAAATTCCTATCCAAAAAATAGATTGATACAGAGCAGGCTTAAATGCAATCTTGTGACTTTTTCTATTAAAAAACCCAAGGTCGGCAATTAAAAAGCCTACGACTATAATGACGAACAAGATTATCAAATTTATTTCTGATCCCATGTATATATATTACCTTATTTAAGAAATTTTGTCTTGTGAAATAAGGATTTTTTGGTGAAAATAGAGTAAAAATGACTTGACTTTTTGGCATTTCTATGATACAATATAGTCAAATGGGCAAAGTATGCCCTGTAATTTGAAAACAAAATATTGGTCCGCGTTGCGGTCGCTTAAACAGCGTCCACGTGACGCAAGGAGAAAAGTTATGTTAGAGATATATGTTTTAATAGCAGCTGTTGTAGTTGTATTGTTTGTTGCCGCGGTCTGCATCGTGATAGCCAATGTCAAGGTTGTCTCGGAAAAAGAAATCGGGCTCAGGACTTTTTTGGGACGAATTTTAGGAGTCTTAAAGTCAGGACCTTATTTACAATTTTGGCCAATCGTCAAGATAAAAACAGCTCCAAAGACTGCCATCAAGGTAGACTTTGGAACTCTCGACCGATCTGAAATCGAAAGAGCAAATCGGGCGAGTTCATCGGACAGCTGGTATGTTTTCCAGGAGCCAATCAGGATCAACTGGGGAGACATCACATCTACGGATGGAATCACTGATGAAGAAAAAAAACAGTATGAAAATGATCCATTAGCAAAAAGACTAACCACAGACCCACATCTGTATTACATCTTTCAGATTTCGGACTTTATAAAACTCACCGAGGTTGCTGGTGGGCTTACTGAGGCAATGGATAGGATAAAGGATACCTGCATAACAGCCATGCAAGAGAGGGCTGGTAAAACCTTTCTGGCTAAAGCCATCAAGGAAGTAGACACTCTAAGTGAACAAATCTTGGACGAAGTGGAGTGGCTTGTTGGAGACCCCAACGCGACGCCCCGCGACGGACAAACACCAAATGAATCTTGGGGTGTAGATGTCAAAGAGGTAAGAGTTACATCTCTTGGGACATCACATGCAGTAAATATCGCGGTATCTGCTCGAGCATCCAAAATTGCAGAGGCGGCCGGTGATGCTACTGCTACCGTACTTCGCGCGGGAGCTGAAAAAGTAAAACTTACTGAGGAGGGATTGGGACGAGCTGCGGCCGAAACGGCAGAAGCCGAATCAGAAATGATCCGTCTTACGAAAGAAGGATTAGGTAAAGCGGCGGCCATGACTGCTGAAGGAAAAGCTATTGCATCTTCGATTAGTGATCGTGCAAAAGCTGCAAATAAACCTGGTGGAGAGCTGATCGTAAAAACAGACGCTCTCGTCGAGGCTATAAAGGAAGGTAACGTAACAATACTGCCTTCGGATATGAGTCTCTTAACAGCTGTGACAAGTGTGAAAGAAACACTTGATGCAGTGGGAGGAAAGGAAAAGAAATGATAATCACAATTATTATAGGAGCTGCAACTCTGCTTGTGATAGGAATCATCTCCTTAACCTTCTGGGTTAAAAAAGACGATTGGTTCCCTCGCAAGTCACAAATAAGCATTCCATTGTCGGCTGAGGGTGTCTCTGACACCACAGCTACACACGCCGACGAACATGATGACCATCATGGAGAATCGCATTCAAAATGGGCTAACGTATGGAGAGTGCTTCTTATGCTCTTCATATTAGTCATGATATTCAATTGTGCCAAATGTAGTTTCTTTTGGGATAGCCTTAAAGAAGAAGCTGGGGGAAATCCCACTTCAACAAATAGGTCCAAAAGAGTCTACAAATTTCCAGCACCGATGGGGTGCGTCACTGTAAAAGCCAAAAAGCTTGGAAGCATAGACTTCTATCCAAAAGGAGGTGAAGTGAAAATCACTCCCCCTCCGAAAGCAAAACCGTTTGTCGAGCCTTGGCTAAGCAAACCAGGCACATCAAACGACAGAGGTAGTCTTCCGTTGGGAGACTACGAAATCTGTGGGACAGATAAAGATGCATGGGGCATCGAAGTCTGGAATTGACCATTTTAGGTCTTAGCCGAAAAATCGCACTCTTGGCCAGTGCACAAATCAAAAGGCGTATCATTCCCGAGTGGAACGATACGCCTTTTTAATTTCTTTTTTTATACTAATTAAGCTGAACTGTGCCTTCTTGTGGGTCTATACCATCTATACCTAAGGTATTTAGCACGAAACCGAGAATAGTCCAGACTCCGAGCATAATAGTGATTCCTACAACACCCCAAATCATATGACTCTTACCAGTTGTCTTTTTTTCTTCACTTGCCTGATTCATTAGAAACTCAAGGACTCCGTAAAGAAAAATCAAGATTGCTAGACCAAAAAGCATCAATATCAATGGATTGATAATAAATTTATCTACTTTTAAGACAAATTCATTTACTTTCCCAGCATAGGCTATTTTAGTATAAAACAAATCCATTTTTATAGACTAAATTGTTGGAAGATTAAAATTTCCTGTGTTGCTAACCTCAAAAGTTGAAGTTACGATACCTACAAGACCCCAAACTGCGACGATCACAGCCAAACCAATGATTCCATAGATAATTCTGTTTCGTCCTGACTTCTTTGCTTCTTCATCGGAAGCAATAACATAAGTGATGACACCCCATACAAAGTAAACTACTCCAAGAGATATCAAAAGAGGGACAATCATATTAAGAATTTCCCCTATTTTACATATAGCACCTTTTATACCCCCAGTAGGTCCACCTTGAACACCACCAGCACATACATTTGAACCATTCCCTCCAATAGTAACACCACTACCTTGTGCATAAGCACCTACTGGAGCTAGCACCAAAGCAAAAGCGAGAACAAATAAAGACAAAACGATTAACTTCTTTTTCATAATTTTTAAATTAATAAACTTATAATTAATAAAGCGACCTAATAATAATGATAATTAATGCTCATATTTTACCACAAAGAATATAACAAATAAAGCCATCTTTACTATATTATGATATATAAATACACATATGGCAAATTACCTTGGTGGCTGAACACCAGGGATAACAAAGCTATCATTTGTGCCAAATGTAGTAGTAAGTATCTTTACCAACCCCCAGACTGATACCATCACAGCAAGGGCTACAATCCCCCATATCATAAACTGTTTACCCTGTGTTCTTTTAGCTTCTTCGTCTGAGTTTATAATGAAAAATTTTACGACACCCCAGACAAAAAAAGCTATGGCCGCTGCAAAAAATATTGGAATAATAGAATTTACTATTATACCTTTAGCACAGTCAAATAATTGACCTATATTACTACTTCCTAATTCACACATAAATTTAATTTAAAATATGACATACCTTTATGTACAGTTTGAAGTTCCTTGTCCACCGTTTGGGTCTATCTGAGTATCACATTCTTTGGTTTGCGGTAAACCTTTTAATGCGCCGCTACCAACATCAATACCAAAAGTTCCACCTAAAATACTCACTAGCCCCCAGACAGACAACATCACAGCTAGAGCTATAATACCCCAAATCATGAATTGTTTACCTTGAGTCCTTTTAGCTTCTTCGTCTGAGTTTATAAAGAAAAACTTTAATACACCCCAGACAAAAGTGGCTAAAGCCACAGCAAACAAAAGTGGGATAACTGAATTTTGAATAGTGGAAGTAATATAACATACAATATGCTGTAATTTTTTTTCTCTAGCTATACTAGAATCCAATAATCCTGTTGATGTATCACAACCAGTACTAGATGTAGAAGTGGGTGTAGGTGGATTATTTAAATTAAAAGTATTTGTAAGGAGATTTACCAGGCCCCATACACTGACTATGACAGCTAACCCTATGATTCCATAGATAATTTTATCTCTACCTTTTTTCTTTGCTTCCTCTCCTCCTCCAATAACATAAGCAACAACACCCCAAACAAAATAAACTACTCCAACAGAAACTAATAAAGGAACTACTGAGTTTAATATATCTTTTACTGTACCTAATGCATCTGTAATCATTTTTTATTCTAAGTTTTTTATAACATCCACCATTAAATTTGCTATAGCCCATGCGCCCAAAAGAAGCGCCGCGCCTATAAGCGTGTAGAGTAATGCATCTTTCGCGTGGGTTATAGCTTCTGGTTTACCACGAGCAGCTACAAAAAGAAATCCACTATAAATTACAGCTAGGGCTACTATTGGTATTCCGATAGTTACTACTCCTTCTAAGACACTATGAATAAATGCTGGTATTGATTCAGGCCCCTCTGCTCCAAGTGGGTTTTCTAATTTACCTTGACCATTTTCTGTTGGATTTACAATTGTTCCTGTGTCGTCAGCGAGAGAAAAAGTAGGCAAAACAAAAACTAAAAACATAAACATGGTAAGAATTATGAAAGACAGACCACTTGCTAAATTTTTCTTTGTAAATTTCATAATCATATTATACCTATAAGCTATCTAACTAAGCAAATTAAAACATACTAAAAATCCAACTACCATCATAACCCAACGCTTTTAAGACAAATACTATTATCAAATAAGCTGTAAAAGCCAACACAAGACCAACTGCGGCATTAAAGAATATTTCTTTTGCTTTTGTTTTAGCACTAGAACTCCCACCTGAAGTAATTAGAGTGAAACCAGCGTAAGCGAACATTATACCTGCTATCGGCAAAGCCAATCCTAAAAGGATCCAATTAATAATATTGTTTATTAAATACATCACATCATCAAAGTCACAAGCATCTTTTGGATCAGCTATCTTTACTGCCCCGGGTGTACCTGGTGGTACTTCTTCGTTTTTTTCATTTAAATATATAGTTTTTCTTCCACATTGAACTAATCCTCCTGTATTATCTTTTATGGGAGGTTTAATTATAGGTGTAGGTTCTGGGTTGGGTGCCCCATCGTCACCTGGTAGAGTATCAATTGGTGGTAAAATTGTATCTCCATCTTCAGGTGGTAAGCGGTCTGGTGGTGTTACTGTGGTATCTCCGTTTTCCGGTGGTAGACGGTCAGGTGGAGCAACTATTATATCTGCAAAAGTCACGACTGGAGCCAGTAATGTTATTAACATTAAAACAGCTACTATAATTTTTTTTATGTTTTTCATTTATTTATTTTAATAATAAAATATCTAATCTAGAACTAGCATTCGTGATTGCATTTGAAGCTGTCGAATTATTTGATAAAACTGAATCTATCATTGTTCTAAAAATATCATCAGTACCTTTTGGTGATGGGTCTAGATAGCTCTTTGCATATAAAGCAGAATTATAAAAAGTAGGACCATAAGCGTCACTAGGCTTTACTAAAAGCAAGTCTCTACGTGCTGGAGGAATCTCCAGAGCAGAAGCCAACTTGGAGGCAAAATCTGTAGTAGCTATCTTACTAGCGACGACAAAAGCAGTGGTCAAATCCTTAGAGGCCGAAGATATCGCGACACCGGTCACTCTGGCACTAGTTATTTTAGAAGTAGCACTTGCGAGCTGTGGTATAGGAGCTACTCCCAAATTTTGATTTGGATTTCTATTTGTCAGAGACCTGAGCTCTGATGCCGGACCAAAATAAAAAGCCAAGTCTTCCCTACTAAAAGCGTCTTGAGAATTTGAAAAAGATTTATTCCAAGAATATACAGGCTGAGTAGAGTCTGCAAAACTTGAATAATATTGTAAAATTGATGCAAGATTATAATTTCCACTAGCACCCATAGCTGAACGCAAGATTCCATTTTTACTTGTGACTATTCCATTACCTGTCTGCATAAACATGGCAGTCAAAATATCTTTAGCATGAACTACGTTTGAAAAATATCCCAGAGCCACTGCAGGTTTTATAATTTTATTTGCATTATCTTTTTTGGTAATTATAGGCACCATGGAAGATAATTCATCCCAAGTCTTTGGTGGATATGTAATAGCATTTGAGTCAAGGATACTCCTATTGTAATACATCATCATAGGGTCGATGGTGATTGGAAAAGCTAGTATGCCATTATTAGTCAAAAATACTTCACCAGCTCCTGCAAAAGTCTCTTTAAAAGTAGCTAATGGGTAGCTAGAAAATGGTATTGGGAAAATTTTATTAGAATAATGAAAAGCTAAATTGTCTGGCAGAAAGAAAAGGTCAGGGCCTGTACCCGATGCCAATGCTTCTAGTAAGCTTTGGTCAAAACTATCTGCAGATTTTTCTTCGTATTTTATAAAATAGCCAGTTTTACTTTTATTAAATTCATCTACTATTTTTGCCATAGAACTAGCCTTTACAGTACCCCATAAAACAGCTGTCCCTCCAGTGACATTGGCATCACTACCGATTTTTATCGCACCAGAAAAAACTAGAATACCAAAAATAGCACCAGCGATGAAAACGATTATAAATACAATTTGAAAGATACCTTTCATGATAATTTAATTCTTAACTAATATCATACCATAGTGATGCGCCCCTACGTCAACATAACGCTCTAAAGTAAAGCCTTTACTCTCAAACATCTCATGAGCCATAGCTTTAGTGAGAGCTCCTTTTCTCTTTGGAAAAATTCCTCCATTTTTTACTTCTAGTTCCCAGTCTATCAAGAGTACTCGCCCTCCCTTTTTTAAAATTCTTTTTATTTCTTCAATAAAATTATTTTTGTCTTCAACTTGAAAAAATACATTAGAAGCTATAACTGCGTCTACTACATTGTCACCGATATGGGTCCCTCCTATTTTTTCTACATTACCCCAAAGAATTTCTACATTTTTTAAATGCAATTCTTTTACTTTATTTTTTATTGTAGTTAAAAAATCTTTCGTTATCTCGACGGCATAAACTTTACCATTTTGAACAATTGGAGACACGGCAATAGTATAATAGCCAGTACCAGCACCTAAATCTGCTACGATATTATTTTCTCTGAGTCCGAAAGCTTTTAAATTTTTTAACGGATCAGTAAACATATTTATATTGTATCATTAAATACAAGCGAGTGAGGCAATTCCGTCACCAGAACGCAAGCGCATGATGGTCACACCTTGAGTTTGACGTCCTAGGTTTGGTATATCTCCAAGTGCTGTACGGATGACTTGTCCTTTTTTAGACATTGCTATCAATTCTTCTTCTTCACCACTCAAGACTTTGGCTACTATTAGCTTTCCTGTCTTTGGAGTGACTTTTGCAGTCTTTATTCCGGAGCCTCCACGTTTCTGAACTTTGTATTCTTTTAGAGCTGTCTTTTTACCAAAACCATTTGCGCTCATTGTCAGGAAAGCTCCTTTGTCTGAATTTTTCTTTATGACATCTACTCCAATAACTTCATCAGTCTTTTTTAGTTTTATTCCTGTGACTCCGCCCGCTGTTCGTCCCATCTCACGTACATCTGATTCTTTGAATCGTATAGATTGTCCATCAGCTGTAGCTATCATGACTTCATCACCCTTGCTTGTAGCAAGAGCAGAGATAAGCTGATCACCTTTATCTAGACGAATAGCAATGATTCCACTTTGACGTACGTCCGTAAAAGATGCTGCTGCCATTTTCTTTGCAGTACCATGTTTTGTGACAAGCATCAGCGAAGAAGCTGCTTGTTCCTTATTCTTTGAAACAGCCAAAATTGAAGTCACTTTTTCTTCAGCGCCAAGTGAAAGGAAATTCATTATAGATTTACCTTTTGTCGCACGACGGCCTTCAGGTATATCATACATTTTCATCTGGTATGCTTTTCCAAGATTAGTGAAGAATAGTAGATTGTCATGTGTAGAACCAGAGACTAACATAGTCACAAAGTCTTCTTCTTTGGTTTCAAGATCTATCACACCGACACCACCACGCTTTTGGGCTTTGTATTCTTTCGGGTCAGTACATTTTACATAGCCCCCCGCAGTGAGTACTAGCATAGTCTCTTTTTCTGGAATCAAGTCTTCGTCAGAAATTTCCTTTACTCCACCTTTTACTATTCTTGTCCTGCGTTCATCTGCGTATTTATCACGAATTTCTTTTATTTCATTTGAAATGATTTTTAAAATCTTTTTTGGACTAGCCAAGATTGATTTCATCTCTGCAATAAAATCTTGTTTTTCTTTCAGTTCATCTTCCACAGCTTTTCTCTCAAGACCTGCGAGCTTGGAAAGCTTCATCTCCAAAATAGCTGTAGCTTGTAGGTCAGTAAATTTGAATTCCTTCATCAAATTTACTTTTGCAACAGCAGAATTTTTTGAAGCACGAATAATACTGATGACTTTATCAATTTTATCTAATGCTTTTTTGAGACCGAGCAATATATGTTCGCGCTCTTCGGCTTTACGTAAATCATAAATACTTCTTCTCTTTACTACATCTTTTCTGTGTAAAATAAATTGCTCTAAAATAGATTTCAGAGAAAGTGTCTGTGGCACACCATCCACCAATGCCACCATGTTGAAATTGAAATTTTGTTCAAGTTGAGTATTTTTATAAATATAATTTAAAACTTTTTCTGGGTGTGAGCTACCCTTTAGGTCTATAACGACACGAATATCTTTTGTAGATTCATCACGAAGACCTTTGATACCATCTATCTTTTTCTCTTGAACTAGCTCTGCTATAGACATAATCAAATTCGCTTTATTCACACGAAAAGGAATAGAAGTGATTATGATTTGTGGATTACCATTTTTATCTTCAGTGATATTTGCTTCACCTCTACATACAACTCCACCTCTACCAGATGAATAAGCATGGAGCATGTCTTTTGAACCATAAGCGATACCTCCAATAGGAAAATCAGGGCCTTTGATAAATTGCATCAAGTCATCTGTGGTAGCGTCTTCGTTGTCTATCAAATGCATAGTCGCATCCAAGACCTCACCAAGATTATGTGGAGGGATATTTGTAGCCATACCGACAGCAATACCGAGAGTTCCATTTAAAAGAAGCGCTGGAACACTAGCTGGAAATACTACAGGCTCTTTTCTAGTCTGGTCATAGTTTGGTCTAAAGTCTACAGTTTCTTTTTCTAAATCTCTCATCAAGTCAGCAGAAATTTTAGACATTTTTGCTTCGGTGTAACGCATAGCAGCAGCATTGTCTCCATCTATAGAACCAAAGTTTCCCTGCCCCAAGATAAATGGATAACGATAAGAAAATTCTTGAGCCATACCCACCATAGAATCATACACAGCAGTATCTCCATGAGGATGATATTTACCTAGTACGTCTCCCACAATTGCTGCAGATTTACGAAAACGAGAAGCAGAAGTAAGACCCATTTCATTCATAGCGAAAAGTATTCGGCGATGCACCGGCTTTAGTCCATCTCGTACATCAGGCAAAGCACGAGAAGTAATAACAGACATGGCATAAGCCAAATATGATTCTTTCATCTCTGAGACAACATCTACACCGATAACTACGTTACCAGCTTTTTTCTCTTCAGGTTCTTCGTTTGATTTTGTTATTTTTTTTACCATATGTCAGGTATATTATCTTTTAATGCGGAAAAAGGTTTTGCACTTTCTTGTATTTTTATTTGTGTCTCTTCACTTTTCAAATTTGAACCTAAAGAAAAAATCCATAGAGATATCAGCACGAAAGCAAAAAAGACTGTGAGAAAATGTAATATTGTTTTCCTTGTTTCTTCGGACTGACGTCTAATATGATGTAAAATTTTTTTCATTATTTTATAAATTCTAATTTGCTTTTAACACTATCACCTCACCTTCTTTATTGTCTAAGT
This sequence comes from uncultured Candidatus Saccharibacteria bacterium, assembly GCA_964423445.1. GTDB lineage: Bacteria > Patescibacteriota > Minisyncoccia > Phycocordibacterales > UBA9973 > UBA9973. The sequence goes on along the minus strand of CAYREQ010000008.1, from coordinate 12,033 downwards.
CTTTCAATTTTAAAGTGAGCTTGTCTACTACTTCAGCTTTTTCATCTCCAGATTCTTTCAAAAAAGCTTTGAGAGAAGCATTGTCATAATCCATCGGTATTATCAATTTTGGCTCTAATGAAGAAGAGAGCTTTGCTCCCGCTTTTGCATCAAGTAATCCATTGCCACCTATCGGCACAAAAAGAATATCAGAGTTGTTTATAGCTTCACGGGCTTCTTTGGAAAGTTCTGTACTTGATAGAGCCCCCAAAAATACAATATTTATATTGTCTACTGTGAGAGCATACATGGTATTTATATAATCTTTACCACCGACAACTGCATTTGATAATGCTCCTTTTATAAAAATTTCTTTAACTTCATAATCTCCTGGACCACTCACCACAAAAGGAATACGCTCTCCGAAAGAGAGCTGATCAATGCCGTTGTAGTCTTCATGATTAGTAGTCACCAATGCTATGTCTGCTCCAAACTTTGCAGTGATGCCTGTTTTTGAGCCTTTAGATACCGGATTAAAAGCCATGACCATCTTCCCCTGCTCTATCTTAAAAAATTGTTTACCGAAATATGTGATTATCATTTGATAAAGTATAGCAAAAAATTTAACAAAATGATAGCCATAAATAGTTGCAATTTTGCCGATTTTATAGTACTATAATATACAGTTTTTATTAAAAGCTTGGATTTAGGGTAACCCTGTTGAGTGTACGTATCCTCAAGAGAACCTAGACCTTATATCCGCTTTGTGGCGGATTTTTTAATTTATAAATATTATGAGTGAAGAAACAACAGTACAAGAAAACCCGGTTTTAAAGTCTATAGTGACTAGAAGTGTGAACAAACCACAAGTAGACTCTATCGTAGAAGGTATGGTCATCCTTGTGAAAAAATCTTCTGTTTTCGTTGATCTTGCACCTTTTGGTACAGGTATCATATACGGACGAGAATTTATTAACGCTAAAGATATCATCAAAAAGATAAACTTGGGCGACCTAATAAAGGCAAAAGTCGTAGAAGTAGAAAATGCTGAAGGTTATACAGAGCTTTCATTAAAAGAAGCAAAAGCAGCTGTCATGTGGAATGATGCTGAAAAAGCTATCAAATCAAAGACTGTATTACACCTAGAAGTAAAAGATGCAAACAAAGGAGGTCTAATATTAGAATGGCAAGGTATTCAAGGATTCTTACCAGCTTCTCAATTAAAAGCTGAGCACTATCCTCGAGTATTAGACTCAGATAAAGATAAGATATTAAAGGAATTGAAAAAACTAGTAGGTCAGACTATCCCTGTAATGGTGATATCTACCCTTCCAGCTGAAGGCAAACTAATCTTCTCAGAGAAAAACAACGACCCAGAAGATAAGAAAGAAATCTTGAGCAAGTACAACATCGGAGACGATCTAAACTGCACAGTAGCAGGTATAGTAGACTTTGGAGTATTCTTAAAGCTTGAAGATGGTCTAGAAGGTCTAGTCCACATATCTGAGCTTGATTGGGGTCTTGTAGAAGATCCTAGAAGCATGTTTAAGATAGGAGACAAGATAAAAGCTAGAGTCATAGAAATAAAAGATGGTAAAATATCCCTTTCTATAAAGGCTCTAAAGGAAAACCCTTGGAAAGAATTTGAAAAGAAATTAAAGAAGGGCGACATAATCAAAGGTGTAGTTATAAAATACAATAAGCACGGTGCCCTTGTATCTATCAAGGAAGGCGTAGCTGGACTTGTACACAACTCTACTTTTGCAAGTGAGGCTGAGCTTTACAAAAAACTAGAACTTGGTAAAACTTATAGTTTCCAAATTACTCTCTTTGAACCAAAAGATCAGAAGATGACTTTAGTTCACTTGGAATAATAAAAAGAAAAAGCCCCCGACTAACGTCGGGGGCTTTTTTAATTTCTAATTTTTATGTATTAACTGCAGTCGCTACAGTAGGAGCTACACCCATATCTTCATCTCCAATTACTTCCATGATAGCCATCACTTCGTCTGCATATTTTGGAATAACTGATGGTGGGTTGTATTTTTGTAATATACCCCTAGTGGTCTTTCCAGAATAGTGATGTTCGGTGTTTGGGTTGTTACCACTGATATTTCGAGCTATGACTTCTATGGCATATTCTTTAGACTTAAAACCGATCTTACATGAACCCCAGCCAAAGAAAGAATTGGGTACTGACTTACAGGCATGCTTACCTCCTGTAGATTCACGTACAGCTATAGCTGGTAAAAGTCTCCAATCGAGGCCATTTTTTTCTGCCTCTTCAGCCATCTTTTTACCTGTACCCTCTAAAGGCATTTTTCGTGCTCTAAAGTAAGCATCGATAGCTTCAGCTTGTTTCTCAAGAATTTGAGCCTTTTCATCTACAGCTTGGTTAAGAGCAAGTAGACTACTAGCTTCCATATTTTTTTGTGCTAATACGATTTGAGGAGCAACGTCTACATTTGCTGTCTTTACAGTACCAAATAGACCACCTAGGGGCATTGATAAGGCAAACACTGGCAATATAACAAAAGACTCCAGGATTCGTATTAAGTTTTTATTCCGTAGGAAGGGGTTCCCAGAACTAGACCTGGGATGACATAAACACAATACCCTAACCGATACAGAACCTTTTTTGTTTTTCATATTAAAGCGGTTTTGCTCCGCCAAACTCCATGCATCCGAGAACGTGTCAAAATAAAAGTCCTTATATATAAGCTTATTGAGTAAGTGCCTATAAAATAAAGACTTACCAATATAGTATCATTTTGGTCACTAAAAGTCAATAGTTATGCCATAAATTTACGAGGTGTCAAATGAAAAATACCCTTATTTTATAAGGGTATTTTAGAATAAAAGTATTGACAAAAATACTTAAAAATTGTGTTATTTTGTAGTGTGGAAAAGATCCTAGACAGTTTTGAAAACTTCCTCGGCTACCTTGTAAGCCTCCCCTGCTCCCATACTTACAAATACGTCATTTTCCTTTAAATGTAAGGCTTTTATGGCATTTCCCGCCTCCTTAAAGTCTGGGAAAGCTACTGCGTGCTGGTCATATGCCGATATAGCATCTGCTAGTTTCTCGCTTGAGATACTCTCGTCTTTGACTTCCCGAGCGTAATAAATAGGTAAAAGTAAAACCTTGTCTGCTCCGGTAAAGCTTTTGGCAAAATCATCAAACAAAGCCTTGGTTCGGCTGTATAGGTGAGGCTGGAAAAGTACAATTATATTTTTAGTCCCTGCTGGGTAAAGCTCACGAAGAGCTTGGAGGCTAGCTTTTATTTCTGTAGGGTGGTGTGCGTAATCGTCATATACTATCACCCCCTCGGCTGTCACCCCTATTTTTTCTAGACGTCGCCATGTACCTGTAAACCCTTCTAGTGATTTTTTAGCAACAGTTTCATCTATTCCGAGAATATCGGCTATGGCTAGTGCAAGAGCAGCATTTTGTCTATTGTGTTCACCGGGGACAGATAGCTTTGGTACCTTATCTAGATATTTAGAATAGTCTAGAATCTTGTGTTCACTTTGAGAAATGAATATATCAAAAGCACTTTGTATCTCAGCGAGGTCTTTATAGCAATCCAAGTGATCAGCCTCGATATTTGTAATAGCTCCGATATATGGGTGGAGCTCTAGCATATGCCTATTGTACTCATCGGCCTCAACCACTAAGTATTGCCCTTTTCCCAACCGAAAATTGCTATCAAATTTTTTCACAAATGAACCCACCACGACAGTCGGATCTAGCCCCGCGTCCATCAACATACCAGCGACCATTGCTGTAGTCGTCGTCTTGCCGTGAGTTCCTGAAATAGCTATAGCTTTGTACTCACGTGCAAAAACACCCAGTGCCTGAAAATAATTCATTACTGGTTTGCCGGTAGCTCGAGCAGAATTTAATATATCTGGACCTCGGTGAATCCATGCATCACTGTAGACATATAGGTCAGCTAATGGAAGTTCTAAATTATCCTTTTGAAAAGTTATAGCGACCCCAGCTGAGACAAGAGGGTCGAGTGTCTTCGGGCTTTCATCATCATTCACACCAGCTACTTCTATCCCCCGAGAAAGAGCCATCTTGGCCAAAGATGAAATACCTATACCACCAATACCGATGAAAAATATTTTTTTAACTTTTGATAAATCTATTTCCATGTTTTTATAATTTTTATGAATTCATCCCCTCTCTCATACTCATTATTATATTGGCTAAACGAGCTAAAGGCTGGAGAGAAAAGTAATATATCGCCGGATTTGGCCTCTCCTCTTGCTACTTTGACTGCTTCTTTTAAATTTTTTGTTCCCATAATGTGAGACTTAAATTTAATGTCAAAAAGTCTGTCTGTGCCAGTACCTGGAATAGTCACAACCAGTTTACAATACTTATCAATGACTTTAGTAAATATTTTCAGGTCAAGACCTTTATCATTACCCCCACAAATTAATATTATTTTTTTATCTTTTAAATTTAGTGATAACGCTTCGATTCCAGCCATAGTAGCCTCTGCTGTAGTGGCATTGTTATCATTGTAAATTTTCACACCTTTAATTGTTTTTATATATTGCAACCTACCCTCTAACCCCTTGAAATTTTTGATAGCTTTTTTGATACCTATATCCGAAATCTTGAATTGTTTTGCTACAGCTACTGCACATGCTAAATTTTCTTTCTGGAATTTTCCAGGTAAATTTGAAGTGTATTTATCTGCATCTTTTGCACTAACGACAATAAATTTACTTTTTATACTTTTCGGGATTAATTTTTTTATATCTGGGCGAACTATCAATGTATCCCATTTTTCCTGATACTTAAATATATTGGCTTTATCAGCAAAATAGTCCTTCATACTGCCCTTATAGTAATTCATATGGTCTGGCATAAATGAAGTAAACACTGAAATATTTGGAGAAATTTTACTATCTCCAAAGCCCTGTAATTGCCAAGAGTCCAATTCACAAACTAAAATATCTCCATCTTTTATTTTATTGAGAAGTGGCAAGGTGGCTACTCCACGTACATTTCCACCAATATAGACTTTTCTATCTTTAATATTTTTAGATAAAATTTCATAAATTAAAGCCGTGGTCATAGATTTTCCCCGTGTTCCTGTGACTCCGACAATCATCACCTCAGGAGCAAGCTTAGCAAATAAAGATACATCCATCTCTATCGGTATATTATTTTTTCGAGCTTCTTTTATGTACATAGAGTCTAGTGGTACACCCGCAGCTTTTAAAATCATATCCTTATTATTAAAGTCTCTAAAGTCATGTTCTCCTAAGGTATATTTTATATCTTTAAATTTCTTTAGTTTTTGCAATGAAGATTTTAGCTCGTTCTCAGATTTTAAATCTGTAATTGTCAGTCGCGCTCCACACTCGGCCAAGAAAACAGCATCACCGACACCTCGGCCGAGCAATCCTAGGCCCATTATAGTTATCTTTTTATCTTTAAAAAATTCTTTATAATTATTTTTTATCATAAGCTTTTTCGTATTCTTCCATATCATCAAAATGATTTTTGACTCCATTTATTTCTTGATAGTCTTCATGCCCTTTCCCTGCGCATAATATTATATCTCCACTTTTTGCAATTTTTACTGATTCCAAAATTGCTTCACGTCTATCTGCTATAGATTTTACTTTTCTCAATTCTTCTACCGATAAATCTACTCTCATTTGTTCTATAATTTTTTCTGGGTTTTCGCCTCGTGGATTATCTGAAGTAAATATAGCTATATCAGAAAGTGTAGCTCCTATCTTACCCATTACTTTTCTTTTTGCAGGATCCCTGTCTCCACCACAGCCAAAGACTGAAATTATATTTGAATTTTCTTTTTTCATACTCTCTACAGTTTTTAAAACATTTTCGAGGGCATCTGGAGTATGGGCATAGTCTACAATTACTAAAACACCGTTTGGAGATGTGAAATGTTCAAAACGTCCTCTTGGAGGTTTGATATTTTTCAATACTTCTTTTACTTTTTCTTTATCAAAACCTAGTAAATTCAAAGTAGCATAAGACGCTAAGACATTGTACATATTAAAATCTCCTATCAATTGTGTATCCAATTTTTCACTAAAATTAGCCTCATGTTTAAAGCCATAAGTATATTTTTTAGCTTTTATTCCTTCGAGCATTCTCTCTCCATATTTATCATCTATATTTGATAATGCAAAAGCATTATGTGAGAGCATTTTAAAAAATTTCTTTTTTGCTCCGAAATAATTTTCTATATTTTTATGATAATCTAGGTGGTCATGAGTCAAATTTGTAAAAATTCCACCAGCAAAATTTACACCAGCGACTCTGTCTTGGTCTAGGGCATGTGAAGTCACTTCCATGAATACATATTCGCATTTCTCATGTTTCATTTTATTCAATAGTTTATGTAAAAAAATCGGATCTGGAGTCGTAGAAGGGGCATTATAATCGGCAGACATTTTTTCACCATTTATTAGATTTTCTACTGTACTGATTAGCCCCACCTTATGGCCGAGTTCTTTTGTAGTTTTATATAAAAGTGTAGCTACTGTGGTCTTGCCATTTGTACCAGTCACACCGATGACCTTCATATGCTTTGAAGAGTTGCCAAAAAAATGTATTGAAGCGAGAGTGGAAATAGCTCGCCTCCTTAGCTTTAGTCTCTTAAGATTTTTAGTTAAAACATTCATATTTTATCTAACTTTACTTCCATTTTGGACCTCTATCTCTGGAGAAAGTAATACTATATTTTCACCTGAATCAATCGCCATTATCATACCTTCACTTTCATAGCCACGAAGTTTTCTAGGTTCTAAGTTCACAATTACCGGCATTTGTTTTCCTACGAGCAGACTTGGGTCAGGGAAAAATTCTGCAATACCAGACATTATTTGTCTTTGCTCACTACCAAAATCAAAAACCAATTTCAAAAGCTTGTCCGCTTCTGGAATTTTTTCAGCAGATACAACCTTGCCTATCTTTATTTCTAATTTTACAAAATCTTCAAAATTAATCATATTTATATCTTAGCATTTTTAATTTTTTGAACGAAAATAAATCCAGCTACCACTACAATCAAGGCCCCAAAAACAATAGGCACAAAAGTGGCCGTGGCTGCTGCCACAAAACCAGCGATGATAGGAGGAATTGCTTGCCCAAGAGAAGATACAGAAGAATTTACTCCCATGACTTCCCCTCTCATTTTTTCTTCTGTCTTTTTTGACAATAGTGCAGAAAAGTTTGCCATTTGTACGCCATTTGGTATAGAAGCAATCGGCACTACGAGTAGTAGCATCCAAGCTTTATTTGGAACCAAGTAAAGTAATACTCCGAGTGCATACAAAAAATACGTAGGACCCAATATGTCTATCTCTTTGTGTTTTTTCGCTAGGTGTCGGACCACCACGACTTGAGTAATAATTACCCACAAGCCCACATAAGCAAAGAAATTTCCAATTTCTGCTGGAGAAAAACCAAATTTATTTGTCAGATATACGTTAAAGAAAGAGTAGAAAAAAGCCATACCCGCATTTACCAAAAATGATATCAAAAACAAAGTGCGTACTTCTGGTGAAAATTTTTGGGCTTTAATAATATTTTTAAATGCTCCAAAAATATCAATCTTTCTGTCATGGTCTTTCTCGCGAATACTTTCTTTAAAGAAGAAGTAAATTGAAAAAGCATTAAACAAAGACAATATTCCTGAAAAAATAAAAGGAGTAGAAGCATTAAAGAAAGGCAATACTGAGGGAGTAGAAAGTACTCCGCCCAAAAATGGACCGATTATGAAGCCGAGCCCAAAAGCTGCCCCAATAGAACCAAAAGCTTTTGTTCTATTTTCTGGTGTCACCGAATCAGCGATAGCCGCCTGGGCTACAGATATATTTCCTCCTGTGAGTCCGTCTATTAGTCTAGAAGCAAAGAGTAGTCCTATGTTTCTGGTCAAAATTGCATAAGCAAAAACAAAATAAGAAATTGCTGTACCTAAAATAGATAAGAATAATACTGGCTTACGTCCATATTTATCTGACAATGCACCTAGTATAGGAGCTGCAAAAAAAGTAGCGAGTGGATAAATAGTCATAAGCACACCCAAGAGAATAAGGCCCCAGTCTGCCTGAGTTGCATTTAATAAATAGTAAGGAGAATTCGGTTCACCCAAGAGCTGAGGTATTACCGGTATCAAAATACCGACTCCTAGCATATCTATAAATATAGTTAGAAACAAAAACCAAAGTCTTTTATTCATTCTCTTGAAGTTAATTTATTAAGGCTTTCCTGTGTTGTGGAGCATTTATCATTCCACATTTTTTCCATTTATAGACTTCACCTGTTACTGGATTTATCGCACCACATGGGCAAGGGTCATTTCGTCCGACATCGTTCATCCCTGAAACTTTGACCTGTGCTTCTCCTCCAAATTCTGCAGAGTCTTCTTGGGTAGCAATCAAAGTCTGTTTTGACGGAGCGTCATCAGCCTTTGCAGGTTCAGTGATAGAAGAGACAAGTGAAAATACTTGCTCCTTAAAAGCTTCTTCCATGTCTTTAAACATTGCGAGTCCATCTTTTTTGTATTCTACGATAGGTTCACGTTGACCATAAGCTCGCAAGTTTACAGAAGACCTAAGATAATCCATAGACTCCAGATGTTCCATCCAAAGAGCATCTGTAGCATAAAGAGCTATTCGTCTTACAGTTTCATAAAAAGCGTTTTCTCCGAGTTTTTTCTTTTTCTCTTCTAAGACTTTGTCAAAACCTTCGTGTTCTTCTATTACTGTAGCTAGCAATGCTTCTATTCCTTCTTTATCTGCGCGAAGCATTTTTTGGCGTCTCTCGTAAATAATTTTACGTTGATGATTCATGACATCATCGTATTCTAAGGTATGCTTACGAGCATCAAAATGAAAACCTTCTATTTTTGATTGGGCACTCTCGAGAGTACGGCCAATAAAGCGGTTTTCAATAGGCTGATCTTCTGGTATGCCAAAACGACCCATCATATTTTTGATTTTATCTGAACCGAAGACTCGCATTAGATCGTCTTCTAACGATACATAAAATTGAGTAGCTCCTGGATCTCCTTGTCTACCTGAGCGACCTCGGAGTTGGTTGTCTATTCTTCTAGCTTCATGTCTCTCTGTACCCAAGACAAAAAGTCCTCCTGCGTTTTTTACAAAATCATATTCTTCTTGCACTAGAGGATTACCACCTAATTTTATGTCTATTCCACGGCCTGCCATGTTTGTAGCTATAGTCACAGCTCCGCGACGACCAGCTTGAGCAATTATCTCTCCTTCTTTTTCATGATTCTTTGCATTCAATATAGTATGTTGTACACCTACTTCTTTTAAGTAAGCAGATAAGAGCTCGTTTTTCTCAATAGATATAGTACCTATCAATACTGGTTGACCCTTTTCATTTAATTCTTTTATTCTTTTAGCAATTGCTTGAAACTTTCCTTTTTCATTTTGGAAAATTAAATCTGGCAAATCTTTTCGGACGACTGGGCGATGAGTAGGCACTACGATTACATCCAGACCATAAACTTTCAAAAACTCTTCGGCTGAAGTAAGAGCTGTACCTGTCATACCTGAGAGTTTTTTGTAAAATCTAAAGTAATTTTGGAAAGTAATAGAACCAGATGAACGAGTTTCTTTTTCAATTTTCACTCCTTCTTTAGCTTCTATAGCTTGGTGTATACCTTCACTCCAGCGTCTACCAGGTTGTAGACGTCCAGTAAATGGATCAACTATTATCACTTCACCTTCTTTGACCACATAATCTTTATCTTTTTCAAATATGGCTTGAGCTTTTACTGCTGTTTCTAAGTGGTGTACAGATTTTATACCTTTTTCAGTATATATATTATCTACACCTAAAAGCTGTTCGGCTTTAGATATACCAGCATCTGTAAGAGTAATGGCTCGGAATTTTTCATCTACTTCATAATCTACGTCTCTCTTTAATTGCTTGGCGATATTGTAAAACTTAACATAAAAATCTTCAGAGTCCCCAGCAGAAGAAGAAATAATAAGTGGAGTACGAGCTTCGTCTATCAATATAGAGTCTACCTCGTCCACAATTGCAAAATTGTGTTCTCTTTGCACTAAGTCTTCTACTCTAGTAGCCAAATTGTCTCGCAAGTAATCAAAGCCATACTCGTGGTTTGTACCATAAGTAATATCTGTGGCATATGATTCTTTTCTAGTAGATGGTTTTAAGAAATCGTAGACTACTCTAAATTCCCCCACAGTATCTCTCTCTTTGTCTTCTTCTTTATGAGTAGAGTCATATATATATGATACATTGTTTGAATTTATAACACCGACAGATAAACCGAGAAAATTATATACTTGTCCCATTAAGACTGCGTCTCTTCTAGCTAGGTAATCATTTACAGTAACGATGTGAACTCCTTTCCCTTCTATCGCATTTAAATATGCAGGAAGTGTAGCTACCAGTGTCTTACCTTCACCAGTTTTCATCTCTACTATATTCCCAGCATTCAAAGCTAGACCTCCGATGATTTGAACATCGTAGTGCCTCTCTCCTAGATTTCTCTTCGCTGCTTCTCGCACTAAGGCAAAAGCTTCAGGTAAAATATCATCTAGTGTTTCCCCTTTTTTTAACCTATTTCTAAATTCTTGTGTTTTCTTTGGAAAATCCTCATCTGCCAACTTTGAAATATCTGCCTCAAAAGCATTGATTTTAGCTATTATTCCCTTTGTATTATTAACAAATTTGGAGCTTTCGTCTCCAAATATACTACTAAATATAGACATAAGTTAGATTATAGCATAAATTCTCATTATTTTAAACATCCCTATAAATAAAAAACTCCCCGTAGGGAGTTTTTTATAAGTGAGAACAAATGAGAAACTAAGCTCGCTTCTTTGCTGCCTTCTTCTTCTTTGGAGCTGCTTTCTTTGTTGTCTTCTTTGCTACTTTTTTAGCCTTCTTTTTTGCTGCCATAATATTTTTTAAATTAAATTTTTAATTAGTTTGCAATAAAACGACCTAAAAATATTTTTAAAAAAATACAAAAGTAAATTAGAAAAAATATTTTTAAAAATTATTGCTTCCTGTATTAATTATCTCGCATAATAAAATTTATTACAATACTTTTTTGATAAAACTGTGGATAACTTTTGAAAAAATAAAAAAATAATTTTTTAAATAAATTTTATTTTTATTTTATAAAATAAAAAAACACTTCTTACGAAGTGTTTTTAAAAAATTATTTTCATTTGAAGCGGATGATGGCGAAACTCCAACATATGTGCCTACGTGAGTGCGACCATCCGCTACAGATAAAAACAATAAAATACAATCCACTATTTATTATACACTGATTCTAAGATATGCTCCATCACATGGTGTGGTTTTACACCTACCAGCTCACAAACCTCATAAAAATGAGAGTTTTGTCTGAGATTTGGCGTACCTTCTATACCATATATATATACTTTGCCTCTAGGGTTTAAAATAAAATCACATTTCAAATAATGTGTAGCCCCTAGATGATTGTGCAAATCTTTGGCACATTTAGCCAATTTTTCTTTTTCATCCAAAGTAAATTTACCAAAGGTCTTTCCGAGTGGAAAAGTATACACATCTTCATTTCTAAATTTTGCTACAGAATGGACAGAGGCTACTTTGCCGGAAATAAATTCTTCTACCAAAATACTCTTTTCGTGCTTTACCCCATCTTCTATCGCATCTACTAATTGCGGAAAAGTTTTTGCTAAGTGTATACCCATGCTCTTGTCAGGGGTAAAAGATTTTACAATCCATGGACCAGAAAATTTTCCATGTATCTCTTTGGCTTTTTTTATCGCATAATTATCTCTCGGTCCGTCAAAATCTTTTTGATAAAGAGGCAGTACTATGGACCTGGGCATATCTACTCCTATTTTTTTTATATGCTCTCGTAAAAGCTCTGGGCTATTTTCAAAACCAGAAGCAAAAGCTCCGACACTCACGTGTGGAATTGATAGATTGTTTAAAGTATTTCCCAAGTTTGGGTTTACTGCGTTCCAAGCCAAATCTATCTTGTGTGTTAA
>CAYREQ010000007.1:0-34401 GCA_964423445.1 uncultured Candidatus Saccharibacteria bacterium | reverse complement strand
TTCTGCTACTGTTACTGTAAATGCAATCCAATACCCTACAGTAAACATCACTGCAGACAATTCTACAGTAAACTACAACGGCACTACTACAGTACGATGGACTTCACAAAATGCTACTTCTTGTGTAGCTTCTGGAGGAACAAATGGCTGGGCAAGTAACAGAAACACTTCAGGAAACTTCTTTACTGGAAATCTTACAACTAATACAACTTATGTTATTACTTGTATGAACTCTTCTGGCCAGACTGCTAGTGATACTGTAACTGTAAATGTAGGACAACAAAATGCATTTTTATCTGATACTTATGCAAATCCAGCTTGTTATACTGCTACTTTAAATGGATATGTAGTACCAAATGGCTCACCTACACATGTTTGGTTTGAATGGGGTGTAAATGGCAATCTTTCAAATAGTACTCCGCATCAAATTTTCTCATTCAATTCAAACTTTAGTCAATACATAAATGGTTTGACTCAAAATACTACATATTCTTACCGTGCAATGGCTTCAAATATAAATGGTGTTTCTACTGGTCAAACCCTAACTTTTACAACTCAAAATTGTGCACCTACTCTCCCTACAGTAAACATCACTGCAAACCCTGCAAACATTAACGCTGGTCAAAGTTCAACTTTGTCATGGACTTCTACAAACGCAGTATCATGTAACCTTTCTCAATTTGGTAACGTATCAACTTCTGGATCACGAACAGTGACTCCTGCAAGTACAACTACTTACTCAATCACATGTACAAGTTCTACAGGTCAAACTGCAAATGATTCTGCTACTGTTACTGTAAATGCAATCCAATACCCTACAGTAAACATCACTGCAAATCCAATGAATGTAAACTACAACGGTACTTCAACAGTAACTTGGAATAGTACAAACGCTGTAACATGTAATGCTACTGGTGGTACTAATGGATGGAGTGGTGCTAAGAACATAAATGGTTCTTTCTACACTGGTAACTTAACTTCAACAACTACTTACAACATCACATGTACAAATTCTACAGGTCAAACTGCAAATGATTCTGTGACTGTGACTGTAAACCAAGCTCCTTTGACTTGTCAGGATCCAAACGCTACAAACTATGGAGGTCCATTGCCTTGTCAATATCAAACTCAAAACCCTACTGTTACTTTGACAGCAGATAATTCTACAGTAAACTACAACGGTGCTACTAACGTACGCTGGACTTCACAAAATGCTACTTCTTGTACAGCTTCAGGTGGTACTGCAAACTGGCCAGGTTCAAAATCTATCAGTGGCTCTTTCTACACAGGAAGCATGACAGCTACAAAGACGTTCAACATTACATGTTCTAATAATGCAGGACAAAGTGCCAACGCTTCAGTAACTATCACAGTTAGACCAAGAATTATCATAATAACCATATAAAATAACAGCCAAATAGGACTTGACAAATCCATTTAAAGGGTGTATAATTAAAACAATGAAAAACACAAAGATAAAATCATATATAGTCGGAGCAATAATTCTTTTAGGAGTTTTTGCTAATACAAGCTTAGCATTTGCACAGGTATCTATCGATGTTGATACTGTAAGCAAAAGTAATGCTGTAACTCAAACTAACAATGGAGGCATAGTTACAGACTGTACTAGTGCTACTATAAATGGTTACCTTGGATTAAATGGATCTGAGAGTGCTAGTGTTTGGTTTGAATGGGGCCCTACCCAATCTCTAGGACGAACTACAGCACGTCAAACTTTTTATTCTGATTCAAACTTCTCTCAAATAATTACTGGTCTTACTGAAGGTACTACTTATTACTACAGAGCTGTAGGAGAAAACGATTCCGGAATTGAATACGGTGATATAAAAAATTTCACAGTTAACTGTCCTACTCAAAACCCTACAGTTGATTTGACTGCTGACAGTTACAATGTAAACAACAACGGCACTACTACAGTACGCTGGACTTCACAAAATGCTACTTCTTGTACAGCAAGTGGTGGTGTAAACGGATGGTCAGGATACAAGAGTACTACTGGAAGTTTTTTCACTGGTTCTCTAACAAGTACAACTACTTACAATATCACTTGTAGTAATAGCCGTGGGTCAGCAAATGACTCTGTGACTATCACTGTAAATGGAACAAATGGTGGTGACGAACCGACAGTAGATATAAGAGCTGATGATACATCTATTTCTTCTGGAGATAGTACTATCATCCGATGGACTTCACAAAATGCAGACTACTGTACAGCAAGTAATGGTAGAAATGGTTGGTCAGGAAGTAGAAATCTTTCTGGCTCTTTCAATACTAGAGATTTAGACAGTGATACTACTTATCGTATTACCTGTACAAATAATAATGGATCAGCAAACGACTCTGTGACTGTGCGAGTAGATGATTCACAAGATGAACCTACAGTAAGAATTTCTGCAAACCCTACGACTGTTCAATACAATGGAGTGAGTTATGTGACTTGGAACTCAGAAAATGCTGACACTTGTACTGCAAACGGTGGTGCAAACGGATGGTCAGGAAATAAAAACCTTTCTGGTTCTTTCTACACTGGAAGTCTTACATACACTACTACTTTCCGTATAACATGTAGAAATGATAGCGGAAGTGCTGATGATTCAGTAACGGTAAATGTAAACAACGTAGTTCCAGTAAACAATCAACCTACTGTAATAATATACGCAGACCAAACAAGCCTAAATTACAACGGTGCTACAAACATCCGATGGAGTACTACAAATGCTACTACATGTAATGCATCTGGTGGATCAATAGGCTGGGCTGGAGTAAAATCAATCGGTCCTGGTTCTTTCTACACAGGAAGTCTTACATCAAGTAGAACTTATTCTATAACTTGTAGTAATGAAGTTGGTTCTTCTACTGATTTTGTAACTGTAAACGTTCGTGGACGAGTTCTTGGAGTTACTACTACTCCTACTCCTCGTACTTCCCTATTATTGGTCACTTCTTCTGTAGATCGTAACCGTCCAATAGTACCTACACTTGATAACACAAACCCATGTCCAGGAGATGAAATAAATTATTCTTTGAATTATCAAAACGTCGGTAATGGATCTATCACAAACCTTGTACTAAGATTAGACCTTCCTATGGAAGTAGATTACATGTACTCAAGTCCAAACAATCCAAACCGAGGCGGACAAACTTTGATATTTAATCTAGGTACACTAAGAGCAAATGGAGAAGGTACAGTAACAGTACGAGTACGACTAAGAGACAATGTACCAGCTGGAACAAGTCTAAACTTCCCTGCTACTCTAAACTATGTAGATGCTTCAGGTTACCCACAATCAGTAAATGCAAATGTAAATGCAAACGTATGTGGAATAACATCAAACTTAAACAATAACAACAATGTGACTTTGGGTGCTACAGTTTTCGGAGCTGGATTCCTACCTACTAGTATCTTTGGATGGCTTCTACTTATAATCCTTATACTAATACTAATACTTTTGGCTAGATACCTTTTTGGTCAATCTTTCCAGAGAAACACAGTAGTGTATGCTCCACCTGCTCCACGAAGAAATAACACTGCAAACCCTACTCATTAAAAATAAAATAAATTAATTAAAATGATAGCACAGAAATGTGCTATCATTTGCTTTATGGACACTTACCCAATGCGTATAAATAAATACTTGGCTCTCAAAAAAATCTCTACGAGACGAGGAGCAGATGAGCTAATAAGACAGCAAAAGGTTTTTATAAATGGCAAGAGAGCTGTATTGGGTAGCAAGGTAGATGAAGGAGATAAAGTAGAGCTAAAAGGAGCAAAGTTGAAAGAATATAAATACTTTGCTTACAACAAGCCTATCGGTGTTGAGACTGATTCACCTAAGCCTGGCTTGTTCCCTCTTGGGAGATTAGACAAGGCCAGCCATGGGCTTTTGATACTTACAGACGATGGCAGAATAACAGACCAATTACTTTCTCCAAAATATTTTCACGAAAAAGAATACGTGGTAAAAACCAAGGAAAAACTTCGTTCTAGTTTTAAAGGAAAGATGGAAGCTGGAGTAAATATCGAAGGTTATGTCACCAAACCTTGCAAAGTAGAAATAGTAAATGATTTTACATTTAGAGTTATTTTAACCGAAGGTAAAAAACACCAAATCCGCCGTATGTGCTCTGCCCTGTTCCAAGAAGTCGCTGACCTAAAGCGAGAAAGAATAATGAATATAAAACTTGGAAATCTAAAACCAAAAAATACTAGAGAGATAAAAGGTAAAGAACTTGAAGAGTTTTTGAAGCCTATGCTAGAATAGGTCCATGAATAAAAAAATTTTACTTGGTATATTTTCTATATTAGTTATAATTTTACTAGCTTATTTTACTTCCTCAATAAAGCCAATAGCAAACGAGGAAAATAATAAACCCTATATTCCATTAGCAGAAGATATCGGTAATGAAAACCCTGCAATAGAAGAAAATGTTATTAACCAGCCAGCATACCTTATCGATGCATATTCAAAGAATGGTAATAACTATATTGATGTAGATTACGTAGAATGGCTTCATGGCGACGCAGGAATACAAGCACAAGTTGAAGATGGGGAATGCCCAAACACAACTGAGTGTTGGATTTATCCAAACGGACATAAGAGAAATAGAGATCCAAAAATTAGAACTTTTGAAGTATCTCCAAATGTTTCTATTGAAATAAAAGGAGATATGGCATCTGAACTTATTGGAACAACAGCACCACAAAAAACTTTAGTAATTCCATTTAATAAAATGGAAGAAATTGTTTCAAAAAGAAAAACTTTTATTGAATCAAACCCCAACCCTGAAATTCAAATCGCATTTATAACTATAGACGTAGAAAACAATAAAATTGTAAGAATTTTTCAACCTTATCAAGAGTAATTTTACTTCTCCAAATCTAGAATCTCATCAATCCTAATTTGTTCTACGAATTCGGGAACGTGGGAAACTATTATCATTGCTCCTTTGTATTCATCTAGGGCTTTTGCTATCACTGGCAAATGACGGAAATTTATGTGGTTTGTCGGCTCGTCTAAGATTAGCAGTCCGGGTTTTTGTAATACCAATCTCGCAAATGCTACGAGGCCTTTTTGCCCCTCAGAGAGGCTACCGATTTTTGTACGAATATATTCTCCGGTAATCAAGAAACTAGCAGCCACAGAGCGCATGCGTTCTTCATTTAGCATCTCTCCGCCTTCATGCATGGCACTAGCTAGTGATTGATACACTGTGTCTTCAAAGTTTAATGTAGAAAAATCTTGTCTATAATATCCAATGCGGATTCCCTCGCGCACTTTTTCTCCTTCAGCATGGCCAGAAGCCAGTCTCTCGAGTAGTGTAGTCTTTCCTATTCCATTTGGACCTTGTAAAAGTAAGTGGGTGTTTTTATTTAAAGAAATTTTAGCTTTGTGTTTTACTATCTTTCCATTTTTCATAGTAGTAAAAGAAGATATATTTAAAATTTCCCCGACGAGGTCTGGCTGACTTGGTATGGTAAATGGTTTTATAGCTTTATCTTCTTTGCGTACATCCACTATCTCCTCTTCTAGCTCTTCAGCTTTTTCACGCATACGCTTGGCTACGAGTCGAAGTCTTCCTCCTTTATAGGCAAAGACGTTTGCCTGATCTTTTTTAGCTTGGATTTCTTTTTGGAGCTGGGCATTTTTCATATTTTCTTTTTCTATCCGAGCAGTAATATCTTTTACTACATTAAAATAATTCCCTACGTATTGCTCTATGTGCTTGGTATATACATCCAAATAAAACACACCATCAGTAAAAGCATTTAAAAATTCTGCATCGTGAGAAATCACCAATACTGTCTTTTTATAATTCACCAAAAATTTTGTCAGGTGAGCTATCCCTGCTTTATCCAAATTATTTGTCGGCTCATCGAGTAAAAGTAAATCTGGATTTTGAATAATTGCTGAAGCCAAGAGTAGTCTAGCTTGCTGACCCCCAGAAAAAGTTTTCACTATTCTGTCGTGCACCTTTTCATGACCTTTTAGATTTACTACTTCTAGCACATCGTCTATCCTAGGGTCTATATCGTAGACCTTTTGCTTGAAACAATTTTGGAAAAACTCCCTCACAGTCATCTCGAGCTCTTTCTTTGGAATCACCTGTCTAGAGATAGCTATACTCACTCCATTCATAATATTGATAACCCCAGACTCTGGAGTGTTTATACCTGTAATAAGGCCAAATATAGTACTCTTTCCAGCCCCATTTTGCCCCATGAGAGCGAATTTGACTCCACGGCGTATAGTGAAGGATACCTCGTCTAATATCGGCTTATTGACGCCCCATTCAAATGAGACCTTATCAAAACGGACTATAGTTTCGTTGCTGTTTTTTGTATTTTGATTCTTTTGCTTTTCCTTAGCCATAACACACAGATTAGCTTATTTAAGGCAAAATAGAAAGCCCAGCTTGACAAAATAAGCTTTTTTTGATATACTTAATATACAAAATAGGTAGGAGAAGAGTGTGTAAATGTCGATTTCTTGAGATGACCAATTTGTAATTAATAACTTAAACTAAAACATCATGACTGGCGTAATAAAAAGAATCACTGATAAAGGTTTTGGCTTTATAACAGCAGAAGGACTAGCGAAGGATTTATTCTTCCACTCTAACTCTCTTGTAGGCGTAACTTTTGATGAACTACGTGAAGGTGATACTGTTTCTTTCGAAACAGAGGAATCTCCAAAAGGACTAAATGCTACAAACGTACAACGTGCGTAATATTTAAACCAAATAAAAAAGCCCCCAATGGGGGCTTTTTTATTTTATTCTACTCTTCTTGGGTAAAAGGTTCTCCTTTAGCCCATTTTTTTAAAGTTTCATAGTCTGCTTCTCCGCAGATAAATTTCTCAGTTTTTGTATTATAGAAAAATGGCACACCTCCGCATTCATTAAAACATTTTATCTCTTCCATTTTTTTCTCATTTTCTTTATTGTGCCAGACTTCAATAGCTTCTACGACTATCCCCTCTTCCTTTTCCATGCGCTCCACAAGCTCATGCATATCTATGCAGTGTGGGCACTCTGTTCCATAAAATTCTAAAAGATGATTCATCTTTTTATTTTGTTATTCTTGAAAGACGAGATTTTTTATTTGAAGCGTTATTCTTCTTGATAACACCTCTTTTTGCAGCTTTATCTATAGCTTGGAAAGCGGTTGAAAGCATTTTAAGAGCTCCAGCCTTGTCTGTCTTGGCTAGTTTCTCAATTTTCTTTATTATTTCCTTCATAGTTTTCTTGCGCTGGTCATTTAAGGCCTTTTTGCGAAGAGAACCGCGGACTGCTTTTTTGGCTGATCTTGTTATTGGCATATATATGATATTAGCAAAAAAACCTTTAAAACACAAGTCTTACATAATTTCAAGCTGAAACGAAAAAACCGTCCACGGGTAACGATCTTTTCGTTGTGCCTTATGGGCGGTTGGATTAGAGGTAAAGCAGAACTATCTGCTGTTCCTTTTGCTTGTAGAGGGTTTGGTCAAAAAACGACACGTGCTTCGCCGAGATCCCGTTTTCGAGCCATTCTGTGACGACGAAATAAACCTCGTGCCGGTTCACTCCGTAAACCGGGAAGACAAGCTTGCGCCCGACCTCAAAGGAGTCTATGTACTTCCGACAAAAAGAGACCACGGGAGACTGGTCCCCCATGATTCTGTGCGGAAAATTTTTTGCCGCACAGAGCACTTGCGAGAGAAGCGCGTCTCGCTTCCATTCACCGATTATTACTCGCCTCGCCTCACGAGCTTTCCCCGATGCGGCGATGTGCATAAATTCCGCATCAATTTCGGTGAAAATGTCCGATGAATCCCAGATGGTTTCTTCTCCGGTTGTTGGGGCAAAAGCAACCATCTGCTTATATCCATGGACGATTTGTATGTCTTCCCTTTGCCTAAGAATCTCGGGCGGGACATGCCCCTGATAATCAGGGGGGTTTTCACGCTCCAATTTCTTTGCAGTCTTTACGGCATTTCCTTGTATCTCATTCATATTTTTTCCTCTCTCTTATATAAAAAACAAAAGTCTGCCTAAGCAGACGCGATACAGGGTCATTCCCATATCATCTTCTTTATTTATAACCTTTTTTTGAAAAAAGTCAATAAGAGCTTAGTCTATATTTTTGATATGATAAAGCTATGATTGGCAGTATAAAAGGAAAATTAATTTTAAAAAATGACAAATTTGTCATAGTCGAGACGTCTGGCGTCGGCTATAAAATATCTATCTCCCCTGACACTCTTATGAGGATAGATAAATTAAATGAGGTTTTTCTTTTTATCCATACTCATGTCCGTGAAGATTCTTTTGATTTATATGGTTTTCTAGATTATGAAGAATTAGAGTTTTTTGAAATGTTGCTCAATGTATCTGGTATAGGACCAAAAGGCGCACTAGGAATATTAGGCATTGCTTCAATAGACACCTTGCAAAGAGCCATCGGCACGGGTGACACATCTTATCTCACAAAAATTTCAGGCATTGGAAAGAAAACTGCAGAAAAAATAGTCATAGAACTACGAGATAAAATCTCAAGCAAGATAAAAGACAAACTCGGACAAGGGTCACTGCAAGGAGAGATGGATGCCCTAGAAGCACTCAAATCTCTCGGCTATTCTCAAAATGATGCACGAGAAGCACTTAAAAACTGCTCTCCTAGTGCAGATATAAATACAAAAATCCGTGAGGCTTTAAAAATTTTAGGTGGTAGATAACTATTTAGTAAAGAAATAATTTTTTATACCTATTACAGTCAAATTAGCCATACTCGCATAATGATTATGTCTAGTTTTTCTATCTTTAAATCTATAGATATAGCCATACTCTATTAAAATAGAGCGTACAGTAGGCAAAAGCGTACCGTTTGCACCGAGGGCAATCAGAGATTGGTCTGGAGTTAATCCACCTTTTTCTTCTTCATATGTACTAGTAGTATATTTTTTATGTAATTGCGCAAAAATCTTTTTAGCCAAATTTACACTTTCTTTTGAATTTACCATTTGCTCTTCTGGCATATAAATTACAAAACCTTTGTGAATACCGCTCTTCCATTTATTTGCCCTTGGGTAATCATTGAAATGCACGTGTATCACAGCATCCATCTTGTTTTCATTTGCCCATTTATTTATTCCATATAATTTTATGGCTGTGTCTTCACTTGCATTATTATGTGGTGGATTTTCTTTTTCTATAAAACTTCCATTTTTTACTTTTTCTTGTGTTTTTATTTTTGCATTTTCTTTGAAAGAAGAAATTATGTCAGCGTTGTTTTTAAAATAGTCTGCAAATTCTTTTGTGTACCCTTTCGTATTTCTAGTTATATGAACATCAAATCTCTTGTCTTTTTTGAGGCTATTGTAAATACGCGTAGAAAGATTTAAATTCATATCTGCTTCTTTTATATTCCCATACTGCGCTCCCCATGCTTCATCATCATGCCCAGGGACAATCAATATTTTAATTTGTTTTACTTTGGGTGTGGGTATTTTGGCCACAGCATAAGAAAACTGTGTTCCTGCAAAAAATATAGTAAGATATAAAATTATTAATAAAACTTTCTTCATAGTATGATGATACCATGCCAGAGCTACCAGAAGTAGAAAACTTAAGAATTGGACTAGCTAAAGCCATAGTCGGGCAAGATATTCGTGATATAAAAATCACCAAACCAAAACTCGTGTCTGGCAAAGGCACCAAACGCAAAGCTTCAAATAGCAAAAAGTTGGAGTTTATCAAAGGCTTAAAAAATGAGAAATTTTTAGCCGTAGAGCGTAGAGCAAAAAATCTAATCTTTAGATTAACTCATGAAAAAATAATCTTGGTGCATTTAAAGATGTCGGGGCAATTTTCATATAAAGCAAAAAATAATTCAAAATTAATCACTGGTGGACATCCTATAGAAATTTCAGAGACAAAACTGCCAAACAAGCATTCTCATGTAATCTTTGAGCTTTCAGGTGGAACACTGTTCTATAATGACACCAGAATGTTTGGCTATCTTTTGTATTATAAAAACAACAAAGAATTTAAAAATGAAAAACACTTTGACCTACTAGGACTAGAACCATTGTCAAAAGAATTTACTTTAAAATATTTTAAAAATGAACTTAAAATAAAAGGCGGCAAAATAAAAGCTGTATTGATGGACCAAAAAATAGTCACCGGCTTAGGAAATATTTATGCAGACGAGAGTCTATTTGAAGCAGGAATACGACCAGACAGAAATCCTGCATCCCTTTCTGATTTAGAAATAAATAAACTATACAAAGCTATAATTAGAATTTTAAATAGAGCAGTCAAAGTAGGTGGATCTTCTGTGGCTACTTATAGACTACTAGATAAAACAAAAGGAAATTATGCTAGAGAACATAAAGTCTATGGAAAGGCTGGAAAGATGTGTGTTAAATGTAAAAATCCATTAAAAAAAACAATCATTCAAAGTCGGACTACGGTGTTTTGTCCTAGGTGTCAGAAATAATTTATTATTTCTCCTTATTTTCTCCTAAAATATCTTTAAGCATTCCAGTAAAATTTTCTCTTTTAAAGTCTGGTTTTATATTATTTAATAGCTCTTCTGTTTTATCAGTCTTGGTTTCTTCTGTTCCTGTGTTTTCTTTCAAAACTTCACTTTCGCCAATTTTAGCGTCTAAAATTTCTTGAAAATTTGTTTTAGGTTTTTCTTTATTAGTATCGTCCTGTCTCTGGTCTTTTTTTGAATCCTTAATTGGGAAAATAGGTGTTATTTTTTCTATTGACATATATAGATTATAACATACCAAACAAAGCCACTCCGGTAGCTACTGATACATTTAGCGACTCTTTTTTACCTCTCATTCCTATTTCAGCTATTATGTCACACTTTTTTAAAACATTTTTTGGTATCCCTGTCACTTCTGTGCCGACTATAAAAGCATTTTTTTGCTGTAATTTTACTTTTTTATAATCAATAGATTTCTTATCCTGTTCAATGGCGATGGTTTGAAATCCATCTTTTTTTAATTTAGTTAAAAGTGCTGAAATACTTTTTTTCTGCTCCCATTTTACAAATTCCTCAGCGCCAAGTGCTGACTTTGCCAAGTCCCCTCTTTTTCTACCGAAACGATCTAGCGGTGTAGGTGTATATCCTGTCAGATAAATTTTATCTATACCTATCGCATCTGCCGTGCGAAACATGGCTCCTACATTCTCGACGCTTCTTATATCATTCAATATCAATACATTTTCTCGTTTTGTTTTCATTTTTTACTTACTTTAGAAAATTCTTATTGCGCATATTTTTATGATACGCTATCGCAAATCTATGTGCTTCATTGTTTGATAACATTATATCCCTTTTGTATTTTAAAGCAGATTGTTCATCTCCCATTATTGCCTTTGGTTTATGCTTTTCATCTTTTAATACTGAAACTATTGGAATTTTTAATTTAAAATTTTTTAAAACTTTCCCCGCTACATTTATCTGGGCCACTCCACCATCCATCACTATGAGATTTGGATATTTCCATTCTGTGTGTGCGAGACGTCTCTCTAAGACTTCCTTTAATGCCCCTATGTCATTTGCATCACTTTGTGTTCGAATTTTAAACTTCTTGTATTCATTCTTTTGTACTTCACCATCTTCTATCACCGTCATCACACCCACCATATTTTTACCTCCCATGTGAGCTATGTCATATGCTTCAATTCTGAAAGAATTTACATCTACTATCTTTTCCTGCTTCAGTAGTGCCACATCGTTTATGTGTTGAAGTGCAAAAAGTTGTCTTTTTATTTCTCCAGCTTTCTCAAATTCACGTGTTTGAGAATAAATTTTCATTTCTTTCTTTAAATTACGAACTATTTCACGCTTCTTGCCTTGAAAGAATAATTTTATATTATTGATATTTTGTAAATAAATTTGTTTATCATTAATATCTGGAACTAAGTTTATCTGTCTATAAAATTCCATATAGTTTTTGCTTTTTTCATCAAGAAATGGAAAAATTCTTCGAATAATTTTCAAGGCTTCACGTAATTGAGTACCACTAGTATATGGTCCAAAAGTTTTATAAAAAAGCTCAGATTTTAAATTCTTGCCACGAACAGTAATTACTTTTGGTAATTTTTCTTTTGTTATACAAACATAATTAAAACTTTTATCTGATTTTTCTTTGGTATTGTATTTAGGCTGATATTTTTTTATTAATTCTGCCTCTAGTATCAATGCCTCTAGGACACTATCTGTCACTTGATATTTTATCTTTTCAGCCTGAAAAACCATGTCTACTAATACTGGACCGCGTGTCTGTATCAAATCTTTACCAAAATAACTTTTTACTCTATCTTTTAGAGATGTGGCCTTGCCTATATATATAATACTTTTACCTTTTTGGAAAAAATAAACTCCAGGCCTATCGGGTAGTTTTGTTTTTTTAAAAGCTTCTATTTTCATTTTATTTTCTTAAAACTTTCTTTAGATATTTGCCTGTGTAACTCTTTGGATTATTTGCCACTTCTTCTGGTGTACCCTTCGCAACCAAGCTCCCACCATTTACTCCCCCTTCAGGGCCTATGTCTATTATATAGTCTGAACTTTTCACTATATCTAAGTTGTGTTCAATCAAAACTACAGTATTACCTTTACCGACAAGTTTATTTAATACTTCAAGTAATTTCTGCACATCATCATAGTGTAGTCCTACAGTAGGTTCGTCTAAAAGATATATCGTCTTTTCGGTGTGTGGACGATAGAGCTCGCTAGAAATTTTTACACGTTGCGCTTCTCCTCCTGATAATGTAGTGGCACTTTGTCCGAGCTCTAAATAACCAAGACCTACATCCATAAGAGTCTGGAGTCTATCAGAAATTTGCGGAATGTCTTTGAAAAATGTTAATCCTTCTTCTACTGTCATGTGTAATACATCATAAATATTTTTCTTTTTATATTTTACTGTCAGTGTCTCTTTATCAAAACGTTTCCCCAGACACACATCACAAGTGACATATACAGTGGGTAAAAAGTGCATCTCCACAGCTATCTGCCCATTACCTTCGCAGGCTTCACAGCGTCCACCTTTTACATTGAATGAAAATCTATTTGATTTCCAGCCACGCAATCGTGCTTCTTCTGTAGTAGCAAAAATATCTCGAATATGAGTAAAAGCTCCTGTGTATGTAGCCAGATTTGAACGTGGAGTCCTCCCTATTGGTGACTGATCTATCAAAATGACTCTAGAAATATATTCAGTTCCAGAAAAAGACGCGCAATTGAAAACTTTTGCGGTACGATATTTTCTCTCGAGTCGGCCTTGTAAATTTTTATGCAAAATCTCGTACATAAAAGAACTTTTACCAGAGCCTGAAACACCAGTAATAGACGTCATTACACCAAGAGGCACTTCTACGTTTAGATTTTTTATATTAAAAACCTTTCCACCAACAATACGCAATACTCCTTTTGGCGTGCGACGCTTTTCTGGGATTTCAATTTTTATTTCTTCACGTAAGTATCCTAAGGTCCTGGAACCACTAGTATTCTTTTTAGCAGTTAATAAATCATTCAAATCACCAGCTACAATGACTTCCCCTCCGTGAACGCCGGCTTTTGGTCCTATGTCTATTATGTAGTCTGAAGCATATATAGTATCCTCGTCGTGCTCTACTATCAATATAGTATTTCCTAAATCACGTAGATTTTCCAAGGTTTTTATCAGTCTATCATTATCTCTCTGGTGCAGACCTATGGTCGGCTCATCTAAAACATAAAGTGCCCCTACGAGCCTTGAGCCGAGCTGGGAGGCCAAGCGAATACGCTGTGCTTCTCCGCCAGAGAGAGTGTTTGCTTTACGAGAAAGCTGAAGATAGTCCAATCCCACATCTAGCATAAATTGTAATCTGGCTTCTATTTCTTTTACTACAGGCACAGATATATCTTTCTCTTGGTCTGAGAGTTTTAAATTTTTAAAAAATTCATGTGCGTCAATAATAGACAGTGATGCTAGGTCTAGAATGTTTACTTTTTTATTTTTCCCAGAATTTTTACTTTCCAAAAAAACATTCAGGGCTTCAGGGCGAAGTCGAGCACCTTTACAAGTATCACAAGGCTCGTCACCCATAAAGTATTTTGAGCCTAATCCATTACAAGATGGGCATGCTCCATATGGAGAGTTGAAAGAAAATAAACGAGGCTCCACTTCTGGAAAAGAAAAACCATCATTTTTACATGCAAATTTTGCTGACATTATAAATTCCTCATCTCCTATCTTTATAGATACAAGTCCATCAGATTCCAAGAGTGCTCGCTCTAAAGCTTCAGCTAGTCTCATGCGACTAGCATCCTTGCTATCTTTAAATTCATGCACAGCAAAGCTGTCTACTAATATATCTATATTGTGAGCTTTGTTTTTTGAAAGAGTTATTTGTTCACGTAAATTTTTCATTACTCCATCTAATCGAATTTCAGAAAAACCTTTACCAAGTAAATCATAGAGAAGCTGATAGTATTCCCCTTTTCTTCCACGAACTATCGGAGAAAATATATTTATTTTAGTTTCATTCCACTCTACTCCCATTACTTTTTTATTATTTTTCTTGCTCAAAGAATTTATTTTTTCTAAAACAAAATTTAAAATTTCTTCATTGGAAAGTTTTTTAATTTCTTCACCACATTCTGGGCAATGTGGGTGTCCTATGCGCGCATACATCACACGCAAGTAATCATATATCTCGGTAATTGTCGCCACAGTGGAACGTGGATTATTCGAGCGAGATTTTTGATCAATAGAAATTGCTGGAGACAGACCAGTGATTTCGTCCACATCTGGCTTTGGCATTTGATTTAAAAATTGGCGAGCATAAGAAGACAAAGACTCCACATAACGGCGCTGTCCTTCGGCAAATATAGTATCAAAAGCAAGTGAACTTTTTCCCGAGCCAGAGACACCAGTAATGACCACCATCTTGTTTCGTGGCATTTCTACGCTAATATTCTTT
Organism: uncultured Candidatus Saccharibacteria bacterium; assembly: GCA_964423445.1. Lineage (GTDB taxonomy): Bacteria > Patescibacteriota > Minisyncoccia > Phycocordibacterales > UBA9973 > UBA9973. The sequence continues at coordinate 19,407 of CAYREQ010000007.1, read as the reverse complement.
AAATTATGGGTCCGTGCCCCTTTTACCCTTATTTTATCTATGTTTTTCTCTGTTTTCATATAATTTCCTATTTATAACACAAGATGCCCCGCCAGTATTCCTAGGGGGTATGTATCAATATTTATATACAAATATTATAACAGAAAAACAATTATTTGTCTTTTTTATCTAAACGAGTTTTTAGAACCACTATTTCATCTCTGAGAATAGCTGCAGTTTCAAAATCCAGCTCTTTCACAGCTTTATTCATTTCTTTCTCTTTTAATTTTATTATTTTTTCGTAAACTGTCTTATTCCTCTCTTCATCACTCATAGATAGATTTTTTATTGAATCGGATTCATTTTTACCCTTATTACTTTTATCTTTTACAAATGCTTTTTTGAAAAGCTCCACATCCATCAAGAGCTCTGCATTGACGGCTTTACCATGTTCACTTTCTAGTTCTTCAGTAATATCATGAATCTTTTTATTTATAGTTTTAGCTGTGATGCTGTGTTTTTTATTATAAGTAATTTGTATATCCCGACGACGCTTTGTCTCCCTTAATGCATAGTCCATAGCATCAGTCATGACGTCAGCATAAAGAATCACACGCCCTTCAGAGTTTCTAGCAGCACGACCGATGGTTTGAATTAGTGAAGTCTCAGAGCGTAAAAATCCAGCCTTGTCAGCATCAAGTATTCCTATTAAAGCCACCTCAGGCAAATCCAGCCCTTCTCGAAGAAGGTTTACTCCCACCAAGACATCATATTCCCCTTTTCGGAATTGAGTAAGGATTTTTATTCGGTCCATGGTCTTGATATCACTATGCAAATATTCTGCTTTTATTTTTTTGTCTTTCAAATATGCAGATAGATCTTCTGCCATTTTTTTTGTCAGTGTAGTAGCTAAAACTCTAAAACCTTTTTTAATAGTTTTTTCTGTCTCTGAGATAAAATCTTGTATTTGCCCAGAATAATCTTTGTCTGCAGTAACGGGCCGAACAATAGTCTCTGGGTCTACGAGCCCAGTTGGACGAATAATTTGTTCTACGACTTGCTCGCTTAATTCACGTTCGAGTTTTGAGGGAGTCGCACTAGTATATATGACTTGGCCAATTCGTTCTTTAAATTCATCATATTTTAAAGGTCTGTTGTCTTTGGCTGAAGGCAAACGAAAGCCATATTCTACAAGGGTATTTTTACGTGAAGCATCGCCAGCATACATACCTTGAAGTTGTGGCAGTGTAACATGTGACTCATCTATTATTGTTAGAAATCCTGTCTTTGGAAAATAAGATAGCAAAGTTTCTGGTGGCTCACCTTCTTTTTTACCAGAAAGATGTCTGGAGTAATTTTCAATACCATTGCAGTAGCCGACTTCTTTTATCATCGCCAAGTCGTAATTTGTTCTTCTTTTTATTCTCTCAGCCTCCAAGAGCTTTCCTTCTTTTTTAAATTTCTTTAATTGTGTTTCAAGTTCTTTTTTAATATCCACTAAAGCGATTTTCTTTTTTGAATCTTCAGTAATAAAGTGTTTTGCTGGGAAAACAAAAACAAATTTTTCTTCTTTTATTATTTTTGAAGAAATAGGATCTATTTTTGTAATTTTAGAAATTGCTGTTCCAGAAAATTCTATCTGATACATTATCGTATCTGACACAGGCATAAATTCTACCTTGTTTCCTATAGAACGAAAACTTCCAGAAGTCAGGTCTGCATTTGTGCGTTCAAAATGAATAGCTATTAATTTTTTCATCAAAGTCATGCGGTCTAATTTCATGCCGACTTCTAGTTTTAAATTTACTTTTTCATATTCTTCTGGAGAACCCAAACCATAAATACAAGACACGGAAGCTACTATAATCACATCTGGTCTAGTTAGTAGTGCCTGCGTGGTGGCGTGACGAAGTCTATCTATCTCTTTATTTATAGATGCATCTTTTTCAATATAAGTATCAGAAGCTGGCATATATGCTTCTGGTTGATAGTAATCATAATAAGATACAAAATAATGCACAGCAGCATCAGGAAAAAATTCTCGAAATTCTTGAGCGAGCTGAGCGGCCAAGGTTTTATTGTGAGCTATCACTAGTGTAGGTTTATTGTGCTCGACTATAACGTTTGCCATGGTAAAAGTCTTACCCGTGCCAGTAGCACCGAGCAATGTCTGGGCTCGCATTTTTTTATCTAAACCTTTTACCAATTGTGAAATAGCCTCTGGCTGATCCCCGGCTGGCTTAAAAGGGCTCTTTAATTTAAAGATATTTTTAGACATATTGGTATTTGAAATTTAACACAAACTAGAAAAAATATAAACTAATAGAATTTTACTGGTATAGAAATAGAATCGTCGAGGTTGGGATCACCAGAAGGATTGTCTTTTTTAAAGACTAGTGTGCCTGTCTGTGTAGCAGGTATATTAAAATTTAATGTAACTTGAAATGGGACAAAATTTGTAGTCATCCAATCTCCTTGTGCTTGTGCGGGAGCTACTGCGATCTCTATATTATTTGCATCATATAAATGCACAGGGAAAGACGCTTCAAAATACCAATTCCCCCTAGCTTCTCCTTTGGCTGTGAGTGGACTCGTTATAATTTGATTTATTTTTGGATAAGAAATTTTAATCAAATCTGCATGCTGATTATCTAAATTATATTTTCCTGATAAATAACTTTCACTATAAGTATTTTCATAACTATCGTAACCACTCATAACAATTTTATAAGCTACCACGGAGCTAATTATTGTAAATATAAGAAAGAAAACCAAAGTCATATTTATTCTATGCATAAATATATTTTAACATACCTTCTTGATTTTTAAGCTTATTTCCTATATATTTGACTAGTTGCAATCCTTAAAGAGGTTTTAGTAATAAGATGGTTTTTTTAAAAATATATATGCGCCCGTAGCTCAGTCGGTAGAGCAGCTCCCTTTTAAGGAGATGGTCGTAGGTTCGATTCCTACCGGGCGCACAAATTAAAAAATCTGCAGAAATGCAGATTTTTTAATTTCTCTCTTTACCAGTTTTTATTAGAATCACCATAATTGAGTTAACAATTATCATCGTGATACTGTGAAGCATAGTAGCTACATTATAAGAACCGAGGGCTCCTAATGCTAAAAAGTGTCTAAGTGCATTTGTACCAAATAATAAAGGTGTCTCGGTTTTGGGATTGCAATATGTCTTCCTGAGTGTAGGAATAAAAGCAATTAAATCTATTGATACTACAATAATCACAGATATTGTGGGGTCTTTTGTTAATATCCAAGGGATAAGTCCTAAGATGGCTAAAGCTAAAAAATATTTGTCTATTTTGGGTGGATTTTTAAATCCATACTTTAGAGAAAATAAAAATATAATGAGTGTAAAAACTTCTGAAACTGCTGTAGGTATAGCCCCCATACCTGCGCCTTTGGCTACTTGTCCAAAAAATACTACACAAGAAACAATAGTCCAAACAAGCCAAGTATATGGATGAGGTTTGACTCTGCCTTTTACCACATTTACTAAATAAGGAATATTCCCTACTAAAGCAAGTAGTGATGCCACGACTACGAGAGTTTCTTTTATCATTATATAATTATACTACAAAACAAAAACTAAAAAGCTTCTAGTAGAAATTTTTCAAATTCTATCTCAGCATCACGGCCATTTTTTCTAGCTTCTGGTAATAAATAAGATAATTTTTTAGCAATATTTACAATTTGCTCTTTTTTAAATTTCCCAAAATTTTGTTTTAAGAGCATATCCTTTGTTTTCCAAAAAAGTACACCTACGAGCTCCTCTAAACCTACACCTTTATCTACGGCCTGCCTGTAATAAATCCATAGGTTCAATTTATCTTTCGCACCAAATGCATTAGCCAACAAAAAATTATTGAATTTTTCCTTTTTTTCTTTTGGAAGTTCAAAAATATTTACTTCTGCCTTTACCTTTTTAAATGAGTCTATTATAGGTTTATTTAGGGCTCTTTCTAAGAAAATAAAAGAATTATCGGAAGCTACCATGGGGTCCAATTTTTTTAAAATAAAATCTCTTTCACTTTGATTTTCTAAAACATTAGAAAAAATCAGTGCGGATTCTTTAAAAAAAAGCCCTGCTCCAGAATAAAAACTCTCTATTTGTACAGGATTGAAATCCTGCCTATTTATAAAAAATTTTTCAGTATTTACTGGTATGAGTTTTACAAACTTTTCATATTGAGAAAGTTTTTTCTTTGTATCGTCTCCAGTAAAAAGATATATCATAACTAAAACTTTACTAGCTTTTTATATTCTCTATAAGCATCACCGTATTTATCAATGAGTATTTTGTCGTGTTTTTTCATAAATAAAAACTTTGAAACAAAAAATGAAATAATAGTAGAAAGAATCACAAAAAATGCATTTAATATTACTCCAAAACCTAACATCAAAAAGAATAATCCCCACTGTGTAGGAATACGCGTATAACAATATGGACCACGACAAAAATGTTCGGCCTTCACCTCTTCTACTTTTCTCAAATCACGTCCTGTTTTTTGGGCCCAAAGTATTACAATAGAGGCTATTGCCAAAAATACAAAACCTAGTGGCATCATAATGGAATCTCCTAAAATCCTTATTTTAAAAATTAAGTCTAGACAAACACCAATTAAAAATAAAATTAAATATACCAAATAGGAGTGCGCTAAAACTTTGTGTAAATTATGTGTTGGAATTTTTTTCTTTCCTGTTTCCATCCTTATATTATATCATAATTTCGTAAAAATTTCTACTTTACCTCTCCGAAATTATCACCAAAACCATAGTGAATTAATAGGGGTATTTCTGTTTTATAGTGCAAGTATGACCTCTCCATAACTCCCTCCATTGCCCTCTCTATTATTTTTATAGCTTTATCTAAAACACTCTCATCTATCTCATAGACTAGCTCGTCATGTATTTGAAGTAACAAATGGACTTTGTCAGACAGTCCTTCTTTTTCTAAATCTTCATAAGCAAATCTAATAGCTAATTTTATAATATCAGCAGTAGCTGTACCTTGTATCGGAGCATTGATAGCAGTGCGCAAAGCCATACTTTTTAGAAAAGGAATTCTAGAATTTATATTTGGGAAATTCCTACGTCTACCAAATAAAGTCTCAGTGTAAGAATTTTTCATTGCAAAAACTTTTACTTCTTCTAAGTAGTCTCTCAATCCAGAAAATTGATTGAAATAATTATCATAAAATTTTTGAGCTTCTTCACGCGTACCTCCTAGGTTTTTGCGAAGGGCTGTGACTCCCATGCCATAAATAATTCCAAAATTTATTACTTTGGCTTTGCGTCGCATTTCACTGTCTACTTCTTCCATTGGCACACCAAACACAAAGGAGGCTACGCCGGTGTGGGCATCTTTCTTTTCACGAAATATTTGTGTAAGTTTTTTATCTCCCGATAGCATCGCTGCCACTCGAAGCTCAATTTGGCTATAATCAAAAGCACAAAGTTTGTGATTTTTACCAGCTATAAACCCACCTCTTATTCTACGTCCGAGCTCTGTCTTTATAGGTAAGTTTTGTAAATTTGGATCTTGTGAAGAAAATCTCCCAGTCGAAGCTCCGTTTTGTATAAATTTGGCATGTAATCTACCATCTTCACCTACCATTTTGGGTATTACATCAATATAAGTAGACAATAATTTTTGTAATTCCCTATAAGCCATTATTTCTTTTATTATTTCATTCTCATCTTCCAACTCCTCTAATACTGAAATTTTTGTAGAAAAAGAGCCGTTAGCTCCTGCTTTTTTGCTAGATTTTAATCCTAGTTTGCCAAAAAGAATTTCTCCTAATTGCTTTGGCGAATTTATATTAAATTCTTGTCCAGCCATTTTGTAAATATTTTTTGTTAATTTATCTAATTCGTAATGATATTCACTAGATAATTTTTCAAAGTATTTTTTATCTATCAATATCCCATAATCCTGCATCTTTTCTACTATATGCATTATGGGTTGTTCTATTTCACTAAAAACTTCACTCAATTTCTTTTCTTTTAATTTTTCAAAAATATATTTATAAGCTACATCAAAAGATTCGGTTTTTCCAAAATGGAGTATGTCCTCCAGGTTTGGATTTGATATTTCTGAATTAATTAGCCAGAGGGCAATACTGGCTTCTTGAAATTTTACTTGGTCAGAAAGAGAAAGAAAATTTTTGAGCTGGTCTGGTTGAGACTGTGCCTTTAAAGACTCCTGCACAGGCGACCCGAGGACCCGAGAAAATTCTCCTTTCTCTTTCTGACCACTCTCTCCAAAAAAAGTTTTTAGTCTTGAAAATAAGCTACGAAATTCGTACTGTATAAACACTTTTTCTATTTTCTTCAAGTCTGCATTGTCCCAAAAAGTTTTCTCTGGAATAGTAAAATTTATCGGTGCATCTCTGCGTATAGTAGCCAGGGTTTTTGAGAACAATGCTTCTTCTTCATTATTTTTAAGCAACTCTATCATCCTAGGGCTTATACCTACTTTTCTAAAAGATTCCTCGTCTTTTTTTAATTTTTTATAAATGTCTTCTATCGTTCCAAAAGTCACTATTAGTGTCTCTGCTGTCTTCTCCCCTACTCCTTTTATTCCAATAATATTATCTGACGGGTCGCCACGAAGACCTTTATAGTCTGGTAAAAATTTTGGTTTAAATTTGAATCTTTCTATTACTTTCTCTTCATCATATAAAATCGTGTCATTTATACCTTTTTTTAGAGTGTAGATTTGCACCTTTTTATCATCTACTAATTGCATAGTATCCATATCACCAGAAGCAATTATAATTTTTATATTTTTATCTCCTTTATATTTTTCTACAATTGTCCCTAAAATATCATCGGCTTCAAAACCAGGAGAATCATATATAGGAATATTAAAAGCTTCAAAAATACTTCTAGAGTTTTGCAATTGCAACACCAAGGCATCATCGGTTTTCTTTCTGCCTGCTTTATATGCATCATAGGCTTCGTGTCTAAAAGTTTTTTGAGGTAGGTCGTAACAAGCCACAATATAGTCCGGCTTCAAATCAGTGATGATTTTCATAATCATCGTAGAAAGACCATATAGAGCCCCTGTAGGAATACCCTCTGATGACATAAATTCGGGAAGCGCATGATAAGCGCGGTGTATTATCGCGTGAGAATCTAGTAAAACTAGTGTTTTAGCTTTGTTTTTTTTATTTTCCTGCATTGTAAAAAGTATACCACTTAAGTTATACTTTATATATAATGCAAAATTTCGATGAAACAGGAGAAAGTAGACAACTAGATGAGCTATACAAACAGGAAGAAGAGCAATTGGTAGCAATGCTCGCAGAGTCTAAATATAAAATCCCTTACATAGATTTAAATCGTCTAGGTGTAGACAATGAAGCCCTTAGAATTATTTCCGAGAAAGAAGCTCTTGAAATGCGAGTAGCTCCTTTTAAACTTTTTGGTAAAAATATTTATATAGCTGTAAGGTCACCAGACAGTGAACTCTTATCTAAATTAAAAGATATAGCTGAGAGAAAAAACCTTGTTCCTACTTTTTACATGGCAAGTAGTGCTAGCTTGAATAAAGTCTGGGAAAGATATAAAGAATTATCATTGGCCGAAAATTCTATAGTGGGTGGATTAGATATATCTGGAGATGTTTTAAAAGATATAGCTAAAAACATACACCAAATACAAGATATTGAAAAGCTCATAGTGGAAGCACTGGCTGGAAATAAAATTCACAAGATATCAAAATTATTAGAAGTAATTTTGGCTGGAGCTATAGCCATCAAAGCTTCTGATATACACATAGAACCAGAAAAAGAACGCAGTAGACTACGATATCGTCTTGATGGTGTCTTGCAAGATATAAATTTCTTTGACCCAAGCATATACCAGCTCTTAAATTCTAGAATAAAATTATTATCTGGGATGAAATTAACTTCTAAAATTGCTCAAGATGGACGTTTTAATATAATGCAAGATGGAGAAGAAATAAGTATTCGTTCTTCTTTGATACCAGGAGCATACGGAGAATCAATAGTTATGCGTATACTTGACCCAAAATCTATTCAAGTAAAACTTGAGGAAATAGGAATAGAAGCATTTTTATTTAAAACCATCGAACAAGAAATTGCCAAACCAAATGGAATGATTTTAGTGACTGGTCCTACTGGCTCTGGAAAGACCACTACTTTGTATGCATTTTTAAGTAAAATATATTCTAAAGAAATAAAAATAATTACAATCGAAGATCCTATAGAATATCACTTAAACGGTATCACCCAAACTCAGACAAATGATGAAAAAGGTTATACTTTTGCCGAAGGACTTCGCTCAGCTTTGAGACAAGACCCGGATGTAGTGATGGTAGGAGAAATACGTGATGGAGAAACAGCAGAAATTGCTGTGCAATCAGCATTGACTGGACACATTGTGTTTTCTACTTTGCACACGAATAATGCTGCAGGTGTAATCCCCCGCTTGATTGACCTTGGTGTCAATCCAAAAATATTAGTATCCGCTTTGTCTCTATCTATTGCTCAAAGACTGGTACGAAAACTTTGTACTTTTTGTAAAAAAGAAAAAATTCCTACTCCAGAAGAAAGTAACGTCCTAAAATTAGTCATGGACAGCATAAAAGACGAAGGAAAAAATCTTTCAAACTACAATATAAACCCTGAAGCACCTATAAAGATTTTTTCTTCTGTGGGTTGTGAAAAATGTAATGGCACAGGATTTAAAGGACGAATAGGAATTTTTGAAGCGATAAAGACAGATGAGGCGATAGAGCAAATTATTCCACAAAATCCAAGTGAACGTGAAATAAAAAAAGTTGCACGCAGCCAAGGCACTCTATCAATGCGCCAAGACGGAATTGTAAAAATATTAAATGGTGTTACTTCATTTGAAGAAGTACAAAGTGTAGTAGAACTAAATGAAGAATAGAATGAAAAAATTATATGTTATTTTTTATATAATTATTTTTTTAATTAGTATATTTTTACCTACCAACTATGGTTCGGCAAAAATTGTATGTACTCCCCCCGAAACACTTTCAACTGACGGTAGTTCGTGTGTATCCCCGCCTGAATCACCTGCAGAATATATATTATTACAACCCCTCCCATGTAAAGCTGATGAACCTAGTTGTGAAGATGGAAAACTTACAACTTTTGATCCAGACGGCACAGGTAAACTAGGAGAATACTTAAACCTAATGATAAATCTATTTATAGGTTTATGTGCTGTGACTGCAGTAATAATGATAGTAATGGGAGGCATAGAGTATAGTACTAGTGATTTAGTGTCTAGTAAGGCTGCAGCTAAAGATAGAATACAAAATGCCATCTTAGGATTACTACTAGCTTTATGTTCTTGGCTTATACTTAATACTATTAATCCTGATTTACTTAATACTGATATTGATATTGGTGGGGCTAGTATAGAATCGGAAGAAGAAGAATTAATTGGTAGTATCCCGAATGTGATTCCTTCTGATACTGGAGCGGTCCCAGCAGGACCATCTGGTAAATGCACCTCTGGAGTAGAGAAAGGTAAAAATGGTATTGTTGCCTGTAAGGATGTCCTCAACCAGCTCGACGCTATGATAGACGCAGCGAGAGCGGCTGGAATAAATCTAAGTGGTGGAGGATTTAGAACAGCTCAACAACAAATAGACACTAGAATAAGAAACTGTGGTGGAAATACATATTATAATATCTATCAAAAACCAGCCAAGCTTTGTAGCCCACCCACTGCACAACCAGGGACATCTAGGCACGAAAGTGGTACAGCTGTTGATTTCAACTGCAATGGATCAACTATAAAAAGTCGCACTAGCCCATGTTTTCGGTGGTTAGCAGCTAATGCTGCTAGATTTGGTTATTATAATTTTCCAAAAGAGCCTTGGCATTGGTCTCGAGATGGAAGATAAAACAAAAAAACATTAATCTCTAAACAATCCTTTCGGGGCTAAGCCCTGAAAGTAATAAATTATTATAGGATAGTACCAGTCAAAATAAATTAACCAAAACGTCCTACGCAAAATCATATAACCGGTGGCTGATTGCTTAGAGATTAATGTCTTCTCTTTTTTGAAACTATTTTCTTTTAAAAAACTCATTAAATCTATTGTACTACATGTAAATAAGTGTAAATACAATAAAATGCTATAATGTGTATAGCTATGTGTATACAATGTTGATAAACTCGTTATCTCATTAGTATTTAAGTAATATAGCATATTATAAAACCAATGTCAAGTACTAAAGATAACAAAGCAAAAGAGGTAAACAATGGGAAAGCTGACGACTCTTTCCTAGACCAAGCGCTCCGCCCTGCCCGCTGGGATGAATATATCGGCCAAAAACACATAAAAGACAACGTTAAAATACTCCTTGATGCTGCGAGCGGTCGTGGACACATACCAGAACACATTCTTTTTTATGGACCTCCGGGCTTGGGTAAAACCACACTCGCTCACCTCATAGCTCATGAAACTGGAAGACAAATGAAAATAACTTCTGGTCCAGCCATAGAAAAAGTTGGTGATTTGGCATCCATTTTGACAAATCTTACCTCTGGAGACATACTTTTTATAGACGAAATCCATAGACTAAATAAAATGGTGGAAGAAATCCTCTACCCTGCCATGGAGTCTGGTGTATTAGATATAATCATCGGTAAAGGACCTAGTGCTCGCACAATACAATTAGACTTGCCTCCTTTTACACTCATAGCAGCTACTACTCGTGTGGCTCTGGTGTCATCTCCTCTACGTTCACGTTTTTCTGGTGGAGTTTTTAGATTGGAATTTTATTCAAATGAAGAAATTGCAAAAATAATAGACCGCTCAAGTAAACTTTTAGATATAACCTTGGACGAAGAAGCTCTCCATGAAATAGCAAAGAGGAGTAGATTTACCCCTCGTACTGCAAACTACTTTTTGAAAAGAACTAGAGACTTCGCTCAAGTAAATAATAAAAATAAAGAAGAAAAATTAGATAAAAAAATAGTGCGAGATGCTTTAAATATGCTCGCAATTGACGATATCGGATTAAATACATCTGATAGAAAATTTTTAGAAATACTTATAGATAAATTTGGTGGTGGACCTGTAGGAATAAAAACTATTGCAGCAGCTATGAGTGAAGAAGAAGCTACAGTAGAAGAAGTGATAGAACCATATTTAATCCAACTTGGACTACTAGAGCGCACAGCCCGCGGACGAATAGCTACAGATAAAGCCTATGAGCACATGGGCTTTGATATAAAAGAAAAATAAAAAAATCTTATATAAAATATAAATCGCCTGGGAATAAAACCTCCCAGGCGATTGATTTGGTTAAACGACGATCTACCACCACCAGCAATTGTCTCGGCTAGGCTTCACGTTTCCACAGATCCCGTCGCATGTATACATACCTAAAAAACCACAACCAGACTGGGTGTGACAAATAACACCACAGTAATAGTTGTGCCAGAAAAGGCAACTACGACACATATTGAAGCTACTACCATATGAGCAATTGCACTCGCTAGCGAACGAAGACGATGGCGCCCCACCCGAACCAAGAGAGACAAATATATCTTTTCTTAGCTGTTCATCCGGAAAAGACTCAACGATCTGAAGTTCTATCGTTTTTGACTCTTTTCCTTCAAGGAAGATCTCTGGGAGTTTGGCGATCAAATCTGCAAGCAGTTGGCGTTGCTCAATATTCATTTCTTGCGACCTTAAAACAGCCGCCTGTGTGAGTTGTTCATTCCAAACACTCATTTTTTCCTGAGCCGAAAGATCGCTATAAAAATCTCTCCTGTTAAAAGCTGTCTCTTCGCTAGCAAACGCTAGCTGTTTATACGGCTCCACTGCCGGGAGTCGGTCGAGGGACAACGGTTTTATCGTAAAACCTTGGACTCCAGCCAGCACCGAACTGGCTAAAAATATAATCAACAAAAAAATTTTCATTTTTACTTTCCTTAGAGTCTATGCTCTGTGTGAGGGTTAGTAGTTATGTAAGGAGCAAACCAACACCACAAACTAAAAGTTTGATCATTGGATTCTGGCAATTTATAACATAAAAATGAAAATTTGGCAATAAATAAAAATTTAAGTCAATTTTAATACAAAAAGTTTTGGCCACCCTGCGAAGATGCAAGGTGGCCGGATATTTTTTATTAATTGAGTTTTATTAAACTCGCAACCTGGCACAATAGTGCCGATAGCCCGGAGGGCCGTAGCTTGTCCCACTTTGTGGATTAAAGTTGGGATTGCAATTTTTAGGAGGAACGAACACTCCCGTCTGGGAGTTTATCCTGCGCCCCCAGGAAATAAATACAGGGGGCTTATCCCCCGAAGAAGCATGCTGACGAGCAAAGTTGCGTAAATTCTTCATAATACGATCCACACTCCAAAGAACAAAGCTATGGTAAAACCATAAATACGATTTGCATTTATGACCACGCATTTTTATTATGCAATATAATTACTAAAAACACAAATTTATGTAGAGTTATTTTAAATAATGTTAAAATAACTCTATGAGAATTTTAGGAATAGACCCAGGATATGAACGGCTCGGTGTGGCTGTATTAGAAAAAAATAAGGGTGATAAAAAAGAAAAAGTAATTTTTTCTGAATGTTTTAAAACTTCCAGTAAATTGGATTTTAGTGAGAGAATTTTATTGATTGGAGATGAAGTAAATAAAATTATAAAAAAATATAAACCAGAAATTTTGTCTATTGAAACTTTATTTCTAACTACAAACCAAAAAACAGTGATGCATGTAGCCGAAGCTCGTGGAGTAATATTATATGAAGCAATAAAAAATAATTTGAAAATTTTTGAAGCCTCTCCCCTACAGATAAAAATGGCTACTACTGGATACGGTAAAGCTGATAAAAATCAAGTTATAAAAATGGTGGGTATGCTGGTAGATATTAATGACTCAAAAAAAATAGATGATGAATTAGATGCTATTGCTATAGCTCTCACAGCTTTTGCCTACAAAAAATACTGATATAAATAAAATGGCCGGCGCCCCTACTGGGATACCGGCATTATTCTTTCGATAGCAAATTCATATGACTTCGCTATCTCTGATTGGTTCGGGTGGCCATTCATTGACGGGCTCGTCGTCTCCGACCGACGAACAACCATATTCAGGAACGGCAAGCTTTTCTCCGAGCTTGTTTCCAACTGGCGGAAGATCGAATTCTCCTGGTGGAAGACTTCTACCAGGATCAAGTGTTCCCCCTCCAGGGGAAATATCTGTATTACTCATATTGTCCTTTGGAAAGAACACTTCCCGGTAGCTCCCCATGAACTACTTTTGTTGTTTTTTCTATTATTTATATAACACAAAAATAGAAAAATATCAAGTCTATGAACTTTTCTAGTTTATTTATAAAAACTTATCCACATATTCTATTGCCAAGTGTTTTTTATTTTGTTACAAAGTAGGCATTATAAGGTCGCTTAATAAAAAGATATCAAAAAAATTGACTTTTATGAGTTATGATCAAGATGAAGGTTTTGATTTTGAAGAAGGTTTCAAAATGAGTGATTATGATGATGCAGATGATGATGAATTTTTAGCTGACGAACCTATTTTAGATGACTACGAAGAAGAAGATCCTGATAGTAGATTTACCTAAAAAATAAAAAACCACCCAGCGGGTGGTTTTTTATTTTATTTTAATAAACTTATGTTTACCAATTTTATAGGTATGACCAGAAATAAATTTATCTTTAGCAATTAATTTTTTATTATTCGTCATATCTGTGATAGCCCCAGCTTCGAGTAAGCGCCTAGCTTCAGAAATTGAATTTGTTAGTTTATTTGGAACAAATATTTCTAATAATTTTCCATCCCCTTCTATCTCTTGTACATCTTTAGGAATTTCTTTCTTGGAAAAAGTATTCACAAAATTTTCTTCTGCTATTTTAGCCTTTTTTTCTCCGTGGTATATAGACACGATTTGTTTTGCCAAACTCATCTTTAAGTCTTTTGGGTTTACAGAACCTTTTTTTATTTTTTTCTTAATTTCCTCTACTTCACTAAGTGGGGTGAAAGTACAAAGTTCAAAGTAATTTACAATGGAAGAGTCTGGAATAGACATGACTTTGCCATACATATCGTTTGGCTCATCAGCTATGCCAATATAATTGTCTAAACTTTTAGACATTTTTTCTTTACCATCAGTTCCTTCTAATAGTTTAAAGGCTAACACAGCTTGAGGTTCTTGTTTATTTGCTTTCATTATTGGTCTTGCCATCAACATATTAAAAGTCTGGTCTGTTCCTCCGACTTCTAAATCACAAGATCCAAAAAATCCGGCAATACAAAATGAGTCTGTACCTTGCAATACAGGATACATCATCTCATGCATATACAATTCCTCTCCAGAATCTATTCTCTTTTTAAACATATCCCTCTCTATTAATTGAGCATGTGTTATACGTCTTAGAGTAGACATAAGATTCCATAAAGTCACAGATGGCAATCCATGGTCACTCCTAATATCTGCATAAATCTTTCTATCTTTCTCCCATTTTTTAGATTTTTCAGCCATTGAACCAGTAGGATAATCTGCCACTGACTGATACCAAACTGAATTTAAAAGCAATTTGTATTTATTTTTATTTGCTGTATCTAATATCAAGCCTATCTGTTTCAGATATGTATTTGCATTGGTAATTATTTCCTTCATATTTATTTCTGGTCTAGTTTTATTTTTTCCTGAAGGATCTCCTATTTGTGCAGTAAAATCTCCAATTAAAAAAACTATTTTACAACCTAAGTCTTGAAACTGGCGCAATTTATGTAAGATAACTGCATGCCCTATGTGTATATCAGGTCGAGTAGGGTCAATACCGAATTTTATTATAATTTTTTCAGGGTTAGACTCTAGTTTTTTACGAAAAGCTCCATCAGGATCAATAAATTCTCCCACTCCCCGAGTCAGTATATCGTCTATTTTTTTAGTATCTACTTTTACTACCATAGTTAAACAGTATCATAATAAAAGAGAAATCTCAAAAACATACTACTTGGTATATGGTTTTCTGTTATAATTGACTTGTATGCCAAAAACAAAAGAAGTTATCAAAGAAATCCGAAAAAATATCAATTTATTAAAAACAATGATTAAAAAAGATAGAAAATTTTGGAAAAATGTCATCATGTTTTTAGGTGGTGGTTTTGTTATATTTTCTGCTATTGTTCTAATCTGGTTGGTAAATCTACAAATCCCAGACTTTCATGCACTCATAGAGAGAAAAATTGAAAACTCTACAAAGATATATGATAGGACAGGAAAAGTTTTACTATTTGATTTAAACCAAGATGTAAAAAGAACCAGCATACCTTTTGAAGACATGGGGGTAAACATTAAAAATGCTACTTTAGCTATTGAAGATTCTGAATTTTATAATCACAATGGGATAAGAATAAGCTCAATAATTAGAGCAATAATAGCAAATTTTTTCAGCATAGATAAAACTCAAGGTGGTTCGACCATAACTCAACAATTAGTAAAAAATACCCTACTTACACCAGAAAAATCTTACACTAGAAAAATAAAAGAGTGGGTGCTCGCATTAAAGATAGATAATTCTCTACCAAAAGAGAAAATTTTTGAGCATTATTTAAACGAAAATCCTTATGGGGGCAATGTTTACGGTGTAGAAGAAGCAAGTCGTGTTTATTTCAATAAACATGCTATTGATTTAACACTTGCAGAGTCGGCATACCTAGCTGCAATACCACAATCTCCTACTTATTTATCCCCTTTTGGTAAAAATAAAGATAAATTAGATGCTAGAAAAAATTTAGTACTTTCTAGAATGCTAGAACTTGGTTATATAACAAAAGAAGAATATGACACTGCAAAAAATGAAGTCGTAGCTTTTATGCCACAAGCAAATACTGGTATTAGAGCTCCTCATTTTGTTTTCTTTATTAAAGATTACTTGGAACAAAAATATGGAAATGATGTAATAGAAAATGGTGGATTAAAAATCACAACTACTCTAGATTATGAATTACAATCTATGGGTGAACAAATTGTAAAAGAAGGTGCTTTAAAAAATGAAAAAGATTGGAATGGTACAAATGCTAGCTTGGTCGCAATAGACCCTAAGACGGGGCAAATTTTAACAATGATAGGCTCTAGAGATTACTTTGATAAAGCAATTGATGGA
Organism: uncultured Candidatus Saccharibacteria bacterium; assembly: GCA_964423445.1. GTDB lineage: Bacteria > Patescibacteriota > Minisyncoccia > Phycocordibacterales > UBA9973 > UBA9973. The sequence goes on along the minus strand of CAYREQ010000007.1, from coordinate 3,229 downwards.
AACTTCAACGTAGCTACAGCCATCAGACAACCTGGCTCTTCTTTTAAACCTTTTATCTATGCTACAGCTTTCAATAAAGGCTTCACTCCTAGTACTGTGTTGTTTGATTTACCTACAGAATTTCAAACAACTTGTGATGCTTACGGAAAAGCTCTACCTGGACACAGTCAAAATGATTGTTATATGCCACAAAACTATGATGGAAAAAATCGTGGCCCAATGTCACTAAGAGATGCACTAGCTCAATCTATAAACGTCCCTGCAGTAAAGTTGTTTTACTTAGCTGGTTTGTCTGATTCACTAAAGACAGCTCAAAACATGGGTATAACCACACTTAGTGATGTAAATAGATATGGACTTACTCTTGTAATCGGAGGTGGTGAAGTTACTTTACTAGATATTACTTCTGCTTATGGAGTTTTTGGCAATAATGGTATTAGAAACCCTTATACAGGAATTTTAAAAGTAGAGGATTCTACTGGTAGAGTCTTGGAAGAATTTAAAGAAAATCCTCTGGAGGTTTTACCCAAAAATACCGCTCTCACTATTTCTGATATTCTAAAAAGAGATGATTCTAGATCCCCTACTTTTGGATCAAACTCTGTACTTAATATACCAGGAAGAGATGTGGCAGTAAAAACAGGAACCACAAATAATAATAAAGATGCTTGGACTATAGGATATACTCCTTCCATTGCTGTGGGTGTATGGGCTGGTAATAATGATAATAAACCAATGAGAAAAGGAGGTTCTGCTCTAGCCGGACCTATTTGGAATAAATTTATAACTGAAGCTTTAAAGAAAATACCTGATGAAAAGTTTGAAGGTCCAGATTTATATATTGATCCACAAACAAAACCTATTCTTCGTGGTTTTTGGCAAGGTAATGTACACTCAATTCTGTATTTCGTAAATAAAAAAGACATCTTAGGACCAGCACCTACAAACCCTAGTGATGATCCACAATTTGAGCATTGGGAAATACCTATACAAAATTGGTGGTCTAGAAATGGTGGCTTATACCCAGTAAACCCAGTAGATACTGGATTAATAATCCGTACAGACTCTATTGAGACACCAGAATAATTTATCTAAAGTTTCTTGGTGCTTTTTTGCCTAAATTTTCTTCTAAAAAAGAAGATATTTCTTCTTGATGTAAAAAAACCTCATTTTTGTAAATGGGTTTTATGTTTAAATAAACACTATTATTTTTTATCTCTATATCAGTGTTTTTTATTTCTAATTTTAAAATTTTACTTAGTGCTTCTTTTATAAGATTTACTTTACTTTCCTCAGATGAAAGAATGTTATTAAACTTAAGTAATAAATCTTTTATTTCTATCATTTTATTTATTCATTGGCATAATAAGATAAGTGAAGGATGAATCAGATACTGCACCTATGACTATAGGCTTAGTAGGGCCAGCAAATTTTATAGACACACTGTCAGTAGTGATAGACTGAAAACAGTCTAAGAAATATTTATAATTAAAACCTAATTCCACATCTTCCCCATTTATTGCCGCATCTAATTGCGTTTTATTTTCTCCAACATCATTATTATTTGAAGATAATTCAAAAATTTTACCTTTTGGTGAAACTTTTAAATTAACTTGATTAAATTTATCCGAAAAGATATTTGATAATTTTAAAGCATTTAATAAATCTTGTTTTAGAACAACCACGGTGGTGGTGGATTCTTTTGGTATAATTTGTCCATAATCAGGAAAAATTCCATCTATAACCCTTGATGTGAGGTAGATGCTATCTGATGAAAAAGAAATAGCATTTTTATTAAAACAAACCTTTAGAGAGCCTTTAAACTCTCCAAAAATCCTTAATATTTCTGATATATTTTTGTATGGTATCAAAATTCCTGAAATTTCTGGTAAGTCTCTAGTTTTCACTTTCTTTTCTGCTAATCTAAATGAATCAGTAGATACAAAGAATATATTATCTTCTTTGGTATATATATAAACACTAGATATTTCTGGCTTTATGTCTGAAATTAAAGCACTATAATACACAGATTTTATACCATCTATCATTTTCTTTGATTCTATTTCAAAATCTACACCTGAAACTTTTGGTATTGTTGGAAAATCATCATAGGGTTGTCCTTTTAGTTTTATTTTACTTTTTTTAGTTGTAACTAATAGATTTCCATCTACACCTTCTAGTGTTACATTTTCATTTTGTGAAAAATTTGAAAAGACACCACTTAAAACAGATCCGGAAATAGCTACAATACCTTCTTTTTCTATTTTTGCAGGAATTTCAATCTCAATACCAATACTTAAATTTGTAGCTCGTAGCTTTAATTTATTTTTTTCACTTATTAATAATATAGAATTTAAAATTGGTAGAGTTAGATTCTTTCCCACAATTCTCTCTGCTTGAGAAATTCCATTTTTTATTTCTTCTATTTTACATTCGAGTTTCATTTGTTTATATCTTTTATATTTAAATTATTAATATTATTAGTACTGTTGATAAGTGGATAATTATTTCTAATCTCAATTTATATAATTATTTTTATTATTTTTATTATTAATTTTATATAATAACTTTTTAATTTTTAATCTTAATTTATTTTTTTATAAAAAATTTAAGACTTTTCATTTTTTATCAACAGTGTTTTTAATAATTATTACCATACTTATTAACACTATTTAAACATAATTCTTATCTGTTCTAACTCTTGTAATAATTGTGGATCATTTTTTAAATCTGATTTTATTTTTAAACAAGAGTGTATTACTGTAGTGTGATCTTTACCACCTAATTTCTGACCAATTAAAGGATAAGAAATATTAAAATCTTCTCTAAGTAAATACATTATTACTTGTCTAGCTTTTACTATTTCTTTTTTTCTAACTTTTTCATAAATAGAAGATTCTTCTATTTTATAATAATCACTCACTATATTTACTATCTCTTTTATAGCAATATTCTTTTTAGGCTTCATGTTATTCTTTAGTAAGTTTTTTACTTCAGATAACGGTAAAGGCCTATTTTTAAGCCTATATTGGCATATTATTATGTTTAAACTACCCTCGAGCTCTCTTATATTCCCTTCTACAGCAGAGGCTATATATTCCACTACTTCTTGTTCTAGTTCTACGTTTAATTCTCTTAGTTTTACCTTTAGAATTGCTAAACGAGACTCATATTCTGGTGGAGATATATCCACTATCATTCCAGCAGCAAAACGAGATTTTAATCTATC
>CAYREQ010000006.1:0-41823 GCA_964423445.1 uncultured Candidatus Saccharibacteria bacterium | reverse complement strand
CGCCCTAATCGGGCTGCTTTTCACCTTTCCCTCACGGTACTAGTTCACTATCGATTTTTAAGAGTATTTAGCCTTAGCAGTTAGTTCTGCTGGATTCCCCCCGGCCATTCATGTCCTGGGGTACTCAAGAATAACAATAAAAGAGATAAATTATTTTCGTTTACGGGACTATCACCCCCTATGGTGTCGCTTTCCAGCAACTTCAACTAATAATTTATTTTTTGACTCTTCTAGAAATCTACATTGTCATCTTACAACCCCGAAGTATTGCTACTTCGGTTTGGGCTTCTTCCTTTTCGCTCGCCGCTACTAAGAAAATAACTATTGTTCTCTACTCCTCCTGGTACTGAGATGTTTCACTTCCCAGGGTATGCTCTTATCATCATAAAGATGAAAGTCACAGAGGTTTACTCTGTGGGGTTTCCCCATTCGGAAATCTCCGGATCAAAGGTTGCTAGGCACCTCCCCGAAGCTTATCGCAGCTTTGCTACGTCCTTCATCGCCTCTTAAAATCTAGGCATCCACCGTACGCCCTTAAATTTCCTGTTAAGAAATTTGAAAATCACAATTTTACCTTTTCAGTAAAACGTTACTTCTCCTCCCTTATAAAGGTGAAGTAACAATCCTCTTATATAATTATTTCTCCGACCGCTCGGATAACTATATAAACGAATTTTTCTTGTCTCCAAAAAGACCCACTCAACATAAATGTTGAGAAGAAATGGGACAAGAATTCAATTTTCAAAGTGTCATTCGTTCTGCAAGCCCAAACTTCAGGGCAATAAAAAAACCGCCTTTGAGGCGGGTAACAGACAAAAGAAATTGTCTATATAGACCGCCCTTTTAAACTGTTTCTTTTAATATTCATACTGATAGATAACATACTATATTAAAGCTAAACATATGTCAAGCGTAGCCATATTTATTAAATATTTGCTCAAAAATTGTATTATTTTAGCCGTATTTGTTGACCAATTTCTCTTAAAGATTTAATGGCTTCTGCCCTATGTTCTTTGTCCGTCATCTTTATCCTTGATTTTACTTGTTCTAGTAATTCAGGGATTGATATGCGTCCTTGTATTTTTAAAGATAAAGATTGGAGCTCTCTCACAGAATCAGTATTTAGAGTACCGACAAAAACTCCTTTATCTAGCTCTGTAATAATAGTAGCTGCAAAAAAAGCAAATTTTAAATTTTTAAATTCTAATTGTTTAAACCTTTCCTTTATTATGGCGTACTTATCACCAGTAATTGCAAAATCATCAACATAACAAATGTTGTGATCTTTAATTTTTTGCAACTTGGGCAAGTTACCAGATATCCAATCTAAAATTTTTGGTTCAAGTTCTTCTTTTTCCAAGGCACTCTTGTAGAGCATTTTATTTGCTTCTTGATCAAATACATAAATCTCTGGCATTTTTTCACCTTTAAATCTATCTTGCCAAGCAAGCGTAAATAAACTTCTAGATACTTGATTGCTACCACCAGAAACTATCAATCCTTCAAATTTATTTTCATGTATGTATTCAGCCAATTTTACTGCTGCTGTTGATATTTCTTTTTTTACATCTTCATTCATATTTTTGTATTTCTGAAAGTGCTAAAATAGGGTCCTCTGCTTGTGTTATTTCTCTGCCAATTACTAGATAGTCAGCCCCATTTTGGACGGCTTCTTTCGGCGTACTTACTCTGTTCTGGTCATTTGTATTTATGCCAGTTGAACGAATACCAGGGACAACTATTTTAATATCATCAAATTCTCCTGTGTCTTTTAGTAATTTTATTTCTTTTGGCGAGCAGACAATTCCAGAAACTCCCGCTTGTTTTGCGAGTCGCGCAAAAGCTAAAACAATATCATCTACTTCCCTGTTGTAGATTTGTTTTACTTCATCTATAGAAAAAGAAGTGAGCATTGTGACTGCAAAAATCTCTTTACCTGACGCTACGGCTTGCTTCATCATTTCTAATCCTCCAGAAGCATGAATAGATACAATATCAGCAGGAATATTTTGAGCACGAAGCTTGACTGTGTTTGGAATATCATAAAGTTTAAAATCTACCCAGACTTTTTCTGCTCCAGCCTCCTTTAATTTACTCACAATCTCAGGACCAAACTTGTCGTACAAATTATGAATCTTTACGGCATAAACTAGTGGCCCAACTTTTTTTACAAGGGTAATAACTTCTTCTAAGTCCTGTATTTCATCTATCGCCAGAATTATATTTTTCATATTTAAATAGATTTACTATCTAGAAATTTTTTACCATGACCTACTGTAGTATTTATCGGAATATTACTTTTACAAAGTGGACAGATATTTCCCTCATAAGTATCAACATACAAAGGAGAAAGAAAATCAAATGGCACACCTGAGATTTCATGATTATAATCTTTATTTTTATTCACCATAGCACACACACTGACCACCTCTCCTCCGGCATTTTTTACTGCTTGAAAAGTTTTTAACAGAGAGCCACCAGTCGTCACTATGTCTTCTACGATTAACACTCTTTTTCCAGAAACAAACTTGTCGTAACCACGAGTAAAAACCTGACTACCGTCTATAGATTTTTCCGTATATATCCCGAGCACTTCTTTACCTGTAATCTCACTCAAGTGATGTGCTGTCCACTGGGAAAGGATGATACCTCCCAGTGCTGGTCCTACTACAACTTCAATATTTTTATCTTTATATTTTTCGGCAAAGAATTTACCAATCTCACTCGTCTCTTTTGTGTGAGGGTATAAAAAATCCTTATTTATATAAGTATCAAAATGTAATCCTGAAGTACCGACAAAATGATCTGGTCCTAAAATAGCCCCGACTTTCTTTAATATTTCTAATACTTCATTCATTCATGTCTATAATAACCTTTCTTTTACTTCCCTAGCAAGATATGGATTCCACATAGCTCCTGTGGCTGACATCACTATATCTGCACCAGCATTTCTATATTTTATAAAATCATCACTATTCATTACCCCGCCTACACCTATTATTTTAAAATTTAATCCTAGCTCAGCTCTGATATTTTTTAATTTGTTTACCATATCGATCCCAGCCCATTTTATAGATGCTCCACAAACACCACTTCGCAATCTACCCTCTCCTGGTAAAGCCTGCTCACCATTATCATCTACAATCTCAGCAGATATTGTATTGATGGCAGATATGCCCTGCACCATTTTTCCAATTTCTTTTACAAAATTTTTCAATACCTCGAAGTCTTTAAAATAGGCAATTTTTATAACTAGTGGCGTATCACCTATCTCTTCCTTAATAGCTTTTACCACGAGGATACTACGCTCAGTGTCATAACAAAGTAAGTTGTTTGTGCCTTCGTTTGGACAAGATAAATTTACTTCAATTACTTTTACTCCTGTCTCTTTTAAGAGCTTTGCTGTAATTCTAAAATCATTTATATACTCTTCTCCTGTCTGACCTTCCCTTTTAGTACCCTGAAAACTACCTACGACTATTTGTCCAACTCTCGTATTTTTTACTAACTCACTCAAATCTTTCTGCCAGAATTCTTTTTCTTTAGAAGGCACACCAAAAGAATTGGTGATAGAAAGTGGCTCAGTATAATTATGATTTGCGACTAATTTTTGATCTATCTTCAAATCTCCTTCCACTTTTACGGATAAAACATTTGGCCACTGGTGGCAGGGATACTGATAACTTCGTACTGTCTTGTAAACACAAATATCAAAACCTTTATAAAAAGCTGACTGCACAAACTTACCATTTATAAGTGGCCCAGCAGGAATACCAAAAAGAGAATTTACTTTGAAGCCCAGAAAATCATACTTTGGTTCACCAGTATTTTCTATAATCTCTCCATCACTAAAAACCCCAAAAGGACCTTGTTCAAAGTTTTCTTCATAAGTTCTCTCTGGGTCGTAAAAGGGGGTAAATAACATAAACACATATTAACAAAAAACTACTCGATTGAGTAGTTTTTTGTTTTTAGTATTTTATTTTCTTGCAGAGATTATAGTCTCAGCTACGTTTTGCGGTACGATATCATAACGGAAGAATTCCATTGTGAAAGACGCACGGCCTTCAGTCATAGAACGCAAGCCTGTCATGTAGCCGAACATTTCAGAAAGAGGAACAATCGCGCGAACTACCTTGTTCATTCCTCGGTCTTCCATGGCTTCTATAAGTCCTCGTTTTGATGAAAGGTTTCCTGTGACGTCTCCCATAAATTTATCTGGAGTGACTACTTCTACTTTCATCATAGGTTCTAGGATTACTGGGTTTGCTGCTTTACATGCATCTTGGATAGCCATAGATGAAGCAATTTTGAAAGCCATTTCGTTTGAGTCCACATCGTGGTAACTTCCATCCCAAAGATCCACAGATACATTTACCATTTTGAATCCAGCCAATATACCTCTGTCTAATCCTTCTTTGAATCCTTTTTCACAAGGAGCGATATATTCCTGAGGGATTACTCCTCCTTTGATACTATTTATGAATTCAAATCCTTCTGATCGTTTTATAGATTTTGGTAAATCTGCTATCTCTTCTTTTGTAAGCATAGCCATCGGTTTTACTTTAATCTTTACGTGTCCGTAGTTTCCACGACCTCCAGATTGCTTGATGTATTTACCTTCAGCACTAGAATTTCCAGTGATTGTCTCTCGGTAAGCTACTTGTGGTTTACCTACGTTTGCCTCCACTGTAAACTCTCTCTTTAATCGGTCTACAATGATTTCAAGGTGAAGCTCTCCCATTCCTGCGATGATAGTCTCACCTGTTTCTTGGTCAGTAGATACTTTGAAAGTAGGGTCTTCTTGAGCCAGACGATTTAGCGCCATACCCATTTTTTCTTGGTCAGCTTTTGTCTTTGGTTCAATACGTAGTGAGATAACAGGTTCAGGGAAAACAATTCTGTCTAGAATTATTGGAGCGTTTTCATCACAAATAGTATCTGAGGTAATCGTATCTTTTAGTCCGACGGCTGCTGCTATTTCTCCAGCGAAAACTTGCTTTACTTCTTCTCGGTCATTTGCGTGCATTCGAAGAATACGGCCGATACGTTCTTTGTTTCGTGTTCGTGGATTGTAGATATAACTTCCTGAAGAAAGTGTTCCTGAATAAACTCGGAAGAAAATGAGTTGGCCGACAAATGGATCAGTAGCTACTTTGAAAGCAAGTGCGGCAAAAGGTTCTGTGTCAGATGCTTTTCTTACCATAGGTTCTTCGGACACTGGATCAATACCGCCGATTGGTGGAATATCCAGAGGAGATGGTAGATAATCTACCACAGCATCTAGTACTAGCTGTACTCCTTTGTTCTTCAAAGCACTACCAGCAAACACTGGGAAAATTTCATTTGCAATTACAGCTTTACGTAAAGTCTTTTTTAATACATCAATACTAGGAGTGATGCCTTCTAAATATTCTGTCATCATAGCATCGTCAGTCTCCACTATTTTTTCTATAAGTTCAGCATGAAAACCTTCAGCAGTAGCTTTCATATCTTCTGGAATTTCTGCTTCTCTTACAGTGTTTCCCATTTCACCTTCAAAATAGTAAGCTTTCATTCGAAGTAGGTCTACTACTCCTTCGTGTTTTTCTTCAAGGCCAATAGGTATTTGTACGCGTACAGCTTTTTTAGAAAGTCTATCCAAGATAGTAGCATATGAGTGTTCAAAAGATGCACCTGTTCGGTCTAATTTATTTACGAAACAAATTCGAGGCACTTTGGCTTCATCTGCATAACGCCAGTTTGTCTCTGACTGAGGTTCTACTCCTGCTACTCCGTCAAATACTACTACTGCTCCGTCGAGCACGCGAAGGGAACGCTTTACCTCTACGGTAAAGTCGATGTGTCCTGGTGTGTCGATAATATTAAAGCGGTGCTTTAAATTTTTATTTTTTAAATCATAAGTCGGAGTCCAGAAACAAGTAACAGCTGCAGATGTGATAGTGATACCGCGTTCTCGCTCTTGCTCCATCCAGTCTGTAGTAGTCTCTCCATCATGCACCTCTCCTATTTTGTGTGATACTCCAGTATAAAAAAGCACACGTTCTGTCGTGGTAGTTTTACCAGCGTCAATGTGCGCAATAATTCCAATATTTCTAACTTTCTCTAAAGGATAATCTCTTTCCATATTTTTTTAAAAAATTAATTGTAATATAAACTATCTCAAAACCAAAAAATTGCTTGGTAATTTCTACCAAGCAAAGTGAGCAAAGGCTTTGTTGGCTTCTGCCATTTTGTGAGTATCGTCTTTCTTTTTTATAGCTGAACCTTCGTTCTTTGAAGCTAATATTATTTCTTCAGCGAGCTTCAAGTGCATTGGTGAACCTTTTTTACTGCGAGCTGCATCACGAATCCAGCGCATAGCTAGCATAAGTCGGCGATCAGCACGAACTTCTCGTGGTACTTGGTAGTTTGCACCTCCGATTCTTTTTGAGCGGACTTCAGTAAGTGGACCAGCATTTTTCATAGCTAGATCAAAAACTTCAAGAGGATTTGGGTTCCCTGTTTTTTCTTTAATAACATCAAAAGCTTGGTAGACTACTTTTCTTGAAGTCTCCTTTTTACCAGACCACATGATGTAATTTATAAACTTCTCCAATTTTTGTGAATTGTAGACAAAGTCTGGTTGAACTATATTTCTGTTTTTTACTTTTCTTCGCATAAATATTTAAAATTATTTCTTTGGCTTCTTGTTACCATATAGAGAACGACTCTGTCTCCTCTTTTCTACTCCTTGTGTATCTAATACTCCACGGACTATGTGGTATCTTACTCCGATAAGGTCTTTCACACGTCCTCCACGTAGTAATACCACTGAGTGCTCTTGTAGGTTGTGTCCTTCTCCTGGGATATATGCTGTTACTTCCATTCCGTTTGTAAGGCGCACTCTCGCAATTTTTCGAAGAGCTGAGTTTGGCTTCTTTGGAGTAGTAGTCAAAACCTTTGTACAAACTCCTCTTTTGAAAGGACTAGGGAAAAATACTGGTCTGTTTTTAAGAACATTAAATCCCTTCGCCAAAGCCACAGTCTTGTGCTTTGCGTGAACTTTTACTCTGTTTTTCTTTATTAATTGGTTGATTGTTGGCATATCTATATAAAATAGCCCAGTGGGGCTATGGGTTTTAATATACTATTAAATAATTTAAATTGCAAGACCTGTAATGAGCTTGAAGAGAAAAGCCAATATTGGGTATAAATACTTAGAAAAATAAACAATGAAAATAATCAAAAATACAATAGAGTATTGCTCGAGAATATCTACTACCCTATCAAAAAAACTTGGTAAAAATGATAGAAATATCCTAGAGCCATCTAGTGGAGGTATCGGCACTAGATTAAATATACCCAAAGCTAGGTTCACTATGACTATAGCTGAGACTATAAAATAAAAATCTGGAGATGCTCCAAAAGAAATTCCGAAACGGAGAATAATTCCAAAAAGAATTGCTATGAAAAAGTTTGCCAAGACTCCAGCACCTGCTACAGCTATAGTACCCCATTTTCTATTACTCAAGTTGTAAGGATTGTATGGCACAGGCTTTGCCCAGCCAAACATAAACCCAGCATGAGACAAGACAAGGAAGGCTGGCAGTAAGATAGAACCAAATAAGTCCAAATGTTTGATAGGATTTAGGGTCAGACGCCCAGCATGACGTGCAGTTTTATCACCAAAATACTCAGCCATAAAGCCGTGAGAGATTTCATGGATGACTACTGACATTATTAAGATAGCTACGTAAAATATGGCGTTGATTGGTGTCATAATTGCTTTTATATTTCTTTCATGATATTGTATCATAACTATGGCGAAAATATGTGCAGTAACAAAAAAGGGTTCAATCGTTGGGGGCGGATACTCAAACCGTACTCGTGCTACTAAATTCAACCCTACAGGCAAGAAAAGAAAGTACCCAAATCTTCAGAAAAAGAGACTTTTTGTGCCTGAATTAAATAAAACAGTAAGTATTGAAATTACAGCTCGTGGTATGCGTACAATAAATAAAAACGGTGCCTACGCTACCCTCCTAAAAGCTGGACTAATCCAAGCAAAATAAAACAATTAAAAAAAACCTCCCACTCGGGAGGTTTTTTTAATTCATTACGATGGGACGAAAGTCAGTGCGCTTCCCTTTTTACCTGCACGGCCAGTACGGCCTATGCGGTGGATGTACGTATCGTAAGTCTGTGGTACGTCAAAGTTTATGACGTGAGTCACATCTGGGATATCTAGCCCTCTAGCAGCCACGTCTGTGGCAATAAGAATATTTATCTGGTCTCGTTTGAATGAATCCAAAATACGAATACGTTCTCGGCTTCTCTTGTCGCCATGAATTCCTCCTACTTTAAATCCTCTCTGTGCGAGCTCTTTAGCAAGAGTGTCTACACTGTGCTTCATCTCTCGGAATATCAAAACTTTATCAGAGCCATCTTTTTTCAAGATATCATGCAATAAATCTAACTGTTCATCTTTACCTCGATATCGCACCACATCTTGATCTATATTTTTTGCTGTCTCTCCAGATATCACAGAAATAAATTCTGGATCTTTGAGATATTTCTCAGTCAATTTTCTAATTTCAGGAGAAAGGGTCGCAGAGAAGAATAATGTCTGCCTATCAGCATGAGTTTTTCCAATTATAAAAACCATATCATCTCTAAATCCCATATCTAGCATTCTGTCTGCTTCGTCTAAGACCACAGAGTGACAAGTAGAAAGATCTAAAACTTTTTGTTGTATCAAATCTTTTAAGCGCCCCGGTGTGCCGACAACAAATGAAACACCCATTTTAATTTCTCGAATTTGTTTACTTATAGGTAGTCCACCTACGCAAGGCGCAGAAAACATACCAAAACCAAAAGCTAGTTTTCTAAATTCCTCATCTATCTGCATGGCGAGCTCGCGAGTCGGAGCCATGATCAAAACCTTCTCCCCTTTTTTCATGCCTTTGGTCTTTGAAATCTTTTCAATCAAAGGAAGCAGAAAAGCTGCAGTTTTTCCTGTACCTGTATTAGCCATACCAAAGACATCCTTTCCTTTTAATATAGTAGGGATAGATTGATCTTGAATTGGACGAGGATGGATATACCCTGCACGAGCAATATTTTTATGAAGCTGTGGGTTAAATGGGAAATCTGAAAAAGTATGTTTTGCAACATAAGGCTTTTCTTCTACATAGACTCCTTTTTTAATAAAACGAGAAAAATCTATTCGCTCTCCACGAGAACGTTTATTACTCTTTGGTCTACCACCAAACCTAGGACGAGAGCCAAAGCTCGGCCTTGCAGTATTAAATTTTTTTGCTCCACCAAAGCGAGGTTTCGCTTTAAACGCGGAAGCAGGGCGTCCGAACTTGTTCGTGGACGCTGGTTTGCGTGTATACATAATTTTGGGTCACTCCCAAAATTTATGAAATGAGATGAGAATGATTTTTAAAGAATATCACAATACTGACTATTTGTCAAACTGGTGGCCTATTATATTTTCAGAAGATTTTTTATTAAAAAGTTTTTCACTACCATCTAGCAAATAAACATTTTTTATTCCAGCAGAAATCATAGAATCCCAGCAATCTTTACAGCACCACCAATGACCCCATAAATATAAATCAGCGCCCTCTGTATCTTTATTTTTTGACAATGCATCTCGAATAGCACTAGGCTCGCTATGAAACTTTGAATTACACCCTTCACAAAGGTCATACCCTTCTCCTGTCGGCATATTGAGCTTTACTCGTTCACAACCCTCTATGTGTGCAGGATTATTACCAATAGAACCAATACCTAATACTTCCCCATTTTTCACCACTACAGCAGCTCCGGGTTGCTCTAAATTACTTCGATGTTTTTTGGCAAATTCTCTTGCCTGAAACATATATTGATTGTTTTCAGGAACATATAAAATAGTTTTCCCTTCTGGCATGTAAGGATATTCTATTTTATTCACTTTTTCTTCTATTTTTTCCATATGATATAATATACACCAATGACTACTTTTGACACAATCTACCAAGGTATTATCAAAAAGATAATGGAAGAAGGTATTGAGGAATTGAACGAACGAACAGGATACAAAACTAAGGCAATACCAGGTATCACCTTTTCTTTTGATATAGAAAAAGATGGATTTCCTCTATTGACTCTCCGTAAGCAACCACTAAAGTCACCAATAGCAGAACAAATTTGGTTTATTACTGGTGAAAAAGATGCTTCCTTCTTAAGAAAATTCACAAAAATGTGGGATCCTTTTATGGAATCTGACGGAACTCTGGCAGCTGCATATGGATGGCGTTGGAGACATCATTTTGGCAGAGACCAACTCGGCAAAGCAATCGAGCTTTTAGAAAAAGAACCTAGCTCTCGTCATGGAGTCGTGGTGACTTGGGATCCTGCTGATGATGGATACGGTGGTACGCCCAAAAAAAATGTCCCCTGCCCATACACATACACCATCGGTATAATTGGGGGTAGATTACACATGCACAATATTCTACGATCAGAAGATATGGTACTCGGTGCACCGTTTGATGTTATAGGTTTCGCACTTCTCCAATGCATCATCGCAGAAAGACTAGGTGTTAATCCTGGTATTTATACTCATTCAATTTCAAACGCACATATTTATGAAAACCATTATGAAGGTGCCAAGGAAATTATTAGTAGAACAAATGATCATAAAAATATAGAATTACACCTACCAAAAAATTCTTTTAAACGAGCAGAAGAAAAAGATGAAGCTCTAGTAGGAGAAATTTTGGAAGATTTACAAAAACAATATAATCCATTACCAGCCATAGATGGATTGCGAATAGCTTTATAAACATGATCTCACTCATCGCAGCAATTGGTAAAAATAATGAATTAGGAAAAAAGAATACCCTTCTCTGGGATATGCCTGCGGACATGAAACATTTCAGGGAAACCACCAAGGGCCACACTGTAATCATGGGTCAAAAAACTTTTGAATCTATAGGTAAGCCATTACCAAGTAGAAAAAACATAATACTGACTAAAGACAACTCTTTTAAAGCTAATGGGGTAGAGATTTCAAAATCCTTAGAAGACACACTGGACTCTTTTAAAAATAGCGACGAAGAAGTATTTGTAATTGGTGGAGGACAAATATATAAACAAAGCATGGAAAAAGCCGACAGACTATATATAACTCATGTAGATATGACCGACAAAGATGCAGATGCATTTTTCCCTGAAATTATTCCGATAGTGTGGAACGAGATAGAGCACGAAGAACATAAAAAGGATAAAGACAATCCTTTTGACTATACTTTTTCAGTTTACGAGAGATTTTTTTAAATTAATTATTTATATAATCCTGACACACAGAATTAAATTTGTTGATTATATCAACGATTTTTTTATCTTCTTCTTTTACCTGAGACATATTGGGAAATTGCTTTATCATAGTTCTAAAAACTTCATCTAAAAAGAACAGTAATTTTTCCTTGTTTGGCTTTTCTAGTTTAAACTCGTTTTCAAAATTCTTTAAGTGCCCTTTTATGCTTGTAAAACCTTCCTCATGTTCTAATTTTAGAATTAGAACTTTTAGGCTTTCTTTTATTTGTTCTTTTTTGGATTTAAATCCTTCCATTTTTAAAATTTTAAGGGTCTATCTCTGTCTTCACCCTAATAAAAACATCTTTCCCTTCTGGGGACTTTGTCTTTACATATTTCCTATTCTTATTTATTTCAATTTTACGAAGTAGCTCCGCTTCTAAATCAAAACCCATAGATTCGCACATACCCAAAATAAATATCATCACATCAGCAAATTCTTCAGCTACACCACCCTCATTTTTATTGTGCTTAGAAAAAGCTTCAGAAAGCTCTTCGTGTGCTCGACAAAATTCCAATGCCACATCTGTGGTATTAAAACCCTTCTCTATCTTATTTCTCATTACTTCTTTTTGTAATTCCTTTAGGTCAATCATTTCTTTAATATACTCTTAAAAAGAGGCAGATACAAGTCATCTTTGGGATTTATTAAAAGTTCTTTTTTGTTTATCCTTGCCACAAAATCTATCGGGGCTTCTGTGATAAGGGCTAAAGGTTGTTGCTCTCTTCCTTCTCCCATTGATAATACCGCAGCAGTAGCTAGGCTGTCAGCCACATCAGTACGAGACACTTTTAAAACTCTACCAAATATATCTTTTGTTCCACGGTAATCTCTAATACCTTTAAATCCCGCATACCCGAGAGACATACCTACTACCCCAGCTCTAAGCGGCCCCGTCCTGCTATCAGTAATCAAAACTCCTAAATTTTTCAACTTGAATTTCTGCATAAGCTTCTTTCTTAAAACTTCTGCACTTTTAAAACTATCTTTTGGTAAAAGAATTAATTTACCTTTGGCGTTTGACTCATCTATGCCTGCTCCTGCCATGACTATGCCATCTTTTATGGTCAGCCACGCATGCTTGGTTTTGATTGCAAACTCACTCTCCTCTTTTATTATTTTTATCTTTTGTTTTTTGTCTTTAAATAAGACTGTTCTTTTTTCGCCGAGTGCCACTATTTTTGAAGTCACCACTAGTACAGAATTCTCAGGAAGTTTTTTTATGTATTTTAAAATGAAAGTAAATAAGTCTTCGCCTTCATTGAATACTCTGGTTTTGATTGCTTTAATTTTCATTTGATTTTAGTAATTTTATGGCTAAATAAGAAAGTGGAGTATACAGAAAACCCATGAATACCTTAAACAGCCAGATGGTTATAATAATACTGATGAGGGTCCTAGTAGGATAAACACCGGCAAAAGCAATCGTCATAAATATAATACTATCTAAAAGCTGTGACCATATATTTGATAGTAATGAACGCAGCCAAAACAATCCTGCCCCTATTTTTTCTCTTACAAAAAAGAAAGTAAAGACATCTTGATACTCTGCTATTACAAATGCCACAATAGATGTTAGTCCAATTCTCCCCGAGAGACCAAAAATTAAATCATATCCTTCTTTTGCCCAGAGTCCGTCTTTGGCCCATGGTAGCCATAGAGAAAGAAGTGTGTAGCCTATAAACAAAATAGTGGCAATAAGACCACATCTAACAAAAAGCTTAGACAAGGTTTTTCCATATACTTCCCCTATAACATCAGTCATCAAAAAGACCACAGGAAAAGTAAATATAGCCACAGTCAAATGTGAACCGAAAAGAAATGGCATTAATTTTATGCCTAGAGTGTTCGCAGCAAAAAGAGATGTGATGTATATGGTCAAACAAATTAAAACTTTCTTATAATCTTTTTCAGTTAAATTTTGCATGTATTAATTAAAAATTAAAAAATCCAACAATTTCTTGCTGGATTTTTTGTTTAATATTATTTTACTTCGATTCCCATTGAGCGAGCAGATCCTGCTACAATGTTTATCATACCTTCATCGTCCTTAGCGTTTAGGTCGGCTGCTTTTTTCTGTCCGATTTCAAGAGCTTGAGCACGAGTTATCTTGCCTACTTTTGTAGATGCATTCTTTCCAGAACCCTTTTCTACTCCAGCTGCTTTCAAGATAAGTCCAGTTACTGGTGGAGTCTTGATGATAAAATCATAAGTTCTATCTTCAAAAACACTGATAACTACAGAAACCTTGTCTCCTGCCATCTTTTGAGTCGCTGCGTTGAACTTGGTAACGAAATCACCAATGTTTATACCAGCCTGACCGAGAGCCGGACCAAGTGGTGGAGCAGGGGTTGCTTTCGCAGCCTGTATTTGTAATTTGATTTTTTTGGTTATTTTCTTTGCCATATGTGTTTCTCTACATTAACTTAAATTTTCTTAACTTGCAAGAAGTCCAATTCTATTGGAGTTTCTCGACCGAACATTGAAACTAATACTTTTACCTTACCTCTATCTTGATCTATAGAATTTACTTTACCCTCAAGATCCTTAAATGGACCATCTACAATCAAAATACTCTCCCCGACTGTCATATCTATGTTGTGTTTTGCTGTAGCACCTTCCATTTTACTAAAGAGATAATCCACTTCTTCTTTTTTAAGTGGAACTGGATTTACCCCTGCTCCAACGAATCCTGTTACTCTTGGAGTATTTCGTACTACGTACCAAGAATCATCTGTAACTATCATATCTACTAGTAAGTATCCTGGATAAATCTTTTCTTCTACTTCTACTCTCTTACCTCCTTTGATTTTTATTTTTTTCTCGACTGGAACAATGACACTAAAAATCTTATCGTTCATTCCAAGTGAGTCAATACGCTGACGCAAATTACGCAAAACAACATTCTCATACCCAGCATAAGTATGAATAGCGTACCAATTTCTTATTCCTTGTACTTCTTGTTTTGCCATAAAATTTTAAAAACCTAAAATGAAATCAATTTCGCCAATCCTTTTGAGAAAAGATAGTCAAAAATACCTAAATAATAACCAGTCAGAATAGATAAAACTACTACCACTAGAGTATAGTAAAAAGTCTGACTTCTAGATGGCCAAATTACATGCTTTAATTCTGTCTTTGTTTCTTTAAAATACTCGATAATTTTTGACATATATTTTATATATTTTTACCCCTCTTAAAAAAGCCCCCGAAAGGGCTCTTTTAATAATACTCTTTTTTGTCTAAATAGTCAAACTACCTTATTTCGTAAGTTATTGTGACATTTGAAGTAATTTTGTTCTCCCCTGTTGGAAGTTCTGGAGAAGGAGCAGACTCAACAACAGCCATAGTGTCTTTTGCCATCATGCCACTTGCGTACATAGGCACAGGATAATTACCATTTTCAGAGAAATTTACAATGCGTACTAGATTTACACCCAAGTCTTTTGACAATTTCTTTGCCTTTTCTTTTGCTTCTTCTATGGCAATCTTGCGAGCTTGAGCCTTTAGTGCATCTTCGTTTTCAACTGCAAAATTTGGCCCACTCAAGTTTGATACACCTATGGCACCTATTCCTTTTACTACGTCTCCTGCCTTAGTAAGATCGCGAACTTTTACTGTAATATTTTCAGATACTTCATAGCCTGTTATCTTTGGTTCAGCTTGACTACAAGGCATTCCATACCCTCGATAACAGGGAGTTACATAATCATATTTTGGATAAGAATTATAGCCTTCAGTCTTTATATCTTTTTTTGCTATTCCACTTTTATCTAAAAAAGCTAAAACTGCTGTCTCCTTTTCAGTGACTTTAGTCTGAGCATCTTTCATTTCTTTTTGATTATCTGTAATTGTAAAATTAATTTCAGCTACATCTGGTTTTGCGGATACTTCACCTTTTCCTTCAAAAGAAATTACGTTTGATGCTGGAGTGCCACCACCAATAAATTTTAATCCTTTTACTTCAGACACGATTAAAGTGCCTACATATACACAAGCTAAAATAGCTAGAACAAACAAAACCTTCATCAATTTACCTTTATCTTGCATTAAATTTTCCATAAATTTTTATATTATTATTAATAAAAGTGATTATATCACACACGAAGCTAATGGTCATCAATACCCTGAATCAGCCTTGCTGGCCCAGGTTGTATTATGATTCCAGTAGATGGAGTTATCTTACGACGCCCAGGCAAGAATACATTGTTATTATTCTCTACAGGAGTCACCACTGGTGGCACTACTACAGGAGCTGGATTTGGGTCCACAGGTGCTGGAGGTTGTGTCTGTATAATTTGCTGTTCAACCTGAGTTATTTGCTCTTGTATTATTTGTACTTCTTCTTCGATCTCCTTTACGACATTCTGCTGATTTACCACATCTTCCGGTGTCACAGAATTATCATTCGAATTATCTGCAGGAGTATTCGTCTCTGTATTTCCATTTGTGATGGCACTAGAAATAGTATCTATAACTTTATTTATTGCATCTGGGGATGGTAATTGTCCTTGATAAAGATTAATTTGAGTCTGCGAAAGTCCTGAATTTTCTGGTGTAAAATTTTCTACCGTATTAAAAAGGTTATCTAAAAAGTTTTTTATCTTTTCAGCATCTTGTCTTATTTGTTCTGCTTCTTTTACGTCTATCCTACCGACTGACAATATATCTGTTCTCTTCTGCCAATTTAAAATGAGTAAGTTAATTTCTTTTCTACTTTCACTTATAGCATCTTTATTAGAAAAATTTACTACTATAAATTCTGGGTTTGGACCATCTGGGTCAGTAAATAAAAAATTTGTCTGTTTGACCAGTTTTATAGCTTCGTTCATTTGAACTTGAATACCAAAACCAAATGAAAAGTGACTACTCAAGCTATCTATCATATTCCCCAGCGTTTGCTTGGCTTTATCTAATTTATCTTTTGCAGAAATTAATTTCTGGTCGAGAATACTTTTTTGTCCAGACAAATCTGTATTTTTATAATTATTAACAATAGAATAGATACCAAAAATAAGTGCAAAGAAAAACAACACTACTAATATTATCGATACAATGGTCTTACTCATTGTTAAATTATAACATAGCTAAATAAAGTTGACCTCTGGAATAAGTCTTAACCCAAATTTTAAAAAAACTGAATCAATAATATCATTTGATAGTTTTTGTATTTCTTTACCACTGCCTCCACCATAGTTTACCAATATTAGTGCGTGCTTTTCATGCACACCGATATTCCCAATCCTATAACCCTTCCAGCTTGTCCCCTCCCTGGGACCACAAGACTCTATCAGCCAAGCAGAGGGAATCTTTATCTGATTTTCCTCTTTGAAATATTTTAAATCTGGGAAATTTAACAATAAAGTATTCAACTTTTCTTCATCTATAAAAATGTTTTTAAAAAAACTACCAGCATTACCTATAAATTTTGGATCGGGAAGCTTGCTACGCCTTATGGCTGACACGGCGTCGCTTATATCTTTTGGTGAATTTATTTTAATTTGATTTTGATTTAAATAATCTTCTAAGATTTTATAAGAAATATTTTTATTTTCTTTTTTATTCAATTTCAATATTATGGCTGAAATAAAATATTGTCCTTTAAATTTAGTTTTAAATACACTTTCTCTATAACCAAACTCACACTCATCTCTTGAGAAAACTTTTTTTGTGCCATCTGTAGCATTGTAAGCCTCCACATTTTCTAAAGTGTCTTTCAGCTCTACCCCATAAGCTCCTATGTTTTGCACGGGAGAACCACCCACTGTACCGGGAATTAAAGCTAGATTTTCAATACCCCAATAACCACGCTCAACAGCAAAAGAAACCAAATCATGCCACACTACCCCGCTCATTGACCTCACCAATACATAATTATCATTTTCTTCAAGAATTTGAATTCCTTTCAATTTATTTAAAACGACAACACCATCAAAATCTTTTGTAAATAAAATATTGCTACCACCACCTAAAAATACTTTTGGTTTTTGAATCAATTCTTTTGAGGAGAAAAAGTCTTGTAAATCTTTTTCATCGTTTATCTCTACAAATTCTTTTGCTTGAGCCTTTATGCCTAGAGTATTAAATTTAGTTAAATCAAAATCCTTTAAAATCTCCATTTTAGATAAGAAAAGAAATTAATGCCCCTACTCCAACAAGAGAAAGTAAAACAAAGGTCAACCATCCAATAAAATTACTAATGGGACGGTTTTTAAAATTACCCATTATTTGTTCATCGCCACTAATTTTTACAATGAAGAAAAGCATAAATGGAGAGATTATACCGTTTAATACTGCTGAATATATCAAAGCTTTAATTGGATCAATACCAACAAAGTTTAATGCTATACCTAAAAACATTGCAACAATAATAACACCGTAAAAAGAAGTAGCTTGTTTGAGTTTTCTATAAAGTCCAGTTTTCCAACCAAATGATTCTGATATTGCATAAGATGAAGATCCAGCCAAAACAGGAATAGCCAAAAGTCCTGTACCTATTATCCCTATAGCAAATAAAAAGAAAGCGAAGTCTCCAGCAAATGGACGCAAGGCTACAGCTGCGTCAGAAGCTGTAGCAATATTTGTAATACCGACACTAAATAATGTAGCTGCACAAGCAGCTATAATAAAAAACATTATAAGATTAGAAATAAACATTCCTGACCACACATCTATACGCATTTTTTTTATATCTTGCTCAGTATTATTGTTTCTCCTTTTTTCTTCTGTTTTTTCTCCATGTAAAATTTCTTCTTCCACTTCCTGAGAAGATTGCCAGAAAAATAGGTACGGACTAATAGTAGTACCTAGCGCAGCGCATAAAAGTATTATTACTTCTTTTGAAAAATGAAAATTTGGTATTACTGTATTTTTAATAACTTCTACCCATTGTATATTCACAGAGAAAGCTGATACTACATAAGCGAAGAGAACTAAGGTAAGGTATTTCAAATAATGAGCATATTTTTTATATGGTATAAAAATTTGAAGGAATAAAGAAGAAATAGCAAAAATTAAAATTAATAGAGTAAAAGAAAAATGCGGAAAAATTAATTGGACAGCTTTTGCCATAGCCCCCAGATCTGCCCCTATATTAAAAACATTTGCGAATAATAAAAGTGTAGTACATAAATAAAGAATTTTTTTAGAATAATATCTGCGAATATTTGCTGAAAGACCTACTCCTGTGGTGAGACCTATACGTGCACACATCTCTTGGACCACTCCCATGAGTGGAAAAGAAAAGAGTGACAACCAAATTAATCCAAATCCTTGTGAAGCACCTATTTGGGAGTATGTAGCAATACCTGAAGGATCATCATCAGCTGCACCAGTAGTTAGGCCTGGACCTAAATTTTTCCAATAACTCACAGCCGCTTTCACTGGACGTTCACCCTCAATATCATTTTTTAAATCGTGTCCTATCTCTACTCCTTTTTCTAGTATTTCTGCTGGGGCACTAAATATTTTTTCTAATAAAGTTTTCTTCATTATGCTCTAAGTATAGTCATAGAACCATCTTTATGCAATTTAACAACTTTTGATGGTTCACCTATTATCTCCCCACCATCTACATACAAATCTACCCCGTCTCCAAAATAATTTCTTGCTTCATTTATATTTTTAGCTGGAGATAATCCTTCTATGTTTGCAGACGGTGCTACGAGTGGACCTGTCTCTTTTAATAATTTTTGTAATTCATTTTGTAGCGGTATGCGAAAAGCTAAAGTATTTGTACCTCTATGTAAATAATTCAATTCTTCATTTTGACACTCTAAAATAAAGCTCGTGGGTGTCAAAAAATTATGAATCATAGTCTTTTGTTCCTCTTGTATATTTACAGAAAATTTTTCAAGCTCATCTATGTCACTAATTAATATTATGCATGGCTTTTCTGGTGATCTTTTTCTGGTAGCATAAATACGTTCTACCACCTCCCTATCAAGGGCATTTCCGACAATTCCATAAATAGTGTCAGTAGGCATGACCACCACACCCCCACCTTCTAAAACCTTTACCAAATCTTCATTTTCCCAAATATTTTGCTGTAATAACATAGAATGTATTATAATACATAAATGATAAAAAAGATTGTAAGATTTTTTGACAGATTAGAAGATAGAATAAGAGGAAGATTGAGTCACAACCCTATTTTATACGCTATTATCGGAGGCATAGGAATAGTCTTGTTCTGGAGAGGCGTCTGGCACACTGCGGATGATATTGGAGTAGGGTCTATCACTTCCCTTATCGTAGGGACTACTATTTTACTCTTGATAGGAGTGTTTGTATCAGCATTTATAGGAAATAGATTGATTATCTCAGGATTAGCTGGAGAGAAAAAATTGGAAGAAAAAGAAAAATCTGAAATAGAAACAGAAGAAACTCAAATAAAAAATCTACAAAAAGCTGTGACTAGATTAGAGGAAAAGCTAGAACACATAGACAACGATATAGAAGGTAAATAAAACTAAGAATTATCTTTTTTGAAAAACCTAGTATTACCGTAACCAAAAGCAAGGAATATAATTGCAGCAGAATACACTACCAAGTCTTCTACTTCCCATGCTCCAAATTGGATAAACATAGTAACGACAGAAAGTGCAAAAAATATTGCAATTAATATTGTGGTTATTCGTGTGAGATAACCCATGATAAACAACAGTCCAAAAATTATTTCAGCAAAACCTACAGATAATACAAAAAGGTTGTCATTAAACCAAAAGAAAAGTGGTTGCATAAAATTCCAATCATGAATTTGTAAGAAAGCTAGACTAAGCTCAGGATACATAAGCTTTTCAGAGAAAGCTAAAACTATTAAAGATACCCCTGTCCCTATTCTCACAAACTCTACTGCATATTTATTTAAATTAAATATTCTTGAGTTAGCTGGAGAATTTTTTATTAAAAAATAAACAGCTAGAGAAATAAGTATTAGATTTTCGGCAAAAGCTAGTGGCCCATTTAAAATACCTACCGCAATGCAAAAACCTAGTAAAATAATAGATGCAATACGCGGATAGAAATTTAAAATATACATCAATCCTATGAGCGCTTGCACTAAAGCAAAAATAAGAGTGACTGTGCTGGTGATTTGTATGTCTGGAACAATGATAATTTTCCAAATAAAACTAACTGAAATCAAAAATAACCCCAAAATAATTTGAGCAATTCTGTTTATAGAATGTTCGTGTTCTAATCCAAGCTGTACTAATCTCTTGGGAGCTTTAATTATTTTATCTAAAAAACCAAAAACAATAACAGCAAAAAAAGTGATGAATATCCATATTATTACTTCTTTACTAGAAATAGAGAAAAAAGGTACTGTATTGTGAGATTGCTCTATGATATCTTCACTATCTACAAACCATTTTACGTGAGCAGAGGCAGTCGAAAATGATAAAAAGTAAAACAGCACTATATAGAAAAAGTTTTTCATGTCTATATTATATACCTATATATACGGTATCCGAAATACTAAAATATTTACCAGGGAAAACTATGTAAAATTAATGATAAAGCTATACATTCCCATGCCGCAAACCCCTTGTAGGGGTTCCCCTGATACTGGTGTTCCAATATCAATTTCTGTTTCTCCTGTTTGTGGTAATACCTTTTGAAAACCTACTGAGCGAATAACTAATGAAGCTGAGCAATCAAATATACCATTTGTTTTCATTATTAATTTTGTTGGTATTCCAGCTTTTGCAGAGGAAACTTTTGGAGTATACCCACCTCCAGCTTTTATAGTAATATATTGAACTCCATCTTTTATCTCTACATTTTGTGCCGATGTAGAACCACCACTGTCTGTTTTTGAACCAACTATAAAAATTAGAGCTAAAATTCCAATAAGAAAAATTATAATTATAATAAAAATATTTTTATTTGTACCATTAGAAGTTTTGTTGTCTTTGTGTTTTTTACTCATATTAAATATTGAATACTGGATTTATAATACCAAGCCCTGCGAGTCCTGCCAATAGAGCAAAGAGTCCGAGTCCAATGACGACTACTCCAGCAGACTTAAAGAAAAGTGGTGCATATTTACTATGAGCAAAAGAGGCTGATCCAAATGAAAGCAAGAGAAGCATGGGTAGTGTGCCAAGTGCGAAAGCCAACATTATCAACATCCCAGAAACAAATGAACCACTGCTTAGTGCGGTAAACTGCATTGATTGAGTAAATCCACAGGGTAAAAAGAAGGTGCCGATACCTACTAAAAGTGGTGCGAAGGTTTTATGTTCTACCTTCCTAAAAAAATTAAAAATTCCAGAAGGTAAAGTAATTTTATTTTTTGCAAATACTCCCACTAAATTCAAACCAAGGAAAAGCATGACAAGTGACGCAATGATTCCTAAAATTGCTGTGAAGGTAAAGTTTATACCTATAGCATTCCCTACTACACCCAAAACTCCACCTAGTATAGCGAAGCTAACCAACCTTCCTGTGTGGAACAATATAAATGTCTTTGTGTCGCTTACGTTGTCTTCAGATATTTTTGCAGAGAGTGATAAGACTAGCCCACCGACTATAGCAAGACACGAAGATACTGAAGCTATAAGCCCGATGATAAAAGCAGTAGATGGGGTTATCTTTCCCCCTATACCAAGGTTTAGAATGCCAGATTTTTGTAAGAGAAAGAATAATATCAAAAATCCAAGCCCGACAGGTATCGCTTTCCAGATGACTCCATCACTTTCATTTTCCTCGACAATCTTTTCTACGGACAGAGTATAGCCATTGGCTTTTACTTTACTAGTCAAAATTTCAGCTAAAGACTCGGGATTATTGTCACTTTCAGTTTCTATTTCCACTGTCTCACTTTTTAAATCAACCTTTACATTTTTGATAAAATCCTGCTCTCCTAACACATCTTCAATTAGTATTTTACAAGATGCACAATGTGTACCAGAAACATGAAATTTGTATTTATTCATAAATTTTTATAATTTCTTACTTTTAATTCTAAGTGAGTTCGACACCACAGATACACTAGACATGGCCATAGCAAAGCCAGCAAACACTGGAGAGAGCAACCAGCCAAATATTGGATAAAAAATTCCAGCCGCCAGTGGAATACCCACAATATTATATATAAAAGCCCAAAAAAGATTTTGTTTTATTCCACGCATGGTAATCTTGGAAAGTTTTATGGCTTTTACAAGTTTGGAAATATCTCCACCCAAAAGTGTAATACCTGCAGACTCTATTGCTACATCTGTGCCTGTACCCATAGCTATACCCACATCAGCTTGGACTAGTGCTGGAGCATCATTGACTCCATCACCTGCCATAGCCACTATATGACCTTTTAATTGAAGCTCTTTTATTTTCATTAACTTTTCTTCTGGCAACACATGAGCCATAACTTCATCAATACCGACAAGTGAAGCTATGTATTTAGCTGATCTCTCGTCGTCACCTGTGACCATAATTACTTTTATTCCAAGTTTGTGGAGACTGTCTACGGCTTTTTTGGATTCAGGTTTTATTTCATCAGCTACCATAACAAATCCTAGAACCTTTTCTTTTGTTGCCAAAATTACTGGTGTTTTGCCTTGAGTTGTAAATTGTTCCAACTTAGAATTATCAAATGAAATTCCCAGATCTGAAATTAGTTTTGCATTTCCAATAAAATATTCTTGTGCCTCGATTAAACCCTTGAGACCCTTACCTTGTATACCTTCAAAGTTCAAAACTTCTTCTATTTTTAAATTTTTACTCTGTGCATAATTTACAACTGCGTGAGCAATAGGATGTTCAGATTTTTTTTCTAGAGACGCAAGTATAGAAATAAATTTTTCTTCATCTATATCTGAATTGTTTTGGATATCTACCAACGTTGGCTTACCTATGGTAATGGTGCCTGTTTTATCTACTATGACTGTATCTACTTTGTGAAGCTTTTCCAGGGTGGCTGCATCTTTTATCAAGATACCTTCTTTTGCCCCCTTACCCACTCCTACAATAATAGCTGTGGGTGTAGCGAGGCCAAGGGCACAAGGACAAGCTATGACTAAAATACCCACAAAAGAAACTAGTCCAAAAGAAAGTGCTTGAGAAAAACCTAGATATTGCGTTCCGATAATTAACCACAAGACCAGAGTAAGAAATGAAATACCTAAAACAACCGGCACAAATATGCTAGAAATTTTATCTGCTAAGGCTTGAATAGGTGCTTTACTTCCCTGTGCTTCTTCAACCATCTTTATTATATGAGCAAGTAATGTCTCAGAACCAACCTTTGTCGCTTTAAATGTAAAAGACCCACTGGTATTAATTGTTCCAGCTACAACATTGTCACCAATATTTTTTTTAGCTGGCATTGGTTCACCCGTAACCATTGATTCATCTATAAAAGATGAGCCTTCGGTGATAACTCCATCTACTGGAATTTTTGCTCCGGGTTTCATAATAATTAAATCTTCTTGCAAAACCTGATCAACTGGGATTTCTGTTTCTTTACCATCCTTAACAACCAGTGCGGTTTTCGCCTGAAGATTTAGTAGTTTTTCAATAGCATCACCTGTCTTGAGTTTTGAACGAGTTTCTAAATACTTTCCAAGAGCTATAAAAGTAATTACAATTATTGTGACATCATAATAAGTAGCGCTTACGTTTATAAAAGGTTTCAACACGTCTTCAAATGCCGTAACAGCAAAGCTATATATAAATGCAGTAAGTGTGCCTATGCCAATAAGTGTATCCATATTTGCTTTACCATAACGGAGAAAACGGTAAAAACCGACTAGATAAGGACGACCCACAACAAAAAGAATATATGTGGCCATTAAGGGCAATAAGTGGTGAAAAAATTCTTCAATTGTAAAACTCATTTCTGAAACCAGATTGTATTGAGCTAAAATCTCCCAACCCATGACAAAAACACTGATTACGGCTAAAGGGATAGCTAAGATAACCTTATTTCTCATCTCATTAATTTCTGTAAATTTATTTGTAGAAGTTTTTTTAGCGTTTAATACTAAAGAATACCCCAGTGGTTCAAGTTTTTTATTAAAATCTTCTGGATTTGTTTTGTTTTCATCAAAAGAAATCTTGGCATTTTCTGTACCAGGATTGACTAAAATTTCCTCTACTCCATCAATTTTCTTTACTGTTCTTTCAATAATGCTGGAGCATGAAGCACAATGCATACCACGAACTTTGTAAGTTTTTGATATGTTCATATTATTTTCTCTTTAGTTTGTAAACTTTTAATATTTCTGCAGTGGCTTTACTCGTCTCACCTTTTTTCATTTGATCTATCACGCAATGACCTAAATGTCCTTCCATTAGTGAGTCTTCTACATTTGAAAGGCCTTGTTTTATTGCAGATGCCTGGGTAATAACATCAATACAATATTTATCACTATCTATCATCTTTTGGAGTCCGCGTACTTGCCCTTCGATAATTTTAAGCCTGCGTATTAATTTCTGTTTATTTGTTTTCATATTCCAAGTATATACCCCCCTAGGGGTATTGTCAAACATTATTTTGATAAACAAAAAAACAGTAGCAATTAAAGCTACTATAAAATCAAACTGAATGGGTGCCCATCGGGAATCGAACCCGAATCGAAGGTTCCACAAACCTCCGTGTTAACCGTTACACCATGGGCACCATGTAATGTAATTTATACCAAAAAATATATATAAATGCTACTTATTTTTAAAAAAAGAAAACAGTAGCAAAAATTATAGCCGAGATGATTGCTGAGACAATACACCAAGAGCAACCCTTTTTAAGTACAAAAATTTGCACTCCTATAAGATAAGCAGAGAAGAGAAAAGCAACTAGCGCCAATAAAGGCATTAGTGCAACCAGTGGTAATAGTAAAAATCCCATAGACTCAGGGAATTCATATATAGAATTTAGGACAAGCATAAGTGAATAGAATATTGCAGTAAAAGCATAGTATGTCATACCTAAAATTTCTACAGGTACACCAAAAAATTTTGAGTAGTCACTGTGCACTACAGTATGACAATCAAATCTAATAGGGCAAACCAGAGGTTTATTTTGTTTTTTATGTCTACGTATATATTTTGCTACAAAAAAACCACACACTGCTAAAAATATAATTAAAATTGTTTGTATCATAAATTTACTTTTCTTCTTTTAAATCTAAACACACTGAATTTAAGCAGTAATGCTTTCCTGTCTTTGCATCTTTATCATCAAATACATGCCCGAGATGTGACTCACACTTTGAGCAAACTACTTCGGTACGCTCCATACCATAAGACAAATCTTTTTGATATTTTATTGCTCCAGGTAAAGCCTTATCAAAAGACGGCCAGCCAGCTAATCCTGAAATACTAGATTCATATTTTGCAGTAGATGGAAAAAGTGGGTTTTCACAAGCAACACATGTATAAATTCCCTTTTTTGTTTCGTTTAAATATTTACCAGAAAAAGGAGCCTCAGTCCCCTTTTCTCGGAGAACTCTATAGACTTCCCTGTCTAACTTATGCTTCAATTCTTCTTCGGTTGGAATTTTCTTCGCATCCATATTGTCCCAATATTATAACATACTAAATTGCCTATTTAGTAAAATGTGTGCGCAGGGAGGGACTTGAACCCTCACAGATTGCTCTATACGAACCTCAATCGTACGCGTATACCAGTTCCGCCACCTGCGCATTTATATGCGTTTTTAGTCTATCATATTTTGCCAAAATAAAAACCTCACTTTGTGAGGTTTTTATTTTTTATTCTTCTTTAGTTTCTTCTGTCTTTTCTGCCTTACTTTCTACAGGAGAGCTGGAACGCATTTTTCGGCGAACATCTTTTACAGCTTTAGTACGTACATAGTAAAGCTTTGAACGACGAGCTCGAGCCCTCTTTACTATTTCAATCTTATCTATCATCGGAGAGTATATAGGGAAAATTCTTTCTACTCCTACACCTGAAGCAACCTTTCTTACTGTAAAAGTAGCACCTATCTCTGTGCCGTGCTTTCGAGCTAGAACCATACCTTCAAAAGCCTGAGTTCGGAATTTACCCTTTTCGTCTTTAATCTTAGACCACACACGGACTGTATCACCAGACTTGAAATCAAGCTTTTTACGAGCATCCATGTCTACTGGACTAAGTTTTATGTTACCTATTTTGTTTGCTACCATAGTAAAAACACTTTAACATGAAAATTTTCTAAAGGCAAATATATTTAGATATATAGTATTTAGATAAATTCTTGCTGATAGCATTTCACACAATAGACTATTTTGGTGTCTTTCGGGTCATATGGGGTATAGATATCTGCGTCACACTTCATACATTTTCTATTGTACATGCCAGGTTTGATTAATTTTGCAAATCTCTTGTCTTCTCTGCACTTTGGGCATTCATGCGGTAAGGGCAAATTCATCTTGTGTAATAAGTCTAGCTCACCTTTTGCAATCTTATATGCCCTCTTGCAAGACAAACATTCTATTATTTCTTCTAATACTTTTTCTGTTGTATCAATTATCGTAAGTGGTAAATCTGATGGTTTTATAGTGGGTGCCACTGTGGGATTTTCTGTATCGTCCCAAGAGTATCCCTCCTTTAACGCCTGCTCTTTCGTTTTTGGGAAAAATTTTATAGCGCTTGATTTATTATAAGCATATTTACCCATCTCTAGTGGAAAAAATTCTCCATAAAAATATTTACGTCCGAGTTTGTCTATATATGGATTTTTTTTCATGTCTTCTATGATTTGAGTTTTCAGTTTCTCATATTCTTCTTTAGTGTATTGTTTATTTAAAATACAATATGATTTTCTTTTTAAATTTACACAGCCAAAATTATTTTTTCCTGCAATGTTTGCATTACAATACTCCAAATTTATACAATCAGGAAAACAATAAATGGAAAATTTTACATTATTAGCATTTTCTCCGACATTTACACTCTCATAGACGAGGCTGACATTATTACCCCAGCCAGAATAGTCAAAACAATCTTCTATCGGTCTTACTGTCACCAGCTGGACCCACTTTGAATTCTCAGCACCACCCACGACATACATTTCTTTTGAATTCTTTGTTCTATATACATACTGACCTGTGGCATTTAAGTTTAAAGAATTTCCATCATATTCCCTATATGGCTTTGTAGCCCAAAAATCTCGCGCTTTTTTCTCAAATTCTTTTATGCCCGTCCAAGTATCTAGTTTTAATTCTTTTACTTTTTCTTCGTATTCTTCTTTGGTGTATTTAACGTTTAAAATACAATGTGAAGCTCCTCGTAAATTTACACAACCAATACAGTCGTTTGACCCATAGCAATTACGAGAAAACCATACGTCTACACAATCCGTGCATTCATATGAGAAAAAAGTTCTATAACATTTTTTTATTCCGACGGATTCATAGCACAGCTCAGAATAAAAACCACGCAAGCAATCTATGCTGGATTTTAAATTATTTAAAATTGAAGAATAATAAACATTGTCACAATAATCTGCCCAAAAAACCTGATAACAATCCTTGCACCAAGCAAGGGCATTTGAATAATCAGAATTTTTTATAGTAGGGAGCTGAGTTTCTAGACCAAAATATGGTGTTTTTTCACCTAATTCTTTTAGTTGTTCTAAAAAAGGACGAGAGGGATCATAATCCATGGCATATTCTGTGCCATCCCAAGAATCGCTCCACCAACACTTTGAACAAAAAACTTTTGTTTTATCTTCTGGATTATACATGGAAAGCGAACGCTCCCCACACTCGTCACAAATACGCCAAAACAAACTCCATGGATTACGAAAAGCAAACCTACGTATCATCCTGCATTCGGGGCACCAAGTAGGAGGAGGAACTTTTATCTTTTCATAAAAATTAAAATCTTCAGATTCTACTGTAAATTCTTTTTGGCAGTTCTGGCATATTTTATTTTGAGCTTCCATATTTTTTATTTTATCACTTTCCTAAATACAAGTGGTAAGGGAGATTCTATCTTTACTATTTTACCCTTTAAATCTTTAAATTCTATAGAGTGTGCATGTAATGCCATGCGTTTTATTTCTTTCGGATATGGACCTTGTGGATTATATAGTGGGTCACACACCACAGGATGGTCTATGGCTTTCATATGTACACGTATCTGGTGTGTCCGGCCGGTCTTTGGAAATACTTCTAGAAATGTGAATTTTCTAAGCCCTGTCCCCCATCTTTTTATTACTTTGTATCTCGTGATAGCTTCACGCATCTCGCCTCGTGCTCCACGACTAGCGGAATATTTTCTAAAATCTGTAGGACTTCGGCCTATTGGTTTACTTATTACTCCTCTGTCTTCTTTGAGCCAACCATTTACTATAGTGTTATAAGTCTTTTTTACTTCTCTATTTTGAAATTGGTTTTTTAAAAATTCATAAGACTTTTGATTCTTTGCTAGCAACATCACCCCTGAAGTATCTCGGTCTAATCTATGGACCACTCCCGGGCGCTTTATTTCTATTTTTTCTCCACCATGCTCTACAAACATCGGCTCACCGACATTTTTCATGCGTGGATAATTTTCTAAAATCCAATCAGTAATGGTCTTTTCTTTTGTACGCCCATCAGGGTGCACAGAAATACCAGACGGTTTGTCTATAGCTAGAATATTAGAATCTTCGTAGAGGATTTTTATTTTCATTGTGCCCTCGGGAGGAATCGAACCTCCAATAGCGGCTTAGAAGTCCGCAGTTATATCCATTTAACTACAAGGGCAAACTTGTTCACGGTATGTCCGGTTTATATCTTTTCCTACAAGGATAGGATATGTTATAAACATACTCAATATACTACAAAGACCTTATTTTTCCAATAGATTTTTTCTAAACCTCCAAATTGGCTACAAGTGGAAAATGATCTGAGCCTTTCATTTTTAATACTTCAGCTTTTTGAACTTTTATATTTTTTACAAAAATATAGTCTAAACGTTGTAAAAAATGGAAAGTAGGTGTCCTTTTTGGGTGTGCATTTATAAAACCAGATCCAAAAATATCTAAAATTTTCTTTTCTTGTTTTTGCGACAAGGCCTCAGCTCCAATAGTATTAAAATCCCCACAGATTATCTCTGTCTTTGGCAAAGAATCTGACTTTAAATGTTGAACTAAATATTTTAATTGTCTCTCTCTTTGAATAAATTGACCATGACAATCCAAATGAATATTGCTAATTCTAATTAACTTATTTTTTAATTTAAAAGTTGCCACCAATGCACCCCTGTTTATAGGTTGTTTAATTTTTTTTACTATTACCCTAATATTTGATTTTGGTATCTTGGGTAAAATTAATTTCTCAATTTTTTTTAACTTTAAAATATTTTTACGCCAAAATATACACAGACCAAAGTGATAACTGTCCGGTTCTAAAAAAGTCTCGTATTCCCATCCCTCCCCTAGTGCCTCAATACATGTTTGTAAAACTACAGAGTGTTTTGTAGATTCTCGCATTTCCTGTAAACAAAAAACTGAAACTCCATCTTTAGAAAGTTTTTTTATATTATCTACGACTTTATTTAATTTGAGTCCATGGTGAATATTATAGGTGGCAATCTTTATATTCATATTTGGTGCGCGGTGTAGGACTTGAACCTACGACCTTCCCGGTGTAAACGGGTTGCTCTACCAACTGAGCTAACCGCGCAAAATAACAGTCTAAATACCTTTTAAAATTAGCATATTTAAATGGAAGGGTCAACGACTGGAGATGGAGAATTTAATATCTTTAAAGATTTTTGTTCTTTTAAAGAAAAATATTCTAAGGCTTTGGCTACTCTTTGTTTTTCAATTGATTGTTTTTTTTGAACTCCATCAAAATATAAACTTTCATCTTCTTTGACTTGCTCAAAAGTAAAATAGCCAAAAATAAAAGAACTCAGGGTCAATAAAAATGTTACTAGAATAATAATCTTCCAATAAAAATTTGGTCCTAATTCTAGATTTTTTTTCTTAAAATTCTTCTTTGGTTTTAAAAAATTTATTTGCATCTTATTTTATTGAGTAAAACTCAAAAGCTTTATATTAAAAGTAGCCCGCCATTTTGAATTTTGTTTTTTAATATCTTTATTTAGGACTAAATCGGGGGTAGCTAAAATTGAATCCTCTTTTTGCATATCAAATCCTGTAAATTCTAGCTCGTATGGAGAATTTTCTAAAAGTGTCAAAAACTTATATATAGCCTCAAAGCTGCCGGATGTATTTATTTTTACCAAAAGAGACAGACTGTCTGGTGCTATATCTACCGACGCAGTCTCAGCCTTTATACCTACTTTTGTAGCCAACCCTTCTAGGGTATCTAGGAAAGGCACCACGTCTGAACTTTGGGCAAAATGTGACTTTAATAAAATACTATCTTCTTTTATGGTTTTAATAGAATTTTTTAACAATTTCACTTCATAGCGTTTATTGTTTTCATCTTCTACTTGCCTCATTGTGATGTTTGCTTTTTCAGTATTTGAACTTATTTTTTTATACAACAAAAATACAGATGCTGATAAAATCAAAATCAATACTACTGACAAAATAAGTGGAATTTTTTTTAAGTGATCTTGCATATTAGGATGGTATTAGACTTAAATAAAATTGAATATTGGAACCTTTGACAAAGTTTGAAATTGGTAAATCTACACCCTTGAAAGCTTTATCGTTTTCTAATGACTGACGAAAAGCTAGCAATACTTCCCTGGATGGTGCTGTGCCTGAAATACGTATTTTCTTACCATTGATAGAATCATCTTCATAAGATATCTGAGTTATTTTTATACTAGAAATATTTTTTACAAAAATAGAATTTATAACCTTTTCGGAAACTAAAAAATTATTCTTTTGTACTCCCTCGATCAATTTCAATTTTGTATTTATATCTTGTATTATAGCCGTAGTTTCTTGGTCAAAGAGTGGCACTTGTTCTGCTTTTTGAGTCTCCAATTTTTTTGTTGCTAGATTGTTTTTGTAGTTAGAAAAAAAATAAGAAGGCAAAAGCACTAATAATGCTATTAAAAGTGGTATACATAGCATCCACAAAGACAACATGGCCAACCTAAAGTAAAAACCTTTTACCATTTTTTTCTTCTCTTGATTTGGAATTAAGTTAATCATTGAAATTTAAATTAGTTTTCATCAAAATCCCCCAATGCTAATCCGATAGCTGTAGCAAAAGATAGTGATTGTTTGAAATTTATTTCAGGTATGTATTCTTTGGTGTCTACTATATTAGCCCATACGTTTGCCATAGCCACAGGACTTTTCATGCTCACAGATAGATAGTCTGCCAAGCCAATCAAATTTGAATCTCCTCCACATAAAATTATCTTTTTTATTGGTGTATTAGTTTTACCATTTTCGTCTTTATGGGTTTGCCAATATAAAAAGTGTTTTACTATTTCATCTCGCAATACTGAAACGCTGTTTAAAAGCACAGCAAATATCTCTTTGTTGGCTGTATTTCGCTGTAAACCAAACTGTTCTTTTATTTTATTGGCTTCATCTGTCTCAATTTTGAAATTTTTTGCAATAATATTATTTAAAGATATTCCACCCACATCTAATGTAGAAGTAAAAGTAACTACGCCGTTTGATATGATAAAAATACCAGTACGTGTCTGGCCAAAATCTACAATCATATATGTATCTAAGTCTTCTTTCTTTATTACTGCTCGGCCGATAGCTTGTGCTTCGAGTTCAAAAGATTGAGCGACAATATTTGAATCCTTAAAAAGTTGTAAATATTCTTCTATTATATTTTTTGGTATCGCGGCAATCTGTAAATCTATCTTTTGGTCATCTTCACTTACCAATTCATAATCAAATATCGCACTTTCAGCCGATATTGGTATATGCTCTTCTAGAGAGAGCTCTATGGCTTCCCTCACATTAGTTAAACCTTCTTTGTCTAGTTTTAGTCTAAAAATATACACCTGCTCTTCAGGCAGAGAAACTCGCACAGATTTTACTCCTTCTTCTTTTCGTAAAGCAGTGAGAATTTCTTGCATTTTTTGTGGATCTTTTATCTTTCCAGATTCTATTATGCCGTGAGGTATTTTGCGTTCACCATATCTTCCCATTTTTATACCTTCCCTAGTGACCACAAGTTCGACAAATTTTAATGATTCATCTGATATATCAAGACCAAAAGAAGGAGTTACAAAAAAATTTGGTATAGGAAAAAATCTGAAGAAGAGTTTATCAAAAGAATTCTTGAACATTTATCTATTATACGATATTTTTGTTCTTTTTGTCCAAGTATCTTTGCAAAATAAGAGCAGCAGCCGAAGCATCTATTCGCCCAGATTTTATTTGTTTTACTTTACTATGAGCTCCAGAAGCAGAAAATTGTTTTTTAGCATTTGGAGACTTTCTAGCTTCTACTGAGGTCAGGAATTCTACCTGTTTATGTACGGGTAAATTGAATTTTTCTTTTAATTCTAAAATAAATACTTCAATCCTGCCTGATAGTGCATTTAATTTACCCGAAAAATCTACTGACTCCCCTATCACTATCTCACTTATATTTTCATCCTTCAAAATACGCCCTAGTTTGGCTAGTGTTTCTTTGTCATTTATTAATATTTCTTTCGGGAAAGCCAAAGTACCACTTTCGTCTGTAATAGCAATACCTATCCTCTTTGTACCATAATCAATTCCTAAAATTCTCATATTGTGTAAATACTAGCATAAAAATACTTTTTCTGTTATTATTTTTTTATGAAAATTTTATTAATAATATTAGCTATTTGGACTATTCCTTGGAAAATTTATGCTGTTTGGCTAGCCTGCAAGCATAACCAAAGAAAATGGTTTGTGGCCCTTTTAATATTAAATACTGTTAGTATTTTAGAAATTTTCTATATTTTTTACATCCTCAAGAAAAAGTGGGTGGAAGTAAAGCATGATTTTGTTCATGGCTGGAATCTTTTAAAAGAAGAGCTCGGCTTTAAAAAATAATAAAGGAGGCGTCGCATAGTGGTTTAGTGCACCTGTCTTGAAAACAGGAGTATCGCAAGGTACCGTGAGTTCGAATCTCACCGCCTCCGCAGAAAATTGGTGTATACTACAAAAATGAGTAGTCTGAGTAAATTTCTATATATAAATATTGCAAAGCCAATATTTTTTCTTTTTCCTGCTGATTATGTACATGAATTTTTTCTAATATTCGGACATATTATCGGTAAATTTAAATTATTTAAAATACTATTAAAAAAGTTTTGGTCTTATGAAGACAAAATTTTAGAACAAAAAATAGTAAGTCTCACTTTTAAAAATCCTATCGGCCTATCAGCTGGTTTTGACTACAACGCCGACCTGGTAGAAATTTTACCTAGTATAGGCTTTGGCTTTCACTCGATAGGTACGCTCACCCACGAAGCCTATGGGGGCAACCAGAGACCAATGCTAGGCAGACTGCCCAAATCACAATCTTTATTAGTAAATAAAGGTTTTAAAAATAAAGGTATAAATAATGTACTAAAAAAATTTAAAATAAAAACTCATACTTCCCCTATCGGAGTAAGTATAGGTGCCACAAACAAACCTTACACAGATTTTGAATCTATGCTTGAAAATTTAGTCTCGGGTTTTAAAGACGCCGAGAATTTTAAAAACTTTGATTATTATGAATTAAATATCAGCTGTCCAAATTTATCAAACATTCAAAATCTAAAAGAACAAATTGCCTCACCGAGCGGTCTCAAAAAAGCTCTCATCCTCTTACAAGAATTAAATCTAAATCGTCCGGTTTTTATAAAGATGCCACTAGAGAGGACAGAGGATGACATAAAAGAGCTTATAGATATAGCTAAAGATTTTTCTTTCATCTATGGACTCATATTTTCTAATTTGGCTAAAGACAGAAAAAATAAAGTTTTTGATCAGGAAGAGATAAAAAATGCTCCTAGTGGAAACTTTAGCGGTAAACCAGTAGAAGAAAAATCAAATGAATTGATAAAATACGCTTACAAAAATTTTAGTGATAGATTTATTCTCATTGGTGTAGGTGGTGTATTTACCGGCAAAGATGCTTATAAAAAAATATTACTCGGTGCGTCTTTGGTACAGCTTATAACAGGTATGATATTTTTGGGACCGGAACAAATAGGAATAATAAATAAAGAATTAGCAGAATTGCTAAAAAAAGATGGGTATAAAAATATACGAGAAGCTATCGGTAAGGGAGTTTAGGGTAATTTTGTAGATTTTAGTTGTCCGATATTTTGTAAAATAAAAAGTACTAAACCTAAAGACCCCAAAGTGTTTACCAAGAAAAGTATCCTAGCTACTACTGTCGCTGGTAAGTAAATTGGATTAAATACAAAAACCATAGTGCTATGTAAAAATAGTGTGAGAAAGTCTGCAGATAGTGTAGGAAAGCTACTTGGTTCTACTAAAATAAGAAACCAATACTCAAAAGAAAAGAAAATTATAAACCCTAAAACTATTAGTGATAAAAATGCTAAAGTCTGCAGTCTTCCGCGTACTTCTTCTATCGCTTCGATAGCTACATATATATTCATCACTGCGCCAATAATTCCAAATAAAATTATCAAACCTTCGTTTGTATTTACAGCTGGAATAAAAAAGAAAAGCATCGCTTGGATAACTAATAATATAATAGTGCCTAGAAACAAATGCGATAGTTTAAATTGTTTATCTTTCATAATAATATTATAAACCTTTTATCTTTGTATTAATACAGCTCGGGCTGGACTACCCTCTATGTCTGTAAAATTAAGCGGTAAACACAATAACTCGTATTCACCTTCGGCCACACTTGATAAATCTAACCCTTCAATGATTGGAATGTTTTTTGAGAGTAATGAGGTGTGTGGGCGATGGTCAGCTCCTCCCCTCTTTTTTATAGACAAAGAATCAATACCGACTAGTAAAACTTTCAACTCTGCTAAGTAGTCTGCACTATCTCCACCTAAATAAATATAATCATTGTAAAATTCTTTAAAGCCTCGTATAGAGTTTTTTGTCTTTAATAAAATCCTCTCTCCTGTTTGTATATTTTTACTTTTTAAAAATTCTAAATTTACTTCTTCGTTTTCTTCTTTAGAAAAATCTATTACCCTGCAAGGGCCGACAAAAGTCTCAAGTGGAATTTTATCCAAACTATGCGCTCCACTTATAGCATGTGCTGGTGCATCTATATGTGTACCTGTATGTGAACCAAGAGTAATGCTTGAGAGATGTGTGGCATACTCTCCTATCGCATGATGCACACCCACAGACAGTGGAATGTTGTCAGGATATATAGGGGTTTCTTTATTAAGCTTTAATGATATATCTATGATTTTCATATTTTATAGTATAGCAGGTTCATCATCACCCCTTTTTACTGGATGCTCTCCAAATTCTCCACGCATAGCAGATACTACCTTGCCTTGATAATTTGGTTTTTCTTGTGAAGTACTTCGCAAATCTAGAGATGCTTGTATCGCAGGCATAGAAATATTTTCCCTAAGACCTGCTTCTATTGTCCACTTGCCTTCCCCCGAAGCAGAAGCCTTGCCAGAAATTTCATTTAAATCTTTCCCGTATTTTTCATAAGCATTGTGCATCCATGAAACCAGACTAGAAGTGATGACACTGCCATGGGAATAAACTTTTGTGACTTTGAGTAAATCTAAATCAAATTCTTTTGAGTGTCGTAGAAGATCAAAACCTTCGGCGATTGATTGCATCATTCCGTATTCGATACCATTGTGAACCATTTTTACAAAATGTCCTGCTCCTGCTTCTCCCATATATCCAAAACCGTTTTCTACACAAGTATCTTTAAAAAATCCTGTGGCTTCAAATTTTTCATAAAGTTCTTTTTTGCCACCCACCATCATGCAAGCTCCATTTAGTGCTCCACCCGGACCACCAGAGACTCCAATATCTAAAAATTCAATTCCTTTATCAGAAAGTTCTTTGGAGCGTCTTATCGTTTCTCTATAAGGAGAATTTCCTCCATCAATTATGATGTCTCCTTTTGACAAAAGTGGCACTAACTCCTGCAAGACTTCATCTACAGCTTGGTGTGAGACCATCACCCATACAATCTTGGGTGATGAAAGTTTGGAAATTAATTCATTTATATTTTGTGCTCCTTTTGCCCCTTTTTCTTCTACTTCTTTCACTACGTCTCTCGTGCGATTATAAGCGACGACGTCCCACCCGTTATTAAGTAGCCGAAAAACCATATTCTTTCCCATCTTACCCAAGCCTATGTAGCCAATTTCTTTTTTCATTTTTTAATTTATCTCTTCTCCCTTAGTGCCAATTTTATAAACAACCAAAAGTGTATCTTTCCATTTTTCTAAAAGTTCATCTGCCAATTTCCATTGTGCCATAATTTCTCTAATACTGACAAATAAAGTCTGGTCTTTGAGAAACACATTTCTATACACATTTGTATAAGACTCATACACAGTACCCGGCACTGGCTGAATTTTAAATTCTTTTTTCTCGCCATCTTTAAAATAAATTTGTAGAGACACAGTCGTAGTAGTTATTTTTGAACCTGTATCTACTAGTCCTTTTCCACCCTCTAGTTCAAAAACAGTGTCAGGAAAACGAGAGTCTTTGGTTTTCAAGAAAAATCTAAAAAATGTCTCTGTCTTGGAATTTTTATCTACTCCCGCCTCTGTTAAATAATTTTCATATTGTCCCCTAGTTATTTTTTGCGTATCATCAATATATAAATTTTCTAAAGCTCTCGCCCTCTCGTCTCTGATATTTTCTGTACTCATTTGTTTTTCTTTATTCATGGTGAGCAGAGATAGTAACTCGAGCATGTGATTTTCCCCCACATCTCTAAATGCTCCGACTTTATCATAGGACGCGCCACGAGCCCCTACGATATTGCTCTCGTGAAAAATAACTTTTATTTTTGATATGTTTATATTTTCTTCAAACCTAAAATCATAAAGAGCTTGTGCTGTCTCTTTGGCCAAGTAGTGATCTATTTGAAAAATATTTTCTTCAGCAAAAATATTACCCAAAACATTTTGTAAATATTTTGCGTCAGAACCATCTTTACCGAAAGGTTTTTCTATCATTATACGAGCCTCACCACCAAAATTATTCAATTCTGCCTTTTTTATATTTTCAAAAATCTTAGAATACAAAAAATTAGCGGTGGCTAAATGAAATATCACCAAATCATCACTATCTAGGGCCAGAAAGTTTTTTAACTTTACAAAATCATCACTATTTATAAAATCTCCTTTAAAATATTCCACACAAGATACAAATTTATCTAATTTATCTATATCTACGTCTCCCCTTTTTAAAATATATTCCTTAGTGAGAATTTGAAAATCTTTTGTTTCCAAATCTTTTCGAGCAAAAGCTATAATTCTAAAATCTTTCGGCAGAGTTTCTTCTTGAAACAATAAAAATAAAGCTTTTGCCAATTTATCAGCATAAAGATTGCCTGTAGCTCCAAAAATAATTAATGTCGTACGTTTGTTAGAATTTTGCACTTTCTAATTTTACACGTAAAAACCAAAAATGCTATACTTAATAAATGGAAAAGATATCTTGGTCTCAATTAGAGTACGAAGAAAAAGCTAAAAGCAATGATTGGTTTTGGGCTCTAGGCATCATCGTCTTTACTGCAGCAGCAGCCGCTGCAATCTATAATAATTACTTTTTTGCTGCACTTATCATATTGAGTGGTGTGCTTCTTGGCTTTTTGGCAACTAAAAAACCAGAGATGGTAAATTATGAATTAAATGATAAAGGCTTTGTAGTTCAAAAAAATCTTTACCCATATGAAAATATAAAATCCTTCTGGGTACAAAGAGAGACTTTTCCAGAAGACGATAGTGAAAAATTGAAGCCTATCCTATTTATAAAGTCAGAGAGATTCTTTATGCCTATAATCTTATCACCCATAGAAAACTCTATGGCATCTCAAATTCATTCATTTTTACTTGAAAAAAATGTAGAGGAAGAAGAAATGAAAGAAAAAATTTCAGAGAAAATAATGGAGGCTCTTGGTTTTTAGCTAGATTTTTAAACTTAAACTTGTTAATGTAAGAATATCCTCTCGTCGTTCAATGGATAGGACGTAACTTTGCGGAAGTTATGATGTAGGTTCGATTCCTACCGAGAGGACAAGAAAAATACTAAAAACAACACTTTAAATCTCTGTCAATAAGGGGGTTGACTTTTCTATTTGGTTATGCTACAATTATAGGTGAACAGGTAGGATTTCCCTGCCCTGTACATTAACAATCCACCGATTTGGGTGGAAAATATCAGGAGAAAGGATAAAACCATGAGAAAAGTACTTTTCGCACTAATTTTCCTCGTCTTAATGGCGACAGTGGCTCCGACTGCGTTCGGGCAAAAAATGGTTAAGAGGTGTTATTACACGTCGGCGACAGTTCGCCGAGTGGTACCGAAAGGGTGCAACTCGTGCAACCGTCTTCTACTGGTCGAGCAACGTTTGGCTGTTCTTGAAGCCAAAAAGCCTGCGGAAGTCACCCCCGTCGATCTATCGGAAGTCACTAGACTCCGAAAAGAATTCGACGAGCTTCTTCCTCGAGTGGAAAAACTTGAACAGCAGATGATCGCGGTTCAGGGAGATATCACCCAGCTCAGAAATGAGACGGGAGAGCTCAGGACAGACCTAAACACTCAGACCGGCCGGATCGACCTTCTCGAACCCCGTGTTGGAAAGCTCGAAAGCCAGTGCTACGCAATAAGCAAACGCGTCGGAAAGAAATTCAAGGCGTTTGACTCATGCACCGGTGAAGAACTCAAGCAGGATGGCAGTGGAAAGTGGGTCAAAGCACTTAAAATTGCCAATGAAGTCGGGCAATGGGCCTGCATCTTATTCGACTGCCGGATCATCAATCGTGGTGGTGGTGGTGGAAGGCCACCGATCGTAACGACATTACCATAGTTTATTAGCTTCCTCCTGATGTTTATACATCATGCAGGAACATGGAGAGCAGAACGCTCCCACGTTCCTGCACTCTCTAAAGCTATGAATGAAATAAGAACCTTATTTCTACGTCATATATTTAGAGAGTGAAAATATCACTTTTTTATTAAATTATTATTAAAATTATTAGTAATTACCTTCCTTGACACAAGGAGGTAAGTATGATAGAAACAAGTTTATGAAAAACATTAAAAAAGCATTAAAAATAAAGTTTGTCGCAGTCGGCGTTTTGGCGCTATTTGGGTTATTAGGCTCAGGTCTTTTACCTGTTTTATCAGCAAATACAGCATCTGCTGCATCAGCTACTGTCACTTGTAACAGTGCAACCCTAAACGGTAGCATAGTTACAAACGGTGCTCCTACACAAGTATGGTTTGAATGGGGTCCAAATGGAACACTATCAAACAGTACGCCTCACCAAACTTTTAATGCAAATTCTAATTTTAGCCAGCAAATCTCAGGTTTGACTCAAAATACTCAGTATTCTTACCGTGCAATGGCTTCAAACATAAACGGAACTTCTATCGGACAGACTTTGTCCTTTACGACTCTAAACTGTACTCCTGGAGGGACAAGTGGTAATGCCAATGCTACTTGTAACAGTGCAACCCTAAACGGTAGCATAGTTACAAACGGTGCTCCTACACAAGTATGGTTTGAATGGGGTCCAAATGGAACACTATCAAACAGTACGCCTCACCAAACTTTTAATGCAAATTCTAATTTTAGCCAGCAAATCTCAGGTTTGACTCAAAATACTCAGTATTCTTACCGTGCAATGGCTTCAAACATAAACGGAACTTCTATCGGACAGACTTTGTCCTTTACGACTCTAAACTGTACTCCTACAGTAAACTTAGATGCTAACCCTGCAAATATTACTTCAGGTCAAAGTTCAACTCTTTCTTGGAGCTCTACAAATGCTACTTCATGTAATCTGTCACAATTCGGTAACGTTTCAATTTCTGGATCACGAACAGTGACTCCTGCAAGTACAACTACTTACTCAATCACATGTACAAACAGCATAAGTGGACAAAGTGCTACTGACACCGCAGTCGTGACTGTAAGTCAATTACCTCCTTCTGTAAACTTAACTGCAAACCCAGCTACTATAACTTCAGGTCAAAGTTCAACTCTTTCTTGGACTTCTATAAACACAACTTCTTGTAACCTATCTGGAAACAAGCCTGTAAACGGTTCAATGGTTGTATCCCCTACTACGACTACTACATACACTATCACTTGTAATGGTGCGGGAGGCACAGCTTCTGACACTGCTAGTGTAACTGTATTACCAATACCAGTAATCACAGTAGACTTGAATGCAAACCCTACAAGTATAACTATGGGTCAAAGTTCAACACTTTCTTGGAACTCTACAAATGCTACTTCATGTAATCTATCACAATTTGGTAACGTTCAAACTTCTGGATCACGAAGTGTAAGTCCTTCTACAACTACTACTTACACTATCACTTGCACAAATAACTCAGGTCAAAGTGCAAACGACTCAGCGACAGTTACTGTCACTCAATTACCTGCATCTGTAGATCTAACTGCTAACCCTACAAACATAACAGCTGGTCAAAGTTCAACTCTTTCTTGGACTTCAACAAATACAACTTCTTGTTACTTAAATGGTAACAAGCCTATAAATGGATCAATGGTTGTATATCCTTCAGTTACTACTACATACACAATCAACTGTACTGGAGTTAATGGTCAAACAGTTTCTGATTCTGTAACAGTTTATGTAACTCAAATATCACTTCCTACAGTAAACATCACTGCAAATCCAATGAATGTAAACTACAACGGTACTTCAACAGTAACTTGGAATAGTACAAACGCTGTAACATGTAATGCTACTGGTGGTACTAATGGATGGAGTGGTGCTAAGAACATAAATGGTTCTTTCTACACTGGTAACTTAACTTCAACAACTACTTACAACATCACATGTACAAATTCTACAGGTCAAACTGCAAATGATTCTGTGACTGTGACTGTAGGAGCTCAACCTCAAAACCCAACTGTAAATCTTACTGCAAACCCAGCTACTATAACTTCAGGTCAAAGTTCAACTCTTTCTTGGACTTCAACTAATGCAAATTCTTGTACTAGTAGTTGGTTTTCAGGCTCACCAGTTTCTGGATCAGCACAAGTAAATCCTACTAATACAACTACTTATGTAGTCACATGTTTTGGTGGTGCCGGCACAACTCCAGCAACTGCTTCTGTAACAGTTTATGTAACTGCAATTCAATACCCTACAGTGAACCTAACTGCTAACCCTACAAACATAACAGCTGGTCAAAGTTCAACTCTTTCTTGGACTTCAACAAATACAACTTCTTGTTACTTAAATGGTAACAAGCCTATAAATGG
The DNA here is from genome assembly GCA_964423445.1 of uncultured Candidatus Saccharibacteria bacterium. Taxonomy (GTDB): domain Bacteria; phylum Patescibacteriota; class Minisyncoccia; order Phycocordibacterales; family UBA9973; genus UBA9973. The sequence goes on along the minus strand of CAYREQ010000006.1, from coordinate 167 downwards.
ATCAATGGTTGTATATCCTTCAGTTACTACTACATACACAATCAACTGTACTGGAGTTAATGGTCAAACAGTTTCTGATTCTGTAACAGTTTATGTAACTCAAATATCACTTCCTACAGTAAACATCACTGCAAACCCTGCAAACATTAACGCTGGTCAAAGTTCAA
>CAYREQ010000005.1:18553-50668 GCA_964423445.1 uncultured Candidatus Saccharibacteria bacterium | reverse complement strand
CTTACTCCAGCATCTTCTACTTGTACTATAGCTTCTGGAGCAAGTAGCTGTACTTCTACCACACTGTCTTGGACAACGACAAATCCTGAAGCTATTTCTTCTGTCACAAACAATGGAGGTGCGACTCCATCTAGCACTACAGGATTAAGTGGATCTCAAGCATTTACTGTTCCATATAATACAAACATGGATGGTGTTACTACTTTCTATCTATACAACAATGCACAACAGCTAGCCACAGCAACTGTAAGTACTGTATGTACTTCCGGCACTACTTGGAATGGACTTAATTGTGGTATAGGGGTAGGAAGTGGTGGTGATACTGAGATAACTCGAAATAATATATTCCCAAATCTAGATTCACATGTTTCTTTCCTCACTTCTGGTCTTAATCAAGATATTGTAGTCAATCATGGAGAAACCACTTTCTTCCTTTATCATAACATTGCTGGTATTCCTACAATATTATCTCAGTACACTATCAATGCTAGGTGTGCAGATGGAAGTGTATGGAATGGAATTGATAGATGTGTAGATAATAATTTACCACCAGTAAATGGTGTATGTGCCACACCACCCAATGGTGGCTCATATACTATCGCACCTCTTGGTCCACTTTGTTCAGCTGGAACTGCAAACCCATTTGCACTGTCTGGTAAAGGAGATTGGAATTGGGTTTGTGAAGGTACCGATGGTGGGTCAAATGCTAGCTGTAGTGCCACTCAGGCTCCGGTAGGCTGTGCAGTTATAAATGCTGCACCTATCACTATATTTACAGGTGGCTCTACTAAGCTCACATGGTCTTCATGTGCCACATCATGCTCAGGAACAAACTTTGATACGGGCGGAGAAGCTAATAATTCTACCGGTGTATCTATAAGCCCTCTTGTATCTACCACATATGCTATATCATGTGATGATAAAACAAATTCAACAGCATCTGTAAATGTCATAGTAAAGAAGAAACCTATTCTGATAGAAAATTAAAAGTTACCAAAAAATCCTGTCAGTTGGCAGGATTTTTTGGTACATGGATTACCATATAGCAACGGCACTCGGACATTAAACAAATAAATTTGTTTATGCTCCTCATTTGTTGCTATAATATAATAAATGCAAATAGATGAAGAACAATTAAAAAAATTTGTTTTGAAGTCTGGGCTTGTAACAAATGAAGATCTTGATCTGGCTGTAAAAAAAGCAGAGACAAAAAAACAAAAACTCGGTAATATTCTTCTTTCTGAGGGTAAAATTTCTGAGACTGACTTAAAAAAGATAGAAGCTTTTGCTTTAGGTATACCATTTATTTCTTTAGTAAAAGAAAAAATTGATTTTTCTATACTATCTCTTATTCCTGAGCCTATAGCTCGTAATTATAATATTGTTGCTTATAAAAAAAATGAAAATGGCTTGGAAGTAGCCATGTTAGATGTGGATGACTTGCCGGTAATTGATTTCATAAAAAAACGTTCAGGTTTAAAAATCTTACCTCGGCTTACTGATACTTTATCTATAAAGTCTGTTTTGATGCAATACAGAAAAACCCTACAAGCAGAATTTCAAAATATTATACAAAATGAATCTAATACACTTTCAAATTCAGCAAACGAAGATGGTGGAAAATCTACAGAGAAATCCGAAGCAGAATTACAAAAAATGGCCGAAGACTTGCCGGTTATAAAAATAGTCGACTCTCTGATTGTCCATGCTATTTTGCAAAATGCATCTGATATTCACATAGAACCAGGTGAAAAAGAGCTCACTATACGATACAGAATAGACGGAATACTACACGACGCTATGGTTTTAGATAAAAATGCTGGAGCAGGAATCACAGCTCGTATAAAAGTCTTATCAAATTTAAAATTGGATGAAAAGAGATTGCCTCAAGACGGTAGATTTAAAAAAGAACAAGATGGAGAAAAGATTTCTTTCCGTGTATCTACACTGCCTACTTTCTTTGGAGAAAAAACAGTAATGAGAATTTTGAAAGAAAATGCACACGGTTTTTCTTTGGAGACTTTAGGTTTTCATGGTGAAGGACTAGAGCGTATACATAATTCTTTAAAACAAAAAACAGGAATGGTATTAGCTACCGGACCTACAGGAAGTGGAAAGACTACGACCTTGTATACAATGCTAGATATTTTAAATAAACCAGAAGTAAACATATCTACCGTGGAAGACCCAATCGAGTATCAAATGCCAAGAGTAAATCAAACCCAAGTAAAGCCAGAAATAGGACTTACTTTTGCGAATGGTCTTCGTTCACTTTTGCGACAGGACCCAGATATTATCATGGTAGGAGAAATCCGCGACGGGGAGACAGCTGGCCTTGCAGTCAATGCTTCACTTACAGGACACTTGGTATTATCTACCATACACACCAATTCTGCCGCTGGGGCAGTCCCTAGAATGATAGATATGGGTGTAGAACCTTTTTTGATAACTGCCACAGTAAAGACTATAATTGCTCAAAGATTGGTCAGAAAGCTCGTATCAAATAAAGAAAAATATTTCTTATCTGAAGCTGAATTAAAAAATTTAGGCACTTTTGTCGATTTAGATAGAATGCTTTCTCTTTTGAAACAAGAAAATGTAATTGATCAAAATGATACATGGGATAAAGTTCCTTTTTATAAAGCTGTTAGAATAAATGAATTTGAAGATGGATATTCTAGCCGTACTGGAATGCATGAAGTCTTAAAAATTACTCCCACAATAAAAGAAATGATTATCAAAGGAAGCTCACAGGATGATATAGAAATTCAAGCCAAAAAAGAAGGGATGATGACAATGCTTGAAGACGGAGTATATCAAGCGGTCTTGGGGGTGACTACTTTAGAAGAAGTATTCCGCGTAGTATCTGAATAAAATAGATGCTTTTTTCATATAAAGTAAAATTAAAAAATGGAGAAATTTTTGAAGGTACTCAAGAAGCAGTAGATCGTCTTACTCTATCTCGTGAATTGCGTAGCAGAGGAGACATTCCACTGGCTATTACAGAAAAAAATGGTAATTTTTTTGAAAATTTTTCATCCCTCAATGACATTTTTTCAAAAGTTAAAGTAGCTGATCAGATAATTTTAACAAAAAATTTAAGTGGTATGCTTCGAGCTGGCCTCTCTTTAGCTAGAGCATTGTCGGTATTAAAAAAACAGACAAAAAACAAAGTTCTAAATAAAGTTTTGACATCATTAATAAATGATATAAATGCCGGAGAGACTTTTTCATCTGCCTTGGCAAAATTCCCAAGTGTTTTTTCAAAGCTTTTTGTTTCGATGGCTCGTGCGGGAGAAGAGTCAGGAAATCTCTCAGGAGCTCTTTCTGATATTGGTATAAGTTTAGAAAAATCACATTCTCTTACTAGGAAAATACATGGGGCACTTATATATCCTGGAGTAATAATGTCAGCTATGGTGGTGATAGGTATCTTGATGTTTGCTTTTGTGGTGCCTACCTTGGCTAATACCTTCAAAGAATTAGGTGTAGTATTACCGGTGTCTACCAGAGTTCTTATTTTTGCTGGAAACTTCTTTTCAAATAATTTAATTCTGACTTTTTTAATACTTGTTTTTTGGGCAATTGGAATGTACTTATTATTTAGAGCAAAATTTATAGCAAAATATATTGATTTTGTTTTTCTTAAAATTCCAGTCGTTAGCACATTGGTAAAAGAATTAAATACTGCACGTACAGCCAGAAGTATGTCATCACTTTTGACTTCTGGAGTTTCCATCACCAGAGCTCTTGAGATAACGGAAGACGTGGTACAAAATATTTACTACAAACAAGTTTTAAATAAAGCTAAGTTTGAAGTAGAGAAAGGAGCTCCTTTCTCAAAAGTTTTTGAAGAAAGTTTAAATTTGTATCCTGTCATGATGGCAGAGATGGTCCAAGTAGGGGAAGAGACTGGAAAACTATCAGACATGTTACTACAGATAGCTTCATTTTATGAAGAAGAAATTGAAAATAAAACTAAAAATTTATCTACAATAATAGAACCAGTACTTATGATAGTAATTGGTGCAGGAGTTGGATTTTTCGCTATCTCAATGATTTCTCCCCTATATTCAATACTTGGAAGTATTAGTTAGTCTTTTACTTCTTGCCAAGACAAGATTTCATATTGACTTGAAGTCAATGGAAAATTTGGTGGTGGTGCATACAACAGACTACCATCATAAGTGATATTTCGTGTGTTGTATCCCGTACCATCAGTGTAGGCAAATCCATATCTAGCATAAGAAGCAATCATTCCATAAAGAGAAATTACAGAACGATTTTTATAGCTACAACTTCCGCCAGAATAATAGTATCTGCCCACCTTACCATTTTGAGCGATAAGGGCGCCGTCAATTTTTAAATCATTATCACTTATCATGCCGACCATGATACTGTCTTGACCTATCAATCCTAATGAATCTGTTCCATTATAATTTGTATATGACAGGTCATTGTTTACTATAATGTCTTTATAATTTGCTGGATTTGATGGTACTGGCAAGTCTGCCGCTGTAATAGTGAGCCTTGCGCTGTTTATTTGTCCATCTATAACTACATTATCTTCTATAAAAATTACTCCATTTGCAGGAAAGCTGTAATTACCTTGTAGTGTTTGTGAGTTTATACTATAGCTTGGTGTCCCCGAAGGAGATGAAGAACAATTTCCTAATCCTGTCCATGAATTTATTTTATATAGATCAAAAGTATCATTTGTTTTCAAAACTATATGGTAGCCTAGATAGCCACTCCCTGCAGAGTCTCTATAAAAACCACTTGATTGGGCGTTTGATTTTAGTGTGGCAAGATCAGTAGTAAAACTAGAAAAATTTATTACAGGTTGGCTTATTTGACGACCTGCCTCAAATACATCTAATCTAGCTGGGAATGGGGTAGGTGACGTAGGGTCCTGAGGTGATAGACAAGTATGCACACCATAAGAATTATTTGTAGTACAAGCATCACTATCAGTATCTGTATAAGTCGTAGCTCCACTTGTTACAATATTGTGTGCTAATCCGTCAAAACGAACTCCACCATTCACATGTATAGGTCCAAAAACTTCTGTTCCAGAACCAAAACGCATATTATCATTACCTGCTACTGAATATTTTGCTATTGAAGGTTTAGCCACCTGGCTTTCTATTCTTCTAGTGATAGAAGAGTCTAGAGATGAAGTCCCACTAGATTTTATTTTTACTATGGTTGACCCCACAGGTGGAGCAGTAATGTCTAATGTAAATTGACCCACTGTAGTATTGTTTTTGTCTTTTAATAAGTGTACATAAGATCCATTGCTACCCGTACCATCTTGATAATCAGTAGGTGAGTGAGCTAAGTGCCAGCGATAATAATCTATGCCTGCTTCAGCTGATTGAAATGCTTGTTCACGATTAAAGGCTATTCGGCCAGCTTTTATCGTGGTGGCTGTCCATCCTGCTAAAGCTGTGATTATCACTATTACCACAGAAGCAAATACTATGATTTGCAATATAAGCATTCCGCTATTTCTTTTTTTATTGTAAATATTTTTTATAATCATAAATTATCCTTCAAATTTCTTATTGAAACCTGTGTAGAAAAAGTCATAGGTAGGGGAGATCTATTTGGATCTTTATCTAATACTATAGTAACTTTTACCAAACGAATATTTGGAATATTAATAGGATTTGATAATGGATTTGTGGTTCCTTCATAACTCGTATCATAATATTCAAAAAGCAAAGAATTGGTCAATTTATCAATTAAAGTTGTTATTTTTTCGTCTAGAGAATTATAAGCAAGAGGTGAGCCAGTAGGCTTGATCACTCCTTTTTGAAGTGATGTTCCAGACAAAAAATATCTCACTTTTTCTTTTAGACCATCGTCGTCTATGTCAGAGTAAAAAGTAAAAGAAGTAGTAGTAGCTTCAGCTATCGGGTAAGAGCCGTTGTTTGCAGTAGATGCAGTACGAATTTCAGAAGTCAGTGTTTTTAATACAGTTCTTCCAGCATCTGTGTCAGCCAGACCTCCAGTAATAAAACCGTTGTAAATCCATACATTTCTAGAAAATAAAGTAAGTAGCATTACTATAATTATAAAGATAGATATACCAAAAAGCGTTTCTATTACAGTAAAACCAAATTTTTTATTTTTTATCTTATTTTTCATATTAAGGAGTCAGAGTTATTATTTGATTTTGCCAAGAACTAGAAACATCTAAAGAATTATTTGTGTATGTAGTATAGCCGGTTTTTGAAACAGTTAGTGTATATGTACCACTCGTAAGACCATTCCAAAATGCCTGGCCTGGTGTCGCACATGTACCACTGTTTGTATTTTTTGTTTGATCAAAACCACTTTTCTGTAATTGCACAGTTGCTCCATCTATAGGAGTACCTAAAGAATCTTTTACAGAAACCAAAAGTGCTCTATTTATATGTGGTACCAATAGCATCTGCAAAGTTTTGTTTTCATTTGGTATTAAGGTTAATAATGGGAAAGTGCTTGTTCCTGCGAGGTCATAAGTCGTAGAGGTCATGAGTGTTTGATAGGTATCCCATTCTAGATTTTGAACAGTATAATTTCCGACAGCATCAGTAGAAAAGTTTTGTGTTCCATATTTTAATATAGAAGGTGTACCTATAATTTTTGTTCCAGTTAAAGAAAAATTAACCGAAGGTAGGGGTGCACACACAGAATCTATGCTGGATACACTAAGAGAGCTGACTCTATCTATAATTAAACTAGTTTGTGTTACTTGTTGTAATACGACTGTAGCATCTGGTGTCAATGGATTTGCTCCGGCCACTCCATTTATTGGGTATGTTTGAGCTTGAGTATATCCTTCCTTTGTAGCTGTTATATTATAAGCATTTGTTCCCACTGGAGCGTCTACTATTTTTACCCATCCATCTATATCTGTAGTCTCATCTATTATTGTATCTGGGTTTGTTTGCGTGTTTACTATGTGTAGTGATGCACCCTGTACTGGTAAACCACTTGAATCAAAAACTCTAACAAAAAGAGCACCATTTGTGGAAGCAGTCTCAAGTGCATGTGGAGCAACCAAAGTAGTAAAGTTTAAAGGAGAGAATACTCTACAAGTCGGACATGTGATATCTAGGTCCACGAGCTTGTAGTCAGCAGGGGACGAATCAGCAGGAGTACCTCCAATTGTTCCATCAAAATTATCATCTACGCTACGAATAGTAGTCTGGATTACAAAATTAAAGTTATCTCTAGTTATATTTTGTGTTCTCTGTATTTTGCCCACAGGTAGACCACCTACGATTCCTACGTCTGTATATGGTAAATTTCTTATTATTTCAAATTTTTCATTTGCTAGTGTAGTACCAGCTATTTTTGCTTGTGATGAGAGTACAGCTTCCATCAACACACTAAAAGCTCTATATCCAAAAAGTGCCAGTACAACAAATATTGCCGCACCGACCAAGCTTTCAATAAGAGTAAAACCTTTTTGGTTCATGTTTATATTTTAACGTATTATGTTATAATTTGCCATATGAAATATGGAGCACAAAACAAAAAAATAGTAATTGGAAATTGGAAAATGAATCCAAGTTCTTTAAAGGATGCAGAAAAATTATTTTCTAGTTTAGGGAGGCTCGTACGTGACACAAAAAAGACTGAAATTGTAGTATGTTCACCATTTTTATATATAAATAGTTTAAAAAAATTATCAAAAAAAATAATTCTTGGAGCTCAAGATTCATTTGGTTTAGACACAGGTCCGTTTACCGGAGAAGTCTCACCAGAAATGCTTTATAATATAGGCGTAAAATATGTAATTTTAGGTCACTCAGAGAGGAGAGCACAAGGAGAAACAAATCTTTTAATTAATAAAAAAATTAAAGGAGCACTAGGAGCTGGATTAATACCTGTTCTTTGTGTGGGTGAAAATGATAGAGACCACAATCATGAATACTTTAATTTTGTGAAGACACAAATTGAAGAATGTTTAGATGGTGTTTCAAAAACTTCAATTGGTAAGATTGTTATTGGTTATGAGCCAGTCTGGGCTATATCTACTACAATAAATCAAAAAGATGCTACTCCTGTTGATTGCGAAGAGATGATTATCTTTATCAAGAAAACTCTAGCAGACAAATTTGGTAGAAATGTAGAATTACCTAGGATAGTCTATGGTGGTTCAGTAAACATAAAAGACGCAGAAGGTTTTGTGAAAAATGGTGGAGCAGACGGCCTTTTGGTCGGCAAAGCCAGCCTTGATGCAAAAAAGTTTTCAGAAATAATAAAAATATGCGAAACATTAAACAAATAAAAAATATAAAAGGTAAAAAAATATTACTCAGAGTTGATTTCAATGTTCCTATAAAAAATGGAAAAGTTTTAGATGATTTTAGAATACAATCAGCACTTCCTACAATAAAATTTTTACAAAAAAAGGGTGCAAAAATAATTTTAATTACACACCTAGGCAAAGGGGGAGAAAGCTTGGCTCCTATTGTGAAAGTTTTAAATAAATATGTAAAAACAAAATTTGTAAAAGAAGTTATAGGATCAAAGGCCACAAAAGCTGTAGAAGAAATGAAAACAGGGGAAGTCATTTTACTAGAAAACCTCAGGAATAATAAGGGTGAAAAAGATTGTGACAAGAATTTCGCTAAAAAATTGGCAGAAATGGCAGATATATATGTAAATGAAGCCTTTTCTGTGGACCATCGAAAAGATGCATCTATATTATTATTGCCAAAGCTTCTCCCGGCATATGCAGGCTTTCAACTAGAAGAAGAAGTAAAAAATCTTTCTACCGCATTTAAAAATCCCAAGCATCCATTTCTTTTTATTTTGGGTGGTGCAAAGTTCTCTACAAAAATGCCTTTAATAAAAAAATACTTAAAATTTGCTGATTATATTTTTATCGGTGGTGCACTCGCAAATGACTTTTTAAAAGCTGAAGGTTATATAGTGGGAAAGTCTCTAGTTGATGATTCAAATTTTGATACAAGAAAAATAATAAAAAGTAAAAAAATAATTTTACCAGTCGATGTCAAAGTGAAGTCTGGTAAATATATAGTAAATAAAATGATAGAAGAAGTCGGGATGGATGATTATATCTTGGATATGGGTACTGAAACAGTTAAAAAACTCGGGTCAATTATAAAAAATTCTAAATTTATTCTTTGGAACGGACCGCTTGGTAAATATGAAGATGGCGGAGATATTACTACAAGAGAAATACTAAAATTAGTATCCACTTCAAAAGCTAAAAGTATAATCGGGGGAGGAGATACTGTGGCTTTAATATCAAAAATGAAAATGCAAAAAGATTTTTCTTTCGTCTCTACTGGAGGTGGCTCCACTTTAGATTTTCTATCTAGTGGAAATTTGCCAGGGATTAAAGCGCTCTAACTATTTGTTTAGCTACTTCTTCTTTTTCACTACCTGTATAGTTTCTTTTACCTTTCCATGTGCCAAATCCATCGTCAGTAATTCTAGGAATTATGTGAATATGTGAGTGGAATATTATTTGGCCAGCTGCTGGGTCGTTGTTCATAGTTACATTTATGCCGTCTGACTTAAGTCCACTTTTTATAGCTTCAGAAAGTTTTTTAACTACTTTAATCATATCTAGTAAGGTTTTTTCTGGAGTCTCGTATATATTTACGTAGTGTTCTTTTGGTATTACCAAGGTATGCCCAATATTGACTGGGTCAATATCTAAAAAAGCCAAAGTGTGCTCATCTTCATATACCTTCGTAGAAGGCAACTCTCCTTTTATAATTTTACAAAAAATACAGTCTTGCATAGGTATATTGTAGCAGATTATGTTAAAATTTCACCTATGCAAAAGTACGGTGATTTACTAAGGGAAATATTAAGTAAAAGAGGAATTACAGATGAAACTCAGGCTGAAATTTTTCTTAATCCAGATTATGAAAGAGATTTGCATGACCCATTTTTAATGCGAGATATGGAGCGTGCCTGCGTCAGGATTTTTGAAGCAATTGAAGCTAAAGAAAAAATCTTAATTTATGCAGATTATGATTGCGACGGAATACCTGGAGCAGTGATTTTACAAGATTTATTTAAGCTTCTTAAATATGAAAATTTTGAGATATATATTCCCCAGAGAAATAGTGAGGGTTATGGTCTAAATTTAGAAGCGATAGAGCAATTTGCTAAAAATGGAATAAAACTTTTAATTACAGTTGATTTAGGAATCACTGCAGTGGCTGAAGTAGCACAAGCAGAGATAGACGACATTGATGTGATAATTACTGACCACCATTTACCAAAAGAAATTTTACCAAAAGCCTACGCTATTTTAAATCCAAAAGTAGATGATTATCCAGAGAAGATGCTTTGTGGAGCAGGGGTAGCTTTTAAATTAGTTCAAGGTTTTTTGAAAAAATATGGAGAGTATTTCAAAGTTGCTTCTGGTGTAGAGAAATGGATGCTAGACATGGCAGGGCTAGCTACTTTGTCTGATATGGTCCCTCTGACCGGAGAAAATCGAGCAATTGCCTATTTTGGAATGAAAGTTTTCAAAAAGTCTAGACGTCCTGGCCTCCAAAAACTTTTATCTCAGATGAAAATAAATCAGAAATTTATTTCTGAGGATGATATAGGTTTTATGGTCACACCGAGATTAAATGCAGCTTCACGTATGGATGATCCGATGCGAGCTTTTGAACTTTTATCTACAGACGATGAGACGCAAGCAGATATTTTGGCAAAACATCTAACAAAAATAAATGATGAAAGAAAGAGTATTGTTGTGGGTATTATGAGAGAAGTAAATAAAAAACTTGAAAAAGATGAACGAGGAGAAAATGCAGATGTCATAGTGATAGGTAATCCAGAGTGGCGAGTAGGCATACTAGGACTTGTGGCTGGAAAGATAATGGATGAATACAATAAACCTGTTTTTGTATGGGGGAAAGACGAAAATGACTGCATAAAAGGGTCTTGTCGCAGTGATGGTTCAGTCTCAGTGGTGGAGCTTATGATGGAGACTAGAGAATCCTTTTTGGAATATGGTGGACATGAGCTCGCAGGAGGTTTTACAGTTCACAGTGAAAAAATTCATTTCTTAGAAGAATCCTTATCTACCTCTTTTCATAAAGTTAAGCGTGATAAAGAAGAAAACAATGTAGTTTATGACATAAAATCTACTTTAGACAATGTAAATATGAAGTCTTGGCGAGAAATAGAAAAGATGTCGCCATTTGGTCTCGCGAATGGTAAACCCGTATTTTTATTTGAGGGTGTAAAAATAGAAAAAATAAAAAAGTTTGGGAAAAATGGTTCAGGAGAACATTTAGAGATTATTTTTTCTGGTAAAAATGGGGATAGGACAAGTAGGGTCGTAGCTATTTCTTTTTTCTCTGGCTTGGAATCTTTTACTAAAATAATAGCTGAAGGACTAAATGTAAATTTGCTCGCTACTTTTGACCTATCTAGATTTAGAGGCAGGGAAGAGTTAAGATTAAGGGTAGAAGATATATTTTAAAATTAATACAAAATGGAAAATAGTAAAGTAATAATTTATACAGATGGAGCAGCACGAGGTAATCCAGGTAGAGCTGGCTGGGGTACTGTTTTTATAATGGGTGAAAAAGTAGTAGAGATTGGAGGCAGAAGTGAACATGCGACAAATAATCAGATGGAGCTCACTTCCGCTATTGAAGGTCTCAAATATTTAAAGAAAAACAAGATAAATTTACCAGTAGAAATTTTTGCAGATTCAAAATATGTAATTCACGGAGCCACTGAATGGATTTTTGGATGGATAAAAAATAATTGGCGTAATTCTGCAAAAAAGCCTGTCTTAAATCGTGAACTGTGGGAAGAATTACATTCTCTTACACAAGAATTTAAACCAAAATGGTATTATGTAAAAGGTCACAGTGGTGACAAATGGAACGACAGGGTAGATGAAATAGCCACGACTTTTGCAGACGACGAACCTATAAATCTTAAGAAATAAAATTATGTTTGAAAATTCTTTTGAAAGACAAAAATCTAAAGAACAGGGAATACTTGTCGATATTAATATTGCTACAGAAAAAGATTGGGAATTTTATAGAGATTTAAAATTGAAATCCATAGCCAACGAACAAGATAAAAAGATGCTCGGTATTACCGATAATAAAATTAAAGAATGGAATGAAAATCGTGATAATCCTGAATATTGGAAAAATGAATTACAGCCTAATAATACTAAATTTATATTATTAGCTTTTGACGAACCTGAAAAAGGGGAGAAAAAAGATAAAAAAGAAGCCCTGGGTACTATCAGCGCCAAGACAACTACTGAAGAAGGTTTATGGTATATATATGCTAGTTATGTGCGATCTGATATTCGTGGCAAGGGTTTAGGTGAGGCAATATTGGCTACTTGTTTAGATGAGATAGAATTAAGGGGTGGATATAGGGCTTCTATGCTGGTAAATATAGAAAATGAAAAACAGCTAGGATTAATTAGTAAATTTTATTTTAAAATAGATAAAAAAAGAAAAGTTTTAAATGGAGAATCTTTATTTACCACAGACCTAGTCGATGAACCAGTAATGAAAAAAGTTAATGAAGTTTTAAATAGTTCAAATAAATAATATCATATATGATGGAAAATCCATTTAAAACAAAAGAACAACTAAATATAAAGATAAAAGTAGCTAGCCCAGAAGACTGGCAGAAATATAAAGAATTAAAACTCGAGACGATTTACGGCAAGGATAATTACATGTTTGGAGTGACACCAAACAATATGTGGGGGAGAGCTATAAAAGAAGAAGCAAAATTTGAAAAAGAATGGAAAGAAATTGTAGACCACAAAGATGCTTTTGGAGTATTATCACTTAATGGGGATACGCCTGTCGGTATTGGGCTCGCAGAAAAAAGAGAAAAAGAAGGTGACTGGCTTATGTATTCTGGTTATGTAAAAGAAGATTTTCGAGGCAAGGGTATTGGTAAAAAAATGTTCGCTACTCGCTTAAATGAAATAAGATTAAATCGAGAAGGAACAAAAATTATAATGGTAGTGAAAGCAAATAATGATAAATCAATAAAACTTGCAGAGTCCTTTGGCTTTAAAAGACAAGAAGAAGGTTCAAATGATGAAGGATTTTATATGGTATTAGAAAATGTAAATTCTCCAGAAGTTATTAAAAGAATTAATGAGGTTTTAAATGCAGGATAGGGTATTTTATTCAATTAGTTTTGGTTTTGTCTCAGGAATACTCATACGCTCTTTGTTTTCTATAAATATTTTCATAGTGATACTTTTAGGAGTCATGGGCATGGCTCTGTTTTTATTTTTTACTCTTATTTCAAAAAATAAATGGGGAGTTATATTTACAATTTTTATCATAGCACTCACTTTTGGTATTTTTAGATTTAATATAAGTAATAAAAATTTTCCAGACGTTTTTGAATCAAAAGTCGAAAATAAGATAAAAACTGAGGGGGTTATCATAGATGAACCAGACATAAGAGAAAATAATCAAAAATTGACTATTGAGATAGAGCAAGATAAAGAGAAAACAAAAATTTTAGCAAGTGTGGGCCTCGAACAAGAGTATAAATATGGTGATGTTATATACGTAACAGGTAAATTGGAAAAACCTAAAAATTTTGAGACAGATCAGGGTAAAGTTTTTGATTATGTAAATTACTTGAGAAAAGATGGGATTTTTTATGTGATGAGCTATCCAAGGGTTGAAATCGTCTCAAGTGGTCATGGTAATTTTTTAAAAAGTTTTTTATTTTATATTAAGGGTAAATTTTTAGAAAAAATAAATTTAAATATATTATCACCTGAAAATCTACTTATGGGCGGTCTTATCTTGGGGGAGAAGTCTGCTTTCAGTGAAGAATTAAGGACAAGCTTTGTAAACACAGGCACTATACATATAGTGGCATTGTCTGGCTACAACGTGACAATAGTGGCTGAGTGGTTGATGAAAATATTTAATCAAATTTATTTTTTGCCGAATAATTTTGGAATATTTATGGGAATTTTCTCTATTATACTTTTTGTTTTGATGACTGGGGCGAGCTCTACAGCTATCCGGGCAGGTATCATGGCTATACTAGTATTGGTTGCAAGGCTTACTGGCAGAAATTATGATGTAGGGAGGGCCCTAATTTTGGCTGGAGTTTTTATGATTATGCTAAATCCTTTTGTTCTTGTGTACGATGTCTCTTTTCAATTATCTTTTATCGCCACTATAGCTGTAATATTTTTTACTCCAAGGATTGAAAAATATTTTCTTTGGCTGCCTAAAACTTTTGGTTTACGAGATATTATATCTGTCACGAGTGCCGCTTATATTTTTGTCTGTCCATTTATTCTTTATAAAATGGGGAATTTATCAATAGTGGCATTACCAACAAATATTTTAGTATTACCATTTATTCCTCTTACCATGTTTTTTGGTTTTTTGACTGGCATAGCAGGAGTTATCTGGGATGCTTTTGCCATACCATTTGGTTATATAGGATATGTATTTTTACATTATGAACTTTGGATTATTAGTTTTTTCTCAAGTATTCCATTTGCCTCAATTTCTATTCCAGATTTTCCTTTAATTGTCACACTAACAATATACATATATTTTGTATATATGCTTTTTGGTAGAAATATTAAGAGTTTTTTTACTTCGCCTCTTTGAGGAATTTTTCTACTGCTCCCCAGTTTAAATTAAAGAAAAAATCTTCTACGTAATCTTTTTTTCCTCCTGGTGCGTAGTCAGAGATATAAGCATGCTCCCACAAGTCGAGACATAGGATAGGTGTACATCCAGATAGTTGACCTAGTTCGTGATCACCTACATATGCGTTTAGTAGCATGTTTTCTTTTTTATCATAGTAAAGTATTGCCCATCCTATACCACGACTCATAGCAATAGCTTTAAAACGAGCTAGCCATTTGTCATATGAACCCCAGGTAGTCTCTATCATTTTGTAAAGTTCACCATCTTTTGAAATTTCTTTTGCACCATTTGATAATAATTCAAAATAATTTTCATGATTTCTTATACCATCATATTCAAAACCAAATCTTCTCTGAACTTCAGCGAGTGCGTAAGAATTTTTCTCAGGGTCAGCAGACAATTCTTCTATTTTTTGTAGGATTAGGTTTGCGTTATTTATATATCCATTATAAAGCTTTAGGTGTTCTGCCACATTTTCGTCTGAGATTCCCTTAAGCTTTGCTATATTAAAAGTTTTTGCTGTGAATGTTTGCATTATTTTGTTTAGTTAATATTAATATTGTACTATTATAGCATGTCTAGTGTTTATAAGAAGTACACTCTATTTATTCTCGTAATAATACTTATATTTTGCAATGTTTATCTATTCAAGCTTAGTATACAAGAACAAAATAAACTTTTGATTTTTGCTGTATTAGACGTAGGACAAGGAGATGGCATCTTCATTGAGTCTCCGTCAGGTACACAAATATTGATAGATGGTGGACCACAAAAAAGCATACTTGGAAAACTTACCAGTGTTATGTCACCACTAGATAAAAATATAGATGCTATTATAATCACCAATCCAGACGCTGATCACATAGGTGGATTTTTAGATGTTTTAAAAAAATATAAAGTAGAAAAAGTTTTTGAACCAGGAACTTTTAATGATTCAAAAACTTATCAAAATCTTAAAAATGAAATCAAGAGACAAAATATTCCAGATATTTTAGCCAAGAAGGGGATGAGATTAGATATGGGTGGTAGTGTATTTATTGATATTTTATTTCCTGATAGAAATGTCTCAAGTTGGAATAGTAATGATGGGTCTATCGTAGCAAAATTAACTTATGGTACTACTTCTATAATGCTCACAGGTGATTCTACTAAAGAAACTGAAAATATAATTCTTTCAAATTCTACAAATTCACAGCTCGGTAGTAATATTTTAAAAGTTGGACATCATGGCTCACATACTTCTACTTCAAAATCTTTCGTCAAAGCTGTGTCTCCTAAATATGCAGTCATTTCTCTTGGTAAAAATAATAAATACGGACATCCTCATAAAGAAACCCTAGAAACCCTTCAAGAATTTGGTGTAAAAATTTTCAGGACTGACTTATTGGGTACAATAATAATGAAGTCCGATGGTCAAAAGGAGGTGTTTTCTTTTGCTAAATGATGTGTGATATACTGAAAATATGAAAGATAAAAAAATTGAAAAAATGATAAAAGGGGAGGAGAAAAGACAAAAAGAAGGTCTTGAACTCATACCCTCAGAAAACTATGTTTCCGCAGATGTATTAGAAGCTAATGGTTCAGTTTTTACAAATAAGTACTCAGAGGGTTACCCAGGACGCAGATATTATGGTGGGCAGGATTTTACAGACCAAGTAGAACGCCTAGCCATAGAGCGTGTATGTAAATTGTTTAAATGTAAATTTGCCAATGTTCAGCCACATTCAGGAGCTCCAGCAAATTTAGCCGTGTACGCAGCACTTCTCAATCCAGGGGACACAGTACTAGGTATGGACTTGTCTCATGGAGGACACCTCACTCATGGACACCCTATGACACTCCCTGCAAAGATATACAAATTTGTCACTTATAAAATGAAAGATCCGGAGACAGGTGAGATTGATTATGAAGATTTACGCAAGCAAGCACTAGAGCATAAACCTAAAATAATTCTCGCTGGATTTTCGGCTTATCCGCGAACTTTGAATTATAAAAAGTTTGTAGACATAGCACATGAAGTAGGAGCTATCACGATGGCAGACATGGCACATATAGCAGGGCTCATTGCCGCAGGTGCACTCAGGAATCCTTTTGCTGATGGTTTTGATATTATAACTTCTACTACACACAAGACTCTTCGTGGTCCACGTGGAGGAATAATACTTACTCGCGAAAACGAAGAGATAGCAAAAAAAATAGACAAAGCTATTTTCCCTGGTATCCAAGGTGGTCCACATATGCATACCATCGCTGCCAAGGCTGTAGCTTTTGGTGAAGCGATGACTCCAAAATACAAGGCTTACGCAAAACAAATTTTGAAAAATGCAAAAGCTATGGAAAAAGTTTTCAAACAAAATAAAGTTCGCATGATAGGCGGGGGCACAGACAATCATCTTATCCTGGCTGATGTGTTCGGCTCGCTTGGAGTGACAGGTAAAGAAGCACAAACAGTATTAGATGAAGTAGGAATAACACTAAATATGAATTCTATTGCAGGAGATACTAGAAAGCCACTTGATCCTTCAGGTATTAGATTTGGTACACCAGCTATCACCACACGCGGATTTAAAGAAAAAGATTGTGCTAAAGTCGCTGAACTCATGATCACAGTTTTAAAAAACAAAGATAATAAAAAAATTAAACAACAAGTCCATAAAGAAATTCAAAAATTAGCTAAAAAATTTCCAATACCAAAAAAGTTTGTTTAAATTATGAAAATATATTTTGCAGGTTCAATATCAGGCGGGAGAGACGATAAAGAAGTATATTTAAAAATTATTAGTTTGCTCAAAAATTACGGAGAAGTTTTGACCGAGCATATCGGAGATTCTGAAATGACTTCAGATGGTGAAGATTTACCGGATGATTTTATCTATGAGCGAGATATGGGCTGGCTTAGAAGCTCAGATGTAATAGTGGCGGAAGTCAGTACTCCTAGTCTCGGGGTAGGGTATGAGATAGCTTCTGCTCTTAATTTAAATAAAAAGATAATTTGTCTATACCGAGAAGGAGCCCCTAAAAGAGTTTCAAGTATGCTGACTGGAAATAAAAATCTATTAGTTAAAAATTATAAGACTACTCAGGATTTACCTGAGATTCTGCGAGAATTTTTTCAATAACTTTATTTAGTTTATCAACGAATTTTTGTATTTCTCCATCAGGGGTGTCTAGTGGGCCTGTCTCTTGATCTGGGTAAAGACTACTGCCTGATAGGTCATGGTATAAAACAAACGAAGTAAAGTCAGGGTGTTTTTCCTGAAATTCTTTACCAAATTCAGCTATCATATTGTAGGGTTCTGAGTTTTTTTGTTTTAGAAAAATATCTACGGCTTTATTAAAAGTTTCTTTTACTAATGCTCTCTTTTGTTTCCGGTTCTCTAAATTTTCTGGTTTAAATTCTTCCATATATCAATAATAACATAAGCATAAAACTTAGCTAATTTTGTTTTAGGTCTATTTTTTGATATAGTTCTTGCATGGCTAAACGAGGCAAACTCATAGTAATAGACGGTACGGATGCTAGCGGAAAGAGCACCCAAGCAGGATTGCTGATGAAGCACCTTAAACGCGATGGCTACAAAGCAAAATTTATTCATTTTCCTCAATATGAAGACAATTTCTTTGGGAAATTCATAGCTCACTGCCTTTCCGAGCAATACTATAATTGGGTCAATATACATCCTAAAATTGCCGCTGTGGTATACGCAGCAGATAGATGGGAATCTAAAGAAAAGATAGAGAGGTGGCTAAAAGATGGTTATGTGGTGGTGATGGATAGATATATCTCTTCAAATCAAATTCATCAGGGTGGTAAAATTTCTAATATAAAAAAACGCATAGCATTTATAAATTGGCTAGGGGAAATGGAGTATAAAGTTTTTAAAATTCCTGTACCAAATAAAATTATTTATTTATCTTTGCCGATAGAGACGGTGACAAAATTGATAAAAGAAAGAGATTATAAAGGTACGAGAGCATACTTAGGAAGTCGAAAAAAAGATGTGCATGAAAAAGATAAAAATTTCTTAAAGAATTCTATAAATAGTGCACTTTGGCTCGCTAAAACCCAAAAGAATTGGGTAAAGATAGATTGTATGGATAAAAAAGAACTTAGAAGTTTTGAAAACATACACGAAGAAATATATGCAAAAGTTAAAAAAATCATCAAATAAAAAACCAACAGTTGTTTTCATTTATGGTCCGATAGCTGTAGGTAAGCTCACCGTAGCAAAAATTTTAAGCAAAAAACTTGGGTATAAACTCACGCATAACCATGCATTAAATGACTTTGTTGACGAGGTATTCACTCGCTCAACATATGAAAGTAGTGTTATGAAGGAGAGACTGAGATATGATTTAATGGAGAGCGCAGTAAAAGCAAAAATAAATTTTATTACGACACATTGTTATGCTCATAATTATGTCTCTGGAACAGGTCTATCAGACCCTAAGTATGTAGAGACTTTAGAAAAAAAAATAATAAAATTAGGAGCTAATTTTTACCCTGTACACTTGCAAGCAGAGAATAAAGAATTACTAAATAGAGTTAGCGCAAGCTCACGTAAAAAATTTAGGAAGCTAGTAAATAAAAAAATTATGCGAGAATTTGTTAAAGACAAAGATTGGAATTCTTCTCCAAAATTAAAAAATAATTTAGTCATAGACAATACAAACCTTTCACCCAAAAAAGTTGCAGATATAATTATTAAACATTTTAAAATTAAATGAAACTACCAGTAGTAAATGAACAAGATGAAGTTATAGGTTATAAAAACAGGGGAGAAACAAACCCTGAGGATATTACTCGTGTTAGTGCTTTATGGGTAATAGACAAAGATAATAATATTTTGCTTGCACGAAGGGCTCTTACTAAAAAACATGGTGCAGGGTTGTGGGGTCCTGCTGTCGCAGGTACAGTAGAAGAGGGTGAATCTTATGAACAAAATATAATAAAAGAAGCTGAGGAAGAAATAGGATTAGTAGGAGTTAATTTTTCTCTAGGTCCTAAAAAAAGAGTATCTTCTAGTCATGAATATTTTTGTCAGTGGTTTACTGCTATAGTGGACAGGGGGTATCCATTTAAAAAACAAGATGATGAAGTTGAAGAAGTAAAATGGTTTTCTAAATCTGAATTAGAAAGATTAGTAAAAGAAAAAGATAAAAATTTTACTCCAAGCTTTAAAGAATATTCAGGCTATTTTTAAAATGAAAATAAAGATTAAAAAATTAAAAGAAAATGCAAAGTTGCCGACTTATCATCATCCAGGGGATATAGGTATGGATTTGTACTCTATGGAGACAGTCACAGTAAAACCCGGAGAGCATCATCGATTTTGGCATGGCTTTGCTATGGAATTTCCTGAAGGATATGGAGGAATAATCATGGATAAGGGGAGCATTTCTAAAGCTGGACTTGCTCACATGGGTGGAGTATATGATGCAGGATATAGAGGTGAATACAATACACTCTTAGTAAATTTATCTGATGAGCCTTACACATTTGAAGAGGGAGACAAAGTTTCTCAACTTGTTATAATACCTGTAGTAATAGGTGAATTAGAACAAGTAGATACACTTAGTGATTCAGCTCGTGGTGAAGGTAAGTTTGGAAGTACCGGTAAAAAATAATTTATGGAAAAAGAAATAAAAAAATTAATAAAAGATGCACTTGAGAATTTACACATAGAAGCTAGTGTTATCTCTTTGGAACACCCAGCAGATTTAAAAATGGGGGATTATTCTACAAATGTAGCCATGGCTATAGCAAAAAATATTGGAGAAAATCCAAAGGTGCTCGCAGAAAAAATAGTCGCTGAAGTTTTGAGATTAAATACTGATAAATACATAGAGCGTGTCGAAGTAGCTGGTCCTGGTTTTATAAACTTCTATTTATCTAGAAAATTTTTTGCAAATAGTGTGGAAGAAATTTTAAACAAAGGTATGGAGGTTGGTAAAAATGAAAATCTTTCAAACCAAAAAATAATGGTAGAGTACACAGATCCAAATCCTTTCAAGCCATTTCACATAGGTCACCTGATGACAAATGCTATTGGTGAATCTATAGCTAGAATTTTAGAGCACTCTGGAGCCAAGGTTTCTCGGGCAAATTATCAAGGAGATATTGGGCTACATGTAGCCAAAGCAATCTATGGTTTACAGAAAGATAATAAAATCCAAACCAGAACAGGCACCCACAACGAACAAGCATCAAATATAGGTATAGCGTATACAAATGGGGCAGAAGCTTATGAAAATGATGAAGACGCCAAAAAAGAAATAGATGAAATAAATAAAAAAGTTTACGATAAAAGCGACGAAAAAATAAATGAGATATATGATTGGGGCTTTAAAGTCACTATGAAAGCTTTTGAAGACTTGTATGATATTTTAGGGACAGAATTTGAATTTTATTTCTTGGAAAGTCAGATGGCGCCAATAGGTGAAAAAATTGTAAAACAAAATACAGGTGAAATTTTTGAAGAATCAGATGGTGCACTTGTATTTAAAGCCGAAAAATACAATCCAAAGCTCCACACTAGAGTATTTATAACATCAAAAGGTTTGCCTACATATGAGACAAAGGAGCTTGGGCTTACAGAAGAAAAATTTAAAACTTTGCCAGATATGAATTTATCTATAGTAGTCACTGCAAACGAACAGATGGACTACATGAGAGTAGTGTCACAGGCTCTCGCATTGATACATCCAGAATATGAGTCGAAGATGAAGCACATCACTCATGGCATGATGAGACTAGCTTCGGGCAAGATGTCTTCACGAAAAGGAAACATAGTCACAGGTGAGTCACTACTTCGTGACACGATTTCTCTTGTCTCAGAAAAAATAAAAGATCGAGAATGGGATGAAGAACAAAAAAATAAAATTTCAGAAATGGTGGGAGTATCAGCTCTAAAATATTCTATCTTAAAACAATCTACCGGCGGAGATATAATATATGACTTTGAAAAATCAATTTCTTTTGAGGGTGACTCTGGTCCATATCTGCAATACTCTTTTGCCCGAGCAAATTCTGTGATAGAAAAATCTACGAGAGAAAATATATTACCTGATCCACACACAGAAATGTCTGAAATATTTGAGTTAGAAAAATTATTATATAAATTCTCTGAAGTAGTAGAGAGGGCAGGGGTAGAATATGAGCCACACTACGTAGCAAATTATTTGATTGAGATAGCCCGTGCTTACAATAGCTTTTATGCTAATACAATTATAGTAGATAAGGACGACAAAAATTCAGGCTACAAAATTGCTCTTACTTACGCATTTTCATTTGTGATGAAAACAGGCCTAAAACTCCTAGGCATTAAAGCTCCAGAGAAAATGTAATTATGACTCAGTCTGAGGCATTAAATATTTTAAAAACCGGTGCCAATGTTTTTTTGACTGGCGAACCAGGGAGTGGCAAGACTCATACTATAAATAATTTTGTAAGTTATTTACATGAGCATGGCATAGAGCCTTCTATTACAGCATCCACAGGTATAGCCGCTACACACATAGGTGGCATGACGATACACTCTTGGAGCGGGATAGGCATAAAAAATCGACTAGATAAATATGATTTAGACAGAATAGCGAGCAGTGAATATTTGGCAAAAAGAATAAGAAAAACAAAAGTCTTGATTATAGATGAGATTTCAATGTTATCTAGCGATACTCTTGATATGGTGGATTTGGTTTGTCGTGAAGTAAAGCAAATAGACGAAGCTTTTGGAGGAATACAGATTGTCCTCGTCGGAGATTTTTTTCAATTACCACCAATCGTAAAAAAAATAGAGCCACCCAAAAATCAAATCTTATTCGAAGAAGAAAATAATACAAATAAAATTTTTGCTTATGAATCTTCGGCGTGGGGCAGGGCACAATTTATCGTGTGCTATTTAGAAGAGCAATACCGCCAAGACGACAAAGATTTTCTATCAGTCCTCTCAGCAATTCGGGCAAACAATATAAAGGCTGAGCACTTAGATTATATAAATAAAAGACAAATTGATTTTGATGACATGCCAGAGAATACTACAAAATTATTCTCACACAATTTCAACGTAGACAAAGTAAATTATAGTGAGCTCGAAAAGATAGATGATGATATACAAGTCTTTGATATGACCAGCAATGGAAATGACAGAATAGTAGAAGCATTAAAAAAAGGTTGCTTATCTCCAGAAAAATTAGAATTAAAAATAGGTGCAGTAGTGATGTGCACCAAGAACAATCAAAAAGAAAGATTTGCAAATGGTACTCTCGGCGTCGTGATAGGCTTTGAAGAATTTAGCGGACAGCCAATAATAAAAACAAAAAGTGGCAGGAGTATAGTGATACCACCTATGGATTGGGTAGTAGAAGAGGGAGGAAAAATTCGCGCACAGATAACTCAGGTTCCACTTCGTCTCGCTTGGGCTATCACTGTCCATAAGAGTCAGGGTATGAGCATGGATTCAGCTATCATGGATTTGTCGCAAGTATTTGAATTTGGGCAAGGATATGTGGCTCTTTCTCGCGTACGCAGACTCTCTGGTCTTTATCTACTCGGTCTAAATGAGCATGCTTTCAAAGTCAGCCCTGAAGTATTAAAACAAGATATTGTTTTCAAAAATAGTTCCAAGGATGCTAAAAAATTTTTTGGAAAAATATCAGCTACAGAATTAAAAAAGATGCACGAAAATTTTATACTTGCTTGTGGTGGCAGTGTCGGTAAAAAGGGGACAAGGAAACTAAAAAAGAGTGAGACCAAAGATGGCTTTGCAGAAATCCGCGCGAAACATCCAAATGCATATAGACCATGGAGTAAAGAACAAGACGAAGAATTGAAAAATCTTTTCGAGACAGGTATGCCTGTAGCAGAACTAATGAAAAAATTTGGCAGAAAAAGTGGTGCAATTACAGCCAGACTAGAAAAACTCGGGTTAGTAGAAAGTGAATAAATAAGACTTAAAGATTAGTTTTAATCAATGTAGTATTTACGCTATGGCGTAAATACTACACATGGTTTAAAATATAAATATGGCTAATAAAAAAGTTTTTTATTATAAAGGTGTGAAACTCAATACTTTAGGTATACCTATACTTAGTTTGTCTAAAAGATATGAAATCAAGAAAACTAATAGAAAGAAAAGTTTTTATTATGGATCTTTTTCGTCTCAATTTAATAAGAATAGCCCCAAAAATCTTATAGTTATGTATGACATCCCACATGAATTTAAAAAGGAGAGGGATTGGTTTCGCAGGCAGTTAATAAAGTTTGAATATATTATGATACAAAAAAGTGTTTGGGTTGGGCCGTCCCCACTACCAAAAGAATTCTTATCTTATCTTAAAGAAACAAAAATTGCAGATAATTTTAAAACCTTTAAACTAGCTAAACCATATAAATAGCAGTATTTACGCCATGGCGTAAATACTGCAAGTGGGGACTTTTCCACAGACGATATTTACAGCATTTATTTTAATGAGATAATTTATTTATATAAATTTAGTTAAAGTAAAATGCGTTTACAGAAATTAATTTTTTTGTTTGCGTTTATCATTTTATTCTTTATACCTCATAGAATAGTTTTTGGTGATTTACCACAACCAGACGCATTACAATATGCAAATCTGTCTTTTGACAGTTCTCAAAGTATCGGGACATCATTAAATAGTTTTATTCAAACACTTGGCAATAATTTATCTGGTACTTTGACTAGAATTGATATAAAAACAAGTAATCCAGCATCTATTTTCTATGGGTCGAGACCTTTTTTGAATTTTTATGAATGTGATGATGATAGTTATGACGACAATGATTCAGATTGCACAATCCTTTATTCTGGTTTATCTGAAAATGATAGTGGGGCAACTGCTAATACGCAAACTTTTTATATTAATTCTATTATTTTAAATCCAAATAAATATTATTTCTTTACTAGTAGGGGAAATAATATGGGTAATACTTTGCCTGTCTATTATGGTAGCTCTGAGGACCTCGTAGAGGGTGATTGTTATAGAACTCTTTTTAATTTACCCACAAAGACTTTACCTTGTACTTCAGTATCTGATTTATATTTTAGTTTGTATGGTATATCAAAAATATCACCACCACCTCCAGAGATAAAGTGTCTCGTAGATTGTTTTTCCAGCGTACTTTTCTTGCCAGGGGTAATGGGTTCTAAATTATATGGTGCAAATGAAGATGAGCTGTGGGTATCTCGTAAAGATTCTGACCATTCGGAACTTTTATTAGACAATCAAGGTAAAAGCATAGACAGTAGTATTCATACAAAAGATGATACACAAATCCTAGAAGGAGATGGTGGAGAGACCGGTGTGATTGATGAAATATATACTTTAAATATTTATAAATCTTTTTTGAGAAATTTAAAAGATTGGAAAGATGAGAATTTAATAAAAGATTATGCCTTTATTCCGTATGACTGGAGATTGTCATTGGATGATATAGTGACAAATGGTAATAGTAGTAATGAAAATTTATCTTACAATACTACTCAAGATTTTTCCGAATCTTTTATCTTAAAAAAGCTTGAAGTCTTACAAAAAAATTCAAAATCTGGCAAAGTTACAATAATAGCTCATTCAAATGGTGGATTAGTGGCAAAGGCATTGATACAAAAACTAAAAGATACAAACAATCCTTTGTATGAAAAAATTGATAAAGTCATTTTAGTCGCTGTGCCACAGGTGGGCACACCAGATGCAGTCATTGCTTTATTACATGGCACAGAGCTTGGAGGAGGTTTCATTATGCATAAAGACAGAGCACGACAGCTTTCAGAAAACATGTCGACAGTTTACAACCTTTTACCATCAGAAAGTTATTTTAGTTCCATAGATCCAGCCTTTGCAGTGGACAAGATAGCTTCTTTTGAAGACTCACCAATTTTTAGTTCAAAAATTTCAGAATATGGTTTGTTTGTTTCAAATTCAAATGAGCAAAAAAATTATATTTTAGGAACAGACATGAGACAAAAGCCAGCTTTTCACGATACAAGTAATCCCAACATAGGTAATTCTTTTTTATACTCACAAGCTGAAAATTTGCATAAGGTTTTAGATAACTGGGAGCCTTTTGCAGACACAAAAATCATACAAGTGGCAGGCTGGGGAGTAGAGACTCTGGCTGGGCTTGATTACAAAACATATAGGGATGTAGCAGAACACATATCATATACTCCACGTTTTGTGATTGATGGTGACAGCACTGTAGTAGTGCCCAGTGCCTTATGGATGTCTGTATCAAATCCAAACATTGAAAGATGGTGGGTTAATTTGAATAAATACAACGAAGAAAATTTTCCAGACAGAGTTCATAGAAATATTCTAGAAATATCAAATCTTAGTAATTTTATTAAATCAAAAATTCAAGAAATAGAATTTTTTGACCCAGAAAATATAATAGTAGACAATCCTTCGACATTGACCTCAGGTGATTCTCATCGCTTGCACTTTACTCTGCACTCACCACTTACTTTGGGTATTACAGACTTAAAAGGGAATTATACAGGTATGGATCCTGATACAAAGGAAATAATAGAAGAAATCCCAAACGTAGACTATAGGCAAATAGGTGAAGTTCAATTTCTCTCAGTACCAGCTGGAGATGAATATACATTAAAACTACAAGGATATGCTGACGGATATTTTTCATTAGACATGGAGGAGCAACAAGGAAATTCTGTGATAAAAAATAAATTATTTGAAGGTATACTTAGCTCCCCAGAAACCAGTGTGACTCTAGATATAGATAGTTCATTTGATGTTTTCTCTTCTGAGATTAATGTGGACCAAGACGGAGACGGTAAAGTAGATATAATTTACCCCATAAAAAATGAGGAGACACCAATAATATTAGAAGAAGATAAAGAAAATAATTATGGATTTAAAAAAGATGATAAGGTGGAGCCTACAATAAATATTTTAGAAAAAGTAGAAAAAATTGAGGAGATAAATGAAAATACTAACATAGCAAAGACCCTTAGTGATCTTGTTGAAAAACCTAAAGAAGAAAAAATAGAAAAAGAAATTGAAAATAAAGAAAAAGAAACTCCACAAGAGGTTGCAAAAGATATAGAATTGGAAGCTTCTGTGATAGAGTCAGGCTTTCTCAGTAATAAGCTTTCATATATAATAATATTAGGTTTATTAATAGTATTGTTTTTAATTAGAAAATTTATAAATATATAACTATATGAATATCTTACTAAATTGGTTTACAAGAAAAAAAATGGTATCTTTTTCGATATTTTTTGTATTTGTTTATCTTCTCTCTTACTTTAATAGACTATTAAAGTTACCCTATTTTTATAGAGAATTTTGTTGTATTGATGACAGGGTGCTTAATCTATTTTTTATATTTATACCAATTTTTGTTTTTACAATTATTTTTGTAAATTTTAATGATACAAAGTTTTTATCTTGGAAAAAAATTACATTAATTTATTTAATAATTTTTATTTTCTTATATTTTATTGCACCAACAAAAGGAGATGGATTTATTTGGTTGCAAAGAGAGACAGTATCTTTTTTGGGGACTATTTTGTATTCAATTATTTCATTTGGTTTAATCCTATATAAATCTTTTAAGAAATAGCTAAACACAAAAGAGAAACCGCTTGAGGGAGTGGTCTCTCTCAAGCGGCTGGATTTTGCTTTTTATGCGGGATTATTGCTCTCCGGAGAAAGCTGTTTCGATGGCCCCCGGCAGATCAGCGGTCTTTTCGGGTTCGTCGTTCATGACGACGAACATGTCGCCGTTCGGCTCGAGGACAAGTGCTTTGCACGAATAGACGATCTTACCATTGGTGACTTTGTGAAAGACACCCTGCAAGTCATCAAAGTAGACTTTTTGCAGGGTGACCCCTGTCGGAGTCTCGCTGATCTCGTTTGCAGTCTCGCATTGTGCTACGACACTACAGCCGAAACCGACTTCCTCGACGCTATCCCTGAAGGTGACACCGGTCGCGTGAACTGCTCTCACCTCGACGGATTCCTTGATGGGTGCTCCGTCCAGTCGAATTAACCAAGGATGTTTCTCTGAATCCCTGTTTAGATAGTTTGCGCTAACTATATAAGTCATGTTGATTGATCTCCTAAATTTAGTCTAGATTTAGAATCAAAATACATAAAATGAACTTTGTTTCCAAGTCGAAAATTAACACATTTTTTAGTTTATGTCAAAAATAACAAAGATAAATATTTTATAAAGTTATGCACCATACAAAACATTCTAATTTTTTATTGAGGTATAATTATTCTGTATTGATCTTTTTCAAGGAGGTATTCTATGAATACACAAAAAAGGAATCACAGATCAGAGATTTGGACGGAACCACATCATCGAAGACCACGCTCGCTCGGTGGCTCAAATGACAGAAGCAACATCTCATATGTTCCAGGCTGGGAACATCGGCACTGGCACACCTTGTTTGGCAACATGAATGCCATCCAAATATGTAACACCATCAACTTGAGTCCATGGAAACCCATAGGTGCGACACTCGTGTGTAAATTCATCAATGGTTTTCCGGTGATGAAAGTCGGAGGAGAAAATTCAAAGAATCAGCATAAGTGTGAGACAGCGTGGAAACATTTATTCCGAGACTTGAGTTTTGAAGAGATAATAAGCTGTATAAATAGTGTCTGGCTCGACCCGAGCTATCACTTTTATATAAAAGAATAATACCCACCAAAAACAGAGAACCTGCTTTTCGGTGGGTAATCTGTTTTTACTTTATTTTTCTATATGATATAGTATTTACACAAGCATCGAAGGAGCAATCACTCTGGAGCTTTGGGAAGAAACCTTGCAAATATTGCAGGAGAGTAGAGCCCAATAAATGAGAAGTAAGCAAGGTGGTACCACGAGAAACTCGTCCTTGTATAGCAATTTATCAATTGTTATACGGGGACGAGTTTTTTTATTTAATAAATTAAAAAATATTATGCAAGAACAAGAACAAAACAAAAAAAGTGATGCAGCTCTTCGCGAAGAGAAAGTTTTAGAATTTTGGAAAGAAAAAAAGATTTTTGAAAAATCTCTAAAGAAAAATTCACCGAAAGGGGAGTTTGTATTTTTTGAAGGTCCACCGACTGCAAATGGTAAACCAGGTATTCACCATTTGGAATCTCGCTCTTTCAAGGACGCTATTCCTAGATACAAGACTATGCAGGGTTTTCATGTTCGTCGTAAAGGTGGATGGGATACTCATGGCTTGCCTGTAGAGCTTCAGGTAGAAAAAAAGCTTGGCTTAAATTCTAAAAAAGCTATCGAAGAATACGGTATCGCAAAATTTAATCAAGAGTGTAAAGAATCAGTATGGGATTATGTAAGCTTTTGGGATAAATTTACTGAACGCATAGGTTATTGGGTGGACGAAAAGAATCCTTATGTAACTTATGAAAATAATTATATTGAATCTGTCTGGAATATCGTCAAAAAAGTAAAAGAGCAAGACTTGCTTTATAAAGATTATAAAGTCGTGCCTTGGTGTCCGCGTTGTGGGACGGCACTTTCTAGTCATGAATTAGCCCAAGGGTATGAAGATGTAAAAGATTTATCTGTATATGTGAAGTTTAAAATTCTGGCAGGTCAGGAAAATAAATATATTCTCGCTTGGACTACGACTCCATGGACACTTCCAGGCAATGTCGCACTTGCTGTAGGTAAAGACATTGTTTATGTGGAAGTAAAAGTTGGAAGTGAGATATTTGTGTTGGCAAAAGAACGCATGGCTCTAATAGAAGGAGAGTACGAAATTATAGCTGAGCATAAAGGTAGTGATTTAGTCGGGCTAGAATACGAGCCATTGTTTCCATATCTAAAAGAACAAATTGAAAATAAAAAAGAGGCTACAGATAAAATGTTTAAAGTTTACTCTGCAGACTTTGTAAATACAGAGGATGGTACAGGTATAGTACATACAGCTGTGATGTATGGACAAGACGACTTTGTACTTGGAACACAAGTGGGCTTACCAAAACATCACCTAGTAAATCCCGAAGGAAATTTCATAAAAGGTACAGGATTTTTAGAAAACAGATTTGTGAGGGAGACAAATACAGATGGCAAGCCGACGCTCGCAGTGGATATCATTGATGATTTAAAGAAAAGAAATTTGTTTTTCAAACAAGAAAATTACAAGCACTCATATCCGCATTGCTGGCGTTGCCATACAGCACTCATATACTATGCTCGTGATTCTTGGTATATCAGGATGTCTGATCCAAAGATAAAAGCACAATTGATTTCTGAGAATCAGAAAATAAATTGGGAGCCAGCATACACCAGAGATGGACGTTTTGGTGAGTGGCTTCGTGAGATAAAAGATTGGGCGATATCCAGAGAGAGATATTGGGGTACACCATTACCTGTGTGGCATTGTGAATCTTGTAAAAAGGTAGATGTGATTGGAAGTATTGAAGAATTGAAAAATAAAACAAAAAAATCTGGAAATAAGTATTTTGTTATGCGACATGGTGGCACTGAAGCAAATAAAAAAGGCACAGTCAGCTTTAAAAATGAAAAAAACGATGGATTGACAGATGAAGGCAAAGACCAAGTGAGACAAACAGCCGAGAAATTTAAAAATGAAAAAATAGACATGATAGTGTCCTCACCATTTTTACGTACAAAAGAGACTACAGAAATATTGAAAAAAGAATTTGGGCTAAAAGATGAACAAGTGATTTTTGATGACCGCTTGCACGAGTTAAATCCTGGAATTTTTGATGGAAAGAACTGGGACGAATATCACAGTTATGTTCTTCAAGTAGAAAATAGATGGTTTGGACATAGAATACCAGAAGGTGAATCTCTAGAAGATGTAGCGCAGAGGACAGGTGCAGTATTGCATGAGATAGAAGAAAAATATAAAGACAAAAATGTGTTGATAGTGACTCATGGTGGACCAGCTTGGCTACTATTTGTAAATTGTGGCCTGCATATTCCAGACAATAAGCCATATAAATTCCCAAATGCAGAATCTTTCGTAGAAGATTTTAAAGCTTTTGGTAATGCTGAAATTAGAAATTTACCTTTTATTCCTGTGCCACACAACGAGGACTATGAGTTGGATTTACACAGGCCTTTTATAGACGAAGTAAAACTAGTCTGTGATTGTGGTGGTGACTTGGTGAGAACAAAAGAAGTGATGGATGTGTGGTTTGATTCCGGAGCGATGCCTTTTGCGCAAGATCACTATCCTTTTGATGTAAAAGAACCTCTATATCCAGCAGATTATATTTCCGAAGCGATAGACCAGACACGTGGTTGGTTTTACACACTGCATGCTGTCGGGGCTTTGATGGGTCGTGGAATGGCCTATAAAAATGTGATTTGTCTGGGGCACTTACTTGATGCGAAAGGTAAAAAGATGTCTAAATCATTGGGTAATGTGATAGACCCATTTGAAGCTATTGCTAAATATGGCGTAGACACACTTCGTATGTGGATGTATTCAGTAAATCAGCCTGGTGAGTCAAAAAACTTTGATGAAAAAACTGTGGCTCTGGTATCTGGGCAAGTATTTACCTTGCTCTACAATGTACTCGCTTTTTATGAACTCTATAGAGATAAAAATTTGGAAAATGGAGAGAGACCAAATTCAAAAAATATTTTAGACATTTGGATTTTGGCTAGATTGGATGAATTGACCGAATTAAATACAAATAATTTAGATAATTATAAATTACTAGAGCCAGTGCGAGCGACCCGAGATTTCATTGGAGATTTATCTACTTGGTATTTGCGTCGTTCACGAGAGCGAATAAAAGATGGGGACGTAGAAGCAAAACAGACTTTGTATTTTGTATTAAAAACTTTATCTAAACTTTTAGCACCATTTGCTCCATTTACAGCTGATGACATATGGCTAAAATTGAGAAGGGAAAATGACAAAGAGAGTGTGCATTTGACTGAGTGGCCGAAAGTAAAGAAAAGTATTTTTGCAATTTTCTCATCTGGGACACCAAAGGTCTTGGGAGAAATGGTGAAAGTCCGAGAAAGTGTATCTAATTTATTAAAAGAGAGACAACAAAAAAATATTCCAGTAAAACAACCACTGGCTGAAGCTACTGGGTTAGACGTGCTTGATATATATGTAGATATAATTAAAGAAGAAGTAAATATCAAAAATTATAAAGGCACGGGAGTCTTTAGTCTGGATACAAATATAACAGGGGAGCTGAAAGAAGAAGGAGATTATCGTGAGCTTGTGCGCGGATTGCAGGATATGAGAAAAAAAATGGGATTGACTCCAAGCGATGTGATAAACCTGTCTTTTGAGACAGATGAAGTAGGAAAGAAATTAATTCAAAAATTTGAAAGTGATATGAAAAAAACTGTGACAGTCTCTGATGTAAAATTTGAAAACAATGACGGCGCCGAAATAAAAATAGGTGAATTGGTTTTCAA
>CAYREQ010000005.1:1425-18453 GCA_964423445.1 uncultured Candidatus Saccharibacteria bacterium | reverse complement strand
TAAAATTTGAAAACAATGACGGCGCCGAAATAAAAATAGGTGAATTGGTTTTCAAAGTGAAAATTGCTAAAATATAGGAATGAAAAAAGTTTTTATGGTGCATGGTTTTGGTGGAGAGCCAAATGGGGGCTGGAGGCCTTGGCTTATGGGGGAGCTCGCCAAAGAAGACATTTGGGCCTGTGCTTTGCCTATGCCTACACCTATAACTCCTAAAAAAGATGAATGGGTAGAAGAAATAAAAAGAGCTATCGGTGAGCCGGATGAAGAAATTTTTCTTGCAGGGCATTCTCTTGGTGTTCCAGCAATATTGAGGTATTTGGAAGGCTTGCCTGAAAATTCTAAAATAGGTGGAGCTTTGCTCGTGTCTGGTCCTGTACGTTCACTAAATCAAGAAAGATATATGATATTGGAGCATTTTATAAATACGTCTTTTGATTTTGAACACATAAAAAAGGTTTGTAAAAATTTTGTCGTCATACATGGAGACAATGATGACAAAGTACCATTTAGTCACGCTGAAGAACTTTCAAAAAATTTAAATTGCAAATTAGTGTTAGTGCCAAACGGGGGACACCTTGGTGGCTCAGATGGATGGAGACAACTTCCACAAGCGTTAGAAGCTATAAATGAAATGATGAAATAATGCATCATATTTATCACACAGAAGGAATAATATTGGGTAGTAGAAATACAGGGGAATCTGGGAAATATTATTATATTTTTACCAAAGAACTAGGCATGATATATGCTACGGCTACTGGTGTACGTAAAATTTCTTCCAAGCTTCGTTTTATACTACAAGATTATGCGTATCTAAAGATTGACCTAGTCCAAGGGCAGAATTTTTTTCGAGTGACGAGTGCGTCAAAGACAAATCAATTAGAAAAAATAACAAAAAGACCAGAGGCTTTGAAAATTTTTCATAATATAGTTCGTCTTTTAAAAAGATTGCTAGCAGGAGTAGAGCCAAATGAAGCTTTATTTATAGATTTATTACACAGCATGAGAGCCCTAGAAAAAATTGAAAGTAAAAGCGATTTACAAAACATAGAAGCAATCATAGTCTTGCGAATACTAAACAACTTGGGCTATATCGGAGGAAATGAAAACTTGAAAGACCTCATAAAATCACCATTTGATGAGAGTATGATATTTGAAGTTTCAAAATCTAGAAGTCATATATTAAATCAAATAAATAAAGCTCTAAAAGAGACACATCTATAAAAATATACCTTTTTAAAATATCCGAGAAAGTGTTACAATTATTAAATGAATCCTGGTGACAGAAATAAATTAAATAGAATAGAAGAGCTAAAGAGTAAACTATTTAGTAAGAACTATGAATCAAAAGTAGAGCATTGGGGTAATTTTATGCATACAAAAAAACCAACTGCACCAGACTCCTGGGGTGATGGAAAAAATGGAGAAGGAGAATTTTTTGATTCCAAAGATAATTTTTTTATGAAAACTTCTAGGTTTAAGAAATTTTTTATCTTTTCTTTATTCTTTTTCTTATTGACTGTCGGATATGCGTCTTATATTTTCTTTTTTTCTACAAATACGGTGTCAAATGATAACATAGATATTTCAATTCTCGGAAATGCCTTCACTCCTGGGGGGGAAGAGCTCTCATTGGTCATAGGTATCACAAATAAAAATAATTCTCCACTCGAGCTAGTGGATTTAGTAGTGGAGTATCCAAAAGGTGGAGATGCAGATTTGTCATCTGAGACAGAGCATTTTCGTATGTCACTAGGCTCTATTCCGGCTGGGTCTGTGCACAATGAAAATGTAAAGATAGTAATTTTTGGTGAACAAGGCTCAGTGCGACCAATAAAAGTATCTATTGAATATAGAGTCCCTGGGTCAAACGCTATCTTTGTAAAAGAAAAACCTTATCAAGTCACCATTAGCTCTACGCCGGTAAACTTTGTCATAGACGCTCCGGCCACTATTAGTCCAAATCAAAACATTACTTTAAATATTAAATCAGTTTTAAATTCTAATAAATTATTATCAAATGTCTTATTAAAGGTTGATTACCCAGCTGGTTTTCAATTTGTGTCAGCCACACCTGAACCTTCCACGGGAAATAATGTGTGGAATATGGGCGATATTGCACCCGGAGTAGATAGAAATATAGCAATAACCGGTAAGATGCTTGATGTTTTTGATGGTGAAGAAAAAAGTTTCCGTATATATAGTGGCTCACCATCTACCACAGACAAATCTACTATTGGCGTCGTATACAATACATTTACACACACCGTGATGGTCAAGAAGCCTTTTATAGAAGCTAATCTTGTGATTAATGGTTTATCAAAGCTTCAATATTCTGCAGATTCAAAAAATATAATTCGGGGTAGAATAAATTGGAGTAATAATCTAGACACAAAAGTAGATGATTTAGAAATTCGAGCAAAAATTTCTGGAAATGCTTTCAACAAAAAGACTGTCACTGCAGAACAGGGCACATATGATTCATTGCAAAATACAATTGTTTGGGACAAGTTTTCACAGAGTCAATTTGCGGAAATAAATCCAGGAGATTTTGGTTCCGTAGAGTTTGCTATATATCCGATACCACTTTTGTCTGCGACTGAAGGAATATTGAATGATCCATCTATAAATATAGAAGTTTCAATTTCTGGTAAACAATTAGTAGAAGGCTATGAACCAAAAGAATTAACCAATTCTGAATCTAAAGTAATAAGAATTATTTCTGATGCAGGGTTGTCCACTAAAGCATTTTATTATTCTGGACCTTTTACAAACACCGGACCAATACCACCAAAAGCAGAAAAAGAAACTACATACACTATCACTTGGACTTTATCAAATACTTCAAACAGCATTTCTAAAGGAGAAGTCCGAGCAATATTGCCTACATGGGTTCGTTTTATGGGTGTCACTTCTCCCGTATCTGAGAATGTCACTTACAATACAAATAGCAGAGAAGTGATTTGGAATATAGGTAGAATTTCAAAAGGTACAGGCATAGTCGGCTCAGATAAAACCGTTTCTTTCCAGATAGGGTATACACCACTATTTTCTCATGTAAACACTGTGCCAATAATCATAAATGATGCAATTTTGACCGGACATGATGATTTTGCTAATGTAGATATAAGGACGAGTAAGCCAGCCCTTCGCACCAAGCTAGATAGTGATAGTCAATTCCCAGCAGCTGGTGGATTGGTGTCTGAATAAAAATATGAAAAAAGAAGAAAAAAATGAATTGATGGAAAAGATAGTTTCGCTTTGTAAAAGACGCGGATTTATTTTTCAGGGCTCAGAGATATATGGAGGACTCGCTGGTACATGGGATTATGGTCCATTAGGAGTGGCACTCAAGAATAATATAAAAGAAGCATGGAGGAAAAAATTTGTTTCTTCTCGTGACGATATGTATGAAGTAGACGCTGCTATTATAATGAATTCAAAAGTTTGGGAGGCTTCTGGGCACGTGGCAGGATTTTCTGATCCACTTGTAGAATGTAAAAAATGTAAACATCGTTTTCGAGAGGACCAGCTTTCAGACCCCAAACAATGTCCTGATTGTAAAGGAGAGCTAGGTGTAGCACGTCAATTTAACATGATGTTCTCTACACAGATAGGAGCTATGGAAGATTCTTCAGCGACTGTGTACCTGCGCCCAGAAACAGCTCAAGGTATATTTGTAAATTTTAAAAATATAGTAGATTCTTTTCATCCAAAACTTCCTTTTGGAATTGCACAAATAGGTAAAGCTTTTAGAAATGAAATCACTCCTCGTGATTTTGTGTTTAGAGTTCGCGAGCTAGAGCAAATGGAAGTAGAATATTTTATTCACGAGAAAGATTGGGACAAATATTTTACATATTGGAAAGATTCCATAAATGAATTTGTCGAAGAGCTTGGTCTTGATATGACAAAATTACATGAGATAGAAGTAGGGGATGGAGACAGAGCACATTATTCAAAGAGAACAATAGATTTTGAGTTTGAATATCCTTTTGGGCAAAAAGAGCTTTTGGGTCTCGCATATCGGGGAAGTTTTGATTTAAACAATCACAAGCTGGATTATATAGACGAAGAATTGAAAGAGAGGGTAGTACCACATGTGATAGAGCCATCTATTGGTGTAGATCGTATGATGTTGGCACTTTTATTGTCTGCTTATAAAGAAGATGAAAAAAATGGAGAGACACGAGCTTATCTAGCCCTCAAGGCTAACATTGCTCCAGTGATATGTGCTGTATCCCCACTTTTGAAAAACAAACAAGAACTAATAGATAAAGCAAGATTTGTTTTTGGAAATTTAAAAGCAACATTTGGTCGTGTAGCTTGGGACGACAATGGAAATATCGGTAAGAGATACCGCCGACAAGATGAAATAGGTACACCATTTTGTATAGTAGTAGATTTTGATTCCTTAGAAGATGACACTGTGACTGTGAGAGACAGAGATACCGGAGAGCAGGAGAGAGTAAAAATAGAAAACTTGGAAAATTATATAAAAGAAAGAATAAGCTAATGAAAAAAGGATTTGATTATACTGGAGTAGCTGTCGTGTTTGTATGTCACGACGGTAAAGGTAATATTCTATTTAATAAACGCAGTAAAAATTGTCGTGATGAACATGACACTTGGGATGTAGGAGCTGGCGGGATAGAATTCGGCGACAATGTCATAGATACTCTTAAAAAAGAAATTGCTGAGGAATACTGCACGGATGTTTTAGAGTATGAATTTTTAGGTTATAGAGATGCGCATGGAGAACATATGGGAGAGAAGACACACTGGGTAGCGCTCGATTTCAAAGTTTTAGTAGACAGAGAAAAAGTAAAAAATGGAGAGCCTCACAAATTTGATGATATTGGTTGGTTTACTTTAGATAATCTTCCTACACCCCAGCATTCTCAAGTACCCAATTTTTTTAGATTATATAAAGAAAAATTGAAATAATAAAAATATGAAATACAGTAAAAAAGTTTTAAAAAATGGACTCAGAGTGGTAACGGTGCCAATGAAAGACAACCCGACAGTGACTGTCTTGGTATTGGTAGAGACCGGCTCTAAATATGAGACAAAAAAAATAAATGGCATATCTCACTTTTTAGAACACATGTGTTTCAAAGGTACCGTGAAAAGACCAAAAGCTATTGATATATCTAAAGAATTGGATGCCCTGGGTAGTCAGTATAATGCTTTTACTGGTCAAGAATATACAGGTTATTATGCAAAATCTGACGCAAAACACTTTGCTAAAATTTTTGATGTTGTGTCTGACATATATTTAAATTCGACTTTTCCTGAAGTGGAAATGGAGAAAGAAAAAGGTGTGATAATAGAAGAGATAAATATGTATGAAGACATGCCAAATAGACATGTGCAAGATTTGATGATGAAGCTACTTTATGGAGATATTCCCGCTGGTTGGAATATAGCTGGCGAGAAAAAAAATATTCTGGCAATGAAAAGAAATGACTTTGTGAAATACAAAAAAGAGCAGTATGTACCCAAGGCTACATTGCTCGTAGTCGCAGGTAAGGTGACAGAAAAAGAAGTGATGAAAGAAGCAGAAAAAGTTTTTGGAAATATAAAAAATACAAAAAAATATGGAAAAGTAAAAGTAAAAGAAATACAAAACAAACCAAAAGCCTTGATAAAATTTAAAGAGACAGACCAGACGCATTTTGTATTGGCTGTGCGTACTTTTGATTTATTCCACAAGAACAATACAGTACTTTCTGTACTTGGTGGAATACTGGGCGGGGGAATGAGTTCAAGACTTTTCCAGAAACTTCGTGAAGAAATGGGTGTGGGATATTATGTCCGTGCATACAATGACACATATACTGACCATGGTTTTTTCCAGATTTCTGCCGGAGTAGATAATAAAAGAATAGACGAAGTCTTGGAGGCTGTACTAGAAGAGTGCAGGATACTAAAAAATGAAAAAGTAGGAGATGAAGAATTAAACAAAGTCAAAGAATGTTTGATAGGAAATATGAAACTTGGGCTAGAGTCCAGTGATGATATTGCGAACTTTTATGGTGGCCAAGAATTATTAAAGAGAGAAATAAAAAATGCTGAAGAAAAAGCAAAAGAAATACGGAGTGTCACAAAAGAGCAGATTCAAGCTATGGCCAGAGAAATTTTCCAAAACAATAAATTAAACTTGGCTTTAATAGGTCCATTTAAAGACAAAAAAAGTGAGGCCAATTTTTTGAAAATACTAAAATTCTAACGTTTTATTTTAGGTGATTTGTGTGTTATCATGACTATATGTTTGATAATAAGTCTAATGTTAATCACATTTCTATCACAACCGGCACAATAATTCGAGTGGCCTTGGTGGGCCTGTCTATTTTTCTGATATGGTTTTTACGAGACTTAATTTTGGTAATTTTGACTGCTATAGTCATAGCTTCTTTTGTGGAGTCTGCAGTGCCACATTTTAAAAGATTTGGCATAAATCGCGTGTTTGGCATCGTGATTTTATATGTGGTGTCCTTGTCTATCTCTGGAGCTTTGTTTTATCTTTTTGCTCCACTGCTTATCACAGAGCTTTATAATTTTTCAACCTTCATGGCGTCTTATATACCAGGAGTGTCTTTTTTGAGTTTTTTCCAAAACGAAGCTTTTTCTGGAGCAAAAGACATAGTGGGATCTTTGTCTGGAGGATTTTCTCTGGCATCTTTGATGTCTATTTCAAAAGCATTTATCACAAATCTATCTGGGGGATTTTTCCAAACCTTCTCAGTAATCTTTGGTGGACTATTCAACTTTATGCTTATAATTTTAATTTCTTTCTATCTATCAATTCAAGAAAAGGGAATAGAGAATTTTTTACGAATAATTTTTCCTATAAAATATGAAAACTACGCTGTAGATTTGTGGGAGCGCTCTCGCAAGAAAATCGCTCTTTGGATAAAAGGGCAATTACTCCTCGGTATTGTGGTCGGAGTACTTATCTACCTATCACTATCACTACTAGGTATACAATATGCACTACTACTCGCCCTTATCGCTGGAATAATGGAATTGGTGCCTTATGGAATGATAGTGTCTCTAGTGCCAGCTTTTGCTTTTTCTTATCTATCAGGAGGGCTCACAAGTGCTCTATTAGTATCTGGAGCTTATCTCATAATCCATGAATTTGAAGTTTTCCTACTTGCTCCTCTCATAATAAATAAAGTGGTAGGTCTTTCACCGATCGTAATAATCTTATCTATCCTAGTCGGACTCGAGCTAGGCGGAGTCTGGGGTGGTGTATTGTCTATACCTGTAGCTGTAGTAGTGATGGAATTTATGAATGATATTGAAAAAGATAAAATATTAGCAAGAACACAAAATGGATAAAAAGAATTTTTACATTACAACTACACTTCCATATGTAAATGCAGACCTCCACATGGGGCATGCTCTGGAATTTGTGCGTGCTGATGCGATAGCACGATATAAAAAGCTTCAAGGCTACGAAGTATTTTTCAATACCGGCACAGATGAGCACGGGATGAAGATATATGAGAAAGCACAGTCTTTGGGATTATCACCACAAGATTTTGTAGATAAAAGTTTTTTAAATTTTAAAGAATCAGTAAAAATTTTTGGAATGGATGAAGAGATTTTACACTTTGTCCGTACCACAGACGAGCATCACATTTCTGCCGCACAAGAATTTTGGAAAAGGGTAAAAAATAATGGATACATTTACAAGAAAAATTACGAAGCAAAATATTGTGTAGGATGTGAAGAGACAAAGAGTGATTCAGAAATCTTAAACGGAGAATGCATGATACATACCGGTCGCCCCCTTGAAATAATTCAAGAGGAAAATTATTTCTTTAAATATAGTGAATTTGGAGAGAGGCTTTTAAAATTTTATGCCGAAAACCCAGATTTTGTGATGCCAGATTTCCGCTACAATGAAATAAAAGCTTTTGTAGAAAGGGGATTACAGGATTTTTCAATATCTAGATTAAAGACAAAAATGCCATGGGGCATACCTGTGCCTGACGATGATGAGCATGTGATGTATGTGTGGTTTGATGCACTTACAAATTATATCTCTACACTTGGCTGGCCTGACAATGAAAAAGATCAGCAAGGGAATTTTGAAAAGTTTTGGAAGGATGGCACACCGACACAATACTGCGGTAAAGATAATCTCCGATTTCAATCTGCTATGTGGCAAGTGATGCTCATGGCTGCAGACTTACCAAATTCAAAACAAATAGTAATAAATGGATTTATCACAGCTGGGGAAGGCATAAAAATGTCAAAGACTTTAGGTAATGTAGTAAATCCTACGGATGTTGTAAAAGAATACGGCACAGAAGCACTACGTTATTTCTTACTCCGTGAAATTTCTAGCTTTGAAGATAGTCCATTTACTATAGAGCGTTTTAAAGACGCATATAATTCAGGGTTGGCCAATGGCTTGGGGAATTTAGCTTCACGTATTTTAACTATGGCGGAGAATTATGGTGTTAGCGTACAAGGTAGGGAAGGTCATGTGATACCAATTAATCAATGGTTTGATATTTTTGATATAAAAAGAGCAATTGATGAAATTTGGTGGCATATAAACGATGTTGATAAATTTATTGCAGAGAAAAAACCTTTTTCTCTTTTTAAAACTGAACCCGAAAAAGCTAAGTCAGATGTATTAAATATTTTATATCGTCTTCAAGACATTGCAGTAACTATCGAGCCTTTTTTACCTGAGACTTCAGAAAAACTAAAAAAATTAATCAAAGAAAACAAAAAACCAGAGACTCCACTATTTTTACGAAAAGATTAAATATGAAATACATAGATATACATAGCCATGTGCAATTTAATGCTTTTGATGCCGATAGGGATGAGGTGATGAAGCGTGCCTTGGAAAATGACACCATGGTCATAAATGTCGGTACACAAGTAGATACTTCAAAAAATGCAGTTGCTCTCGCAGATAAATATGAAAAAGATGTGTACGCTATCGTGGGTCTGCATCCTATACATACTGGAGCTTCATACCATGATGAAAAAGAATTGGGCGAAGGTGGTAAAGAATTTGTTTCTCGCGGAGAAATTTTCAATAAAGACATATATAGAGAATTTTTGAAAAATCCCAAAGTAGTCGGAGTAGGCGAAGTGGGCTTGGACTATTATCGTATGGATGATGAGTCTATAACAAAACAAAGAGAAGCACTCATAGCTCAAATAGAAATCGCAAATGAATTTGGTAAACCCATCATGCTCCATATTCGAAATAATCCTGAAGATAAATCAAAGAATGCATATTTTGATGCACTAGAGATTTTGAAAGAACATGCAAAGGTAAAAGGGGATGTGCATTTTTTTGCTGGTGGGCTAGAAGAAGCAAAAGCTTTTCTAGATTTTGGTTTTACATTGTCTTTTACAGGAGTGATAACTTTTGCCACTCAATATGATGAAGTCATAAAAAATACACCATTAGATATGATAATGACAGAGACAGATTGCCCTTATGTGACCCCTGTGCCCCATAGAGGCAAGAGAAACGAGCCTATGCATGTGAGAGAGGTGGTAAAGAAAATAGCACAAGTCAAAGGGCTCCCTGAGGAAGAGGTGGCCAAAGCTGTTATGGCAAACGCAAAGAGGGTTTTTGGAATATAAACTTTCAAAGTCTTTACTTTATAGAGAGTTTTTGCTAGTATAAGGTTCATGTCAAAGACAGACAAAAAAGCTGAAAATCAAGTAATAGAAGAGGCGAATAATAGAGTTTACGAACTCGGTTATCTTTTAGTTCCTACCCTAGAGGAAGGAGCTGTTTCTGGTGTTTACGGAGACCTAAAAGACCTAGTATCTTCTACTTTTAAAGGTGAAATCATTTCTGATGAAGCCCCAAAATCAATAAATTTAGCATACACAATGCTAAAGGTAGTAAACAATGTACGAAGTAAATTTGATACTGCATATTTTGGCTGGGTTAAATTTACAATGGATTCTGATAAGATCGTAGAACTAAAGAAAAAATTAGACCTAGATCCAAACATAATTCGATTTTTGATAATTAAGACTATAAAAGAAAATACTATAGCTACAAAGAGATTCACTACAGGTAGAGGAGTACAGAGGACTTATAACCCAAAGAAATTAGATGAATCTACAGCTCCAATAAACAAAGAAGAAGTAGATAAAGAGATAGATGCTCTAGTAGCAAATTAATAAGAAAATTATGTATTTAAACAAGGCAATTTTAATCGGTAATCTTACCCGCGACCCAGAATTAAAGTCTTTACCTTCAGGTATAAAGGTTTGTACATTTTCTTTAGCTACAAATCGTGTTTGGAAAGACAAGTCTGGAACACGCCAAGAGTCAGCTGATTATCACAATGTCGTAGTGTTTGGACGCCAAGCTGAGACAGTGGCTCAATACATGAAGAAAGGTTCTTCAATATTAGTAGAAGGCCGAATGCAGACACGAAGCTGGGAAGACAAGACAAGTGGTGAAAAGAAATACCGCACTGAGATAATAGCAGACCGTACTCAATTTGGCGCAAGAAGTTCTGGAGGTAGTGCAAATACAGGGGGAAGTGTACCAGCTACAAATGCTCCAAAGTCTGAGAATGACGACATGGATTCAATAGAGTACCCAGAAGAAGATATTAACCCAGAAGATATACCATTTTAATACAAATTAACCATATAAATAAAACATTATGAAACAAGATTACTTTTCAGCAAACAATATAAAACACATAGACTATAAGGATATAGATATCTTAAAGAAATTCTTGAACCCAAACGGTAAGATTTTGAATCACAAGAGGACAGGAGTGACTGCAAAGAATCAAAGACAACTCACATCTGCTATCAAACACGCTCGATTCCTAGGATTACTTCCTTTCATCATAAAATAAATAACAAAAAACCACCCGATAGGGTGGTTTTTTGTTATAATGATTTTATGGATAATTTTGATAGATTCCCAACAGGGAAAAAACGCAAAGAAATAGTCGCTGATAATAAAGATGGAATTGATTCTTTTAAAAGAGTAGGTAAGGATTTAATAAACAATAGATATCATTATACGGTATTAGATTCCGGCATATCAGGACCTCATTCTTTTGAAGAGTCATTTACGTATGTTTTACCAGTAGGAAGTGAGGGTCTCAGGGATTATATTGAAAAAACTTTAAAGAATAAAAAAGGTAAGGCTATAGGTATAGAATTTGGTGGGATTGGCTCAAAATTATTTCATGAGTTTTCTGATAAATTTTTTATAAAATCTATCGGGGTTACTTTGGTAGATCATAGAAATGAAGCAACTTTATCTTCATTAGAAAAACATGATTCAGAGATAAATCATGAAGTTTTACAAGGAAATATTTTTGATCAGAAAACTTATGATTCCTTGAATAAAAAATTAAATTCAGAAAAAGCTGATTTGATAATATCTCGTATGTTAAAAGGAGTTGAATTTGTACCTATGGACCCTTATACAGTCAGCAAAACACTGCAAACTTGGTATCAATTATTAAATGAAAATGGTGTTATGTTAGTCCAAGCGCCAATTGTTTTTAATGAACTTTTAGTAAAATGGGTAGAAAAAATACAGAAAGAATATAAAGGTCAAATTAGTATTGACTATAAAGAGGGGAATTTGGATGCTAAGGTGAATAATTGTAGCGTATTTAGATTATCTAAATTAAGTGGTGCGCCAAAGGAATTACCATTACTTAGTCCTAAGGTAGTTAGAAATGCCGAAAAATATAGGTCATTTAGAAATGGATTTTAGGCACGTTCTACGTATTCGCCAGTCTCAGTGTTTAGGCGGATAGTATCTCCTTCGTTTATAAACATTGGAGCGTTTAAGGTAGTACCATTTTCTAGAGTGATGATTTTATTTCCACCCTTAGATGTATCTCCACGCACTGCAGGCGGAGCTTCTTTTACTAAAAATTCCATCTTTATAGGTAAGCTAATCTTTATGATTTTTTCATCATTGTCATCATCCCAGACTAGGGCAGTGACATTGTTGTTTTGTTTCAAGAATTTTCCTGAGTCACCAATCAAATTTGCATCTAGTTTAAATCTCTT
The DNA here is from genome assembly GCA_964423445.1 of uncultured Candidatus Saccharibacteria bacterium. Classification (GTDB taxonomy): domain Bacteria; phylum Patescibacteriota; class Minisyncoccia; order Phycocordibacterales; family UBA9973; genus UBA9973. The sequence goes on along the minus strand of CAYREQ010000005.1, from coordinate 6,396 downwards.
GCTCTTATCTTCAGGGTCACAGAACCAATACTCACCCTTATTTGCGTAAAGGAAAGTGATTTCTTTTTTCTCTATATCTGCTTCATCTGCCATGTCGGACACGTGGAATGTCGCTGCTATTGTCTTTCCAGAGATTAGACTTTTTAATTTTACTTGGTTTTGTGGCTTTCTTTGCTGTGTTCTTGCCACGTGGGATTCCACTACTTCACAAGGTTCATCACTATATATGATGATTTTTTTCTCACGTATTTCACTGTATTCTAATTTTGCCATGCGATTATACTACCAAAACTATGCTTCTTCTGCAAATTTCTTTTTAATTTCTTTCAAGATTTGATCTCCGACTTTTTTATTCTCTTGGAGGAATTTACGAGTAGCATCATATCCTACACCAAGCTTCACTTTCTCGGCCTTATCTCCAGAGGGGATATATGAATATGTATTTCCACTCTTTTCTACGATTTTAAACTTTTCACCGAGAGCCATCATCTCACCTTGGCTAGATATACCTTCGCCATATATGATATCAAACTCTGTTTGCTTGAAAGGAGCAGCGACTTTATTCTTTACCACTTTTACTCGAGTACGAGAGCCTACTACTTCTTCACCTTTTTTAATTTGAGCGATTTTTCTTATATCAAGACGGACAGAAGTATAGAATTTCAAAGCCTTTCCTCCTGGTGTGGTCTCAGGGTTACCAAACATTACTCCTATCTGCATTCTAATTTGGTTTATAAATATGACCACAGTCTTTGAACGAGCGACGATGGCAGTGAGCTTACGAAGAGCTTGAGACATTAGACGAGCTTGTTTACCTACGTGATATGAGCCCATATCTCCCTCAATTTCGTCTTTAGGGGTGAGTGCAGCTACTGAGTCTACTACTATCACATCTATCTTTCCTGTGCGTACCAAGCTCTCCACTATCTCTAGGGCTTGTTCACCATTGTCTGGCTGAGAGATTAAAAGATTGTTTATATTTACTCCGAGTTTTTTTGTGTAGTCTGGGTCCATCGCGTGTTCGGCATCTATATATGCACAAACTCCACCAGCTTTTTGAGCTTCAGCTACTATGTGTAGAGAGAGGGTAGTCTTACCGCTAGACTCTGGTCCAAATATTTCAATAATTCTGCCACGTGGTATACCACCGACACCGAGAGCCATGTCTAGGCCTATAGAGCCAGTAGGGATGACATTTATGTCTACTTTCGGAGAATCCCCAAACTTCATTATAGAACCCTCACCAAATTTATTTTGGATTGATTTGAGTGTGTCTTCTAATCCACTCATACCCATAGTCTTGTCGTCTTTTTTTACTTTTTTCTTCATCATAATTTTAATGGATTAATTGATAATTTTTCTCATCTACATAGCTAAATTTATCTTTAGCTTTTATATTTACTATATTATACCCCGAAAGGAGAACAATAGTCTCTTCAAAATCACCCTTATTATTTACCGATATTTCACGGCCATTCAGGGTCAGACTGATGGCATTTTTGGCATTTCCTGTAATTTTTTGGACACCATCAGTGATCTTTGCTCCATTTTCTATATTTACATTTCGTATCTTTACTCCAAATATCAAATCCTTGGAACGAAAAAAAGCAAAAATTATTATAATTAAGAAAAATATAGAAAGACTGACTATTTTTATTGTTTTTTTAGATAACATTTTCTCCGACCTCATTACGTTCTATTTTTTCTAAAACTTCTCTAGGCTTGGCACCATCTCCAGGGCCGATGACTCCTCTCTCTTCTAGTTTATCCATTAGGCGAGCAGCGCGGGCATAGCCGAGCTTTAATTTTCTTTGTAGGTAAGAAGTAGAAGCTTTTCCAGCTTCCATGACACAGATTCGTGCCTCTTCATACATTTCATCATCTTCATCTGTGTCTCCATCTAAAGTACTTTCAAATATACTTTTGTCATTTGATACAGCTGCTGCTGTGAGTGTGATTTCTTCTGATATCTCATCTATGTATGCGTCGGCTAGATACTTTACGACTTTCTTTACTTCACCTTCAGATATAAATGCAGACTGTAGACGTTCTGGCTGAGCTTCTCCAGAAGAGTAGAGCATATCTCCAGCTCCTAGTAGCTTCTCTGCACCACCAGCATCTAATATAGTACGTGAATCTATTTGTGAAGATACCTTTAGTGCTACACGAGCAGGAACGTTTGCCTTGATTAATCCTGTGATGACGTTTACCTCGGGACGCTGTGTAGATAGGACCAAGTGAATACCGACAGCTCGAGACATTTGTGCTAAGCGGACGATAGCAGACTCTAGTTCTCGTGGGTAAGTACTCATTATATCTGCGAGCTCGTCTATCACTATCACTATATATGGCATTCGGTCTACAGCTACTTCTTCCTCTATACCTTCGCTGTTTTTCTTCATTTTCTTTGGACCCTTGCCATAGATATTGTTGTGGTAAGACTCTATGTCTCGGACTGATTCTTGCTCGAGTATGTCATAGCGTCTATCCATTTCTTTTGCAGCCCACTTTAGAGCAAGGATAGTCTTTTTTGCTTCAGTGATTACCGGAGTGAGAAGGTGAGGGATGTTGTTGTAGAGTGTGAGCTCTACGCGTTTTGGATCTATTAGAATAAATTTCAAATCATCTGGGCCATTTCTGTATAGGAGGGAAGTAATCATGGAGTGTATAGTCACAGATTTTCCAGAACCAGTAGTACCTGCTACTAGGACGTGTGGCATCTTTGCCAAGTTTCCAAAAATAGCGCGACCTGAGATAGAGCGACCGAGAGCAGTGGTGAGTGGTTTTGGTGAATCTTTAAATTTAGGGTCATTGAGTAGGGTAGCGAGGCCGACGATTGATTTTGATTTGTTTGGAATTTCAATACCTACGAGTGACTTGCCAGGGATAGGAGCTTCTATACGGATAGGGTGAGCAGCGAGGGAAAGAGCTAAATCATTTTGTAAGCCGACAATACGAGAAAGTTTTACACCTTCTGCTGGCTTTAAAGCATATCTAGTGACAGTAGGTCCGACAGTAATCTCATCCATCTCTACTTCAATACCAAAGTTTGCGAGAGTTCTTTTTATGATATTTGCATTTGCTTTTATGTCTCCTGTATTTGGCTTACCACTATCTTCTGCAAGTAGTGAAAGTGGGGGAGGGACATATGTAGAGATGAGCCCAGTACGTCTCTTTTTAATTGGCATCTCTTCCTCTTCTTCTGTTTGTGATGCTGTGACTATTTTTTCTTTTCCTACACCTAGAGCTTTCTTTATTTTTTCTGAAGTAGTTTCTTTTGGCTCTTCTTCTACTTCTTCCTCGTCTTCTTCTTCACTTTCTTCTACGGCAGGTTCTTCGATTTTTTCTTTAATAAAGATTGATTTTATTCTGGCAAAAATTTGATGGAAATCTACCTTTGCATCAAACATAATTAAGATTGAAATTATTAAAATTGCTCCTAGGAAAAGAATACCAGCATAGACATCAAAAAGAGATACAAAAGGTAGGGCTGACATCTCTCCTAAAATTCCGCCAGAGTGCACACCAGAAGCTATGTCTATCATTCCTAATCCTGAGAGTAAAAAAAGTGCACTAGAAAGTACACGAGTCCATCCTATATTTGGTACTTCGGATTTTATAAATGAGTAACCGATCAAAACAAAAAGGGTAGGTAATAATACATATCCCAATCCCAGTAGAGGTAGGAAAATTTTATTATAAAAAAAGTCTCCAGCGACCCCAGCCATATTGAACCAAGACATCAAAAAAAACAGAGCTAAAACAAAAAAAAGTATGCCTATTATTCCATGCTTTGTATGAGTCTGTAGTCCTACGGTTTCATTTGTTAGTTTACGATTTTGGGTATATTGTTTCTCAGACTTCTTTTCAATTTTCTTCTTTGCCATTGTTATATTTTAACATAATTTTTTTTATTTACTAAGATTAAAAACTCTTTTTTGGCACAACTTTTTATAAAGCAATCTATCTAGCACTTCTGTGCTAGCAAACCTGCTCGGCGCGTCCGCCTGCGCAAGACTTTATAAAAAGTGTGCCTGCAACAAGTTTTTAAAATATTTTTTAGTTTTTCTCTTGCTTTTTATATATGTCCTATATATAATGGACAAATGTTTGGAGATGATAAAAATTTAAGAGACAACTCCCAAAAACCTATAAAGGACAACGTTTCTGGCACTGTCCTTTATAAAGGACAAGAAGTTGTCTTTGAGTCTTATCCAAAGCTAAATAAGCTTATCACTGCTCTCTACATTGTCACGGACATCATTGAAAAAGATGAACCAGTAAGGTTAAAATTAAGGACACTAGGAGTCGAAATTTTATCGGACATAAACTCTGTTTCAAGGACAGAAATAAACAAAAAGACAAAGTCTATCTTGTCCTTTTTAGATATTGCTCGAGCAATCAATTTAATTTCAGAAATGAACTTTAATATTCTTAAAAAAGAATTCACTTTATTCAGTCAAACACTTGAAGAAACACAAAAAACAAACCATGTCTGGCTAGAAGAATTTCTAAAACCTGATGAGGCTTTAGCTCAAAAGGCACCTGAAGTAAAACCAACTATAGAAAATAATAAGAATTTTAGTTTTTCCACTAAAATTGAGATACCAAATAATAGAGAGAATACAATAGCTACAGATTCTTCTTTTATGCTTAAAAAACAAAGACGAGAAGATATATCTCAAGCTATAAAAACCCTGGGCGGGGGCGCTACTATCGCTGAAGTAAAAACAAAGGCAGGAGTTTCCTTATCTACCTTTAGTGAAAAGACTTTACAGAGAGAATTAGTGTCTATGGTAAAGGATGGTTTGCTGACCAAGACAGGGGAGAAGCGTTGGAGTAAATATTCACTAAAAAATAGCTAAATTTTAGTAATAAAAAGTCATTATATTCGTCATTAGTTACAGGATAGATTCCACACTTTCATAGTTGCATTTTTGATTAAAATATGTAAATATGTTTGAGTGGGTA
>CAYREQ010000005.1:0-1325 GCA_964423445.1 uncultured Candidatus Saccharibacteria bacterium | reverse complement strand
CACACTTTCATAGTTGCATTTTTGATTAAAATATGTAAATATGTTTGAGTGGGTAAGTTATCCACACAATATACATTGCTCTGCCAAGAGACTGTATATTATAATGTTGTTGTGGTTCGGGACTGCGTATTTTTTATGCAATTCTAAATTCACACAATTTATTATTTGTTTTCACTGTAAACTTTCGTTTGTGATTTCGTCGAAAAAATTGCAAATGACAAGAGTGAAAATAAATGCCCTTCGAAAACAAAATAGTTTATTTCGTTTTCGAAGTATATGTTTATCTCTGTTCATTATTAAATTTATTCGTCACTTTATTATTAGCAATTATTAATTAGTTATTGACGAGTAAAAAATAATGATAAGAAAATTACGCTTTTAGTTTTGTCGAAACTAACTTAATGGCGTAGAAAATTATAAAAAAAATTTATGAGTAATTTATTAAAATCAAAATTCTTTCTAGGAGCTTTGGTTGTAGCAGTTATGTTCGTAGGTGCAGTTGCTGTAAAGGCAACTCCAGCTAAGGCTGATTGTTCAACTGGAACTACTACATTGAAAGTAGGTTCAAAAGGAGATGCTGTAAAGTGTCTTCAAGCAGGAGTAGGAGCTACAGCTGACGGAAGTTTTGGTCCTATGACTAAAACTAAAGTTGCTGCATGGCAAGCTTCAGTTGGTCTAACAGCTGACGGAGTTTTCGGTCCTATGTCTCGCGCTAAGTTTACTGGTACTATGGCTGGTACTTATCCAGCAGGATGTACTTCATCAACTGGCTTTAGTACAACTACTGGTCTTCCATGTTCAACAACTGGATCTTTACCAGCAGGATGTACTTCAACAGCTGGCTACAGTTCAACTACTGGCGTAAAGTGTGATTCAACAGGAACTACTACTGGTCCTCTAGCAGGAACTTCAGGAGTAATCTCTGATGTTAATCAACTTTCACAATACAACGCTGAAGAAGTTGGTGCTGGTCAAAAGGATGTAAAAGTTCTTGGATTTGAAGTTGAAGCTTCAAACGATGGAGACATCGGTTTGAACTCAATGAAACTAGTATTCGACTCTACAGGTAACAACGCAGCTGATTCTGATCGTCTTACTGACTACATTACTGGTGTTACTATCTGGCAAGGTTCTACAAAGGTTGGTTCTGCAAACGCAGCTGACTTTACAAAGGACTCTACAGGTATCTACAGTAAAGTAGTAGCACTATCAGGAGCAGTAGTAAAAGCAGATACAACTGAAAAGTTTTATGTATCTGTTGATGCTGTAAGTAATCTTGACTCAGGTGATATTGATTCAGATTCATGGACAATCGCACTTGATAA
>CAYREQ010000004.1:0-67911 GCA_964423445.1 uncultured Candidatus Saccharibacteria bacterium | reverse complement strand
CTGGTGGAGATATATCCACTATCATTCCAGCAGCAAAACGAGATTTTAATCTATCAGCTAATTCTGGTATATAGTTTGGGTGTTTATCTGAAGAAAATATTATTTGTTTATTATTTTCATAAAAAGTATTGAAAGTATGGAAAAGTTCTTCTTGAATTTTTTCCATTTTACCAATAAATTGAATGTCATCTATTATTAAAAGATCATATTTTCTATATTTTTCTTTAAAAGAATTTGCTTTATTGCTCTGTAGTGAGTTTATAAAATCAGTAGCAAATTTTTCAAGAGTCATATAATGAACTTTTTTGTTCTCATATTTTTCTTTGATACTATTTCCTACAGCTTGGATTAAGTGTGTTTTTCCTAATCCTGTAGGTCCATAGATAAAGAATGGGTTATATTTAGTTCCAGGGCTGTCTATGATAGCTTGTGATGCAGCATACGCTAATTCATTAAAAGCACCTACAATAAAAGAATTAAAGTGATAACGAGGGTTTAAATTGTCTTCTGGGTTTATATATAAATCTCGGAGAGGTAATTCTTTGTTAATATAGGGTGTTTTAGTTACAGCCTCTATTTCTTGTCTATTTGGCTCTATTTTAGTGATTACATACTCTACAGATCGCATGCTTCCATATGCGTCAGCTAAAGTTTTTGTAATTAGCTTGTGATATTTATTCATTAACCAATCACGAACGAACTCGTTTGGTACTCTTATATATATAACCCCCATTTCTTCTTTTAAGATGGAAGTATTTTTAAACCAAGTGCTAAAGTTTGCCTTTGAAAGGTTTGATTCAATCTCAATTAAACAATTTTTCCAAAGTTGTTTTATATCCATCCCGTTAGAAGTTTACTAAAAATAATAATTTATTCATTTCCCGTTACAACCGATGACTTCTAACGGGATCCATGTGTTCCACATTATACTACCTTGTGCTAAAAATAAAACATTTTAAAAATTAATAACTATGTTGATAATCTGTGGATAAGAAAATCACCCAATGTTTAATCATAAACGACTCTCCCCTATTTACCTCATAGACTTAGTCTTAGTTGCCTAAATCAAGATTTTGAGGTAGAATATGAAATATGTCACAAACATACCAACCTAAAAAAAGAAAAAGAGCTAAAGCACACGGTTTTTTGGTCCGTTCTAGGACTAAGACCGGTAGTAAAGTTTTAGCGAGAAGGAGAAGAAAAGGACGAGCAAAGCTTTCAGTTTAAGTTTTTGTTTGTAAACCATGATTCTAAAAAAGAACAGAGTAGATAAGAAAAACATAGATTTGATTTTCAAAGAGGGTAAATTCCTTATATCACCTAGTTTAACCTTTAAATTTGTACTTACTTCCAATCAAAATCCTCCGAGAATATCATTTATCGCACCAAAAAATATCGCTAAATTAGCGACTAAAAGGAATAAATTAAGAAGACGTGGCTATACTGCTTTAAGGAAATTCATTAATGAATTTCCTTTTGGTTTACTGGGGGCTTTTGTCTTTAAAAAACAAGAAGAAGACGTCTTAATACTAGAAAATGAGATTAAAAACATACTTAATAAAATTAATTAACTTTTATCAAAAATATATATCTATTTTTTTGAAAAAAAGTTGTGTTTTTTATCCCTCATGTTCCGAATACACTAAGCAAGCCATAGAAAAGTATGGAATTTTTAAAGGTATTTACTTAGGTTTTTTTCGAATTTTACGATGTCATCCATGGCAAAAAAACCATATAGATAAAGTGCCATAGGAAAATTTCTAGCATTTTTTGCATTTTTCATATAGAATAGGCTAATGATTAGTAATATTTGGAATACAGTTTTATATCATCCACTAATAAATGCACTAGCCTTCTTAGTGTCAGTCATCCCAGGGGGAGATGTAGGCCTCGCTGTTATTATTCTTACGATTTTAGTAAAGATTATTCTCTTCCCTCTTTCTCAAAAAGCCATAGAAAGTCAGGCTCAAATGAATATTCTTACTCCAGAACTCAATAAAATAAAGGAATCTGGTGTCAGTAAAGAAGAACAAGCTCGTCTTACTTTTGAACTATATAAAAAACATAAAACAAACCCATTTTCTGGTTGTTTATTGCTTATAATTCAAATTCCCATAATTTTTGCTTTATATTATGTTTTTTACAAAGGAATCAATTTTGATAGTAGTGTTTTATATTCTTTTATTCATGTTCCAGCTACCACAAATATGATGTTTTTGGGAATATTAGATATAGGTGGTAAAAGCATAATTTTGGCTGTTCTAGCTGGTATTTCTCAGTATTTACAAGCATATTACATGCCTCAACCAAAACCAAATACCTCTGGTGGCAAGGGCACCTTTGCAGAAAGTTTCAGTAAAAGCATGAGTGTGCAGATGAAATACGTCTTTCCTTTTGTCGTAGCTTTTATTGCTTATAGTATTTCAGGAGCTGTGGCTTTATATTGGATCACCAGCAATCTTTTTGCTGTAGGTCAGCAAATATATGCAAAACGCAACGATCCTTTAGTAAAAGAGGCAGTAGAATAATAAAAAATATTATGAATAAAGAACAAATTCAAAACTTAATAAAAGATTTGGTTGAAAAGATAACACTAGATACCCCAAAAATTACAGTAAACGAAGAAAAAGGAAATAATTTATGGTTTAGTGTGGTTGTAAACGAGCCACATCATTTCACTGCGCGCGAAGGTGAAGCATTACAAGCTTTAAATCACTTAGTTCGCAGGATAATTGAAGCAAAAAATTCTACACAAACCGGCATGGATCCAATTGAAAAAAGAAAAGAACTTTCTTTTTCGGTAGATATAAATGATTTTCAAAAACGTAAAGTAGATGCAGTGCGTGCTGTGGCCCATATGATGGGTGAGAGAGCTAGATATTTTAAATCAAACATAGAAGTGGACCCAATGTCTTCTTTTGAAAGAAGAATTGTTCATGAATTTTTATCTGATACTACTGATTTAAAAACCGAATCAATTGGTTTTGGCCCTAGCCGTAGAGTGGTTATAAAATATATAGGAACTATCTAAGTCCTAATTCCCAAAGGAAAGAATCTTTTTTATTTATAAAAAATAAATAGTCTTCATTTGCATCTAGTGCGAGCTTTACACCATCCACATCTTCCCCACCCGGGATAAGTAGCGGGTCTATTAGCATATTAGTGCTACCATCTATTGTGTTTATTTTCCAAATCTGATCAGAGAATGATATTTCACCACGATACCAATCATCAGGATATAAAGATTCATCGATATATGCTGGTACAGCGCAATAAATAAAGTCACTATTTTTATTCCAAACACATTTTTCTGGGAGAGTTTTAACACCGAGAGTTACATAAACTTTTGTATCTGTATTATATACATATAGAGACAAGTCTTTATTCCCTACTAAAACTAGTTTTCCATTTGGACTCATAAGCGTAGTGAGTCCATTTATATTACCCAAAATTCTAGTAAAGGTTTTTTTTGCTACATCTATCATATACATATGTCCGGCTACTTCTTGAGAAGGTTTTGTAGTGAGAGTAATTATATTATTATTTGGCCAAAAAGAATTCCATTCTGTAAATGCAGAATCAAATACTTGTGTTTTTTTGCCGTCGGTAAATCCCATTATTGTACCTATTATTGATTCTCCAAAACTGGATAAGTAAAATATTTTTGAGTTGTCTGGCGATACACTAATATCTTTTATATTATCTACTAAAAAATAACCTTTTACATTTGGGTCTACTAAGTCTTCACCTACTTTTTCTTTCGGCATAGTACCACTAAAAGTTTCTATGGTTATATCGTCTGATTTTAGATGACGCATTACTACAGACTGACCATTGTTCCCAAAGTAAGCATCATAAATTTTTGGTATTATAGTTTCTGAAAATCTTCGCTCTTCTATTTTGTCAGCAAACGTCTGATAAATATTTCCTGTAGATTTTTCTACATATCGGAGCGCTTGGGCAAACTCAGTCAAAGGAGCTACAGGCTTCACAGCCGGTTTTTTTACTGTTTTAGGAGCTACCACATCCCCTTCTGTCTGAATAGGCTCTGTAGCTTGAGGAGGAACAGGAGTAGGTACATATTTTAATCTTTCTTTACTAAATACAGTAAAACCAGCCACAGGAACACTAGAAACTTTTTTTAATTTCACTAAAGCTTTTTCTTCTGTGCTTATTACTCCATCTCCATTTATGTCTACTACATAATCACCACTATTATTAGATTCATTTGTCCTATTACTGGAAAAAGGATTGAATTGTGAAAGAAAATTTGTACCATCACTGACTACATCTACAGGAGTAGTACCTGAGCGTAGATATAAAAATCCAAAAACACCAGCGACAGCTAAGAGCAAGATGAGTATTAAAAGTATAAAGTTTCTTTTTGACATTTATGTTTATTTTAACATGTTTAGTATAAATACCTAAGGTAAATCCATAGCACCATCACAAAAAGATAGACCTAAGTTTTGGCCAGCAAGGTCTTTATTTATCCAACCAAATACGTATACAGATAAATCCAACTTACATAATTCTTCATTACTCAAACCCAGCTTTGTCCTAAGGGCATTTTCTGCTTCCACCCTAGATTTTGATAGGGGCAACTTATTCAATATTACAGTAAATTGTATTTGTGAATTTTCTTTATTATAAGGTAGATATGATATAGAAAAATTTAAATTATTTCCTCCAGCTATTTCTCTAAAAGTCTCAGGGGTAAGCTTCGTGGTTTTTTCATTTTGAGTGATAAATTCTGGAAGTTGAATAGTGCTACCATCATTTAGTAACAGATTATTTTTAGGTACATCATTTTTTACAAGTGTTTTTATGTCGTCTTTTTTTTGTTCGGTTAAATTTGAATCCTTCTTTATTATATAAAGAAAAAATACAATTCCAACTAAAACTATTAAGATAAATATGGGTAAAATATATTTTTTCATATTAAAAATTTATAATTTATAAGGAATTGGAGGCTTGCAAGCTTTTTTAGCTGTCCAGCCCCAAGGCTGGAAACTATGGCCTGTTTGATTGTAAATTTTACAAGCAGCCTCAGTATTGCTTGTAGGGTTTTTTGCAGCCGCCACACATCTATTATATAGATTTATATCTCTAACTGAAAATGAGCAATGTCCAACATTTGGGCCACTTGGTACTACTGTTCCCCTACCACATCCACGACGATTGCCAGTAAATGCTGCAGGGCAATCTAGCATTTGCCCAGTATTTGGGTCTCTAACTTGATGAACTGTTAAATTAATTTGCCAAAGACCCACAGAATATGAACGACCGTCTGCTAATTTATCACTACCACTTTCTACTCCTGTTTGCCCTCCCGCACTTTCTACACTACACACCCTAGAGGCTTCGTTTACTCTATCTCTAAAACAACTAGACAATTTTTGTGGACTACAAGCATTGTTTGGGTTTGTTTGTACTTTACATTGTCCACTTCCTATCACCCCGGCTCCAGCTCCTCCAGTACTACTATAAGTACCATCAGGCAATGCTTCCAATGTTATTTCTCCGTATGAAGTAATACTAGCCCCACCAATATCAATCTCAGTATTAAGTAAATCAGGATTGATAGTATTAAGTATAAGCCAAGAACATAAAGCTAATAGTAATCCCAAGATAGCATTTTGTATTCTATCTTTAGCTGCAGCCTTACCAGACACTAAATCACTAGTACTATATTCTATACCTCCCATTACTATCATTACTACAGCTGTCACAGCACATAAACCTATAAATAGATTTATCATTAAGTTCAAGTATTCTCCTAGTTTTCCTGTACCATCTGGATCAAAAGTTGTAAGTTTCCCATCTTCACAACTAGGTTCATCAGCTTTGCAGGGTAATGGTTGGAGAAGATGGTAGCTACCATCGCTCGCTAACACATAACTTCTACAATCATCTTCTGAGCCACCATCTGCTATACAAGCCCTATATTTCTCTTCATTGGTTTGCTTGCCTCCACCTCCTGGTGGAGTGGTGGTATTTGGACCCCATGCTTCCCCACCAAGACCAAGAGGTGGGGCGTCTTTACATTTTTTTTCTGTTACATCATTGCCGACTACTTCTCCTGCATTTTTATAACAAGTACCTTTATCTTCAGCACTTACTTTTGAAGTAATACTAAAAAAACCAGAGATTATCACCAGTATTAAGATAAAAGGTAAAAATTTTTTCATCATTAAAATTCCAAACTTATTTCTTTACTTATGTTTCCAAATAGTTGATATTTATTTTCTATTTGTAATTTTAAAGTAGCTGAACCGGTATCAGTACCAGACACCTTTAAAGGTATCCAATTTTTTCTATACTTCAATGTATTATTTGTGAGAGAATCATTTAAAAACCAATTCCAGGTTAGATTTGGACTCCAAGTTTCTTTTGGTGAAAGGAAATATGGTGAAGCTACGATAACTTCATCACCCACTATCTTATGCCCATCTTTTAGAGCCTGTTCCCATAAGATACCCATACTTGCATCATTTTTATAAAATACTATTTTTGGGTCTCGAGGCTTTATATTTATATTTGCTTGTGATGAGTACTGTCCATCTATGGTCGTAGCTGTAGCAGAAATATTTTCAAAGTCTTCCAAGTAGTCATTTGTATAGGTAAAAGTATTTTTCCCATAACCAGTACTTTCTCCATCGCTTGCATAATTTAATTGCCAAGAATAAATCATATTTTTTGGATTAACTGGACCTAATTTGGTTTTTACTTCAGGCATAGCCACTACTTTTATAGTGCTTTCTTCTGTAGGCAATGCTTTACCACGATAAAATGGTGGTACATAAGAATCACTAGCCTGCCAGAGCAACACCATAATATTTGGTCTTATTAAAATTGTTTTTGTTATTGGGCCATCAGGTAAATCTATTACAGCTTTTACACTTGTTTCTGATCCCATATTTGGAGCATTTATTGAAAATGATTTCATACCAACACTAGAAGTTACTTTTTTACCAGCGACAAACCATGATATTAAAGCACTATCTAGATTGTTTCCATAACTACTCAAGGTTATTGTGGTAGATTCTCCTGGTGTTGGGGTTGGTGGCACTATATCTACATTAATGCTACTTGGAGACACAGCACTTGCTGTAAAAGGTAAAGAAAACAATGAAATTATCATTAGTGACAACGTTAATAATTTAAATTTCATATACCCTTTGTTCATAATATAATTATACATGTTTAATCAATAGACCCAAAACAATTTTTACAATCTTCCCTCACTCACAGTGGTCTCATAATCTTCCTTTGCTTTTCTATTTGAAAGTATTTGGGATGGATCAGAAGTTATGATTTGGTCTTCTGTGTATGAAGCTACTATCTTAATAGCTACGTGTTTTAATCCAGCAAAAAAGATGCCTTCCCCTACTCCAGACTCTAGAAGTAAATATTTTTCTTCGTCAGTCAGGCTAAAGGTTTTTTGCAATACATCTATTGTAGTCGGTGATTGTTTTAGGAGAATTTGTATTGAAGAGTTTGTGACAATAGGAATACCATAAGGAGATTTCATGAAATCTGCAGCGTCTTGAGTAATAGTAGCTAGACCTAGATAATATTTTCTTCCTCTTTTTGCCATTGAATAAAGGAAAGAAGCAGTATCTTCGGATTTCATCATCCACCAAGCTTCGTCCACTACAAGTAAGCGCTTTTTTAGGTTTTTTCTAATAGCATTCCAGATATAGTGCATGATGATATACATAGCTACAGGTTTTAGCTCGTCTTCCATATCTCGTATAGAAAATACTACGAATTTTTTATTTATGTCTACGTTACTAGGTCTGTTTAAAAATGTAGACCAAGAACCTTTTGTGTATTTTGCCAATCGCGAGATTATCGCATCAGATCCTTCCATGCCTGAAAGTACCATTTCAAAGTCAGATAATAATGGTGGTTCAATATTGGAAAAATCAGAATCAGGAGTGATGTCTTTCATTGCATATGTCTCAGAGATAGCTCGATCTACTATCGAATCTTCTTCTGGAGTAAGACCACCTAGCATCAATCGGAATAGACCTACTAGGTTTATGATATTTGAACGAAGTACGTCTTCTGCAGTTTCATCTTCACGCGGCATAGGTAGATCAAAAGGGTTCATGTGGTGATCAGAGGAAAGAGAAATGTTGAAATATCTTCCACCGACAGCCTCAGATAAAAATTCATATTCCCTCTCAGGGTCTATTACCATCACATCAATATCAAACATGAGAGATCTCAATATTTCCAATTTTGTACAATAAGATTTTCCAGAACCAGATTTTGCAAAGGTCACAGAGTTGTAGTTTTCAAGAGAAAATCTATCAAATATTACCAAACTAGAATTGTGCCTGTTTATTCCATATAAAATTCCGTTATCAGAAGTCAGGTCAAAAGATACAAAAGGAAAAATACTAGACAAAGGCTCGGAGTTTAATTTTTGGTGAATATTTAAAAGGTCTGTATTTAAAGGGATTATGCTTTTAAAGCCTTCTTCTTGTTGGAATAAAGCAGGCTTTATATAGATTAATCTAGATTCGAGCATAGATTTTATTTCATTTTCAACTTTAAAGAGCTCGAGTTCTGTGTCGGCATATATTGTGATATATATACCCATATCAAACATTTTTTCTTGGGCTTGAATCAGGTTATCACGCAAACCTTCCAAATCTTGATATGCAGTATCTAGCATAGGATCCCTTACCATACCTTTTTTCTCCCTTACATTTATCTGACTTTGAACTTCCGCCACCTTTTTCTGAAATTGTCGGAGTGCCAATGAGGTATCAATCGGGTGGACAAATATAGAAATATCAAAAACTTTATCCAAATTTATGATTGGAGAAAACCAATTGTCAGTTAAAAATCTCGGGTAAGAAATTATAAAAAAAGTACGAGCAATTTTTTCACCTAGGTTTATGGATTTTGATTCAATTTTTAACGCAGAAGGAGCGATGATGTCTTGGAGTTCAATATTTGCTGATTCATATATCTCCCCTGGCAATACTGGCATGATAGAAGCTTGTGTTCCAGCAGAAATAGCACCTCCACCGAGTTTATTTTTTCTACCAAATAAGTTTTTAAAAAAATCCATCATATATTTATTCTAATTTTATTTTACCTTCTACTTCTCCAGGGTTGAAAACTTTATAGAATACTTCTACCACTTCCTCTGTGCCTAGTTTTGCTGATTTTATACCACAACGAGAAAGTCCTTGCTGTATTACTCCTACTCTCTGCTCGAGCTGTGATTTTTTTTCTTCAAAGTCTTCTTCTTTTTCGGCTTGCTTATCTTCTTTACTTTTTCTTTTAAAGATTTTTCCCAAAAAACCAGAATCAGATTTTAAGACAGTGTGACTATAAGGTACTACAATAAAGAAACTTTTTGTCATTATGTTTACTGATTCAGTAAAACTCATTATAAAATTCATATATTCTTTTGTTTGTAGTTTTAAGAGTGGTTCATTTTGAACTTTTATTCTATTCTCTAAAAGCAAAAGGTAAGGTCGGATGTCTAATCTTCTAGACTGTACAGATATTTGTATAGAAAAATCTAAAGTGTTTAAGAAGTTTTGAAATTGGAGTATAGTAGCTCTTTGTTCATCGCTTGATTTTAGGGAAAGGTTTACAGAATTTGCCAAGATGATAGCACGAAGACCCCCGTCTTTTAAGACGATTATGCCATCACGTACCTCTTTAATAGGTACAAACTCTTGAGTTGCTTTTGCGTTCAATGCCATGTATTTATTTTTTTCTAGGCCTTAGGCGCTAGACTTTAGGTTCTAGTATAATACTAAAATCTAAAGTCTAATTCCCCTCTTTTTTCAAATCTAAAACATCCAAACTCCATGCCAAATCTCGAAGTTTGTTTCCGCTCAACCGCATACCACTTTCCGCCATAGCTGAATTTTTATCCTCACTCACTATATTTGAAGTTGATTTAGTATCATTTTTTATCTTTCGTTTCTTCCAGATATATAGTTTGCTCTGCAAGGTAAAATTAAAACCAGCTTCTATCATATTTAAAAAGGGTTTATTGTTTGGCCTGTAAAAAGTAAGCATACAAGCAAAACCACCTACTAATAGTATAGGTATTGCTCCCCAAAATAAACCCAATAACTTATAAATAACAAAACACATGCCCCCACCTCCTACCAAATAGATAAACTCTTTAAAAGTAAATGGGCCAAAAATTTTGTCTTCTATTTCTAAAAATTGTGGAACTTTAAATTGCATAATTAATTTTATTCATCCGGTGATAATCTATACGGGTCTTTTTTGGATGCATAGCCACTTGTAATTTCTGGAGTTTCTACCACTGGAAGACTTTCCTTTTTTATGTTTTCTAGTGTGTGCTCTGTCTTTATTATAGGCACTTGGACAGAACTGATGATTTTTTGTTGCAACATTGAGCTTATATTACTCATGACTGGCGTACCCGCTTCGCCTCGCATTGGTTCGACTACACTACTTCCCGCCCTGTTTGGGTTTTCTATTTTGTTTAAAATAGTATTTCTGTCTTCTACGATCTTTTCTGTAGGTATCATTTCAGATTTTACCACATCTATCCCTGCTCGGTTTAATATAGCAGTATCTTTTGGTTCAATTGTTTTTGCTGGAGCGGGAGGAATTTTTTCTACTTCTAGAGATTTCTGTTCCATTTTATTTTCTCTAAAGATTTTTTTTCTTTCAGCGTTTTTTATTATCTCTTCTTTTATTTTTTTAAAAACCAGCATATTCATCTCATTCACTATTTCATCTGTTTCGGCTCTAGAGATATCCATCCTCCTTTGGATTTCTTTGGGATAGTCATTTGAGCTGACTAAACCGCATAAAAGTAATTCTGTTTCTAGCTCTAAGGCACCCAATTGCTCAAAGTTGTAGCCTTTTTTCTCTCGAATAGACATAATAGCTGCTCGCCAATCTACTGCAGCGATAGCATTTAATGTCTCAGCTGGTAGCTGTTCTTTTGCTCTCTCTATTTTTATTTGTAGTAAATCTACTGTATTATCGTTGTTCATATTATTTTTTTATTAATTCACCAATTTGTCTTTTATATCCTGCATACTTTTTGCACCCAAAACACTACTTACTTTTTGTGGTTCTGTGGAAACTTTATGAGTTGGGTTTTCTAGTAGAACAGAATAATTTCCACCAGAAAGTATAAAGTTTATAGATTGTTGCCAGTTCATTTCTTTTCCTTGCATATTATTTTTAATTTTTCCCTCAATAATACCATTTATAGGAATAAATATTTTTTCAAATATTTCAGCTGAAATTTTTTCAGCTTTTTCTTTTGTTGTTCTTACATTATTTTCAATATTTTCTGCAAATAAATCTGAATCCTCAGCTCCTACTAAAATTATTGCAGTTTCTGCTTGTAGATTTGTAATCTCTTTTTCTGAAAAAGAATATTTTTTGCCTATTTCTTCCGTGATTTTTACCCAATTAGAATTATTTACAGCCTCCCCTATTTCTTTAGGAAGTCTCGCTATTTCTTCTTCTGTTGTTTTTTTTAGTTCTTCAGTCATAAAATAAATTTTAATGTTTTACTTCTGTTACATCTGCGGCCATTCTCATTTTGTGTGCTAATTCATGGTTAATATTTTTAAATAGCATTTTACCCTCAATCCTATCAGCTTCCGCCCATTTCCAGCTGTTTTCAATATCTCTTATTTTTGTTTTAATTCCAGGTATTATTATATTTTTCATTTCTTTTATAGATGCTCCAGTTCCACCTTTTGTTATTTCTTTTGTTATTTCTAGCTTAGAACGAAGTTCAGAAAGTTTAGTTTTTGCTGATTCATGGTTTTTTATTAGTTCTTTTATATCTAATTTTGGTGCTTTTTCCTTGTTATCTTCTAATTCTTTAAGAGCTTTTGTCTCATTTTCAATTGCAGTTTTTAGGGCATTGTTTGCATCAGTACTTGTAGGTCTTGCCAATTGTTCTTCTTCTGCTTTTTTTCTTGCATCTGCTGCTTCTTTAGCTTTCACTTCAGATTCTTTTATTGCCTTTATAGCTAGCTGAGCCTCCGTTAATGCATTTTCTGCTTCTGTCTCAGTCTTTTCACCATCTTTTACTTTGTTTTCATATTCTTCAACAGCCTTTTCAGCTATCTTGCCATTGCTTGTAGCATAAATATCAATCATTTTACCAGTCTGATCTTTTTCCTTCATTGTGTTATAGTTGCCATTTGCGTCTTTAAATTCACCCTTAAATGCCCCCTCGGTGTATTTAAGCACCATAGGCATAACACCAGCTTTTATAGACCCTTTTAGTTCATTTAATTCTTTTAATTTTTCTGCAGCTTTTACATCATCAGCACTACCATTTACAGCTTGACGTTTCTTTGATTCCCATGTTTCAATCTCGTCATCTATTTGTCTAAAACATTCAGCCACTTTATTTTCTGCACTTTGTAGATTTTCTTGTTCTTTGTGTAGTTCATGCATTAGTGGGTCACTACCTCTTACTTTTAATTGTTTTTCTCTCTTCTCTCTTTCTTCCTCCATTCTCTTCTTTCTGCCTTCATATCCACCAGCACTACTTAGACCCAAAGCTTTTGTAATAGTAGAAGATTCTGTCTTCATACCCATTTTTTTCATCATTCCACCAACACCAGGAAGTTTTCTAGCATCAAAGGATGCATTTGCTCCATACTCTGCACCCTTTAGAGTCATTCTTGCTGCCCATCCACCTATTCCTTTTTGAGTTGATGCCTTAAGTAGAGAGCTGCTGCTTGCTGTCTTTGCAGCAAGGCTTCCAAGGGTGGAACTAGCAGCCAATCCTACTCCACCCGTAGCTGCACCCACAGCTAGTCCACCCACTGCCACAGCTGCCATTTGTCCGTATTTAATTATGGCAGAGCCGAATTCTCCTGCTCCCTTTTTTGCATAGTCCACAGCTTTCCAAAGAAGACTGATATATATAATTGCTGGAATTATAAGCATTACAAGTACATGAGGAATTGTAATTGGAGTTTGCCCTGGAATATTTTCCATTCCTTTGAATATATTTATTTGTACAAGTTTTGATATTAATAGTAGGAAGAACATGAAAACAGGAGCCATAAAAGCCACTGCAAGTAGCCGTTTTAGCCATGCATCCCATCCCAGATATTCTATGCCTTTCAATTTTGGTACAGATAAAGACATAAAAGCAAAAGGTGAAAATATAATCAGCATCCAGAGCTCTATCAATCTACCAATAAATGCTAATCCAGCAATAAAAAATGCATATGATGCAAAGAGATAGACCGCACAGGCTGTAAAAATTATTGCCAGTGCGATAGATGGTGGAAAAGTTTTTTCATCTCCACCACCAGTTAGAGCACTTTTTGCTACAGCCCAACCTATTTTTAAATTAGTTGTAGTGTTGTCGAGAGGTCTGAGTGGGTTTATTGTTGTACTTGGGTCCTTAGCTATATTTTTTAGGTCATAAAATAAACCTCCACTAGTTACTGCTTTATTATTAATTTCTGCCACATCAGCAGGGTTGATAAATTTAGCTGGGTTAAAACCAGAAGCGATGGCTCCAGCGATATCTTTATCTTGTACACCATTTTTTGTACTTATAAAAGGGGTGTATGTTTGAGAAGTGACTTGGATTTTATTATAAAAAATTAAAGCAAGCATGTTTGAAGCGTCTATGACTACCTGAGTCATAAACATAGAAAAATTTATGAGTAGAGCAGCCACTATGACTTGGGCTATCATCTTTTTTACTTCAGCTCCACCCAAGCCTAAAATCATTTTTATAGATATATATAATAAAACCAGTATAAAGAAGATGTTTGAAAAGTCTCGCACTATTCTCCAAGCTTCTGGTAAAAAACCATTTTTATATAAAACAGTACCGAGAGTTAGGGCGAGCATAGCATTGAATATATATGCTGTAAGGTATAAAACCATAGATGGTAATACCATAAATACAAGATGAAATGCTCTTACCACACAACCAGTGACGTTCCAAGCTACAACAAGATTCCATCCACTACAGCTTCCAAAAATATCAGCATTTGGATCTTTTGGAGCGTCTCCAGGAGCCGCAGCTGAGCCTGTATCTCCAAGGGTCCCGCCCGGTCCACCTGTAGTAGTAGATCCAAAGGCTTTAAATGTACCTCCACTATTTTTACAAAATTCCCTAGTGACGTTTGTCATTGTGGCTCCAGGAATAGCACAATCACCTTTATCAGTAGGGCTTTCTGTAGAGACTGGTGTAGTAGTAGATCCAAAGGCTTTAAATGTACCTCCACTATTTTTACAAAATTCCCTAGTGACGTTTGTCATTGTGGCTCCAGGAATAGCACAATCACCTTTATCCGTAGGGCTTTCTGCTTGCGCAGGACTAGGTGGAATAACTAGCTGTAATACTGTGACAAATATTAATATGTATGTAAAAAATTTCTTCATTTTAATTTATTGTTGGGTTGCATTCTGGGATTGGACGAAGAGTACCATCGCCTAAGTCACAGCTAGTCGGTAATACTTTTATACAATTCGGAGGTGTGCCTGTCTGTCCTGCCGGGCAGGATAAAGGATCAGCAGGTTCTTTTAATCCTTCTTTATCTATAAACTTTGTTCCGTCATATTCTAGCTTGTCTATATCATTTACTGGATCTTTTATCTGACTCCAAATAAATTTAGTACCACTATTTGTCGTCTGTACATCACCAAAAGTGTTTCCATAATAACTAAAGTCGTCTCTATCACCCTCTTTTGGTTTATCATAAATTTTACTTTTTATTGCAGTCAAACCTTTAGACATAAATTGATTGAGTAATGCATCAAAGATTGCAGACAAGCTATTTCCCATGGCCATACCGAGCTCCCCTTGCCTAAAAGCAGATGAAGTAGCAGTCATTATTTGATTTGCCACCACTGAGCCAGGAGTAGTAGCCACTAGTCCACCTGGACAAAAGTTTTTTTCATTCCACAATAATCTTTCACTGCCGACATCTAAATTATATGCTTCTTCTAGTGCTGCGTTAGCCCTTTCACATATTGCAAGGTCTGCAGTGTTCCCTTCTTCTTCATATTGAGAACAATCTTGATATACAGGTGGGGGGGTCGTAGGTTTAAAAGTAGGTCTTTTGAATTCATTTACAGCATTATTGTATTTAGGATTTGATGGACATGTCTGAGGAGAGAGAAAACCCTGTCCTTGTTCTAAGGTTTTTTGTATTTTATTTTTTGCTGTATCAACTTCTGGAAGCTTGCTCGCCAAGTAATCAGAATACATAAGCTGTGAACCTATCGGGTTATTTTGCGGGAACTGAGTGTTTAGTAGAAAACCATCCCAGCCACCGACATTAAAATCATTTCTATAATTATTTAAAAATTGTTGGTCACTTATGACTTTACTCAGAGAGTATTGAGCATTTCTCTCAAAAGTATTTTTATATCCTTGGATCGCACTCATAATAAAACCTTTTCCAAATGGGAAATTTCTATTATCATAGCCGATTCTACTTACCAAAGTTTTAATTTCATATTTTGCGATATCTTTGAAAAAAGATTTAGGATTTTCCACAAAAAGTGG
This sequence comes from uncultured Candidatus Saccharibacteria bacterium, assembly GCA_964423445.1. Lineage (GTDB taxonomy): Bacteria > Patescibacteriota > Minisyncoccia > Phycocordibacterales > UBA9973 > UBA9973. The sequence goes on along the minus strand of CAYREQ010000004.1, from coordinate 52,373 downwards.
GGCTCCATGGAAACCCTCGTTTATCCAATTTACAGTACTTTCAGTCAGTTTTTGTAAAAACTTTTTCGCCAGGTTACGCAGAGCTTCCTCGGCTATTTTCAATGCCCATTGCTTTAGATCTGTTCCAGCTGAAACACTGGTCTTTGCTGCTGTGGTGCCATTTAAAATTCTACTCCAAAAGCTCGATTTTGCAGTGACTACTGCAGGTTTACCGATGTCGCTGACAGGCACTGTAACAGCTTCTTCTTGAGCAATTGCTTTTTGTGGAAGTATAAATAATACATTTGGTAATAAAATAAAAATTACCAGAAGAGTAGATATTATTTTTTTACTTGTTGTATTACTAGAAATCATTTTTATATATTATAACCTTTATTTATTCTATGGTGAAGTGTTTTTTTACTTTAATCTTTGATTTATTTTTAAATCCAATTCACCTACAGCTGATTCCAGTGCACTTGCATTTTCACTGTATTGGACTATGCCACCCATAGCTACCACAATGTCAGTATCATAAAATTTTACGGAGCTCATATTATCGATTACTTTTTCCATAGCGTTTAATACATTTAAATGCAATATAGCCAAGCTTGCTGGTACAGGAATTTTTATGGTTTCATTTTTTATATTAGTAGTTTGTTTGATTAAGAAATCAAGATCCTTGAGTGCACTCTCATCTACTGTATCTTCATCAATTATAAATTTATCTAGTACATCAAAAAACGTAGTTTTTACAGGGTATTTTGCATAAATTTTATTCAAAGCATCATTGTAAGCTTTTACTGATTGTTTATCATCGCTAGTAGAAATTTTTATATCAGACATTGTGTATGTCCTTATATTTAAAGGGTTTTGTATTTTTTCAGCCAGTTTTGCGCTTAATGTATCTACTGTGTCTTGGTCTACTGCCCCTGTCTGGTTTAGTGTAGCAATGGTAGAAAATAATTCTTTTGACAATTGTCCCGTCATAGTCTTATCTTCTTTGTTTTCTATACTTAGATCAAGTTCTCCATTTACTGGATTTTGTTTACTTAATCTAGCAATTTCTATATCGTCACTCACTCCGTCATCATCTGTATCTCTTTTGGTAGGGTCAGTACCATAGAGACTTTCTTGCCAATCTGGAACTCCATCTAAATCTGTATCTCTATTTACCAAATCCCCTACTTTGTCATTGCTATTAAAAACAAGTCCATTGTTTTCTATTTGATTTTTAAATACAGTTTCATTTTTTGTTAGAAAAAGTACAAAGATAAAAACCACCCCCAAGGCTATAAAAATTACCTTTTTTTGTTTTAACCAATTTAATTTAATTATGCTTATATTGTAACACTTTTTTAAAAAGCAAACTATAAAAATACACCTGTTGATAAGTGTATTAGCATAAGAATTTTTTTAATGTAGAATTAGTCTATGAAAACGATTAACCACATCTTTTACATACTAATTATTTTGATTTTAGTTGTGTATGCAAACTTGCTTTTTTATCAAAAAAGTTACGCACTAGTAGGGTTTGGTGCGCCTATTTTGTTAATCACACCTTGTACCAATGGTCTCATGTTAACCGTGGGTCCACTGCCTAGGCCTGGCACCTACTTACTGAGTCTAACACCTCCTTCTATGATATATTCATATTACAGTATAAAACAAGGATCTTGGGTTTTAGGCTCGTATACTCCAGGAGGAGTGTGTAATTTAGGCCCAGTTTCTATTCCTGTTACAGGTGTTATAAATACAATAGGTACTTCTCTCTAGTATTTTGTTATAGAAATCCAGTCTAAAATAGAAAGATTTTCAGGTCTTTTGTCTTTTAAGATTGCAAAATCTTCTTTTCTATTAAAATTAACACTTTTTAGGTTCCCAGAGAGCTTTTTTCTTTTATGAGCAAAGCCTAATTTTACGATTTCCCAAAATTTTTCTTCAGAAATCTTGTTTTCCTTGAATATTTTGCGAGAAATATTTTTTATAGCTATCACCGCGGAGTCTACTTTTGGTGCTGGAGAGAAATATCTGGCAGGAACCTTCATCACCATTTTTGGCTCACCGTATGCTTTTACTGAGATAGAGAGTAGACTCTCCTTCTTGTCATTTGCTACGATTCTTTTAGCTACCTCGTGTTGGACCATGAGTATCATCATATCTGGCTGATTTTTTTCTGTCAGAAATTTTTTTAGAATTGCACCAGTGATATTGTAAGGGATGTTTGCAATTATCTTGTATTCATTATTTTTAATTTTATATTCTAAAATATCTTCGTTTAATAAAATTAATTTTTTTTCTTTAATTTCTTTTTCAAATTTATTTTTTAAAAAAGTAAAAAGTTTATTGTCTTTTTCCACCGCAATTACAGTCTTTGCTTTTTCCAAGAGCTTCTCTGTGAGTGCCCCCTTTCCTGGTCCTATTTCTAAAATTATATCAGTAGGTATTATATCTCCTACCTCAATTATTTTTTTGAGTGCCAAGTTTGATTTTAAAAAGTTTTGACCTAGTGATTTTTTTGCTTTCATAATTTTATATTTTTCTAATTACAATATCTACGTCATGGCGTAGATATTGTTTATATATAAATTGTTTTAATTCTATCATTTTCTCCTTCTTTTTCTAAAATATCTGGTGGTATGTCAGAAATAAATTCTGATGGAGAATTTATTTGTCTTGATCCAAATATAGTACGAAAATTTGCGAAAGATAAAAATAATTTATTACGAGCTCTGGTGAGTGCTACATAAAAAAGTCTACGCTCTTCTTCGTGGTCACTGCTGTCGTCTCCGTCACCATTTCTTTGGTGTGGGAAGAGACCATCTTCTAATCCGGTGATAAAAACTTGGTTGAATTCGAGCCCTTTTGCCGCATGCACTGTCATCAATTTTACAGCATTTATTTCTTTTTTCTTTTCACTCTTTTCCTGATTTAGCATTATGCTGTCTTGGTCTGACGCCAAAGACGCATCCTCCAAAAGTTTTTCTATGCCTTTACCTTCAGTCAAATTATCATATTTTAATGCGAGAGTAGCCAATTCTTTTATGTTTTCTAATCTCTCCACATCTTCTTCTGTGCCATTTTGCAATTCATGTTCTATGCCTGATTTTGTTACTACAAATTTTATTACCTGGCTTGCTTTATCACTTTGAATTTTTTCTTTTATCTCTTCCAGTGTTTGATAAAAATTATTTATTTTCACTCTCATTTTTATTGGTAAGTTTTCTGTTTCTCCAGAAAAAATTTTTAACAAAGTCACCTTTCCTATTCCACGAGTAGGAAAATTTATTATTCTTTTTACATCAGATAGGCTTTGCGGATTTAATGCGGCTCGGAGATAAGCTAGCGTATCTTTTATTTCTCGTCTTTCAAAAAATTTTACACCGAGTACTTGGTATGGAATATTGTAGCGAAGCATGGCTTCTTCTAATGCTCGTGATTGAAAATTTGCTCTATATAGTATTGCGACTTTAGATAGTGGAGAAAATGCTTTTTGCTCAGGGTCGCTGTCTGTGCGTGTTCGCACAGCGCTCCCTCTCGGGCCGTCGCCCTGCGAGAGACCCTGTTCAAAAACATTTTCTCCACTATCTAGGATTTCTAGAATTTTTGTCGTCACAAAATCTGCTTCGTCTGTCTCATCGAGTGCTTCGTATAGACCTATCTTCTCCCCTGTTTCATTTTTTGTAAATAAATTTTTATCAGGTCTGTATTTATTTTTTTTAATTATCTCATTGGCAGCTTCTAGAATATTTTGAGTAGATCTATAATTTTGCTCAAGCATTATTATTTTTGCATTAGGATAGTCTTTCTCAAAATTCAAAATATTTTTTAAATTTGCTCCACGCCAAGAATATATATTTTGATCTGCATCCCCCACCACTACGATATTTTTACTTTTTTCTGACAATAATTTAGACATAAGATATTGCACTTCATTTGTGTCTTGATACTCATCTATGTGTATATACTCCCATTTATCTTGATAGTATTCTCTAATTTCTTTGTTTTGTTTCAATAAATTTGTGGCTTTTAGTAATAAATCATCAAAATCTAAGGCATTTTCTTTCATTTTTCTCTTTTCATATAAATTCCAGACTTGAGCTACTATTTTTGATAAAGTATTTGCTGAAGATTCAGCATAATCCTCTAAGTGCACAAATTTTCCCTTCTCTCGAGAGATTATATTCTTTATTTTCCTCGGTTCGTATTGTTTTGGATCTATCCCTAGTTCTTTTAGGATATCTTTTATCATGCTATTTGTATCTCCATCATCTAGGATTGTGAAGTATTTTGTGAGCCCAAGGATTCTAGCATTTTCTTTTATGATATATACTCCGAGTGAGTGAAAGGTGCTGACAAAAGGTAGACTATTCTGCTCTTCTACACCATTGGAATTTTTATTTATTTCAGCTATAACCCTTTCCCGCATTTCTTTTGCAGCTTTATTGGTAAAAGTAACTGCTAATATTTTATTTGGATATATGCCTTCTTTTATTAGATTCACTATTCTATGAGTAATAGTCTTTGTCTTACCGGCTCCTGCTCCAGCCACAATCAAAAGCGGACCATCCATATGAATGGCCGCTTCTCTCTGCTTGTCATTTAAACCTTCCAAATGCTTCATGTCGTAGCATTATAGCATAGAGTGATGTTAGTTTTATTATTCTATCTTTATATTCTTTACTTCACCCAATTTATTATTTTTTACTGCCCATTCATGCACTCTTACCATATATTTTTCTATGGATTCATCGCCATCTATAACATTATATTCAGGATTTAGACCACTTATTTCTTTGAGTTTATTAAGATATGGAACCATTTTATCTCCTTGAACAACTTTTTGTCCTAAAAAGTTTTTAGTCGGGACATCTTTTACATAAGACCAGTTTTCAGGGTCATTTCCTGATAGTTTTGCAACATTTTCATTGTATAGTTTAGTAATTTCAACTATTTTTGCCCCCGACATACCAGATGGAGGATTTTTTATAAAGGGACTACCTTTAAGTTCTGGATATTCTTCTATTAAATCCATTTGTGTTTCTATTTTTATCTTTTGTTCTTCAGGTGTAGGTGAAATTTTTGGAGCAGGTGTAGGTTTTGCATCTGTTACCGGAGCATCTGCTGCTACTGCTGGGGCTTGTTCCTTTACTATTGTGTTTACATCTATGTCTTTTGGTTTTTCTGGTATTTTATTTTCTGGTCGAAGGGTAATGTTATCTGAAGGCTTTGATTGAGGAAGATCTATAGTGTCTGTACTTTTCGGCATTTTTACATTTTCTATGTTTTTTGGTATTACATTTTGTCTAATTCTCCTAACCCTAGGGCGCTCCTCTATTATTTTTGGTCTATCAGAATCTAGCATTTTGCCAGTGTATTTATCACCGAGTTCAGCTATATTTCCATCAACATCTGGCTTACCAAATAAAAGTTTTCCAGTTGAATCAAATTTTAAGACAGAACCTTTTTGAACGAGAGCGCTCTCTGCTTTCTTTGTAGGGTCATAAAAACCGAGTTCGATAGCTTTTTTTGTAGGGTCTGCGTTTACGAAATCTTGAATATTTTTTGGAGCTTTTGATATGTCTGGGTACTCAGCCTTTAGTTGTTTTTGTAAGTTTGAAATTGCTTTGATTGAACCACCTCGCTCTATAGTTATTCCTTTATTAACAAAGTTTTCAACTTTAGCTGGAGCTTTGTCTGCATCTTTTACAGTACTATCATCTACTACACCTGGAGTTTTTGTTGGTGAAGGTTTAGGAGTTTCTGTGTTTTCTGGGGTCGGAGTACTTGTAGGTGAAGACTTAACTGCAGGTGTTTCTGTAGGTGAACCACTAGGTGTTTTTATTGGAGTCTTTACTCCTGTGTTTGTGTTTTTTGACAGAACATCCTCTTTTACTGAAGGTGTCTCTGTTGAAAAAATTAAATTTTCTGTAAGATATCTAACTCCATAACCAACTCCAGCAAGCCCGCCACCGATAAGTGCACCCTTCCAAGCTTGTTTTCTCACGAAAGATTTTTGTGCTTTTGATGTATTTTCTGCTATATTTTCACCGACATTTTTTAACAGACTTTCAATTCTATTTTTTACTTCTATATGTGTATCACTAGAATTCAATTCTTTTAAAGCCACAGCTTGGTTTAAAGCATTTACTAAATTAAATTGATTTACCAAAGATGATTTTGCGTTTCCAAAATTTACTTGCCCCTTCTCTATTTTACCAATAGAGTGTTCTATTCTCACAGCTAGGTTTGCTAGTTTTTTTGCTTTTTGTTCTCCGTCTAATAAAGCTATTTCATTTACTAAATCTTGTAAACGAGCCGCTAGTCTAGTAGCGTCGGCTGTGGCTACTTTTTCAGCACTCTCATCTTTTTGTCCATATCTCGCTCCTTTTTGTCTTTCTTGTAGTGTTTCTTTTGCTTTAAATTTACCTCTATAAAAACCGATTACTCCTCCAGCTATAGGTGTGGCTATGGCTGTACTCAAAGTAGCCACGCCTGCACTAGCACCAGCAATCCACGGCAAAATTTTTGCTCCCGCTCTTATTCCCGCACCACCTAATACTAATCCCCTATTTATCATATTTTTTCCAGACAATGTGTTTGCGGCACTACCAATAGATTTAAGTTTTTCTCTCCATCCAGCAGTTTTTGTAAAATCATCTAGAGCTTTTTCAAATTCTGGGTGTGTATTTAAAAGTTGCTCTAGTTTTATAGAGTTGTCTGCTTTTAGCATTTCAATCAATGCAATTTCGTTGCCTTTTAATTCAGATTTTATTTTTAGAACTTCATTTCTCGCATGTTCGTATTCGGCTTTTGCTTCCTCATATTTTTTCCTGTTTCCCCAATATTTTTTTTCTTTTTCCTGCCCCCACTCATAAGGCATATTTGAAAATTTTCCAGCTCTGATATTAAAATCACTATAAATTTTTTCTTGCTCCTCTGTACGTTCATTGTCTGGTATTTCACTATATACATTTAAATAATTTACATACATTTCTCCCTTATAGTTTAAATGTACTTTTTGTTTACCCACTATTTCAACCAATCTTTGTAAGTCTTCAGTGATTAGTTTTTTGCCTTCCTCGCTATTTATGATTTTTAAGTAAGTTTCATTTTCTGTATTTTTTATGTCGCGCTCTTTTGTGAAAGAAGATTTTATAGAAGTTTTTATATTTCTTATACCAGTCATTATTTTGCCCTGATATTTCCACTTTGCACCTATGTTTTCTTGCATTCGCTTCTTCAATTCTTCAGAGTATTGAGTTTGAGCATCAGCCTTTACGATGTCCACGATTCTCTTTTTTGAATCTTGTAAAACTTTTTGTTTTTGTATAGGGGTTAAGTTGTTAAATTCTGGTGGAAGCAATTTTTCTAAATCTAATTTAAATGTTTTTATATCGTCTCTCCATTTTTCTGCATCTTCTTCGAGCATTTGATTAAATTCCACGTCTGTCAGCTTTACCTCTTTTTCTTTAGAAGTTACTCTATTTATATTTTTTAAAGCTTTATCCATCAATTCTCCTGCGTCTGGTGAGTCTACTTCTTCATTTGTATTTTCTAAACCAGGTATTTTTTCACCACAAAAACCACAAAAAACAGCTTCATTATTTTGCTCTTTGCCACAAAAAGGACAAAAAACAGATACCGTTTCTTTTTTTACAGGTTCTTCTGTTTTATTCATAGGCTTTCCACAAGAGCCACAAAATACAGCAGTAGCTTCTTGTATTCTTCCGCAACTTGAGCAAGCTACAGTATTTTTTGCGTCTTCTATATATTTCAATACTTCTGGGTTTTTATTTTTATCTTTAACAAAACGAAGTTCATTTTCTGGTATAACTTTTCGTATCCTTTCTCCAGAGCTTATATCCTCTTTTTCTACGACAGCCTTACCATCTCCTACACTCATAAGCTCCCAATCATCTTCTATTTCTCCATTTGAGCGAGTTACTATGACTCTTTCTTTATATGTAGGTACTTTTTCCTTATAATCATTTATCCCACCTTCCTTTTTTTTAGAAACTTTGGGTTTATCTTGTATTGGTTTTAAAATTATAAATTTTTCTTTTGGCATTTTTATGAGAATTAAACTTATAAAAAATTATGTATTAACTAGATTTATCTAGTTGTAGCACCGATTAAATATTTTTTAGGATTATCAGAAAGATCCACAAAGTCGTCCACCACTTCACGAAGTTTGCCAGATGTTGATTTTCCAAAAGACACCACTTCTACTTGTACACCTATGGTTTGTAAGTATTCTACTAGTGGCACAAAGTCTCCGTCTCCAGATACTATTACCACTGAGTCTAGTCTTGGAGACATTTTGATAGCGTCCACTGCGAGCCCCACATCCCAATCAGCTTTTTTACTACCACCTGCAAATATTTGTAAATCTTTTGTTTTAGTTTCAATACCGAGCTTACCCAATGCTTCAAAGAAATTTTTTTCATCCCCTGCTTCAGTAGTGATCACATAAGCTACCGCGCGCACCAGCTTTCGCCCTGCGACTGCGTCTTTTAATACTGCACCAAAATTTACTCGAGCCTTGTATAGGTTTCGAGCACAGTGGTAGAGATTTTGAGTATCAATAAAAACTCCGACTCTTTGTTCTTTATGTTTTATTACTGTCATATTTAAATTGTAACACGCTCGTAAAAACAAAGAAATGGATCTATGCTAGATCCATTTTCTTCATTAAAGCGTTATAGCGAGTCTTATTTGTTCGTTCTAAGTATTTTAAATGAGTTCGTCTGTCGGCAACCATCTTGATAAGTCCTCTTCGTGAGTGATTATCTTTCTTGTGTTTCTTTAGGTGTTTTGCCAATTCGTCGATTGCAGCAGAAATTACAGCTACTTGGACCTCTGGAGAGCCAGTATCTTTGTCGTGTACCTGATGTTTCTTTATAATTGTCTGTTTTTTCTTTGTTGCTAACATTTCCCTATAGTAGCACAAAACCTAAAAAATTGCAATATATAGCTAATTAGGCCCATAATGTCGCAAAATATTTGCTATACTATATATATGGCATCGCTAAAACAGCTAAAAACTCAATTTTTGGAGTACGTAGAGATAGAAAAGGGCCGTTCTCTACATACTGTACGAAATTATGACCATTATCTAACTCGTTTTTTAGAATTTTCAAAAAATGACAACCCAGAAGACATCACTGATGCCTCTATTCGTGAATTTCGTATGTGGCTAAACAGGCAAAGTGCCGGTAATGCTAAAGCAAAAGGTGAAACTCTCACCAAAAAGACTCAAAATTATTATTTGATAGCTCTTCGCGCTTTTTTGAAATACTTAGCCAGACAAGAAATAAAGACCTTGCCTGCTGAACGTATAGAATTAGCAAAAGTGAGTGAGCGCTCACTTGATCTCATCACCCCCGTAGAATTAAATAGATTATTAAACTCTCCAAAAGGTGGAGATATAAAAGATTTACGTGATAAAGCGATACTAGAACTTTTATTTTCTACAGGTCTTCGTGTATCAGAATTGTGCTCACTAACTTCGGATATAGACTTATCATCTTCAGAGCTTTCAATCCGTGGAAAAGGAGGAAAGGTGCGCGTAGTTTTCATGTCAGCTGATGCAAAAAAATATGTAAAAAATTATTTAAACGCTCGCAAGGATATGAGTGATGCACTTTTTGTGCAAGTAGAAAATAAAATTAAAAAAAATAAAACCAATGGTGCTCTCACTCAGAGGTCTATAGAACGCATCGTAAAGATGCATGCTATCAAAGCTGGTATTTCAAAAAAAGTTACTCCACACGTCATGCGTCATATGTTTGCTACTGACTTACTTGGCAATGGTGCAGACTTGCGCTCGGTCCAAGCGATACTCGGACATGCAAATATAGGTACGACACAAATATACACACACGTCACAGACAAACACTTGCGAGACATACATGAAAAATTTCATAATAAAACAAATTAAAAAGTAATATAAAAATAATGAAAATAATTTCTTGGAATACAAATGGATTACGTGCTACAGCTAAACAGGGTTTTTTATCACCAATTTTTAAAAAAGAAAAACCAGACGTCTTGTGTCTACAGGAGACAAAAGTAGAGCCGAGTCAGCTTCCCGATGAAGTAAAAAATATACCTGGATACTTTTCTTATTTTTCTCACCCGAAAGAAAAGAAGGGTTATAGTGGAGTCGCAATTTATACAAAAGAAAAACCAAAAGAAGTTTTTTATGGCATGGGGTTGAAAGGTGACAAAAAAAGATTGGATGAAGAAGGTAGATTGATAGGTGCGAAGTTTAAAAATTTTACTATCATCAATGGCTATTTTCCAAACGGTGGCCAAGGTCCACATCGCCTAGAATACAAACTAGAATTTTATGAAGAGTTTTTAAAATTTATAAACAAGCTTCGCAAAAATGGTGAGCATGTAATTTTTTGTGGCGATGTAAATACTGCCCACGAAGCCATAGATTTGGCTCGACCAAAAGCAAACGAAGAGAACACTGGCTTCTTGCCGATAGAGCGAGCGTGGATTTCTAAAGTGATAAAAAATGACTTTATAGATGTATGGAGAAGTATGCATCCAAATAAAAAAGATGTGTACACATACTGGGATCAAAAGACTAGATCTAGAGATAGAAATGTCGGCTGGCGGATAGATTATTTTTTTGCAGATAAAAAATTTATACCAAAAATAAAAAAAGCAGACATGCTCAGTAATTATATGGGTTCAGACCACTGCCCTATTTTTATAGAATTTAAAGATTAATTATTATAATCTCGAAGCAATTCTATCCTTCTAGATATATACAATTTTTTGTTATCAATAACATTATTTATTCTCTGTATTTTCATTACCAGAGAATCACTTTCTCCCAGAGGATTTATTTTTGATGAAAATATACCTTGCAAGTCTCTTATCGCAAAGCCAACCTTGAGTAGGCTTTCTTCATCTTCGTGCATAGCTCCTCTTCTGTCGGCGTTGCCTATGGTCTCTAGTGCTCGGCCTATGTTTTCAAAACCACTTTCTACTTGTTCAATTTTTTTAGATTTCACACCATCTTCTATGTTTCTAAAACCAGATATCATTTTTCCTACTTCCTCTGGTTCAATTATAGGGATTAACCGTTCTTCGTCTCTTTCTTTCAACGCACTGATTAACCTACTACCAGCCACCATTAAATCTTCAGTGTTAAAATTTTCTAAAACATTAGTTTTTTCTATATCACCCTCGTTTTTATTAATAGGTTGAGAGTCCTCGGCAGGATTTTCTCTTGTTTCTAAGTTTTGTAAAACAGCCTCTGTTTCTGGTTTTTTTGTATCAGTGTTTTCAATTTTTTTGAATTCTTCCATATGAATATAATATCATTACTAAAAAATTTATGACAATTTCACCAATTTTGGCTGTGTCTTACCAAACCATTTTAATGTTAGATTTTTTACCATCGGCGTCTTGTCTGTAACTAGGATACGTACTTCTCTATTACATGTGAGCTTCTTGTTTATTTCGCGGTGTCTTTCTAGATATTTTTTAAACTTTTTTGGCACGATTTCATCTTGAGAAATTATCTTTATATTATTACCCATAATTTTACGAACATCTTTTTTAAATATTGGGTAGTGAGTACACCCCAGGACGAGTGCATCTAAATTTTTATTTTCAAAAACTTTTAAATATTTTTTGATAAATGGTATGGCCAAATCATTCTTTCCTTCTTCAGCGAGAGATGCGAGCATGGGAGCAGAATTTTGAAATACTTTTATTTCTTTATTTACTTTCTTTATTTCTTTTTGAAATGTTCCAGAACTGACTGTGCCCCTGGTGGCAAGTACTCCAACTTTTTTAAATTTCAGAGTTTCTTCCGCTGCTGGAATTAGCACACCGAGTATTTTTCTGTCTTTAAAATTTTTCGGTAAATATTCTCTTTGCAATTTTCGCAGAGCTTTTGCCGAAGCTGTGTTGCAAGCGATTACGATGATTGCACAATTTTCTTTACGAAAGAGATAGTCTATTCCTTCTTTTGTAAATTCAAATATTGCCTCTTCACTACGATTTCCATAAGGCACTCTCTTTGTGTCTCCTAGATATACGTAGTCATATTCTGGCATCAATTTATGGATGGCTTTCATGATGATAAGTCCACCGAGACCTGAATCAAAAATTCCAATTTTCATATTGCTTGTTATTCTAGCATAATGTTATATTTATAGTATGAACCACTCAAGATTAGATCAATTGTCCGATGGCATATTTGCTATCGTTATGACGATTTTAGTTTTTGAAATTAAATTACCAATTATTTGGGGACCGGTAGACAACATGGGTCTTTGGCTTCAGATAAAACAGCTACTCCCTCTTTTCCTAAGTTATATTTTGAGTTTCTCTCTACTCTTTACTTATTGGCGAGCACACCATTTCTTTGTTTCAATTTATGCAAAGACAGTAGATTCTATGCTCGTAAATATAAATGCTTTATTTTTTATGTTGATTAGTTTGGTTCCATTTTCTACTAGCATCTTGGGAGAGTATAGTAAAAATGAACTCTCTGTAATAATATTCGGAACACACATAGTCTTGATAGGACTCACTTTATATTGGATGCGACGATACGTACTTTACTCTGAGCATATTAAAAATCCAGAAATAACAAAAAGAGAAATTCGTGGTAGTACTATCCGCACACTGGTGCCTGTATTTTTTGGCATCATCGCGATACCGCTTTCTTTTTTTAGTATAAAACTTTCTCTGACTATATTTACACTCATAGTGATTTTTAACTTCTCATCCTACAGCACTAGTCTATTTGAAAGTATATTAAAAACAGCTCACAAGATTTTCTTCGGCGCAGATAAAAAAGGCCACTTCGCTGACTAATGTTTTTATGAAGAAAAATTGTAAAAGTTGTAAAAAAGATTTTGAAATAAGTTCACAAGAGATAAATTTTTACGAAAAAATAAAAGTCCCCTATCCTATGTCATGTCCTAGTTGCAGATTAGAACACAGGATGGTTTTTAGAAATGAGAGAACTCTTTATAAGAGAAAATCTGATGCTCCAAATGCTGAAGGAGAAATTTTTTCAATATTTTCTCCAGATTCAAAACAGAAAGTCTATGACCACAAGGCTTGGTGGGGAGATTCTTGGGATGCAATGTCTTATGGAGAAGATATAGATTTTGGTAAACCATTCTTTGAACAACTAAAAAATCTATGGTGGTCTGTGCCAGACGTAGCTTTACTCAATATCAATCCGGTAAATAGTGATTATTGCAGTATCACAGAAGGAAATAAAAATTGTTATCTTGTCGTCGGTGGAGATTTTAATGAAAATGTAATGTATTCTAGCTTTACTTTTAATACAAAAGACAGCTTAGACCTCCACTGGGTTTCAAAGAGCGAGCTTAGTTATGAGAGCGTAGACTGTATTTCTTGCTCTAGGGTTTTATATAGCAGGCAATCCGAAGCATGTTTGGACTCAGCTTTTCTTTTTAATTGTAAAAATTGTACCAATTGTTTTGGTGGAGTTAATTTGAGAAATGCATCTTATGTATTTTTTAATGAGCAATTAGACAAAGAATCTTATGAAGAGAAAATGAAGAATATTGATATGACTTCTTTTTCTCAGGTTGAAGAGTATAAAAAAAGATTTGAAGAATTAATATTAAAATACCCACATAAATATGCTAGAATTTTGCGCTCAATAAATTCCACTGGAGATAATTTGGAAGGGACAAAGAATTGCCAAAACTGTTTTGAAGTTTTTGGTGGAGCAAAAGATTGTGGAAATATATGGCTCGCATACTCAGAAGTCAGCGATTGTTATGATTGTGATCACTTTGGAAAGAATTCACAAGATTCTTATCACTCATCTACTATTTACCCAGGGAATAAAGTTTTTTTCTCTAGATTTATTTTTGAATCACACGATGTTCTCTATTCTTATAATTGTCACAATAGCTCAAACCTTTTTGGCTGTATAGGTCTTCGGAATAAAAATTATTGTATATTCAATAAACAATATTCAAAAGAAGAATATATGAACCTTATACCAAAATTAATAAAACACATGAATGACATGCCATATAAAAATAGTGTTGGCATTGTTTATGAGTATGGAGATTTTTTCCCAAGCGATCTATCCCCTTTTGGTTACAATGAGACAGTAGCTCAAGAGCTTTTCCCTATCACTAAAGAAGAAGCAGAGAAAAAAGGTTATCTATGGAGAGAAAAAATATCAAAAGATTACACAATTGATATAAAAACAAATGAATTACCGGACGTAACTTATGATGAGAGTATTACTCAAAAAGTAATTGGCTGTGCTCATGAAGGAAATTGTATTCACCAGTGCACCAAAGCATTTAAGATAACAAAAAATGAATTTGATTTTTATAAAAAAATGAATATTGCTATTCCGAGACTTTGCTACAATTGCCGATATTGTGAAAGGATTATAAAAAGAAATCCAGCAAAATTATGTGATAGAAAATGTCAGTGCATGGGACAAATTTCTTCCAATGGTGTTTATAAAAATACGAGCAAACACGAGCATGGTGATTCTGTGTGTGAAAAAGAATTTAAGACTTCATATTCTCCTGATAGAAAAGAAATAGTTTATTGCGAGAGTTGTTATCAAAAAGAAGTGTTTTAAAAATTTATATTATTTCTTTGCGTTCTCTACGTCTTTTATTAGAGAATCGTCTACCCAACCAAATTCATCCCAGCGGGTATATACAGAATGTGCCACATAAGAAGGGTTGCCACTTTTGATCCCTGCCTTATTTTTTTTGTAGATTTTTACAATCGGAGCATTCTTTGCTTCCAATAAGTATTTCATTATTGTAGCTACGCTTATTCCAGATTCGATACTAGCTTCTTTTACAAACTCTTCAAATACATGCTCAGGGCAACCTCCATCTAGTCTAGTGCGAGCATTTACCAATTTCACTACATCATACACGCTGTGATGCATTTTTCCTTTTTCGTTTTTATTTCCTGGGGTTACAAATTGAATTTCAAATTGTTTAGAATAATTTTTCTTTGATTGTGATTCAGAAGATTGCAAGATACCTAGAATTTTTACAGATTTAAAATCTCCCATGGAAGTAGAATCCAAACTAGAATCTTTTAATCTAAAATCCATTTTATTTTCGGGGTCTTTTCTTAATGATTTTTCCAATTGCTCCATATCTTCTTTTGTAAAAAAAGATTGGTTTGAAATTCTTACAAAATCTACACTCATTTTTTTATTCAACCACTCACATAAAATAGGTATTAGTTTTCTCGCATCTTCTTTTTCGATAGTTATTCTACAAGCGATACCATCTTTCAATGCTTCTTTAGCGCTAGAGTCTGCCCTAGTCACAAAGCGTAGCATTGCTTTATTTATGTCTTTTCCACGAAAAGTTATTTCACCATTTATAGTACCATCTCCACTCGCATAGAATTTTTTCTTTTTCTTATTGTCTTCACTTAAAAATACAAGGGGTGAAAGTTCAGTTTTATTTTTTGAAACAGATGAGATTAGAGAGTTTTCAAAGTTTTCTGTAGTTTCCTTTAATAGCTCGGCTTCATGTTTTAGAGTTTCATAGGCCACGATAGTAGCTTTTACCAATCGGCAGTATTGTGGAGCTCTAGAGAGCCCTCTTCTATTTTCTTTTACCAGAGTCGTATTTCTCAAAAGATCAAAAATATCTTTTTCGGAGGAAATAGACTTTGGTCCTATGGATAGATCTCTATCAGAGTATTTTAGAGTATCTTTCAAAAAAACTTTTGCTTCTTTAAAAGCATGGTTGAGCAGTCTATATGTAGGGCCAGATTCTTCTTTGTTTTTTCCTAAAATTATATCAGGGCTGATTTGAATCTCACGCTCTATCCATTTCAAAAAATCTTGCTCAGTAGAACCTTCAGGTAAACCTTGAAAATCTATCACCGTTGGCCTCTCTTTTGTACTTATATTATCTAGTTTCCCCTCTTTCAAGTCTTCCATCATTCCAAACTTTCTTTTTGAGACTTCTGCTTTTTCGCCTGGAGGGATGAGTTTTTCATTAGACTGTGTAGGTAGTTTTTCAAAATTCATTGCCATATATTTTATTATAGTTTTAATTCACCAAGTACACAAATATTATTTTTTAATACCGTGTTTTTGGTGTAGCTTGGCTACTTCACGCTCTTCTACTTCTTCCCTTTTTTCTTTACCTCTTTCGCCGAGAGCCCTGAGCTCTCCATCTCCTAGCATGTTTAGAGATTTCACTAAATCAGATAAATGGTCTACAGAATTTTTTTCAGGAGCATCGAGTACTTCTTCTAAAAGTGCATTTAATATCCAGCCCATCCTAGGTCCAGCTTTTATTCCGAGATTATTCATCATGTACTCCCCGTTTATTTTTAGCTGAGATACAGATATCGGATCTCGCAGTGCTTCTTCTATCATGGCATGGTATTTGCGAAGTCTATATGAAGTCTCTTTTTTATTAGTCCCTACCCTGTCGCATTCACGCAAATTCATCAAATCCCAGATATGCTCTTTGCCTATTTTTGTGATTATTCTGCGCACAGCTGACAAAGTAATCAACTCTGTATCAGAAAAAAACATATGATTACGCACAAGCTTGGATACCAAATCAATCTCTTTTCTAGAGAATTTTAGCCTCTCCATTATCTTTTTTGCCATACGGGCACTGATCACTTCATGGCCATAAAAGGTATATTTTTTCTTACCAATTCTGCTCTCTTCTCTCCTGCTCTTTGGTTTACCTATATCGTGAAACAAAGCAGCTAGTCTCGTAGGCATAGGCCAATCCTTGTCTATCGCATGTTGCATCGCATATAGTAAGTGTTGCCACACGTCATACACATGCTCCCCTGATTGCATGCAACCAATACCCTCTTCTAATTCAGGAATTATATTTTTTAGTAATCCAAATTTTTGTAGCATTACAATTCCTGCACTTCCATTTTTTGAATTTATTATTTTTACAAATTCATCATGAATTCTTTCAGCAGAAATATTTTTTATTAAATCTGAATTTTTTAAAATACTCTCCCCCGTTTCATGTGAAATTGTGAAATCAAGTTCCACAGCAAAACGTATAGCTCGGAGCATACGAAGTGCATCTTCGCCAAACCTGGCATCAGCATCACCCACTGTCCGTAAGAGCTTATTCTCTATGTCCTTTATTCCTCCAAATATGTCCGTTATACTATTTTCTTCTGAGACAGGGGTTTTTAGTCTATAAGACATAGCATTTATAGTAAAATCACGTCTTTTTAGGTCATCTTCAAGATTTTTACTAAATTTTATCTCATCTGGGTGTCTAAAATCCGTATATTTAGCTTCTAATCTAAAAGGAGTAACCTCTATTATGTGATATTCAGGTGTTTCACGTGCAACATTACCTTCGGATGTTTCATGAATAACATCTCTATTTGGTGTTTCATATGGAACACAAACCCCTACTGTACCAAAAGTGTTTTCATACACAGTTTTCTCAAAAAGCCCAATAATCTCTTCGGGTGTGGCATTTGTGGTAATATCCCAATCTTTTGGAGTTCTATTCATTAAAAGGTCACGAACACACCCACCTACTAGATGAGCCTCAAAACCACCCTTTTCAAGAGTTTGTGTTACATATGAAACATACTCTGGTATGTTTTTTATTAAGTTTTTAGTATTTATTTCCATTTTGGAAATTGTGCGGCGTAGGAGAATCGAACTCCTGTCTCATCCTTGGCAAGGACGTGTTCTACCACTAAACCAACACCGCATTATGTTATTTATTAAATTTTAACTTACTAATATGCCTTTATGACACGATAAACCATCAAACCAACACTATATAGTGTTACCAAATAAATTTTTAACTTAATAATTATAATACTATATTGAATATATTGCAATTTCTATTTTAGTATTACTATATAATAATATTATGTTATTTAATAAAAGTAATGTATAATTATTTTAAATGCACCCGTAGTGAAATGGATATCACGCCGGTCTTCGGAACCGTCGTTGGGGGTTCGAATCCCTCCGGGTGCACATAATAAAGACAAGTTATTTAAAAAATTACCTGTCCTTTTGTAAAAGCTTTGATTATAACGATTATGTGTATAATTGGGGATAAGTCTGTTAATATGTTGATAAAGGACAAGTAAAAAAACTGTCTTTTAAGTTAATTTTTAACAAAATACGTTGTCAAATAAGGTTATTTTAGTAAAAGACATAAAATAGTAAAAAACGTTTCACGTGAAACATAAAAATAGGTGTTTTACATGAAACAGGCCATATGCCAAAGGTATTTACTTCAAAACAACAAAAAACAGGTGAAATTGGAGAGAAGGTAGCTGAAAGGTTTCTTGTGAAACACGATTTCTCTGTTTTAGACAGGAATTACACTAAAAAATGGGGTGAAATTGATATTGTAGCCCAAAAGGGCAATAAAATCTTCTTTATAGAAGTCAAAAGTGTGTCTACTGACTTTTTACCCTCAAAGGAGACAATTGACCGATATAAACCAGAAGACAACATGCATCCTTGGAAATTGAAAAGATTATCAAGGACAATACAGACTTATCTTTTAGATAAAAAAGTAGGGGATGAAGTAGAGTGGCAAGTGGACCTATTTGTAGTGTATTTAGACTTAAAAAATAAAAAAGCTAGAGTAAAAGTAGTAAATGACATTATTTTGTGATATAGTGGGGGAATTCGGGCTGTAGTATACCGGTAGTACAAGCGCCTTCATTTTGAGAGCGTTTAAACGCTAGTATAATATAACTTTAGTACATTGTTTTTAAATATTCGGGCTGTAGTATACCGGTAGTACAAGCGCTTTGGGAGCGTTTAGACTGGGTTCGATTCCCAGCAGCCCGACATGGAAAATGGACCTTCAAACATGGGAAGAAGGGAATTTCTAAAAAAACTAGGAGGAGCTCTAGCTGGTACTGCTATTGCTAGTTCTGCTTTAGCGGCCGAGACTAATAAAGTAATACCTGATACAAATGAAACAGGGAATATAATTAGAGAAAAAATCATAAATGATTTACTGACTAAAAAAGAAGTAATTCCAAACCAAGGAAAAGAATTTTTAGAAAAAGTAGATTACTGGTATAAAAGGCACATAAAAGGAGGGGACAATTACCAATCTCTAAAAGATGGGTGGACTAGGTTACTAGATTCAAGTAAAAAAAATCAAAGTGATCTTGAGATAGTATCTGATATTTTTAAAAGAGAGGGTGTACCAAATGAACTGATATTTTTAGCTATGACTGAATCTTATTGGAATAAAAATGCACTTAATCATGGATCAAGCGCTGCTGGAATTTGGCAGTTTATACCAGACACCGCAAAAAGATTTGGCATAAAAAATACCAAAGACATAAGAGAGACCACAGAAGCAGCTTGTAAATATTTAAAATTATTAAAAAATTTAGCTAAAAAATGTGGAAATGAAATCGGAGTTTCGGTAAATGATAGTGATGCATGGCTCTGGGCTTTTCTGGCTTACAATAGGGGAGAAGGCTATGTGCTCGAAAGACCTAGCGGAAAAAATGGAGACTTTTTTAAATATAATGGAGACATAAATGAATATGTAAAAAACTGTAAAGTAAAAGAATCTGTAAATTATCCGACAAAAATAATGGGCATAGCTAAAGCCTTGGAGGATATGATTTTAGAAAATGAAACATATTCAAAATTAATTAAACCAAAAGTTTAAAATAAAAATATTGAATAAAATTGTATTTTCTGCTAATATCAAATATGTCCCCATGCGGGGTTAGTTAAATGGTATAACTTCAGTTTTCCAAACTGATGTCAAGGGTTCGATTCCCTTACCCCGCACAAATTTATTATTACTCTCTTAATAAAATTAATTATATGACAACAATATATCTTTATGCATTTGCTAGTGTGATAGGTGTGAGCCTGATATCGTTTATCGGGGTAGCGACTCTTTCCCTCAAAGAAGAATTACTTCGTAAGTATATCTTTTTATTTATTAGTATCGCTGTCGGAGCATTGCTCGGTGACGCACTCATACACTTAATACCAGAAGCTTTTGAAAATTCACCTAATATTACAAATACCAGCGTTCTCGTCATAGCCGGGATACTTTTCTTTTTCATATTAGAAAAGTTCTTACATTGGCATCATCACGGAGAAGACGTGGATGATGATTATATACATCCAGTAGGGAAGCTGGTACTTTTCTCTGACGGAGTACATAATTTTATGGATGGTATTATTATTGGAGCTAGTTTTTTGGTAAGTATTCCTGTCGGAATTGCTACTACTATTGCAGTGATTTTACATGAAATACCTCAAGAGATAGGAGACTTTGGAGTTTTATTACACTCAGGATATACAAAGAAAAGAGCTCTGTGGTTGAATTTTCTTTCAGCTCTTACGGCTCTACTCGGGACAGCTTTAGTCTTTATAATAGGTGGTATATCTGAGTATACTGAATTTTGGTTTGTACCAATTGCTGCTGGAGGGTTTATATATATAGCTGTCGCAGATCTTATTCCTGAACTTCACAAAACAAAAGAAACAAAGCATTCTATTATGCAAATAATTGCAGTGATAGTAGGAGTGTTAGCTATGGTGGCCCTCACTTATTTAGAATAAAATTTTGTATAAAAAAAGCCCCGACATGTGTCGGGGCTTTTTTGTTTATTTTTAGAAAGGATTTTTACCTCCGAGAACTTCTATGTGTAGGTGAGGTCCAGTAGAACGGCCAGTAGAACCTACATAGCCTATGACTTCACCTTGAGAGACTCTGTCTCCAGCTTTTGTAGCTAGTCTAGATTGATGAGCATATAGAGTCTTTGTACCATTGTCGTGTTGGATTACTACATAATTTCCAAAGCCACCATTGTAACCCATTCTAGCGATTATGACATTACCACCAGCCGCCGCATATATAGGTGTACCAATTGGAGCTGCAAGGTCTACACCTCTGTGTCCTGGTTTTATGCCTCTTGTTCTTCGTGCTCCCGGTACTGGGTTTTTGAAGTAACCTGAAACACTTGGTAGAGATTGTTTGATAGTCTTTCCTCCTTTTGTAGGTGTAGTAGTCTTTGGTTTTGTAGTTGTAGTAGAGCCACTTGATAGTTCTGCTCCTGGAATCATCAATCTTTCTCCTACTGAAAGCTTGTAATCTGCATCTAAGTCGTTTGCACTGAGGATATCTTTCAAATCCACTTTGTATTTATTTGCGATGCTTTGTACAGTGTCTCCTTTGACTACTGTGTGTTCAACTCCAGAGAAAGGTAAGATAAGGAGTACGTCTCCTACGCTTAATTTGTCACCTTTTTTCATGTCATTAGCTGAATATATAGTGTCTACAGAGATATCAAACATCTCAGCCACTATCTGCGGGGTATCTCCAGCTTTTACTACATAGATTTCTATGTCATTTTCTTCAGAAAATTCTACACCGCCCACTCCTTCTCCTAGGGCACTCTGAGGACTAGCTGTAGGCATTAAAGAATTTTTTGAAACAATGTTTATATTTGCATTTGAGTCTATTGGTGGAACCTTGTCATCCTTTTTTTGTAAAACTTGGAAAGAAGATACATTTGCTTGCAAGAGAGGCATGGTCTGCGAATTATTACTAGAAGGGAAAGCAGAGTCTGCCAAGGCTTGGTTGTTGTTTAAGATTGAAGAGAAAAAACTAGCCTCAACATTGCTTGGAGACGCTAAAGACACAAAAACTGCCCCGATTAATAAGGGGTAAGTAAGGGAATATTTAGACATTTTAGGTAAGTGTTTTATAAAACAAGCTTTTTATCGAGAGATTTTGCCTTTTTAAGCCCCAAAAGACATAGCAAATAGGGGTTAAATCACAGAACGACCAATTAAGTTGTGTTATGACCACTAAAATAAGGTTATTTAAGTGGAAAAGGTTCTCACGATGGTTACTGTCGTTTCTAGCTTTCAGTCGTCTTCGGTCAGGCTTCTCTTCAGGGGTATATATAAAGGGTAGCCCAATATTGGCTTCAAGTCAACCCAATTGGGGATAACTCAAGAGGGTTAAAAAGTTGGCATTTTTGACAAAAAGTGGTATTATAATGATTAGTTTATTAATTAATTTGGTTCGCGTTCAGACATATAGTAGTGTTCTTGGGTGAAAAAAGGGACAATACTGCAGTCTGGGCACGAACTTCACCCCACTAAAGTGGGTAAAATATGCAAAAAAAAGAATATTCAGTAGAAATTGGCGGTAAGACAATGACTGCCGTATTTACAGACTTAGCAGAACAAGCTCATGGTTCAGTCATGCTCCGCTACGGGGAGACTGTGGTTTTGGCTACTGCTTGTATGTCTAAAGATAGCCAAAAAGGCTTAGGTTGGTTTAATTTGACAGTGGACTATGTAGAGAAGTTTTATGCTTCTGGAAAGATTTTGGGTGGCCGTTTTATGAAAAGAGAAGGCAAGCCTTCCGAAGACGCCATCTTGGGTAGTCGAGTAATAGACCGTACTTTACGCCCTCTATTTGATCAATCTATTCGTCATGCCGTGCAAGTAATCGTGACAGTAATATCTGCAGATGACGAAGATCCTACAATACTAGCAGTAAATGCAGCATCACTTGCTCTCGCTGTATCAAATATTCCTTGGGCCGGACCAGTAGGATGTGTGCGTATAGGAAAGTATGATGACGATACATTAAAGATAAATCCTTCACAAAAATTACGTGAAGATGATTCTCAGTATAAATTTGATCTGACTGTGTGTGGTAAGGCTGGAAATATAAATATGATTGAAGCATCTGCCCATCAGACACCAGAAGCAGAGCTGGAAGAAGCTTTGAAAGTCGCAAGCCTAGAAATCACTAAGATAGAAGATTTCCAAAAGAAAATTGTAGCTGAAATAGGAAAGACAAAAAGAGTAATACCAAAAGAAGAGATAAATCCTGAATCAGTAAAATTATTTAACGAAAATATATTGCCAAAGATGATGGAAGCAATTTTTGCTGGACCTGGAAAAGAAAAAATAGATGAATTGCATGGTGTTTGGAATAAAATGGTAAAAGAACATTACCCTGATAGAGATGATTTTGCTCTGGAAGACGCACTGTTTGATAATACTGAAAATGACATATTGCACAAAGAAGCAATAAATGAAAATAAAAGAGCTGATGGTAGAGCGATGGATGAACTTCGTGATTTGTATGCTCAAGCTGGTGGAGTATCATCCATAGTACATGGTTCTGGAATTTTTTATCGCGGAGGAACACATGTATTGTCTGTACTTACTCTAGGTGGACCAGAAGATAGACAGCTTCTCGATGGCATGCAGTTAAAATTTGAGAAAAGATTTATGCATCACTACAATTTCCCTCCATATTCTGCTGGAGAAGTAGGACGCGCAGGATTTACAAATCGTCGCGAGGTAGGACACGGAGCTTTAGCTGAAAAAGCGTTAGCAATGGTATTACCATCTGTCGCAGATTTTCCTTATACTATCAGAATAGTTTCTGAATCTATGGCTTCAAATGGTTCTACATCACAAGCTTCTATTTGTGCATCTATTCTCGCACTTATGGATGGCGGAGTACCTATCAAAGCTCCTGTCGGAGGTATTGCTATGGGTCTCATGTATGAGTCTGATGATAAATATAAAATTTTGACTGATATTCAAGGACCAGAAGACCACCATGGAGATATGGATTTCAAAATTGCTGGAACACGAGATGGAGTGACTGCAATTCAATTAGATGTAAAAGTAGAAGGTGTACCAATAAAAATACTTGGTGAAGCTATGCGTCAGTCAAAGTCTGCCCGTGTCGCTATCATAGACAGAATTGAAAAAGAAATACCTGCACCTCGAGCCGAGATTTCAGCCCGAGCACCAAAAATACTTATCATAAAAATTAATCCAGACAAGATAGGTATGGTAATCGGTGGTGGAGGAAAAACTATAAAAGAAATAAAAGAAAAATCTGGAGCCGAGATTACTATAGAAGATGATGGAACAGTTTACTTTACAGGAATAGGTGATTCTGCAAATAAAGCAAAAGAAATCGTGGAGATGATGACTCACGAATATCAAGTGGGAGAAATTCTAAAAGGGGAAGTGGTCAAAGTCGCAGACTTTGGAGCTTTTGTAAGATTAAATGCTTTCACTGATGGTATGGTACATATTTCTGAAATCGCACCATTTCGTGTAGAGCGTGTGGCTGACATAATAAAAGAAGGAATGATAGTGCCTGTCAAAATAATAAAAGTGGATGCTGTAGCAGGTAAGATAAGTCTATCTATTCGCGAAGCGGACAAAGATTTCTTCAAGAAAATTTAAATATAATTTATCTATAATATAAACGGTTTTATTGACGGAAGTGGTATTTTCTTGTAATGTAACTACAGAAAATTCAGTACTTTAAGGAGAAAAAACCGTGTATAAACTAGTCACCATAACATCGTTGTGGTTTGTTGCTACTGTTTTGTTCTATGCGTTCGCTTGCTATTTGAGCTTTGAATACAGGCGTGCCCATGAATATGAGTACATCGACCATCCCATTCTTCAGGTGAAACCTAAAAACAAGAAGCAAGTCTTGGGGACAATAGTTCTCGTGGCTGTCGGCATGACGCTCCTAATTTTTTTAATGATTAATCTATTTGACCTTTCTTCTGGTCTTTTCACTAATCTTAATAAAATAGTAACGTTCTTGATTTTTATGGTTTTTCCATCTCTGTTTGCAAAGAGAGAAAAAGACCGGAAATTATTTTTATTGGGAGGAATCCTTTTTGCGAGCGTAGCTACTTATGTTTGGTTGAGCTATCCCAATTGGATTACCAACAACTTTTGTGCATTTGCCGCCGCTTTAATCTTTCTTGTCAGTATTAGAAACATTAACTATCGGCAATGTGCAGCTCTGTCTGTGGGAATCATGGCATTTGATTTTTTTGCCGTTTTCTATTCGATGCAGATGCAAAAGCTTGCTCAAATATCCGGAAATAATTCAGGGGCTATGATTGTAATACCTGAAGGAATTTCCCCCGAAGCACAGGGTGTCTTAGCTACGGGAGTAGGAGATTTAGTATTTCCGGGGCTGATAATCATGCTTGCTTATCGCACCTACGGGAAATTGGGCGCCGCTGGGTCAATCTCTGGCTACCTTTTAGGTATGATAATAACTCTGGCTGTGCTTTTCTATTCAGATTTTCCACAACCTGCAACGATTTATCTAATACCTATGACATACGCCGGATTCGGGGTTGCAACTTTGATTAAAAAAAGAGAGGTTGCTATAAACTAATATTGCATCACCGCTTTGATGAGGACCGTCGTCCCACAAGGCGGTTTTCATTTTTATTAATACAAATAAATTTATAAAAATGTTAGAATAAATATATTATGGAACCAGAAAATAAAACCACTAATAAAACAGGAGACTTGCCTATAGGAAAGAGTAAGGTTATCAAAACTTTTACTGAAGACATGACTCATGTACTAGAAGATGGTAGGGGTGGAATAATAAAAAAAATAATCCATAGCGAAGAACAGCATGAAATAGAAAAAAGAAATGAATCTCCACAGTCTAGAAAGAATAAATTCTTTATGTTTTTCGGTCTGATTTTGATTTTAGCTTCCATCGGAACTCTGTTTTTCTTTTTCCAAAAGAGGGCAGTGCCGACGGTGCCTGTGGCAAAACAATTTGTGCCGATTATTTTTACAGATAAAAATGCCTTACTCGAGATAGCTGATTTGAAAAAAACTGTAATAGAGAAAAAAGTCTTTGATGGTGTGAACACTAGTACTATAAAAATTAGACAGATTGAGGGTATTTATCCTACTTTAAACAAGAGCCCTGTCGGCTTGAGAAAATTTATGTCGGCAATAGATGGGAGCTTTAACCCTAGTGAAGCAAACTTTGTGGATGACAATTTTTTGATGGGTATCATAAAAAATGATAATTCTACAAATAGCTTTTTCATGTTGATGAAGATGCGTTCTATTATAGACGTATTTGAGATTATGCGTTCCTGGGAATCTAAAATGTTTTTGGACTTACATGGATTTTTCGGAGTAGATTTGTTGCCAGAGACAAAATATCTTTTAACTAAAAACTTTGAAAACGGTATTATAGAAAATAAAAATGCTCGTATTTTGTACGATACAGATAAAAATATAGTAATGGCATATGTATTTGCCGATGACAATTCTATCGTTATCACAAATAGTGAAAACGCTGTCCGAGAAATAATCTTGAGACTAGGTGCTAGTGAAGTTAAACAATAAGAAGTAAAAGTATTTTATTTTTATTTACCCCATTTCTGTATAATTAGATATTATGTGGAAATCATACTTTAAAAAACATAAAAAAAGAAAAACCAGAGAGCTTTTAGTTCAAGCTGTTTCTTTTTCTAAAAATAAAGAAAATGCTTTAGACTTGGGAGCAGGTACACTAATTGAATCAAAATATTTAATAAAGAAAGGATTTAAAAATGTTTTAGCTATTGATAGTGCTCCAGAGACAAAATTATTTGCAAGGAATTTTAAAAACAAAAAATTTAGTTATAAAAATATTCCATTTCTGGAATATGATTTTCCCAAAAATACTTTTGATTTAGTAAATGCTCAGTACGCACTTCCTTTTTATGGCAAAAAAGAGTTTAATTCTTTTATAAAAAATATTACAAAATCCTTAAAATCAAAAGGTATTTTCGTCGGTCAATTTTTTGGTAATAAAGATAGTTGGAAAATAGATAGAAAAGAGATTGTTTTTCATACTAGAAAACAAGCAATGAGTTTACTGTCTGATTTTAAGATTTTAGAATTTATTGAAGAAGAGAAAGAAGGGAATACTGCTTCAGGTAAACCAAAACATTGGCACGTGTTTAATTTTATAGTAGAAAAAAATTAAGCAGTAGGAGCTTCTAATATTTTTTCTTTTTCAGGTAGAGCAGGTAATTCTACAAAGAAAGTAGAGCCTTTGCCTGCGCCTTCGGATTCTACCCAAACCTTACCCCCATGGGCATCTATGATTAGCTTTACAGTGTACAAACCATAGCCAGTACTGTCTACGTTTACTTTTACAGATTCTTTACCACGGCCTCCTTCGGTGAATAGATTTTTTCTATCTTCTTTAGTGATACCTATTCCTGTATCTTTCACTGTGAGTTTTATTTTCTCTCCAATCTTTTCAAGAGTTATATTTATAGTACCTACTTTTGTATATTTTAGAGAGTTTTCGAGTAAATTGTTTACAGCTTCTTTGAGCCAGAAAGCATCACCCATAATATTGTAAAAGTTTGGAGTCTTCTCATCTTTTATTTCAGTAATTAGTTGCAAGCCCTTGGCTTCTATGCCCATTTTTTTATCATTTATAGAATCTAATACTATATCTTTAAAATCTACTTTTTTCATACCATATCTCACTGTACCTCTCGCCAAGTTTGCAGCGTTTAATACCAAGTCCACTGTATTTATACCTGTGTTGTCTGAGTCCAATCCATCTTTGGCTATCTTTTTTAATTCAGGAGAAATATCTCCAAAACTTCCATCGAGTAAGCCAGCAAAGATGTATTTTGAGTGAGTAAAAGAACCTTTCACTTTGTGAGTAACCAAGTGAACTAGAGACTCTCTTTGATTCACTAGGTTTTGCAAGTCCGTGTTTAGCTTCAAGATTTGTGTTCTTTGGTCAGATTCTTTTTTAATATTTCTAAATAATACAAAACTCAAAATACCAGCAATTATCATGGCTATGATGGTGAGCAATCTGTTTGTAGTGTTTGTGATAAAGAATAATTGCCCCCCCATCAATATGATAAGGCCGATGACTAGATAGTGAGAGCCAAGTACTTTTACATTGAATATATCTAGCTCAAATACAGAGTAGATGATAGCCACCAGGAATACAGGCATTAGAAACAAGCTGTATAGATTCATTTCATAATTTCCAGTTACTGAAGCTAGATATTCTGTGATTCCAAAAATAGCTAAGAATAAAAACATCGAACCTAATACCACTAATTTTGGGAAGGCTTCTTTCCAAGATAGCTTTTTAAAGAAAGGATTTAGAGCATAAATAAGAATTACAGACAATATTATTGCTTCAAAGATTAGTTTATATGTATCTAAAAAATTATCGTTCAGTGCTTCACAGACTGGGTAATTAAAACCTACGACTGATTGCTGATTTATAGTGAGTAAGAAAGCAGGAATAGTCAAAAGAAATATAAGTACTTTAAATATAAAAGATATATCTGATTTTTTAACAAAAACTATTGCGAAATAAAGACCAAGAGCGTAAAAAACAATTTCTAGATATAGCAAAAATGACCATATGGTATAGATTAGATTGTAGTTAGTTGAAGTCCATGTAATTAAATCCCCAGTTAGCCAAATAGCAAAAACGAAAATGAAAGATAGGAAAACTTTTGAGAAAAAATTAAATTTTGATTTTATAAATACAAATATTCCTAGTACGAGAGATAAAATTATTGGGACAATATGAGAATAAAATACCAGGCTGGTGAAATCTGGAGCAATGTAGCATACGTTTAATATTGTGTTTGAGTCGATCATAATTATTTTAGTTTTATATAAGGTTTGATTTTTTTATCATATGAGAACCAATGGGACTCTTCTTCGACGTCCATTGGTGGAATTGGGACTATTAAGGGTTTCACACCCGTTAGATTATAAGCTTTTTCAAACGCTGGCAGAAAAATGTCTCTTGTGAATTTACGGTCATCACCTGTCAGTAAAAAATTTTCAAACAGAATACCATGACATATATATAATAATTGATCTTTTTCATAATAATCTTTTGCGTCACCTCCATTGTTTTTTAACCAATTAGAGCCATCATAAAATATAAATTTTTCTGTATCAAAATTGTAAGCGTTAAAAATATTTTTATGAAAATCTATCAATGGCTCTCCCCACAATGTCAAAACATCTTTTAGGGGCTTGCCATTATATTTATTAAAATCAACGATAGTTATCTTTTCTTCTATATAGTCTTCTTTTTTATTTATTCCACTATGTATTAATATCTGACCTAAGGAGTGTTTGAAATAGTTATTTGAGGTAAATTTATCTGAATGATATTCATAAAAAAAGGTTTTTAACCCAAAAACCTTTGTTAGTTCTATAAACCATCTCGTGTCAAAGTTTGGTGTAGCTATTTGTTTGCCACTAATTCCATATCTGTCCATTTTTTTTAGTGGTTCTGGTATTTCTCCATCTAATAATTTTTTAACTTTATTTAAAAGCTCTTTGTCCTTTTGTCTTTCTTCAAGAATTTTTACCGCCTCAGATAGGGGAGTATAAACAACTTGGTTGAAAAGTTTATGGTCATTCATTATTGCATCATAGTCTCCGATTTTTGTCATTATTATTCTTGAATTATATTTTCTTCTGTTTTTGCTCCGTCTACCTTTTCTTCTACGACACTACAAGATTCTCCAGCTATCTCGTCTTCTACGCACTCTATTTGTGTACATTGGATAGCTTTAGTCTCGCAAGCTTTAGTGCAATCTTCATTTTCACACATATCAAAATCTCCAGCATTTAGGCTGTATCTCTTGAAATCAGTAAATCCATTTGGAGGACAATCATCAGGATTTGAACAATCACGTTGAATACAGGTCTCTTTTGATGGGTCGCAAGAAGTCTCTACGATAAATTCGTAGTCTTTTTTAAAATAGAAAAAATAGAAAGATACAGCGATAGCTATGAGACATCCACCAAGCAATAGATATAGAAATATATTGTTTTCCTTTTTAATGTCTTCAACCATGTATTGTATTTTAACATATGTATTAGAGAAATAGTATTCCACTACCTATGGTCATGATGATTATAGCTAGGATTTTAGGTAGTAAACTGGATTTGTTTAAGTTTTCTTTGGCTATGTTTGGGAAAAACTTTGTAGCAAATATTGCCAAGATGAGAACCATAGCTGGCTGGAAGCTTCCTACTAGAAATACCATAGCGACTGGTGCAAGTAGAAGAGCAAAATTTGTTAAGAGATTTCCAGCAACTGACATAAACTCGCTGATTATATTTACTATAAAAATAGTTTTTCCACCCATTTTATTCATATGAATAAAAGCTTCACGATAATGTGGAATAAATAAAAATATAAGTAGCCCAGAAAAACCAAGTCCTAAATATTCCCAAAAAGATGAAATCCAAAAGTCATTTCCAATAGTTACATACTTGAAAACAACTCCAGAAACTGCGATAGCGATACATGCAAAAAACATATAAAAAACATGCTTACCCTTCAGTCTTTTTTTGCCAGATTCAAAGTTGAAGGAAATTAATATAAGTCCAATAAAAATTATCCCCGCCCCTATGAGCTGGTTGTTGGTCAGCTTCTCTCCTAGAAAAAAATAACCCAAAATATAACCAAAAACTGGTACTGAAAGAAACCAAGGAACAATAGCCGAAGCTTCTTCTATTTCTAACGAAAATAAATATAAAATAATCCAAACGATAGTAAGCACTCCACAGACAAAAAGAAGCATCTTATCTATTGTTGGTATTTGAAAAACATTTGGAATAAAAATCCAAATAGAAAAAGCTATAATTAGACCAATTAAGCTAGAAAAAAGTACAAGTCCCCCAGAACTATGTTCCTTCTCTTTATTTGAGAATCTCCCTACAAGATATTTATCGGCTATGTTTACCAAAGCCCATAAAAATGGCGCACCTAAAGCAATAAAAAACCAGTTCATATAGATTTATTGTACCATTAATTCATTCCATAGTTTATATTTTACTGTGGCTAAGGTATTTTTTGTTTGACAATTCTTTATTTTATTTATTTAGCTTCTAAATTTTTCTTATTTTACAAATACCTATAAAAAAGTAGTATAATTCACTCATGAGCCCTATAGAAAAATCAATGTTTATAATAAAACCAGAAGCAGTACCTTTCAAGGAAAGAATTATGAGCATGGTTGAAGATGCTGGAATTCCAATAATTGAATGGAGGACAACAAAAATTACCAAAAAACACATAGAAGGATTGTATCCAGGAATTAGTGGAGAGAACTTAGAAAAAACAAAAGATTATTTATTAGGTAAAGAGGTCTTGGCTGTGGTGGTTGAAACAGAAGATGCCGTAGATAAGCTTTATAAGTTATGTGGAGAAAATACAAAAAGCTTTTTATGTGAGAAAGATACGATTAGATTTTCTTTTAAAAATATAGTTCCCATAGAAGAAAAATATAATAAAAATATTATACACAGACCAATAAATAAGGATGAAGCAGAAAAGCATATAGTGCTTTTCTTTCCCAAAAGAGATTAATTACTTTTTAGAAAATTATATGCCTCTTGCAAGATTTTTTTAGATTCAGGATGACTCAAAGTCGATAGTGTTTTTTCGTATATTTCCAATTTGTATTCAGAAATTTCTTTTGGATCCAGTGTGATTTTTTGTTCTTGGATTTCTCCTAAAAAATATTTTACAACTTTATGACAAGGTGTTTCTCTATCATCAAAAAAATATTCTTCAGAAAAAACAGGGGAATCTATGATTTTATATTCTTCTATTCCCACTTCTTCTTTTAATTCTCTTTTTGCTACATCCAGTGGGGTTTCATTTGTTTCTTCGCGTCCTTTTGGGAATCCCCAATGATTATTTTTTGCACTTCTTACTATTAAAAATAAGTATGCTTCTTGGGTACGAATAAATGGAATTATTCCAAATGATTTTTCTTCTCTTGTAATCCCTTCTTTCATTTTTTATTTAATAGTTTCAATTTTTTCCCAAGGGAGTCCATCTTTTCCAAAGTGGCCGTATTTTGCTGTTTGTTTAAATATGGGATTTCTTAAACCTAGGCGTTCTATGATAGACAGTGGTTTGAAGTCAAAATTCTTTCGTACTATCGGTGCCAAATCTTCGCCTTTTTCATTTATAGCTTCTATCATAAGTGGTTCAGCCATACCGATAGCATAAGCTACAGATACGAGGACTTCTTTGCCATAGCCACTCGCTACAAGATTTTTGGCTACAAAGCGTGCCATATATGCCCCAGAGCGATCTACTTTTGTAGAATCTTTTCCAGAGAAACATCCACCACCATGGGGAATGAGTCCACCATAAGTATCCACCATTATTTTTCTACCGGTGAGGCCTGTATCTGCTTCAAAACCTCCAGCAATAAATTTACCTGTAGGGTTTACTAATATTTTTATAGAATTTTTTTCTTCATCAGACAATAGGGGATGAATTATTTTTTCAGTAATTTCTTTGGTGACTTCTTCGAGAGAAATTTTAGCCGAGTGCTGAGTACTGATTAGCACAGTATTTAATTTTCCATTTGAATAAGTGACTTGAGTCTTGCCATCTGGGCCGAGCCAACTCATTTCTCCACTTCTTCTTTTCTCTTCTAAATTCTTTGCGAGTTTGTGAGCGAGCACGACACCCTTGGGTAAATATTCCGGTGTTTCATTTGTAGCAAAACCATACATGATGCCTTGGTCTCCAGCTCCGCCAGTGTCTACACCCATCGCAATATCAGGTGATTGCTCTACTATGTGCGCAGAGATTTCCAATTCATCTGTATAACCGATTTCTTTGTAAACGTCACGTGCAATTTTTACATAATCTACTTTGCCTGATGAAGTTACTTCACCACCGATTACGAGTTTGCCATGTCCACCAAACACTTCTACAGCTACGCGACTCTTTGGATCTAGAGCTAGATAAGCGTCTAATATAGCATCTGAAATCTGGTCACAGACTTTGTCTGGGTGGCCAGAAGTCACTGATTCTACTGTGTAATTGTCATTGTGTTTGTAAAACATAAGTATTCATGAGTATAGCACTTGCTATGCAAAATTAAAATGCTATGATTGGTGCATGTTAGACAAGAAAAAAATAAAAGAAAAATTAGAAAAAGAACGAGACATGCTCTTGAGTGAGCTTGGTGATATGGGCAAGCTTGATCCAGAGACAGGTGAGTGGCAAGCAACTCCAGAAGAAATAAGTGCTCCACAAGCTGATGAAAATGATAAAGCAGACAGGTTTGAAGATTTTGAAGCACGAAGCTCTATGATTAAAACTTTGGAGCCTAGACTAAATTTAATTTTGAAAGCACTCAAAGGACTAAACAGAGATTCTTTTGGTAAGTGTGAAGTATGTAAAAAAGATATAGAGGTGGCTCGCATGGAAGCAAATCCAGCTGCGCGGACTTGTAAAAAACATCTTGAGAGTTAAAAGTATAAAGTTGAATTTTTAAAGTATACTTTTAACATTGTAGCTTTATAAATTTTTAACTTTATATATGAGCTTTGCAAAAGTCTATTCTGCACAAGTAAATTTATTAAAGGGTTCTATCGTTACCATAGAAGTAGATTTATCTAAAGGCTTACACACTTTTAGTGTAGTAGGTCTGCCTGATAAAGCCGTAGATGAATCCAAGGACCGAGTCAGTGGTGCTATAAAAAACTCTGGTTTTAAATCTCCAAAAGCTAAAAATCAAAAAATAGTGGTTTCTCTTTCGCCAGCAGGGCTCAAAAAAGAGGGACCATTTTTTGATTTAGCTATCGCTGTGGCTTACCTACTCTCTGCGGGAGAAATAAAATTTAACTCTGATAAAAAAATATTTTTAGGAGAGCTCGGACTCGACGGCACATTGCGTGGTATTCGCGGAGCTTTGCCACTAGCTGAAGAGGCTCAAAGACAAGGATTTGAGGAAATATATCTGCCAAAAGAAAATGCTGTAGAAGCGGCACTCATAAGTGGAATAAAAGTTTTTGGAGCAAATAATCTAAAAGAAGTGATAGAGCATCTAGATACGACACCAAAGAATTTACAAGACAAAGAAAAAATAAATAAAAAGATTCCATTACAGCCACAAACTGAGATTGTTTACAACAGAAGTGGTGAAAATAAAGGTGGAGACTTTTCGGATATTCGTGGGCAAGAGACTGCAAAACGTGGTTTGGAAATAGCAGCTGCGGGTGGGCACAATATTGCTATGTATGGTCCACCGGGCACAGGAAAGACCATGCTAGCTCGTGTGTTTTCAGGCTTACTCCCAGACTTGTCCACCGAAGAAGTACTAGAAATCACAGGTATTCACTCTGTCGCTGGAAATGTACTCGGTGAGTTAGTCTGTTACCCACCATTTCGTGCTCCACATCACACTGCATCATATGTTTCACTGATAGGTGGAGGTACTTATCCAAAGCCAGGTGAGGTTACTCTGGCGCATCGCGGAGTATTGTTTCTAGATGAATTTCCAGAATTTGAAAAGAGGGTCATAGAGTCTCTGCGTCAGCCACTCGAAGATAATATCGTATCTATATCTCGAGCTAAAGGTTCGGCTATTTTTCCTTCAAACTTTATACTAGTCGCAGCCATGAACCCTTGCCCTTGTGGGAATACTGGGAATAAACAAAAAGCTTGTATTTGTAAACCTTCAGATCTCGATAGATACAAGAGAAAATTGTCAGGTCCGATAATGGATCGTATTGATATCTGGGTGTCTGTGGGTAATATTGATTATAAAAAATTGGGTGGTGAAAGTAGCGGAGAAAAAAGTGAAGTCATAAAGAATAGGGTGAAAAGAGCAAGAGAAATTCAGAGAGATAGATTTGAAAAAATGGGTAAAAAAATCAGGACTAATAGTGAAATGAATGTAAAAGATTTGAGTAACATTGTAAAACTAAAAAAAGAAGTGCGAGATATGCTAGACGATAGTGCTGAAAGACTCGGTCTTTCAGCACGTGCCTATCACAGAGTCATAAAATTGGCTCGGACGATAGCTGATTTGGAGAACTCAGAAAACATAGAGAGCAAACACATACTAGAAGCTATACAATATAGACCAAAAGAAAATATATAAAATTTTTGATATACTTGCTAAATGGAAAAATACAAAGAGACAGACGATGATTTAGATATCATAGATGAAAATAAAGAAAAAACAGGTGAGATAAAAGGGTATACTGAAATACATAAAAATGGCTTGCTGCACCTGACAGTGCATGTGTGGCTCATGAATAAAAATGGTGAATTTCTTTTACAGAAAAGATCAAAAGAAGTAGCTGTTTTTCCTGAGAAGTGGGACGTGTCTGCTACGGGTCATGTAAACAGTGAGCAGTCTAGCCTCGAAGCAGCACAGATGGAGATGATGGAAGAGCTCGGTCTTTATCTACCTTTAGATAATTTTGAATATTTATTTACCGTAAGAGAGAATGCTGTTTTTGATAATGGGGAATATATCCATAAAGAGAATGCACTAAATGATATTTATTTAGTACATTTGGATGTCTCTATTGAAGACCTGAAGTTGGCAAAAGAAGAAGTGTCAGAGACAAAATGGATAAAAATAGCAGATCTCGAAAAAATGGCAAAAGGAGATGATAATACAGTGACTCCACACATAGATGAATATAAGAAATTATTAGATTATTTATCTACAAACAAAAACTAGGTTATAATACAGCGATGGAAATAAAAAGACCAAAAGCAAATCAAGAAATACCAGATCATGCCAAGAGAGTATTCAAGGGTATTTTGTTTGATACTTATCAATGGGAAGAAGACATGTATGATGGCACAAAAAGAACTTTTGAAAAAGTAAAACGCCCAGATACAGTTGTAGTTTTTCCTGTATTACCTGACGGGAAAATTATTTTAACAGAGCAAGAACAACCTGGCAAAAGCGAGCCATTTATAGGAGCTACTGGTGGCAGGGTAGATGAAGGGGAGGATATACTTACCGCAGCGAAAAGAGAATTATTAGAAGAAAGTGGTTATGAGGCAGAAGAATATGTATTGTGGGATTCCCAACACCCTGTCGGTAAAGTCGATTGGGTAGTATATACATTTGTTGCTAAAGGTTTAAAGAAAGTTGCCGAAATGGATTTGGACGGCGGAGAGAAAATAAAACTGTTACCAATGACCTTAGATGAGCTTATAGATACCGCAACAGACGAAAAAGTGTATTTTGCTGAAAAAGAAGTTATCATAAAATTTCTTGAAGCTAAGCTGGACCCCAAAAAGAAAAAAGAATTAGAAGATTTATTTAAACCTCTAGAAAATTAACATGCAAAATTTAAACAAAAATTCAAAGATAGTTTTAAACAATGGTGTAGAAATGCCGGTGATTGGCTTTGGCGTATTCAAAGAAAAAGAAGGGGCGGAAGTCATCAATGCTGTAAAGTGGGCTCTCGGTGCTGGGTATCGCTCTATAGACACAGCAAAAGTTTATGAGAACGAAGAAGGAGTGGGGAAGGCTATACGAGAGAGTGGAGTACCTAGGGAAGAAATATTTGTGACGACAAAACTCTGGAATACAGACCAAGGCTACGAGACTACATTAAAAGCCTTTGATGAATCTCTGGCAAAACTCGGCATGGATTATATAGATTTATATTTAGTCCATTGGCCGACTGCGAGCGGGGATAGAGTACTTTTTGAAAGTATAAATAAAAGAGAAGATACATGGAGGGCGATGGAAGAGATTTATAAATCTGGAAAAGCCAAAGCTATCGGTGTATCAAATTATATGATAAATCATTTGGAAGAGATGAAAGATTATGTCAAGATGATGCCGGCAGTAAACCAAATAGAGCTACACCCATTTTTATATAATCCAGAACTTATAAATTATTGTGAACAAAACAAAATAGCAGTAGAAGCTCACTCACCTCTCGTGCACGGAGCGAGGCTCGATACACCAGCAATAGTAGAAATTGCACAGAAATATGGTAAAAGCTCCGCGCAGGTTTTATTGCGTTGGGATTTACAGCATGGATGGATTACGATACCAAAATCTACTAGAAAAGAACGCATAG
Organism: uncultured Candidatus Saccharibacteria bacterium; assembly: GCA_964423445.1. Classification (GTDB taxonomy): domain Bacteria; phylum Patescibacteriota; class Minisyncoccia; order Phycocordibacterales; family UBA9973; genus UBA9973. The sequence goes on along the minus strand of CAYREQ010000004.1, from coordinate 15,640 downwards.
AAGAAAATATAAATATCTTTGATTTCGAACTATCACCAGAAGACATGAAAGTATTAGATGGCTTGAATGAAAACCTCCGAATGCGCTCTGATCCTACAAGGCTAAAATAGCTTTTAGAGTTTTCCACATATATATTGTTGATAGTGAACGCTCGTTCACTTATAATAATTACATAGCCACGTCGGGCTTTTAGTAAAAAAAATAACAATAAAATATATGTCACAATCACAATATTTAAAAATGCTAGAGAGAGAAATACAAAACATTAACAAAAAGATTGATTTAAAAATCTTACAAGGCGAGTCTTATATCAAAGAGGCGAGAGACCACAAGCTACTATTGCAAAAGGTACGCTATCATTCTAGAAAGACTTTTTTCAATCGTTTTTTCCCGACTTTTTCTAGCCTTCAATTTTAAAACAGAATGCGCACTATCTATCAAACAAAAATCGAATCTTTCTTTTCACAGAATAAGAGGATGCCTACGTATTCGGAGATGATGAAGCTCTTTGGTTTCAAGTCCAAGAACGCAGTATTTAAAGTAGTAGGTAAATTGATAGAAGAAGGATTTGTATCTAAAGATCACTTGGGTAGATTGATACCCTCAGAATCATTCGGAGAAATTCAGATGGCTGGTTTCGTGACAGCCGGATTGCCAGCTACTGTAGAAGAAGAGTTAGCCGACACTGTGAACTTGGATGACATGTTAGTAAAAAATAAATCTCTCACCTATATGCTCGAAGTAGATGGAGACTCTATGATAGATGCACATATAGAGCGTGGAGATATGGTGCTCGTAGAGCGAGCAAACAGTGCCAAAGATAAGCAAATTGTGATAGCCGAAGTAGATGGAGAATTCACTATGAAATATTTCCGAGACAAAGGAGGCAAGAGATGGCTCGAGCCAGCAAATAAAAACTACAGCCCGATATACCCAGAACATTCACTCAACATAGTCGCCGTCCTAAAAGCAGTAATAAGAAAGTATTAAAACAAAAAATCCCCGAGTAGGGGATTTTTTGTTTTGCTATTTTTTTTCTCGCGAGATAAAAAATTTATGCAACTGCGTCCTTCAAACCTTTTGCAGGTCGGAATTTTGGAACTTTCTTTGCTGCTACTTTGACTTGTTCTCCAGTCTTTGGATTACGAGCCATACGAGCTGCACGAGACTTCACAGAAAAGATTCCGAAGCCAGCGATTGATACTTCACCACCTTTTTTCAAAGTACCGATGATAGCATCAAACAAACCGTCTACGACTTCTTCAGCTTGTACTTTTGTACCACCTAATTTTCCGTGTACTAAGTCAGCTAATGCTTGTTTATTCATATGAATTTTAAGACAAAACTTGTAATATTTCGACCAATTTACTTATATAATCTATACCTACTTATTATATAGTAAGGGTTTTTTGACGCAAGTCTTTTATAAATGAAGTATTTTTAGCGAGCGTACTCGATGACTTTTGTCTCTCGTATCATGGTCACCTTAATTTCGCCTGGATATTTGAGTTCTTGTTCTATTTTTATAGCAATTTCACGAGCCATAAGCTTTGCTTCTGCATCACTTACTTTTTCTGGAGTCACGAATATACGGATTTCACGTCCAGCTTGGAGGGCATATGATTTTTCTATTCCTGGGAAAGCATTTACTAGAGTTTCTAGCTCTTGTAATCTCTTTAGATAGTTCTCTACTGAGTCTCTACGAGCTCCTGGGCGTCCACCAGAGATAGCATCTGCTGTCTGCACGATGATAGACTCTACTGTCTCATAAGGATAAGCCTCGTGGTGACTCTTCATAGCTGTGACTATGCGTTCATCTGCTCCAAATTTCTGCAATATACGCATACCGATATCTACGTGTGTACCTTGGACTTCGTGGTCTAGAGCTTTTCCGATATCGTGTACGAGTGCTCCAGCTTTAGCTATGGCTACATCAGCACCGAGCTCTTCTGCCATCATACCTGCAATGTGTGCCATCTCAGTAGAGTGTTGCAAAACGTTTTGACCAAAGCTCGTACGGAAGTATAGTCTACCGACGATAGCCACGATGCGTGGATCTAGGTTGAATATTCCACATTCGTATACTGCTTGTTCACCCTTTTCTTTGATTATTTTATTTATTTCTTCTTTTGCCTTTTCTACCAATTCTTCGATCTTTGCTGGTTGGATTCTTCCGTCTAGGATTAGATTTTCAAGTGCAAGGCGAGCCACTTGGCGTCTGATAGGGTCAAATGAAGATATAATAATTGAACCCGGGGTATCATCTACTATCAATTCTACACCAGAAGCTCTTTCAAAAGCTCTGATATTTCGGCCTTCTTTTCCGATGATTTTACCCTTTATCTCATTGTTTGGTATTGAGACCACAGTAGTCATGAGCTCGGCTGCAGTACTCTTTGCTAGTCTTTGGATGCTTGTAGCCAAGATATCTTTTGCTCGGCGTTCCAATTTTTCCTCGTTACCATTTTCAAGTTTTTGAATACGAACCATCAAATCTTCTTCGTACTTTACCTCTACTTCTTTCAAGAGTTCTTCTTTAGCTTCTTCTTGAGATAACTTTGCTACTTTTTCAAGCTCAGCTCTCTTTTCTGCTTCTATGTTTGAGACTTTTTCTTTGATTTGTTTTATTTCTTCAACTTTCGTTTTTATGTGCTCTATTTCTTTATCTATTTCTGTCTGTCTAGAGTCTAAAAACTCATCTTTTTTGATAAGTCTTTTTTCTGTTTCTTTAAACTCTTGTTCTTTTTTCTTTTCCTCTTCTTTCAACTCAGCTAGTTTCTTCTCAGAGTACTTCTTTGCTTCGTCTGTGATTTTTTGTGCTTCTTCTTTTGCACCGACCATCATTTGCTTGATGTCTATCTCGATAGAGCGTCTCTTTCCGAGAGCGATTATAAAACGTAAGTAGTATCCTATCCCTACACCTAAAAGAAGCGCGAGTGCGCTTATTAAAATTGTTGTTAATGTGAAACTCATAAGCTTGGTTCAAGCTTACAAGAAGGTACCACTATATATTTATGGATTTTTTGACAAAGTTGTTTCGGCCAAGTGCGGGAGCTTGATAAAAAGTTTCTAGATTTTTGCCTGTGTGCTTCATAATTATATGGATATTCTTGTGAACTCGACTATAAATTAAGAAAATAAATTTTTAAATTAAGACGTTTTTAGTATAACAGAATATTTAAATATTGTCTACTTTGGTAAAACCTCAAAAAAAGCTTTCAGCATGAGATATATATGATAGAATATGGATATGCACCCAGGGCTAAAATCATGGAAAAATCTTGTAATATATGCCTACAATGCTTTTTCTATACCACTTCTGACTAAAACCCTTTTTTCACCATGGAAGATGGATGATGCCAAAGGTAGCCATTTTACTATTTTTGAAAAAGTAGTCTTTTATTTTTTATCTAGAATTATCGGTTTTGTGGCGAGAATAGTCCTCATAGTGGTGGGGCTTATTTTTACTTTCTTGGCTATTCTCACTTTTCCAATATTTTTCTTTATACCGGTCACAATTTCTACTGAATATTTTTTAAATCTACCAAGTTTTGGAGCATCGCTCTCATATGGTGACACTTATACTCTAGATAAACACAGTCGCGATGTTTTAGGTTTTTCAAATCAAAAAATTTACGGAAAAGACAAAGCTCTACGCATGATAGAGCGTGGACTTTCAAAAGATTCAAATCACAATATGCTTTTTGTCGGAGACACAGGCACAGGGAAGTCTACCCTGATTTCATATTTAGGAAATTTAGGACAATCTGGGCTATCTTTTTCTAGTATTCGTCAGCACCGAGTCGTAGAACTTTTTATTGAAAACTTATCTTTACCTGATTTTGATAAATGTTTAAATGAAGCTGCTCGAGCTGGGAATATTATTTTAATTATTGAAAATATTCATGCGTATGAAGCTATCTATGAGAGACTCATGCCGTATTTACAGATGCCACATTTGGGTATAATAGCTACGACTGATTTTGGAAATTATGACAGCGTATTAAAAGGTCATCCAGAATTTCTTTCAAAATTTGAAAAAGTAGATATCTTGGGAACAAATACCGAAGACACTATAGCTATATTAAAAGAAAACGCTAGACATCTACATATTTCTATAAACGAAGACGCAATTTTAGAAATTGTCCGACTTACAGATAGACTAGTAGGCAATCAAGCACAACCAGCAAAATCTGTATTGGTATTGGAAGAATTAAAAACCCTCGGCAAGACTATAACCATAGAAGATGTACAACAAATTATATCTGATAAGACCAATATACCAATAGGCGCTATAGGTAAAGATGAAAGAGAAGTGTTAAAAAACCTTGAAGTATCAATGCGAGGAAAAATCATAGGCCAAGACGAAGCAGTAAATGATGTGACTCAAGCTTTGATTCGTCTACGTACAGGTATAGCCGATCACAACAAGCCAGCCGGAAGCTTTTTATTCTTGGGTCCGACTGGAGTAGGAAAGACTTATACTGCAAAAATTTTGGCGGAGAGTTATTTCGGACGCAAAAATGCGATGATACGTTTTGATATGAGTGAATTTTCACTCACCACATCTGTAGAAGCTTTTACTGACAGACTAGCTAGTGCTATAGAAGAAGCTCCACTATCACTAGTATTTTTAGACGAGCTTGAGAAATCAAATGTATTAATTCGCAATCTTCTCCTCCAAGTACTAGACGAAGGAAGGCTCACTCGTAAATCTGGCAGGGAAGCGAGCTTTAGAGATGCCATAATTATAGCTACTTCAAACGCGGGGAGTGCTGACATAGTAGCAAATTCAAATATAGATAAGAAAACTTTGATGAATACACTAATACAAGGTGGAATTTTTGCTCCAGAATTTTTAAATAGATTTAACAGTGTGATACTTTTCAAACCATTAGATGCTAGCCAAGCAAAGACTATATCAAAATTATTACTTACAGAATTTGCAGAGAGGCTATATGAAGATAAAAAAATAAGATTAGAGGTCACAGATGCGCTTATAGAAAAAGTATCATCTGCTGGTTTTGATAGAGAATTTGGAGCTCGTCCTATAAAAAGAGCAATAGAAGAAATAGTAGAAAACAAAGTTGCCGACTACATAATGGCCGGCAACAATGAGGGAACTATTAAAATTGTTTAAATACTTTATTTTTTCTCAGGAAGTTTAGATTTTGTGACTATTTCATCTACTATTCCATATTTTTTGGCTTCGTCTGAGTCCATAAAGAAATCTCGCTCTACATCTTTTTCTATTTGAGCCAAAGTCTTGCCAGTATTTTTTGCTAGAAGTTTGTTTAGGTTATCTCTAGTCTTTAGTATGTGCTTTGCAGTGATGGCTATATCTGTAGCTTGTCCTTCTACACCACCTAAAGGTTGGTGAATCATAACTTCAGCATTTGGAAGTATGTATCTTTTTCCTTTTTTACCTGCAGACAATACTATAGCAGCACCAGACGCAGCCAAACCTACACAAAAAGTAGATATATCTGGGCGGACATGATTCATGGTGTCTACAATAGCGAGAGTAGAAGTGACAGAGCCACCTGGTGAATTTATATATAAGTAAATGTCCTTTTTTGAATCTTCGGATTCAAGGAATAAAAGCTGAGCTATGATGATATTTGCTGTATGGTCATCTATCGGGCCACTCAAGAATATGATACGTTCACGCAGTAAACGTGAATAAATATCATAAGCACGCTCTCCAAATTGTGATTTTTCTATAACTGTTGGTATTAACATACATATACAATATACCTTTTTTAAATTTTTCTCAACTTTAGATAATTTTTATAAGTTATCCACATTGCAGACACTTTTTAAAGTGATATCATTGTAAACAATGTATCAAACAAGAGAAAAAAATATGGGTGTTCGAAAAACCCTAAATTTATTTCTCTTTTTATATTTTGTTTCCAAACAGCCCCAGTGATGGGGTTGTTTTTTTATTAGTTAACATAAAAATAATATGATAGACAATTATGTGGGCGAGAGAGATGTAGTAGCTTTTAGTGAGGTCGTAAATAAAATGAGAAGTTTTTGTTTGAGTAAAGGTTTTGTGGAAGTAAATACACAAGACAGACTCTCTATATTAGCAGCCTGTGAAGATCCTACTACTGTAGCTACATATAATTACGCAGGACAAGTCTGGCCATTGCCACAGACAGGACAGATGTGGCTAGAATATGAATTATTGACTCGCCCTGAACTCCCTGGAGTATTTTGTGTCAGTACTAGCTATAGAAATGAAAAGAATCCAATCCCTGGACGACATAAAATAATTTTTCCAATGTTTGAATTTGAACTACCTGGCACACTCTCTGATTTGGAAAAATTTGAGATTGAGCTTTTGGAATATCTAGGCTTTGGTCCACGAGATAAATATCATATGAAAACTTATGATGAATTAAAGAATTTTTATGGAGTAGAAGAGCTAAAGACTGAAAATGAAAATAAAATGGAGCAAGATTTTGGACCAATAGTTTTCTGTAAAGAATTTCCATCTTTCACTTCTCCATTTTGGAATATGCGAAGAAAGAGTAAAGATTATGCAGAAAAAATAGATGTGATAATGTATGGACATGAGACCATCGGCTCTGCAGAAAGAAGTACAAACATAGAAGAAATGAGGGAAGAATTCAATACTATTTCAGGTGGAGGATATGCTAAGCTTCTGTATGATTTATTTGGTAAAGAAAGAGTGCAAAAAGAGCTTGATGAATTTTTATCATTAAAATTCTTTCCGAGAGTCGGTGGAGGTATAGGTATGACTAGGATGATAATGGCTTATAAAAAATTAAAAGGCCAGCCAGTCTAAGATTTTCACATAATGTTTACAAAAAATACCCAATCATTAGACTATGATTGGGTGTTTTGCTATGATTTGTTTATGAAAACTCCAGAGTCTGGTATTTCTATAAAAGAAAGTAGTCCAAAAACTTACAAAATTGAGCACATAGGTAATCTTGATATTGTAGTAAATTTAGATTATTCAAATTCAAAAGATATTGATAGCATTCTTAATGATATAAAATCATACCCATTTCGTTTCATGTCTAATTCAAAATCTCAATTTATTATCTTGAAAGATAAAACTAAAAGATTTTATTTAAAATATAAATATGGTTCAGGGATGGCAAAATATACAAAAGAAGCTTTAGATTTTTTGCGCGAGGGTAAAGGATCAGATTTTATAGATTCAAGCGATTTTATAAATGATGACAAAAGATCTCGTTACACAATGCTCGGTATTTTAAATGAAATTGTGTTATCAAAAAAAGTAAGAGAATTAATTAACTCAAATGCAGCTCAAGAATTGGCAAAAAAGTATAATTTTGAAGGAATTAATTTTTCAGAACCCATTATTGCTATCAATGATAAAAAGTCCCACAGGAAATATTTAGTGTATAGACCTATTTTAGGACATTCTGTAGATGAGGATAATTTAGTTATAGAAAAATTTGCAAAAGAATTAAAGCAATTGTTTTTATTAAATGGGTTAACTCCAAATGATTTACAAGCCAGACAATTTATGACAAGTAATGAAAGTGGAAAAGATTATATCAATCTAATTGACATCGAAGCTTATAGAGAAACAGAAACAAAAATTCCCGAGGGTTCATCTCGGGAAGTAGAGTAGTTTATTGGCTTTCCAAAAATTGGAAAATCTTTTCATTGGTTAGCACATTTTCTGCGTGCATTTGAGCCCTTTCCGGGTCTGCGTCTTTGTAGTGTTCTAATATAGCAGCTACTTCTTTTGCTACGAGTTCAGGGTCAGCAGTTATTTTCTCTACTTTGGAAATTTCATTTAAAAGTAGGCCTAATTTTGCTTTTTTCTCTCCATCGCCTCTAAAATCTTTTCTCAAATCTTCTATTGTTTTGTTTAAGTGTTTTAGATAATCTTCAAACTTCAATCCCATCTGGGTAATATCAGCTTCCATTCTTTGTAGAATTTTATTTACTTCTATTTCAACCAATATCTCAGGCAATTCGAGCTCACTATCTTCTATTATTTTTTCAATAATTTTTACTCTAGTTTTTTCTTTTTGTGCGTTTTCTTTTTCTAATTTTATATTTATTTTTAGTTTATCTTTAAAATCTGCTACATCTTTGAATGGTCCGAGATTTTTTACAAATTCATCATTGAATTCCGGAAGTTCTTCTTTTATGTCTTCTACTACTTCACCTCCCTCCTTCGCTAAAGCTTCGGCGGGCACGTCGGCTACATGTTTTTTTGGTGCACGAGATTTCAAGATATCTTTTATAGTGTTTTCTAAATCTTCATCACTTACTACTATATTTTTTTCAGCATCAGTGACTTCTCCTAAAATCTTCTTTGCAATTTTTTTATAGTCAGGAAGTTTTATTTCTGGTAATACGGCAGTTTTTATTTTAAAACCAAGTGGGTTTTTACGAGCCAGTTTGGTGATAGTTATTTCTGGCCTAGCTATGACGTCTATTTTTTCATCAGTGATTATTTTTGGATAGTGTTCATTTAGGGCAAGCTCTGCCATCTTTTCCAAGATACTTATCTCAGGAATATTTTGTAAGAGTACTGCTTCTGGTATTTTACCTTTTCTAAAACCATCTATTTTTATATTTTCACCAAGTATTTTTAAAGCTTTATTAAAATAGCCTTCAAATATATCCTCAGGGATTTCTCCTTCTATCTCTATTTCACTTTTTGGTAACTTGTTGATTTTTGTTTTTAACATGCATTTATCTTATATATATTAAGTTCTTTTGTCAAAAGCACCGTAAACTTTAAAGTTTACGGTGCTTTTTCAAAATATTTTTTTAATTTAGTTTACAGCTTCTACATCTACCCCAGCTTCTGCGTCAACAGCTTCTGTCTCTTGATCTAGAGCATCTATAGCTGCAGCATCTTGGCTGTTCAAAGCTTCAGTGGATACTTCTACCAAATTTTCAGCAGGAGCTTCTACTTCACCTTTATTTTTTTGCCACATATATATACCTCCAATAACAAGTATGATTACAACGATTATTAATCCTACCATTGCACCATTTGATTTTTTTTCTGGTTCCATAATTTTTATTTTAAGTTAATAATTTTATTGAACTGTGTTAGTTTCAATAGTTTTTTCTTCTTCCACTTTTACTTTTACTTGACCCTTTAGTGACTTTACAGCATCTTTAAGAGCAGTATGAGCTTCTTTTATTAGAGCCTGTGTTTCTTTTGCTAGAGTTCTAAACTTTGTTTTATTGTCTGCATTTAGTTGATCTATTGAAGTAGCAAGTAAGGCATTCATTTCTGCAATTTTTGCATCTGCTGCATCTATTTTTTCTTGAGCTGTAGCTACAAATTTCTTTGCATCATCTACGTTTACTCCTTTTACTTCCAATTTTGCTATGTGCTCATTTATTTTATCTTTTAGAGCAGTCATTCTCTTTATTGCTCCATCAAATTTTTCCAAAGCTTTTTCTCTTCCAGCAATTCTAGCTTCTTTTATTTTTAATTTTGCTGCGTCCTTTTCACCCTTTAATTGGTCTCGCAAACCTTTCATCTTTGTCTTTGCTTCTTCTCTCTTTAATTTAAAGTCTTCTTTTATTGCTTTTATTTCTCCTTCTTTTGGTTTCCTTTCATCAATTTTTGGTTTTATTTTTAGTGGAGGTTTTGGTTTTGCATCTCTAGGTGGAATTATTCCTGTACCGCTAGAACCAGAATTAGAACCTGTAGTAGATTCTTCTGCTTTTGCAATGTTACCTACACTAAAAATTAATGCTAATACAAATAACAAACCTAAATATTTTTTCATATTTTTTAATCAATTAAAACTTATAATAAGAACCATCTTTATTATACACTATTCAAATTTTTTGAGATAGATATCTGTGTATCTTTGTTCGCATTCACGTACCACCTTTATAGCTTCTTCTTTGTCAAAAAAGCCTTTAGTTATACCAGTATTAGCTTTTTTTAGTTCTTTATATTTTTCCCAGAAGTATTTTGTCTCAGTCTTAAAGTACTCACCTAGGTCATCTATAGTATTTATGTGGTTATTTCTCTTGTCATCATTTACTACACCTATGATTTTGTCGTCTATTTCTCCGTCGTCTTCAAATTTCATTACCCCGATTATTCTTATCTCTACTAGAGAGCCTGGTACAAAATCTTCTGTAGCATTTGCTATCACTATGTCTAGTGGGTCATTGTCATAATCCCAAGTCATAGGTATTGCTCCATAAGCAAATGGATAGACGATAGGGGAATAGCCGACACGATCGAGCTTTAGTTGGCCAGATTCAGTAATTATTTCATATTTATTCAATGACCTTGAGTTGTTTTCTACAATTACATTTAATACGTCTGTTTTTCCTTCCACAAAGGCAGGAAGGACATGCAACAGATTTAGCATGTATTTTGAGGGTTTATGATTTATATTTGCCATAAGATTATTGTATTATTATTCTTCAGTCTTTTCAACTAAATCTTCGTCATTTTCAGCTATATCTTCATTTGTATCTTCGTCAGAAACGATTGCTCCATCACCCTTGATGTCTATTTTCCATCCAGTAAGCTTGGCAGCTAGGCGTACATTTTGCCCACCTTTACCAATAGCTAGTGAAAGCTGATCATCGGCTACTTCTACAGTAGCTTTATGGTTTTCTTCGTCTATATCTATAGATATTACCTTTGCTGGAGACAGGGAATTGGTCACAAATACTTTTGGATCAGTAGACCAAGGAATAATATCTATTTTTTCACCTCCCAATTCTTGAGTAATAGTGTTTACTCGTGTACCTTTTTGACCCACACATGAGCCTACAGCATCTATGTGTTCATCGTTTGAGTGTACAGCTATTTTACTGCGAGCCCCTGCTTCACGAGCAATAGACTTTATTTCTACAATACCATTTTGGATTTCTGGAGCCTCCATCATAAATAGCTTTTCTAAGAATTTAGGATGTGTACGAGACAAGCGAAGATTGATACCTCTTTGTGTATCTTCTACAGAATATAGATATGCTCGCAATCTGCGACCTCTTTCCCAGAATTCACCTGGAATTTGCTCTTCTACTGGCAAAATACCTGTAGCACGGTTAAAATCTATATAAATATTGCCTCTTTCCACTTTTTGGACTATTCCAGAGATGATTTCACCCTCTTTTGTACCATATTCGTCTATTATAGACACTCTTTCTGCCTCACGAATCTTTTGGATTATGACTTGTTTTGCTGTTTGGGCTGCGATTCGGCCGTAATCATCCTTTGCTTCAAGAGGAAAGACGACTTCGTCGTTTAATTCTACGCCCTTTTTTATCTTTTTTGCGTCTTCTAAGAGAATATGATGCTCAGCATTAAAGTATACTCTTTCATCATTTTCATCTTTTTCTACTTCTTCATCTAGTATGGCAATACTATCATCTACTACGATTTTTACTTGGTAAAAATTGGTTTTTCCTGTATCAAGATCAAATTTAGCCCTTATTATTTGGCCTTTTTTACCGTAATCCTTTTTATAAGCAGCAGCCATAGCTTGTTCTATAGCGTCTAATATCTTTTCTTTTGGGATTTTTCTGTCTTGTTCTAGTTGTTCTAGAGCTGATTTGAATGTTTTTAAGTCTAACATAGTGTTTTTTATTAAGTTTTTAAAAATAAAAGCCCTGCTCTCACAGGACTTATACTATATAAATATATCATAAATTTTATTTAAAAGCAATGTGAGAAAATATATGATTTTTTTATAGTTATCCACACAATCAAGTTTATATTCTGCCACTGTATTTTATATATATTGTATAATAAAAAGTAATTAATACTTTTATAAAAAATGCATATTATGAAATTTAAAACTCTCAGTTTTTTTGTTTTAGTGTCTTTGGTCGTGGTCGGGGGATTTTTCTCTAATGTAGACACAGTTTTTGCTAGTTGTGGAACTTATGATTATGCAAAAAACCCTACAATTTCATCAGTTAGTCCGACAGGTACATATAATGACCCAGAGAGTATTTCTATCTCTATATCAGGTACAAAAAGCTATTTTTGTGCAGGTTTTGACCCGGAAAAAAATAGTGGTTTTGGCGTAGAGGAGAGAGGCACTAGTGTAGATTATGTTATTACCAATAGTGTAGGCACGCAGATGTTTTCTGGAAGTTGGAGCGCACCTTTTGGTAGTCCTGACCCGTTAATTAATATTAGTAATAGCGTGGATGCATCATCTTGGCCAGCTGGAAACTATACAATTACTGTAACAGCAAACAATACTACAAGTAATCCATTGCCATATATGGATGAATTTGATAACTATTATGGAAACCCACAAGACAGAGATGGTAATCCTGTTGCACCAGTTGTCAACTCAAGTAATTTTACAATTACTCGTACCCCGGTCACTCCACCTACAGGCTGGTTTATATCTGCTCTTGCAACTGAGATACCAGCTGGTGGATCTACCTCTTATGCTTTAATAAAATGGAACACAAGTGATCTTATAGAAGGGGCTACTACGGAAGTGACCCACAACAACCCAGATGGGACTTTTGTGTCTAATGCCACTAGGAGAACTACAAATTTAAGTGTACCTATAAATTATGGTGATACTACATTCTATCTTTATCACAATGGAGTAGAACTTGATAGTGTAACATTGAATGCTGATTGTGTTTCAGGTAGTGCCTGGAATGGTTCTACTTGTGTATCTGTGCCTGTCGTCACCGTATCTGCTAGTCCATCTTCTGTAGCATATAATGGAAGTTCTACTATTAGCTGGTCAGCACCCACAGCTACTTCATGTGCTTACAATGGTTCACCAGTATCCGCTCCAAGTGGCTCATTTAGTACAGGAACACTTCAATCTACTACTCTATATACTATATATTGTAACAACGTAGCAGGCACAGGAAACGGAAACACATCTGTCACAGTAAGTGGACAAATGTCTGGAAGCTTTACCAGTGGCCCTTCATCTTGTACCGTAGCTTCTGGTCAGAGTAGTTGTACTGGTGTAAGTATAAATTGGTCTACTACAAATCCTGTAGGTACATCTGCTGTGACAAATAGTGGTGGTGCTACACCAAATCCAGCAACTGACAATAGTGGTCCTGCATCTTTTACAATTCCTTTTAATGATGATGGTAATGGAGATAATAATGGACTAGGGGTTACATTTTTCCTTTCTAATAATGGTGTTACGTTGGATTCAAAAACTGTCACGACTACTTGTGCCTCAGGTACGACTTGGAATGGAAGTATTTGTGCTTCTAATGTTGCGCCTACGGTAACTTCTCCGACCGATACGGCTGTAGATTATTACAGTGCTACACTCGGTGCCACAGTCACATCACTTGGAATTCCTGCTTCTATCTCTGCCCGAGGTGTTTGTTATAGTAGTACTTCACGTAATCCAAGTTTGGTATCAGTAAATACTGTCTGTGCTCCAGCGACATTATCACAAGCAGTTCCAGGAACATTTGTAATTGTTATAACTGGTTTAAATCCAGACACGACTTATTTCTATCGTGGCTACGCTACAAATTCTACAGGCACAGGATATTCCAGTGAAGGATATTTTAATACTCTACCCTTAAATACCACAGGTACTCTCACTGCTACAAATTGTACAGTAGCGAACAATGCTTCTAGTTGTAATACGAGCTTGAGTGCAAGTATTTTAAATCCAAATGGAGCTTCAGAAATTACAACCCCTACAAATATTACAGTAGGCACAGTTACAGGGACAGGGATGCAATCAATCAATACTACTTATGCAATAAATCCAGGAACTCCTAGGACATTTTATCTTTATAATAATTACCAATTATTAGGAACTCCAGTGACTCCTGTAGCAAGCTGTGTACCAGGAAGTGATTATGTCTCTGGTGTATGTAGAGCACCTCTTACTATTACAGTGACTCAATCATCAAATGGAACAATTTCTCCAGGAACATCAACCGTGACCTATGGTTCTGATAAAAGTTTTAGTATTACTCCAAGTTCCGGGTATTCTGTATCAGAATTAATAGTAGATGGTGCGTCAGTTAACGGTGCATCATCATATGTTTTTTCAAATGTAACCGCAAACCATACACTGAGTGCTGTATTTATTGAAACATCTTGTTCAAATGGAGCGACAAATCCTCCTGCTTGTAGTGATTGTCCACTCGGTTCTGTAATAATTGGTGGTGTATGTACACCTATCACTGTGTCAGTAGTTGCTAATACTCCTTACAACACTACACCAGATACAAATATAGATTTTACTTTCACTCCTACTACAAATTATGCGACTACTTCTTGTCGTCTACTTGATAATAATCAAGTTCCTCTTACTGCTTATAGGGCAGGTAGTTCTATATCATATAATTCACCTAATAGTATTTCCGGACCATTTACTTATTATGTTCAATGTAAGAACACAGCAATAGTTTCAGCTATAGGAGTTTCTAATCCTATAACTGTAAACACAGCTTGTACCTCTGGTACTACTTGGAATGGAAGTATTTGTGCTTTAAATCCTACGCCTACAGGAAGTCTTTCTGCTTCTAGTTGTATTATTTTAAGTGGTCAATCTAAATGTAATTCAACGGTAACATGGAATACAAATGATCCTATAGCTGGTGCTGATACTGAAGTAAATAGAAATCCAGCTAATCCTGTAGACAATACAACTGTAATTTCTACAGCATTGTCTGGTTCTGCCTCTGTGCCTGTTAGTTATACTACGAATTATTTCTTCCTTTATCACAATGGTGAAGAGTTAGCACAAGATCATGTGACTCCTGAAATAGAGGTAACTTGTGAGTCAAACAATACTTGGGATGGTTCAAGATGTGCACCAAATACTTATACAGTTTCAGCTTCAGCTGTAGGCGACGGTAATATATCACCATCTTCACGAACAGTGACTCATGGAAATACTACAACCTTTACAATAACTCCAAATGCTGGAACTACATTTTCTGTAGGGGGCACTTGCCCACCGGGGTCACCTGTGAGTGGAAGTTATTCTGCCACATACACAACTGGTGTAATTACAACAAATTGTAATGTAGTTGTTACATTTACTTCTGGACCTTCAGGCACATTGTTTGCTTCTCCATGTGAAATCCCTATTGGTGGCAATTCTTGTACTACTACTCTTTCTAAAACTACAGCAAATCTAGTATCACCAAATGCAAGTAATACAGCTATAACTAGAAGTCCTGCTGGCACATGTAATAATTGTGAGTATCCTTTTAATAGTCCTGTAACTGCTGAGGTGACATATACGACAAATTATTTCTTCTTATATCATAATGGTGAAGAATTAGCACAAGATTCTCTTATTCCTGGTACTGATATTACTTGTGCAGCAGGTAGTACTTGGAATGTGTCACTTTGTGAAGCAAATACATATACTCTAACTGTAATAAAATCTGGATTAGGCACAGGCACTGTAACTTCAAGCCTCGCTGGAATAAACTGTGGGGCTACATGTAATGCACCATACAATTACAATACTTCTGTCACTCTCACAGCTACTCCAGATGCAGGGTCAGTGTTTAGTGGATGGTCTGGAGATTGTAATTCTAGTGGACAAGTCACTATGTCTTCCGCGAGGAGTTGTACGGCTACATTTACTGTTGGTGCCGCACCAAACCTAACTGCATCATCACCCACACCAACTACAGCAACCATAAA
>CAYREQ010000003.1:0-72290 GCA_964423445.1 uncultured Candidatus Saccharibacteria bacterium | reverse complement strand
ACCGTCGTGAGACAGGTTGGTCTCCTATCTACTGCACTCGTTGATTCTTGAGAAGATTTGCCCCTAGTACGAGAGGACCGGGGTGAACTGACCTCTGGTGTATGAGCTGTTCTGCCAAGAGCAATGCTCAGTAGCTATGTCGGGAATGGATAACCTCTGAAAGCATCTAAGAGGGAAGCCAGCTTCAAGATTAGGAATCGTTAAGAACCCTGAGAGATGATCAGGTTGATAGGCTTTAAGTGTAAGCGCAGTAATGCGTTCAGCTGAGAAGTACTAATGTTTCGATTCCTGTTAAGAAATTTGGAAGTCACAACCCAGACGAAAGTTTGGGTCCAAAAATAAATGTCCTTATAAAAATTAAATCAAATTTTGTTTTTTGGTGTAAAAAGTTATTTTTTTTACATAAAAAACATATTATTGATATAATAGTTTAATCGAATTTTCAGTGTTGGTGATTTGTCGCAGGGGCCACACCTCTTCCCATTTCGAACAGAGAAGTTAAGTCCTGTTGAGCTGATGATACTCCAAAAGGGGAAAGTAAGCAGTCGCCAGCACTGAGCATTTGATTTAAAAAATTAAGTTTAATATTTTTCTGCCTTATTCGTGAAAACTAATAGTCGCCAGCACTGAGCATTTGATTTTAAAAAAGCCACAGCAATGTGGCTTTTTTTGTTTTCATGTGGTATTACAAAATAGGAGGAATGTTATATGACATTTTATGTTTTTCTAATCAACAACGATGGTTTGTGGTTGTTAGTCGGAATTGTTTCGGCTGCTGTTCTTCTTGCACTTGCCGTGGCTTTTCCACGGGAAAATAACAAAGGGAGGTAATTGACCAAATGAAAAATTTATCAGGCGAAATAAGCCTTACAACAATGTTTTTGCTTCAATTTTCGGCGATAGTTTTACTGCTAATAATGTTCAAACTCATGGACTACTTGGCAGTGTTAACTCTCAGAAGGAATGCGAGGCAACGTAAGGCTTTAAAATCAAAACAAGCCTAAGACTCACTCGGACAGGGGAGGCTTAGGCTTTCCTTGTATTATTTGACATTTTGCGTCAATTTGCTATTATGATACCAAGCTCGTCAAGAGCTTTTTTAATACGTAAAATATGACAAGATCAATCAAAAAAGGAGTATATGTGGACGAAAAACTGCTATCAAAAATAGCAGGTAAAAACCCCCTTGAGACACCTATGATAAAGACATGGAAGAGAGCTTCTGTTATATCTCCAGAGATGCTTGGATTTATTTTTGGTGTTCACAATGGTAAGACTCACGTAGAAGTATTGGTCACCGAAGACATGGTGGGCCACAGACTTGGAGAATTTTCACCTACAAAGAAATTCAATAAACACGGAGGTAAAATGCAAAAAGAATTAGAAGCAAAGAAGAAAGAATCTGAAATCGCAGCAGCAAAAGCAGCTTCAGCGGCAGCAGGTGATGCAAAGAAAAAATAATAAAATAATATGAAAGCTTACCTAAAAAATTACAGACAATCACCAAGAAAAGTTCGCCTAGTTGCGGGCTTGATCCGTGGCAAGAAAGTTAGCGAGGCTATCGCTGAGCTAGATTTTTTAGCGAAAAGAGCTGGAGCTCCAATGAAAAAATTACTTATGTCAGCAGTAGCAAATGCTAAAGGCATGGGTAAAGACGTGGAGGATTTGATAATCAAAGAATTGCGAGTAGACAAAGGTGTTACCCTAAAGAGAATGATGCCAGCAGCTATGGGTACAGGACACCGCATAAACAAGAGAACAAGTCACATACTTTTGACACTAGGTGAAAAGGTAGTGAAAGCTGAGAAGAAATTAAAAACAAAAGCAGTTAAAATAACTAAGACTGTAAAGAAAACAGTAGCTAAAAAAGTAAAATAAAATTATGTCAAAAATAGTTCACCCATATGCACATAGACTAGTAATACTAAGAGATTGGAAATCTCGTTGGTTTGCTGATCCTAAAAAATATGTAACTTATCTAAAGGGTGATGTTCTTATTCGACAATGGTTAGAAAAGAAACTACGCGGTATGTATGTATCAAGTATAGAAATAGAGAGAAGCCGAAAAGCTACACGATTCATAATCAAGACTTCAAGACCAGGAATTTTAATAGGCCGAAATGGTGAAGGTGCGACAAAGTTAAAAGAAGACATCTTAAAAAAGATGGATTATCTAAAGCTTGGCCGTCCAGAAGATTTCAAGCTTGAAGTAATAGAAGTCACAAACCCAGAAGCAGATGCTAGTATCGTAGCTTATATGATAGCCGAAGGACTAGAAAAGAGAATGCCTTATCGCCGAGTCATAAAGACAGTCTTAGAAAAAGTAATGGCAGTGCGTGGAGTAGAAGGAGCAAGAGTAGTATTATCTGGTCGTCTAGGTGGAGCTGAAATTGCTCGTACGGAAGATCTTAAGCGAGGAAGTATCCCGCTTCAGACTTTCCGCGCGGACATTGATTTCAAGCGAGAGCGAGCGACCCTTGCATATGGAGTTATAGGTATCAAAGTTTGGATTTACCGTGGAAAGATTTTTGCTAAAAAGCAAAACACGACTGAGGCAAATCAAAACAATTAATAAAAATTTATGTTATTACCGAAAAAAGTAAAATTTAGAAAGTGGCAGACTGCACGAAGCAATAAAAAGTCTAGGACTGCAGATACTAGAGGCACAAAATTAGCCTTCGGTTCTTTCGGTTTAAAATCTGAAACTCAAGCACGTGTAAAGTCAAACCAAATTGAAGCAGCCCGAAAAGTAATATCTAGAACTTTGACCAAAGCAGGTAAGTACTGGATACGTATTTTCCCTGACCGTCCATTTACATCTAAAGCAGCAGAAGTAGGAATGGGAAAAGGAAAAGGAGACCCACAAGGATATTGTTTTGATGTTTTACCAGGAAGAATAATCTTTGAAGTAGACGGAGTACCAGCAGCTATCGCAAAGGAAGCACTTCGTAAGGCCGGAACAAAGTTACCAGTAAAGACTAGAATAGTTTCTAGAGAACAAAAACAATAAAATTTATGGCAACAAAAAAAGAAAATTTAAAAGATTTAAAAGCTGGTGAGTTAGAAAAAAAATTAGCTACACTAGAAGAAACTTTGAGAGTTATTAGATTCAAAGCTGAAGGTGCAAAATCAAAAAACGTGAAAGAAGCAGCATCTATAAAGAAACAAATAGCTCAAATCAAAACAATCTTAAACAAGTAAAATAGTAAGAAAATATTTATGAAAAATAAAACAACAAAAGAAAATACAGAAAAAACAGGCAATATCTTAAAGGGTAAGGTTGTTTCTGATAAGATGGACAAGACAGTAGTTGTTTCTATTTCTCGATTCGTAAAACACCCACTATACGGAAAATTTTATAAAATCAGTAAGCGTTACAAGGCTCACGACGAAGAAAACAAGGCAAAGAAAGGAGATACAGTAGAGATAGTAGAAGTTCGTCCAATGTCTAAAGACAAGAGATTTAAAGTAGTTAGCCAGTAAATATTTAAGAGTTTGAAATAATTTTATGATACAAAACGAAACATTAGTAAAAATAACAGACAACGGTGGAGGCACAGTGGGCAAAGTGTTCAAGATTTTAGGAGCATCAAAAAAGAGATACGCTAAAATAGGGGAGCTTGTCATTATTTCAGTGAAAGTAGCTACACCTAGAAAAGCAGTAAAAAAGAAAGATGTATACCAAGCAGTCGTAGTACGAACTCGTGGAGCTTTTCGCCGAAAAGATGGCTCATACATTCGTTTCGATGACAATGCTGTAGTTTTGTTAGAAAAAGGTAAGAAGGATCCAAAAGCAGGACGTGTATTCGGACCAATACCAAGAGAGTTGGCAGAATTAGGTTTTCAGAAAATAATTTCTTTAGCACCAGAAGTAATATAGTTTATATAAATAATTAAATTTAGTATATGAAATTAAAAAAAGGGGACAATGTAATAGTAATCACAGGTAAAGACAAAGGCAAAAAAGGCAAGATTGTCCGTGTTTTAGTGGCTGAAAATAGAGTCATAGTAGAAGGTATAAATATGATGAAGCGTCACCAGCGTCCTAGAAAATCTGGAGAGAAAGGCTCTATGAAAGATATAGAAATGCCTTTGAGTGTATCAAATGTAATGATGATTGATCCAAAGAGTGGAAAGCAGACACGAGTCGGTAAAAAGAAAGTAGGAGACAAGATGGTTCGAATTGCAAAAAAGAGTAACCAAGAAATATAAATATATGGCTAACAAAATTATTACAGTAAAAGAAAAAGAAGCAGAGGCATTTCAAAAAATGAAAGGTGAATTTCATTATAAAAATGCTATGGCTACACCAAAATTACAAAAGATTGTAATCAATGTAGGTACAGGGACAGCTATAAAGAAAGATAAAAACAAGAATGATGCTATCACACAAAGATTAGCAAAAATTACTGGACAAAAGCCTACACCAAAAGGAGCAAAGAAATCCATCGCGTCCTTCAAGATCCGACAAGGTGATCCTGTGGGTATAGTGGTGACTCTAAGAGGCAAGAGAATGTATGCTTTCTTAGACAAGCTCATAAACGTAGCCCTTCCTCGTACAAAAGACTTTAGAGGTGTAAACAGAAGTGGAATAGACAATATCGGTAACGTATCTATCGGCATAAAAGAACACACAATATTCCCAGAAACAGCAGATGAAGATATCCGTGATGTTTTTGGTATGTCTATCACTCTAGTATCTACTGCAAAAGATAAAAAAGAAGGCTTAGCTTTCTTCACTTTACTAGGAATTCCTTTTAAAAAAGAGTAATTGACTATTTAGGTCAAATTTGATAGTATATGAAGTAAGGGAATATATTTTGATTAATCTACTTTTCTCCTTTAGGGCTTACATCTTAAGGCTTAAAGAAACAAAGTAAGATATTAACAAAATACTCCCAATTAATTTATTTATGGCAAAAACATCAGTAATAGCACGAAGTAAAAAGACACCAAAGTTCAGCACTCGACAAAAAAATCGATGTTTTCGCTGTGGCCGAGGTAAAGCTTTCATGCGAGATTTCGGTCTTTGTCGTATTTGTTTCCGAGAATTAGCAAACGAAGGAATGCTTCCGGGTGTTCGTAAATCAAGTTGGTAAAAAATATATGGATTCAATAGCAAACATGTTAATAGTAATGAAGAATGGTTCACTTGCAGGCAAAGAGTCTGTAGTTGTTCCTTATTCTAAATTAAAGAACGCTATAGGTGAGTGCCTAAAGAAAGAAGGATATGTGAGCAAGGTTTCTAAAAAGGTAAAAAAAGGTTTTCCAGTTTTAGAAATTGAATTGTCATATAAAGACAAGAACCCAAAAATTACACAAGTAGAAAGAGTTTCAAAGCAATCAAAGAGAGTTTATTTTGGAGTTTCAGATATTCACAAAGTTAGAAACGGTTCAGGATTGCTAGTACTTTCAACACCAAAAGGAATTTTATCAGGTAATGATGCTAGAAAGGAACAAGTAGGCGGTGAGGCATTATTTAGAGTTTGGTAATAATAAAAAAAATATATGAGTAGAATAGGTAAACAAGAAATAATAATACCAAAAGGAATCAAAGTCACAAAAGAAGGTGATGTTATTTCTGTTACTGGTTCAAAAGGTACTCTAAAAAAGATTTTTCGTGATGATATAGATATAGCGATAGGAGAAGATAAAATAATTTTAAATATAAAGAGAAATGATAAGTTTTCAAAATCTCTATGGGGAACATATGCTTCACACTTGAAGAATATGATAGCCGGAGTAGAGACACCTTATCAAAAGAAATTGATCCTAGAAGGTATCGGTTTTAAATCAGAAGTAAAAGGAAAAGAGATTCATTTTGCACTTGGTTTTTCTCATCCAGTAATCGTAGCTATTCCAGAAGGCCTTACAGTCACAGCAGAGAAGAACAACATAACAGTATCTGGTATTGATAAAGAGTTAGTAGGAGCATACACTGCCTCTATCCGTGCTCTAAAGAAGCCAGAGCCTTACAAGGGTAAGGGTATGCGTTATGAAGGTGAAGTTATCAGACGTAAACAAGGTAAAAAGACAGTTTAGTTAGTGAAAATGTAAATTATTATGCAAACAAAACAAGACAAAAGAATAAGACTAAAGAAAAGAATTCGAGCAAAGATAAACGGCACAGCTGCATGTCCACGTCTTTCTGTTTTTCGTTCTAACAAATTTATCTACGCACAGATCATAGATGATACTACAGGCAAGACTTTGGGTTCTGCTAGCGATGTAAAGGTAACAAAAGGAACAAAGAATGAAAGAGCAAAACAAGTAGGAAAATCAATCGGAGAATTTTGCTTGGGTGCGAAGATAAACAAAGTCGTATTTGATAGAGGTGGATTTAAATATACTGGCCGAATTAAATTATTAGCTGATGAAGCTAGAGCATCCGGACTTAAGTTTTAACAATATTTTCAATAGTTAATTTGTATGGAAAAACCAAACGAAAAAAAGAATAATACAAGAAGAGGAGGTTCTTCTTTTGGACGACCAAAGCCAGAATTTGATCAAAAGATTTTAAACATCCGCAGAGTGACTAGAGTCACAAGTGGTGGACGAAGATTTTCTTTTAGTGTGGCACTCGTAGCCGGAGATAGAAAAGGAGCTATTGGTCTAGGTCTTGGAAAGGCTGGAGATACAGCACTAGCTATCAATAAGGCTGTACGAAATGCAAAAAAGAACATGATAAAATTAAACCTTACAAAGACTATGTCTATACCTCATGAACTTTCAGCTAAATTCTCAAGTTCATATGTAGTACTTTTACCAAACAAGGGCCGTGGACTTGTAGCAGGTACAGTGGTACGTGATATAGTAAAACTAGCAGGAATAAAAGATATAACAGGAAAGATATTCTCAAACAGTAAAAATAAATTAAACAACTCAAAAGCAGTATTGAAAGCTTTGTCTGGTATTTCATCAAAATATTCTAAAGTTGTAAAAGACACAAAAAAGGAGGGAGATATCACAGCGTAATAATAAATATATGCAAATACATAACTTGAAAAGAGATCATAAGAATAAAAAAGACAGACTAGTAGGTCGTGGCGGTAAACACGCTAAGACTTCAGGCCGTGGAGGCAAGGGTCAGACAGCTCGTGCTGGTAACAAGCGTCGTCCAGAACTTCGTGATATCATAAAGAAGTTACCAAAGAATCGAGGATATAAATTTAAATCTAAAAAGAAGCCACTTGTTTTAGCTTCTGACAAAGTTACTAAGGGTGAAAAGTTTAGTGAGATAAGAGCTAGATTGGGTGTAAAAGGTAAGAAGATAATACTGAAAAAGTAAGAGTGCGTAAGCTCACAATATAATATGCAAAATTTTCTAAATAAATTAAAATTAGTTTGGACAGACAAATCTCTAAGAAACAGATTGTTGTTTGTATTGGGTGCTTTGATAGTATTTCGATTGTTTGCTGCTATACCTATTCCTGGTATTGATACTTTGGCTTTAAATCGTTTTCTCTCAAACAATCAATTTCTAGGGATATTAAACATATTCTCTGGAGGAGGGCTAACTAATTTATCTATAATCATGCTCGGTGTTGGTCCATACATTACTGGTTCAATCATCATGCAACTTCTCACTATCATGGTCCCTGCTTTAAAGAGAATTTACCACGAGGAAGGGGAGGCAGGACGAAAGAGATTTACTCAATACTCTAGACTTCTTACTATTCCACTTGCAGGTATTCAAGGCTTTGCACTTTTATCTATATTAGAGAATCAAGGTATCTTAGTAGATCTTACAAGTTTTGATAGAATTGTGAACCTATTTATCGTCATAGCTGGTTCAGTATTACTTATGTGGCTAGGTGAGCTAGTATCAGAATTTGGTATCGGTAATGGTGTATCACTTATAATCTTTGCTGGTATCGTGTCTGCTCTTCCTGCAAAAGTCAGTCAGCTTCTATTTACTTTTGATGCATCACAAGCTCCACTTTACATTGGTTTCTTGGTGGCTGGTCTTATAATCATAGCAGCTATCGTGCTCGTCACTGAAGCTGAACGCCCTATACCTGTCACTTATGCAAAACGTGTCCGTGGTATGAAGATGTATGGTGGAGGCTCTACATATCTTCCACTACGTGTAAACCAAGCAGGAGTTATTCCAATAATCTTCGGTTTGGCTATATTATCTTTCCCACAAATGATTGGTACTGTCTTGTCTAAATTGAGCCACCCTATTGTTTTAAAAGTTTCTGCATTTTTGTTGAAGTTTAATAACACTACTGTGCTTTATGCAGTACTATACTTTGTATTGGTATTCCTATTTACTTACTTCTACACTGCAGTGACATTTGACCCTGAAGCTCTTTCTACAAATCTTCAGAAAAACGGTGCATTTATTCCAGGTGTCCGTCCAGGAGTTTCTACTTCAAATTACATCTCACACGTGCTTACTCGCATCACGCTACTTGGAGCAGTATTCTTGGGCTTTATAGCTGTATTACCTATAATCATGCAACACATCACAGGTATTTCTTCTCTAGCGATAGGAGGTACTTCTGTCCTCATCGTAGTCTCTGTAGTTCTAGATCTAATGAAAAAAGTAGACGCGCAAGTGTCTATGAGAGAATACTAATTTTCTATCCACTTTTTATAGTTTGAAACTATGATATTAACAACCTCACGCAGGTTGTTTTTATTTGTGTCTACTATTAAGTCATACTGAGACATATCTTTATTGTTTATCTTATATAAATCCCAATATCTCTTTTGCTCACTATCAAATCTTTCTATCATTTTCCCGTAGACTTCTTCTATGGTCGTAGAATTTTCGCTTTGTTGTCGGAGCTTGTTTTCTTTCAAGCTGTTTAAGACTCTGTCTTTAGCTATTTCTACCGGTAGGTCTAAATATACTTTAAAAGATTCTGGTATCCAGTGAAAAGCAGTGCGAGAGTCTATGACTACTTTTGTACTATTTCGCATGCCTCGGAGTTTTTCATCTGTCATCTCATCTATTTTTGTGTCTGTCTCTGCTCTTTTATTTAGTTCATTTATAGATAGTCCGAGTTCTAGCCCTACTTGTCTAAAGAAATCACCAGAAGAAAAGTGTTCAAAGCCCAATTGCTCTGCCACCATTTTTGCTGTGCTAGATTTACCACTACCGAGCCCCCCACATATTGTTATAATTTGTTTCTTTTCCATGTTGTTTGGATTATAGCATAAGGTTGATTTTTAAGCATAAATTCGTTATTGTTACTATATGCAAATGCAAACTTTCGTATTTTTTGGAATAGTAGGCTCAGGCAAGGGGACACAGGTAGCTCTATTGCAAGACTTTCTTAAAAAAGAAGGGGGTAGTTGCGTCTATATAGGTACAGGGGAAATTTTTCGAAAGATTGCTAATTCTACAGATACAAATGAAGATACAAAGAGAGTCCAAGATATTTTAAATTCTGGAAAATTAATGCCGGACGAAGAGACAAACAAGCTTGTCTCAAATGCTATGGAGATAGAGATCACAGGTGAAAAGCATGTAATTTTTGACGGTTATCCAAGGACAGTATTTCAAGCAAAGTTTTTTGAAGAAAAAATATCTTTTTATAAAAGAGAAGATGTAAAAATAATCTACATTGAATTGAGTGAAGCTGAAGCCATGAAGAGAAATTTGCTTCGAGGTAGGACAGACGACACCCCAGAAGGACTCAAGAAAAGATTCGATGAATATGTAAACAACGTAGTACCAGCGATGAATTATTTTAAAGATAAGGCTGGTTATACTATATATACAATAAATGGTGAACAATCAGTGGAAGACGTTCATAAAGATATTATAAAGGCGCTTAATTTTAATTAATATGAACGAAGAAACAATCATAATTTCACTGGGAGGCTCACTTATTATTCCAAATGAGTTAGATATAGATTTTTTAAAAGATTTTAAAAAATTAATTTTGTCACAAGTCGCAAATGGTAAAAAGTTTGTAATCATAACTGGTGGTGGAAAAGTAAATACTCGTTATAATATGGCAGCGAAAGAGCTCACAGAAAATCCATCAAATGATGATTTGGATTGGATTGGAATTGCTGCGCTTAGATTAAATGCTCAACTATTGCGAGTTTCTTTTACAGGGTATAGCCATGACAAGGTAATTGATAATTTAGCTATGCCTTTTGTTTTTGAAAAACCTATAGTAATTGGCGCGGCTCACGAACCTGGTAAAAGTACAGACTGGGACGCAGTAGAAGCGGCAAAAAATCTTGGTGCAAAAAAAATAATTAATTTATCAAATACCGATTACGTATACGATTCTGACCCAAGAACAAATCCAAATGCTAAAAAACTAGAATCACTTTCATGGGATGAGTATAGAAAAATTATCCCAAGTGAATGGACAGCAAGACTAAATTCCCCATTTGATCCTATTGCATCTAAAGATGCAGAGGAGGCAGGGATAGAAGTTGTGATTATGAACGGCAAGCCGATAGATAATTTGGCAAAATGCTTAAATGGTGAAAAGTTTGCTGGTACGATAATCTCTTAATATGATAATAATAAAAACACCAGAACAAATAGAAATACTACGAGAATGTGGTAAACGTTTGGCTACCGTGCTTTATAAAGTACGAGATATGGTAGCACCTGGAGTTTCTACAAAAGATTTGGATAAATATGCTGAAAAACTAATCCGTGATATGGGTGATGAGCCAGCTCTTTTAAATTATCAACCAGAAGGAGCGAGTATTCCTTTTCCAGCTACGCTTTGTGTCTCTGTAAATAATGAAGTTGTCCATGGTATACCAAATATAAAAAGAATTTTAAAAGAAGGAGATATTGTTTCTATAGATTTAGTAATAAAACATAAAGGGCTTTTTACAGACATGGCAATCACTGTGCCTGTCGGAGAAATAAGTAATGGAGATAAAAAACTTTTAGATACCACAGAGCGTGCGCTCATGGTGGGTATAGATTCTGCACGAGCGGGAAATAGAACAGGGGACATAGGCCACGCTATAGAAAGTTTTGTGAAGGGAAAGAAAGGCAGTAAGTATGGCATTGTAGAAGTCTTGGCTGGGCATGGAGTAGGTGTAAAGATTCACGAAGATCCATTTGTGCCAAATTTCGGTAAAGTCGGCATGGGTGCAAAGCTTGTACCAGGCATGGTCTTGGCCATAGAGCCGATGCTAAATAATGGTACAAAACATGTATCACTACAAAATGATGGCTACACTTTTCACACAGATGATGGAAAAAGAAGCGCACATTTTGAACACACTATTCTCATCACTGACGGTGACCCAGAAATCCTGACAAAAATTTAAGAAAATTTTATTTTTGTTGTATACTTATATTAATGGAACCATCCTTTTTCAAGGAAATGCCAAAATTTAAGTCTCCAGAAGAGGAGCTAAATTATTTGCGTGCGCATGTGGCAAAAAGAGAAGCAGACTTGATTGAGACCGGCCACTTTGAACATGCAGGAGATGATGCAGCCAAAGAAGTAGTAGGAGCTTATAGAAATATTCCGATAGAAAATGCTGTTCATCCTAGTAATAGAATTGAAAAAAGTGAAAAAGAAAATATTGTCTTAGCACTCAAACCAGAATCACACGATGTAATAATGGAAGAGCTCCTGGGAATCGTGATAACTAGAGGTATAAAAAATGCACTTGAAGTAGTGGAAGGAATGAATAGTCCGCACATAGATGATGATTTTCATAGACTGCTTGTTCAATATTTAAAAACAGGACAATTTGTAAGTGATTTTAAAGAGGGCACACCACTTTATAAATCTCTAAATATGACTTTGTTTGAGATTACTCTGCCACCTCCTACTGATGAAGCTGACAAATCAAAAGGCTTTAAAGAATTTATAGGTGCTATGGAGCAATTTTATGCTGGTATGCAGTCCATAGCCACTGACAGATTTAATAGAGATGAAATTTATTTTACTTTAGAGATTGCACTTAGCAACCAAACAGATCAAGTCGTGGTGTATGCCGGCGTGCCAAACAAACATATAACACTTTTTGAAAAACAAGTCTTGGCTTTTTATCACCATGCAAAAGTTCACGAAGTGACAGATGATTATAATATTTTCAACCCAGACGGTGGTTCGGCTGGAGCATATGCATCTTTTACCGAGCGTGGAGTCTTACCTATAAAGACTTATGATCACATAGACCATGATCCAATGAATACAATACTAAATGTATTCTCAAAACTTCAGACAGAAGGCGAAGGTGCAGCGATACAACTCGTGGTCGCTCCAGCTGGAGACAAATTTATAACAGAGTTTCATAAAATTCTTGATGATGTCAAAGACGGTTATTCTGTAAAAAATGCATCTGATAATTTTTATAAATGGAGTAAAGGCTTTAAAAAAGTAGCCAAGCATTTGATATTTGGTGAAAAAACTAGAGACCCTGAAGTAAAAAACAAAGATAAATACATGCGAGGCAGGCGCTCTGTAGACGAAGGTGCTGTAGAAAAAATAGGCAATAAAATAAAGAGCAGTATCATGAAAGCAAATATCCGAGTGATAGCTTCAGGGGAGACACGTGAGCGAGCCCAGGCCATTTTAAAAGAAATAGAGTCTTCTTTTAATCAGTTTTCCGAAGCAGCTAGTAATTCTTTTGTATTTGAAGAAATGCATGGTCATGATTTGAAGAAACTTTTCCATGATTATTCTTTCCGCTCTTTTTCTCCTGAAAAAATATTACCGATGAATTTAAAAGAGCTTGCTTCGGTATTTCATTTTCCAGTCGGCATAGGTAGCCAGCCACAATTAAAAGAAGCTAAGGCTGGTATAGCCCCAGCACCTATAGAGATAGGCCATGATGGTATTACTCTCGGTATAAATAGTTACCGAGGCAAAGACACAGAAATAAAGATGGCACGTGAAGATAGAATGAGGCATTTTTATGTCATCGGTCAGACTGGAACAGGTAAGACAAATATCATGCTGAACATGATAACTCAAGATATAAAAAATGGAGATGGCTGTTGTTATATAGACCCTCATGGCACAGACATACAGACCATACTTTCTCGTATACCAAAAGAGCGAATAGATGATGTGATTTATTTTGACCCAGCTTACACATCTCGTCCAATGGGATTAAACATGCTCGAGTATGATCCAAAATACCCAGAACAGAAAACTTTTGTAGTAAATGAACTAATGGGTATTTTCAATAAACTTTTTGATATGAAGATAGGAGGAGGTGCGATGTTCGAACAATATTTTAGAAATAGTGCTTTTCTTGTGATGGAAGACCCAGAATCTGGTTCAACCCTTCTAGAAATTACTAGAGTTTTAGGAGACAAAGAATTTCGTGACATGAAGTTAGCTCGTTGTAAAAATCCAATTATAAAACAATTTTGGATAAACGCAGAGCAGACGACAGGGGATCAGAGTCTCGCAAACTTTGTGCCGTATATTTCCTCAAAGTTTGATAACTTTATTAGTAACGATATCATGCGTCCAGTGGTGCTTCAGCAAAATTCTGTTTTCAATTTTAGAAAGATAATGGATGAAAAGAAGATACTTTTAGTAAATCTATCAAAGGGTCGCCTCGGTGATATAAATGCGAACCTTATTGGTTTGGTTTTGGTAGGAAAAATTCAGATGGCTGCACTTTCTCGCGTAGATATGTTTGGTAAACCAATGAATGATTTTTATCTATATATAGATGAATTCCAAAATGTCACCACAGACTCTATATCTTCTATATTATCTGAAGCCCGTAAATATAGACTCTCATTGAACATAGCTCACCAGTATATAAAACAATTGGATGAAAAAATAAAAAATTCTGTATTTGGAAACGTAGGTTCTATGGCTGTCTTTCGAGTTGGTACAGAGGATGCCACATTTCTTGAGCCAAAATTCAAACCTCAATTTACAGCCAAAGATATAACCAAGCTAGACAATTACAATGCCTACATGAGTATGCTGGTAAAAGGTCAGCCCACAAAACCATTTAATATAAAGACCATAGCTCCAGAGCGCGGGAATCCTGACATAGTAGATAGTCTAAAAGAGCTATCTTATATAAAATTTGGTCGTGATAGAGCTGAAGTGGAAGCCGAGATTATGAGCAGATATCAGACGATGGATTAATGAACAACGAAGAATTTGAAATAAAATTTTTAGAAGTTGATGTACCTAGTTTAGAAAAGAAACTATTAGAAATAGGGGCGACTAAAACAGGGGAGTATGATTATACTCGCACCATTTTTTATTTTACTGAAAATCATGTAGGCGGCAGAGATGGATGGATGAGAGTAAGAACAGACGGCCAAGAGACCACATTAACATTTAAAAAAAGTATAAAAGAAAAAACAGAAGATGGTGAAATGAAAAACATCGGTATGAATGAAATAGAAATAATAGTAGATAATTACGAAAGAACTTGTCAGATGATGAAAGCCATGGGTCTTATAGAAGATAAAGTAGAGAAAAATAAAAGAATACGTTACACAAAAGGAGATGTAGTTTTTGATATAGATTTTTGGCCTTTTATTCCTACTTACTTGGAAATAGAATCAACATCGTATGAAAAAGTAAAAATCGGAGCGAAAGAGCTCGGGCTCGACCCCGAAGCTGGTGTCATAGGCACAGCAGGGAGTGTCTATAAGATTTATGGATTTAATGTTAGGGAATATTCCTCAATAACTTTTGAAGGAATGGTAAAAAAGTAGATTTTACAAGGGTGGTTTTTTCTGTTAATATAGCTACATATGAAAAAACAACAAGAAAGAACACTAATAGTTTTCAAGCCTGACTCTGTCAGCCGTGGCATAGTAGGTGAAATATTATCAAGATTTGAAAAAGTCGGTCTAAAGATTGTCGGCACAAAGATGCTACAACCAAATACTGAATTTTTTCATCAGCACTACGAAGGTATAGGTACTATGATAACTCGTCATGGTCAAAAGATATTTGATACTACAGTAGAAATGATGCAAGGTGCACCTGTCATAGCTATCGTATTAGAAGGTATAGATGCAGTGGCTGTCGTTCGTAAAATGGTAGGTCCTACAGAATCAAAAAGTGCACAACCAGGTACAATCAGAGGTGATTATTCTCATATGAGTTTTGCTCATGCAGATGAGCAAGGAATAGGTCTACCAAACATCTTGCATGCTTCTGGAGATAGCGCTGAAGCAAAACTAGAAATAGCACATTGGTTTGCTGAAAATGAACTTTTTGACTACGAAAACGTTCACGAAAAGTTTACTCAGACTAGAAAATAATTAATTTAACAAAAGCTCCCATAAAAGGGAGCTTTTGTTTTTTTGTCAAACTTGTTTTTCTTTTTAATTCGTGTTTTTTTAAAAATTTTCTTGCAGAAAAATTTGTAGAGAGTATACTTTTAGTAGGGTTATTTCCGGTTATTACCTAGACAACAATTTTTGGGAGCCTCGATCATTTATAGCCTTGGTTATAAACGTCTGGCACCCACTTAGCTTAAAAGCTATGGTAATATATCTGAGATAGTCCTAAGAAGCACCCCGAGACTTTGTATAGTCCCGGGTTTTTTCTTTTTTAATATTGTATAATATCAAAATGAACACCAGAAAGCTTGTAAAAATCTTAATTGCACTTATTATTTTACTTTTCTCTGCACAGATTTTAGCTACAAAATTCTATTGGTATTACTCTATTTGGTATTTTGATATGCCTATGCACTTTTTAGGTGGGTTTTGGTCTGGCCTTTTTCTCATTTTAATTTTATCTTATAAAAATCTACTAAATGGTAAGGTTTCAGGCTCTATTTTAAAAATTATGCTGGGTGTTTTTCTTATAGGAATCTCTTGGGAGGTGTTTGAATTCTCTGCAAACAGCTATTTTGTTAAAAATTTGTTTGTTGCCAATAGATTAGACTCTGTTTCTGATATATTCTTTGATTTATCTGGGGGATTGGTCGCTATTTTATATTATTTAAAAAATATTATGCCTAGTTTAGAAAATAAGGTACAATTATAACAATGGATAAAAAAGCAAAAGTAACATTTTATGGAGGTACGGGCTCAGTCACAGGGGCTAATTTTCTTTTAGAAATTGATGGTAAAAAAATATTAGTAGATTGTGGTCTTACTCAAGGTTTAAAATTGGCAGATGATATAAATTGGGAAGTATTCCCATACAACCCCAAAGAAATTGATATTCTTTTTGTCACTCATTCACACGTAGACCATGTAGGCAGAATACCAAAATTAATTAGTGAAGGTTTCCGTGGAAAAATTTATTCCACCAAGCCCACCAAAGCCTTGTCTTCTCCGATGCTAGAAGACACCACTGGTATCTTGTCTAAAAATACAGAACTTGGACTAGATAAAATTTATACAGTTGAAAATTTGAGACTAGCCATGTCTCTCTGGGAAGGTTTTGATTACCATGAAAAAATAAATGTGACTCCAAACGTAGAAGTCTCCATGTTAAACGCTGGCCATATTTTGGGCTCTGCGATGATCATGTTTACTTATAATGGTAAAAAGATTTTATTTACAGGAGATTTGGGTAATAGTCCTTCACCAATATTGCCCGATACAGAAAAAGTGACTGATGTAGACTATGTAATCATGGAGAGTGTTTATGGAGATAGAAATCATGAATCACGAGATGAGCGCCGAAAGTTTTTAGAAGAAACCATAGAAGACAATTATAAAAGGAAAGGTACACTAATAATACCTACATTTTCCCTCGAAAGATCCCAAGAGCTTTTATTTGAATTAAATGCTTTAGTAGAAGGAAACAGAATACCAGTCATGCCTATATTTTTAGATTCCCCATTAGCTATCCGTTTGACTGATGTCTTTAAACAATACAAAGACTACTTCAACGAAGCAGCTCAAAAGGCGATGTCCCATGATAAATATCTGTTTGATTTCCCGGGGCTTCACAGCACTTTAAAATCTGAAGAATCCAGAATGATAGGGAATGTTCCAAACCCTAAAATTGTTATTGCTGGTAGTGGTATGTCTACGGGTGGTAGAGTAGTACACCATGAGAGGCATTATTTACCAGACCCAAACAATACATTGCTTTTGGCTGGCTATCAGGCTGTCGGCAGCCCTGGGCGTTTGATTCAAGAAGGAGTAAAGACAGTACGAATCTCAGGAGAAGATGTAGTAGTTAGAGCTCACATAGTAACCATAAATGGATACTCAGGACATAAAGACTCAGACGGACTTTTAAACTTTGTCTCCGATATGCAAAATTCAGTAAAAAAAGTTTTTGTAGTCATGGGTGAACCAAAGTCATCAATGTTCTTAGTTCAAAAATTGCGAGACAATCTAGCCATAGATGCATACGCTCCAGAACAGGGAACTAGTGTAGATCTAGTTTGCTAAAAAAATAATTTATTTTTAAAAACATAATGCAAAATTTACAAATTTTGCATTATGTTTGTTTCATTGATATAATCAAAATATGGATATAAAAACATTGGATTCTTTAAACAAACACGGACACAATCAAATAAAAATTTGTGTTTCAGGAGCAGCTGAGACAGGTCACTGCGGAGTAGATGCACTCGAAAAAGCAAAAGAGCTCGGCCGAGAGATTGCAAGACAAGGTGCAGTGCTTGTGACTGGAGCTACTACTGGCTTTCCACTTTGGGCTGCTATGGGAGCCAAAGAAGCAGGCGGTATTTCTATAGGTATGTCTCCAGCATCATCCGAGAAAGAACATGTGGAAACATATAAACTCCCACTCGATTATATGGATTTGATAGTATACACAGGATTTGGCTACCCAGGAAGAGATTTGTTGCTTACACGTTCTTCTGATGCTGTTATCTGTGGTTGTGGACGTATAGGCACTATACATGAGTTTACTGTAGCTTTTGAAGATGGTAAGCCTATAGGTATATATGAAGGCCCTTGGGAAATGGGAGCTGAATTAGAAGATATTTTGGCAAAAGGGAATAGGCCAAATGATAAAATAGTCAAAGGGACTGACCCCAAGAAGATGATAGAAGAAATTATAGCCCTCGTAAAAAAAGACAAGATAGCTGAATATAAAATTGTTCCACCAAATAAATAAATAAAAAAATCCCCTTAACGGGGATTTTTTTATTTATTTATTTTACGGCTTCTAGAACCTTAGCGAAAGTATTTGGATGATTTTCTGCAAAGTCAGAAAGTATCTTTCGGTCTAGCATTATATTTTTTACCTTTAATGCACCCATCAACTTTGAATAAGACATACCAAGTTCACGGCTACCAGCGTTTATCTTTATATTCCAAAGCTTTCTGTTGTGAGACTTCTTGTCTTTTCGGTGAGCAAAAGAATAATTACCAGCATGAAGCAGAGCTTCTTTTGCTTGTCGTTCTTTTGTAGAGCGACCATGACGCATACCTTTGGTCTGCTTCAAGACGCTTCTTCTTCTTTTTAATGCGTGTACTCCCTTTTTTACTCTTGTCATATATTTTTTATTTACCGACTAACTAAATGGTAGTAGGTGACTCTTTGGTTTATTTTTAATTACAAAATTTTGTCTCTTGCGACCACCGAGCTGTGAAGTTCGTGATTGCTTTGCATTGAAATGGTTGAAACCAGGCTTACGAGCAATTACTTTACCTTTTTTTGTAAGCTTTAGTCTCTTGCTATATGATTTATTTGTTTTCATTCCCTTCATAAATTTATTTTGCTTTTTCTATTATTGTGGTTAAACCTTTTGGACCCTTTCTATATGGATCTGATACTTTATAATCCTCAGTTATTAAATGTAATATTCTATCTAAACGTTCTTTTAGGAATTTTTCATCCATATATTTTGCACGGCCTGCCAAGAAAAGTTCAATTTTTATTCTATGTCCTTCTTTTAGCCACTTTGAAACATTTTTAGCTTTTAACTCTAGGTCATGGTCTCCCGTACCTATTTTTACTTGGACTAACTTTGTTTCTGTATTTTTTGCACTTGCTTTCTGTTTCTTCTGTTTCTTACTTGCTTCATATTTATACTTACCAAAATCCATTATCTTTGCGATCGGGGGATTGGACGTAGGACCTATTTCGATAAGGTCTAAACCCATATTTTGCGCCATTTCTAGAGCATCCTTAATACTCAAAACTCCTAGATTTTTGTTTTCATTATCTAAAACCCGAAGTTCACGAGCCCTTATTTGGTTGTTTATTCTTTCACGCAATTGGTATAAATGTAGCAGGCTAAGTACCTGAAACTAGTTAAAATATAGCTTATTTAGGTTTAAAAGTCAACCAAAAGAGGTTTTTTATGAAATCTGTGGAGATGGGGGAAATTGAATCCCCGTGCAGAAGGTTATTATATTGAAATCTACATACTTAGCACACTTTTTTGTTTAAATTAAAGAATTCTTAAGTGCGCCAAATATCCCTTAATCTAGCTCTGTGTTTTAGTGCGTATATTCGAGCGGATAACGCCTTATCCCGATAATATTTTGCCTATTCTTATATATCGGAAGTCTATAAGATAGACACCAGCTTGGCTTACGCGAAAGCTGGAGCAAAAGCAAAGTCCTTCATACCGAAGTATGGAGAAGCTGAAGCTTTTACTTTAGAAGTCAATTTTGCAATTAACATTTGTACGAATTTTTACGAGATTACGTACATACTCGGTATGCATCAATACAAATAGGCCTACTGTCTATGCCTTGCATCCCCATATTAAAATTTCAATGCACAGAGCAGAACACATCACCACACGCATCCCACAGGTTTGTTTCACCCTCCATCATATAAATATGAAAGCCTTGTCCGTGTGTGTTCTGCTCTCTACACTCAACTTCCTTTGTATTCTCTGCGAAGCTCTCTATCAGTGTCGCGTTTTTTTAGAGTCTCGCGTTTATCAAATTTTTTCTTACCCTTTACCAGAGCAATGTTTACTTTGATTTTTCTACCTTTATTATACACTGAAATTGGGACAATTGTCAAACTCTTATTCTTTTCACTGGTCGCAAGTTCAGCAATTTCTTTTTTAGTTAAGAGAAGTTTTCTGTTTCGTAGGGGATCATAATCTTTTGGAGCATTTTTTATTTGATAAGGTGGTATATTTGCATTGATTAAAAATACTTCACCACCACGCACGAGTACAAAAGCTCCCTCTAGAGACATTTGTCCACCTCGTACAGACTTTACTTCTGTACCAAGTAGCTCAATACCAGCCTCGTATTTTTCCAAGATTTCGTAGTTGAACCTAGCTTTTCGGTTTTCTGCATAATTAGCCATAGATTAATCTTATCATATAGTTGAATATAATATTATATAGATTTATAATATCTAGATATGGCTTCACATAAAAAAGGTTTTACTTTAATAGAGCTACTAGTTGTGGTTGCGATAATAGGGCTCTTGGCTACTGTAGTCATGGTGGCTCTAAGTTCAGCCAGAGAAAGGGGACGTGATGCTAAAAGGATGCGCGACATAGAAGAAATTCGCAATGCCATAGAATTATATATTTATGATTACGGGCACGCACCTGATTTTGGCAATGCCGCATGTTCTGACCCAGAAGCTTTTGATACCGGATGCTTTGCCAATGATATGGGGTCTTCTCCTTTTTCTTGGGCAGACCTAGAGAGTGATTTGTCCGACCACATATCCGAGCTTCCAGTAGATCCGTGTGGTATATCTTGTTTTAACAAACAAATAGCAAATAATCGTTCTAAAGGATTTTTTACTTATAGATACAATGCACCTGGTACGTCTTTTGGTGTTGGTGGATTAGGATCTGGGGCATATGCAATTTTTGCTCAAAACTTAGAGTCAAAGGCTCAGAGTTTTGGTTTTGGGGCTGGCTCATTTTAATATAATGATATTCCAAACAATATATTCTTTTGTAAATATATTTGCTGGAGGTAGAAGCGAAGTGAAAGCTTTGCTTTTTCTTTTATATCTTTGCTTGCTAACAATACTTTATTTTTTATTTAGAAATAATAATTTTAGAAATTTTAAATGGATATATTTTACTATCGGAATACTGTGTCTTTATATTTATGGGTTTATACTCCAGATATCATATACACTAATAAATAATTTTTCACTGACAGATTTTTTCATTACAGGTAAAAATGGAGAAATTTCTAGCTCTGTCATATATCATACACATATAGCCAAAGGCATTCTTGGGCAAGTGTTTTCTTTTTTTGGTAAAACACAATTGATGACGATGGATGCCGGCGGTGCTTATATAGGATTTTTCCCAAGCTATGTATTTTTATTTGGGGCTATACTTTTAGTAGCTGTATTATTACAGACGATAATATACTTTGTTTCAAATTTTAAAAAATTTACTGAAGATAAAAATAATAGACAAAAATTTTTTCTAATCATTGGTTATGCCATTATTTCTTTTTCTTTAATTAAGACAGCCATAGATGGGGGAGTATTCAATCAAGCTTTTTATCTCAGTATAATTTTCATTATTCTTTTTGTTTTACAAAATAAAGGAAAATTAAATATTAATTTTTATTATTTTTTAGCTTTTATCGGAATCAGCCTCGTCGCACTCAGTATATATATAGATTCATTTATGTATGGCAATGGTCTTGTCGTGGCTTATGTGTCTGTATTGTTATTGCTCTACACCATATTGCTCTATGGCATAGAGAAAAAAATTCGTTTACAGTTTTTTATTCCACTTGTCCTACTTTTTTCAATAAGTTTTTGGGTTTCAGGTGTACGTGACCGTGACATATATAACTATTCAAATATTGTATTACATGAAGGCGAGAGGGTTTTTGTTTACAACAAAGAAAATAGGGAGGTAGAAATATTAAATATAAAAGAAACAGGGACGATTGCTGATGTGTCTAAAAAGTTAGAAAAAAATATCACTTATATGCCGGTCACTGTACCAGGTGTGACATGTATGGAGCGAGCACCTTTTGAGAAAGTGTCAGCCACTCTTGTCTTAGACAAGCCACTTTTAAGTAAGATATCTACTACTTCAAAATACATAGTTATAAATAATGGCAATTCAACTTTAATTGGTAAAAATTGGCATACAGATTTAAATATTTTTATAAACAATTGTATTCCAGAGCCACTATCTGTATTAGATGGTGAATTAAAGAAAAATAATATTTATAATTATATTTTATTAAACCCTTCTTTTTATGATAGCTCAAACTATTAATAATTTTTTAATATATTTTTTTATTGTTTGGGTATCAAATATTCTTTTAAATTTTTTGTATGTTATTAAAAGATATTTTCCAAAAACAAAAAATTTTGATAAACCCATAGATGGTGGTCTAAAATACGGTAAAGATAGACTGGTAGGGGAATCTACTACAGTCGTGGGTATTATACTTTCTTTTACTTTTAGTATATTTTTATTTTTTATCACAGAGAGTTTTGTGTGGGCTAGTATTCCAATCTTAGTATATATAGGGCACACACTAGGAAGTATTATAAAAAGAAGGATGCACAAAAAAGATGGAGAATTTCTTCCTGTCGTAGATCATGGAGATTATATGATACTCACAGGTGTGGTATTTCTTTTGTTCGGCTACATTTCATTTACTTTTTTTATTCTTAGTATTTTTATAAATTTTGTCCTTCATCCGTTTGCTTGTTTTATTGCTTTCAAATTAAAATTACGAGAAAATCCGTATTAAAAACATCTTCACTTTTCGTGTTTTTTGTGCTATCATTACGAAATGGATTTTAATTTTCTAAAGAAAAAAGTTGGTCAAAATGGTGGCAAGAAAAAAAGAGAGACAAAATTGTCTACTAGTATTTTGGGTGCAGTATTTGTATTCATGCTGATTACGGCTGTTTATATATTAGTTTCTGGAAACAATAAAAAAACTCCCGAAGTTTCAATTTCTGATTTGGCAAATAGCGTGTCTGTGGGAGAGGTAAGAGAGATTTTAGTAGAAGGAGACACACTGTCTATCACTTATACAAATGACGAGGTAAAGAAATCTAAAAAAGAGGTAGGTTCTTCATTGTCACAGACGCTTTTCAATTATGGTGTCACCGGTGAAGCATTGTCTCAAACACAAATAAAAATAAAAGATGAAAATGGATTTTCTTTCTGGCTTTTAAATATTCTTCCTTTCTTATTGCCGATTTTGTTCATAGTAATTTTCTTTTGGTATATTTCTAGGCAAATGAAAGGTGCTGGTGTCCAAGCCATGACTTTTGGTCAATCTAAAGCTCGCATCACAGA
This sequence comes from uncultured Candidatus Saccharibacteria bacterium, assembly GCA_964423445.1. GTDB lineage: Bacteria > Patescibacteriota > Minisyncoccia > Phycocordibacterales > UBA9973 > UBA9973. Next base: position 49,175 of record CAYREQ010000003.1, on the reverse strand, counting down.
CCCAAATGACAAAAATAGCCGAGTCACTTTTAAAGATGTAGCTGGATGTAAAGAAGCCAAAGAAGAATTGAAAGAAATAGTAGACTTTTTAAAGAGCCCAAAAAAGTTTTTAGACATTGGAGCTAGAATTCCAAAAGGTGTGATGCTGACAGGTTCTCCAGGCACAGGAAAGACACTACTCGCTCGTGCTGTAGCAGGGGAAGCTTCAGTACCTTTTTTCCATTTATCTGGTAGTGAATTCGTAGAGATGTTTGTAGGTGTCGGAGCTTCTCGCGTAAGAGATTTGTTTAAAATGGCTAAAAAAGCAGCTCCAGCTATCATATTTGTAGATGAAATAGATGCTATAGGCCGTACTCGCGGAGGTGGTTTTGGAGGAGGAAACGATGAAAGAGAACAAACATTAAACCAGATATTGGTGGAGATGGATGGTTTTGAGCCAAATGACAAAGTCATAGTCATGGCCGCTACAAATAGACCAGATGTTTTAGACCCAGCACTTATTCGTCCAGGACGTTTTGATAGAAAGGTCATGCTTGATTTACCAGATCGTTCTGACCGTGAAGCAATACTTGAAATTCATGCAGTGAAAAAACCACTCGCTGAAGATATAAATTTAAAATTGATTGCAGAGCGAACCCCAGGATTTTCTGGTGCAGATTTATATTCACTCATGAACGAAGGTGCGATATTGGCTGCTAGAGAAAATCGTAAAAAAGTTTTTCAGTTTGATTTGATTCGAGCAATTGAAAAAGTCATGCTTGGCCCAGAGAGAAAAAGTCATTTGCTTTCTAAAAAAGAAAAAGAAATCACTGCTTATCATGAAGCAGGGCACGCACTTGTAGCTTCAGTATTACCTTTTGCTGATCCTGTGCACAAAGTTTCTATCATCGCTCGTGGTACTGCTGGAGGTTACACATTAAAACTTCCACTAGAAGAGCGAAGACTACAATCCAAAAAAGAATTTATAGATGACATTGCTATGTCTCTAGGTGGATATGCGGCCGAGCAAATGATGTTTGGAGATATTACTACCGGACCTTCTAGCGATTTGAAAGTAGCGACAAATTTAGCTCGCTCTATGGTGACTAGATGGGGAATGTCAGATGTCATTGGTCCTGTCACCCTAGGAGGAAACAATAGAACTCAATATGGTGAGATGGTAGAAAAAGAATATTCTGAAAATATTGCTACAAAGGTAGATGCTGAAGTTTCAAGAATAGTAAGTGATGGATTAAAGACAGCAGAGCGTGTATTAAATGAAAATAAAAAAGCATTTAAGGCTATCGCAATGAAACTTGTAGAGGTAGAGACACTAGAACAAGAAGAATATGAAAAGATACTGACAGCTCACGGCATTGTTTTAAAGAAAAAAGAAGAACAACCAAAACTTGAAATAGTTGGTTAGGTCTTATATAGTACATAAGTAACCAAAAATTCCTGATTATCTGTCTTATTTCCCGTATTCGTATGCTTTACATCCGTCCTTAGCTCAGTTGGTTAGAGCACAGAGCTTATACCTCTGGGGTCCTTGGTTCGAATCCAAGAGGACGGACAATTTCAATAAAAAAATAAACGATTATATATGGCTTTACCGTCGTTTTTTTTGACAACTATTTTTCTGTGTTTTGTTCTGTAAAATTTCTCTAAAAAAAGAGGGTTATCCACATTTTTTGGGCGAACTTTCGTGTATAATAGTTATCCATGGAAGCTACGCTAAAAAATAATTACTTCAAATATTTCGTCGGCCTTTTTGTGTGTTTATTGGTGCGACTTATTCCACTACGTGCTCCAAATGTGGAACCGATTTTGGCGACAATGATGCCATTTAGTAAAAAGTTTGGAATGTTTATGAGTATTTCTTTTGCTGTTCTCAGCATTTTTCTTTATGACTTACTTACAAACACAATTGGTATCCAGACATTCTTTACTTTAGGAGCTTACGGAGTATTAGGATTATTTTCTGCACTATATTTTAAGAAAAGAGAAGCAAATGTATGGAATTTTGTACGTTTCGCTGTGTTCGGCACTTTATTTTTTGATATAGCTACTGGACTTACTGTCGGTCCGATATTTTTCAATCAATCATTCACTAGTACACTAGTCGGACAAATACCGTTTACGATTTTACATCTCTTAGGAAACATTACTTTTGCCATGGTCTTATCTCCCGCCATATATAAGTTTTTAATTAAGAAAAGAAAAAGAAAAGAAGAACCCTCACTTATTAAAAATCTTAACCCAAAAATAATTTAAATATATGAAAACAAAAACAAAGGCAGTAGAAAAAATTTCCAAGAACGAACTAAAGAAAATAAAATCAATACGCAAGAGAAGTGGGGAAGTGATGAATTTTGATTTGGATATAATAGCGGACGCTGTAAATAAAGCTTTTGAAGTTACAAACGAAGGTGGAGAAAATGAAGCATATAAAGTAGCCAAGAGTGTTTTTTACAGCCTTCTTGATTTGCAATCTGAATTGGTGAAAAAAAATAAAGGAGCAAAATTCTTACCTACTGTAGAAATAGTCCAAGACTTGGTGGAAAAAGAATTGATGAAGACTGGTTTTACTGATACAGCAAAGAAATATATTCTTTACCGAAACAAAAGATCAGAACTACGAGCAGAATTTGGTCCAGTGCCAGAGGCTGTGCGTCTAGCTGTAGAAGAATCTAGTAAATATTTTTCTAGTCCTTACTCAGAATATATTTTCTATCAATTTTATTCTAGATGGATTCCTGAGCTTGGTCGCCGTGAGACATGGATAGAGACCATAAACCGATACATGGATTATATGAAGGAAAACCTAGGAGATAAACTCACAGCCAAAGAGTACTCTGAAGTACGAGAAGCTATCTTAAATCAAGATATTTGCCCTTCTATGAGACTTTTATGGTCTGCAGGCAAAGCTTGTCGTCAGTCTAATGTCTGGGCTTACAATTGTTCATATATAGCACCTACATGTACTCAAGACCTAGGAGAAATAATGTATGTATCTATGTGTGGAGCTGGTCTTGGCTTTGCTGTGGAGTGGGAAAATGTTCAAAAGTTTCCACAAATAAAAAAGCAGACAAAAGGTACAGTGCCTACTCATGTAGTAATAGATAGTAAGGAAGGTTGGGCAGATGCTTTTGTAAAAGGACTGGATGCTTGGTTTGATGGAAAAGATATGAAGTTTGATTACAGCATGATTCGTCCAGCAGGAGCACGCCTAGAGACAGCAGGAGGAAAAGCTTCAGGCCCACAACCACTTATGGATTTGATGGAGTTTGCTAAGAGAAAAATTTTATCTAAACAAGGACGCCGACTTTCAAACATAGATATGCACGATCTTATCTGTCAGATTGGTTTGATAGTTGTAGCTGGGGGAGTACGACGCAGTGCACTTATCTCTCTATCAGAGCTTGAAGATACAGAAATGCGAGATGCAAAGAAAGGACAATTTTATTTGACCGAAGGTCAACGTGCGATGGCAAACAATTCTGCAGTATACAATGCAAAGCCAGGAGCAGAAGAATTCCTAGATGAATGGACAGCATTGGTAAAATCAAAATCAGGAGAGCGTGGAATTTTCAACCGAGCAGGACTAGAGAAACAAGTCCCAGCACGTAGATGGGAAGCGATAAAAGATGAGAGACAAATAGGATTAAATCCTTGTGGAGAAATTTATCTACGATCAAAACAATTTTGTAATTTGACTAGTATCGTTATCCGCCCAAACGACACAAAGGAAAGTCTAAAGAGAAAAATAGAATTAGCTACATTGCTCGGAACATATCAATCTACTCTTACAAATTTTGGTTACCTTTCAAAGAAGTGGAAAGAAAATTGTGATGCTGAGAGATTGCTCGGAGTATCACTCACAGGATATTATGACAATCCAATCATTCGTGAAGATAAAGTATTGGATATGCTAAAAGCTGCTTCTGTAGAAGTAAATAAAAAATATGCAAAGCGTTTTGGTATCAATCAATCTACTGCTATTACTTGTGTAAAGCCTCATGGAAATTCTGGACAGCTCCTAGGTGTGGGTTCAGGTATGCACCCATGGTATGCCCCATACTTTATTCGCCGAGTTCGTATTTCACACACAGATACACTATTGCAAATGGCTCGCGATCAAGGAGTGCCTTGTCTTCCAGAAGTAGGACAAGCAGAATCTACAGCTACTACTTTTGTCCTAGAGTTCCCAGTAAAAGCTCCAAAGGGTGCAATATTCAAAGATGAAGTATCAGCCCTAGAATTGATGAAAGAGTGGAAGAGACTAAAAGAACACTTTGTAGAACACAATCCTTCAGCGACTATATATGTAGGACCAGATGAATGGATAGCAGTAGGAAACTTTGTTTATGAAAACTGGGATTGGATTGGTGGACTATCATTTCTTCCTCGCTCTGAACACGTATATCAGCTCGCTCCATATGAAGAGATAACAAAAGAAGAATACGAAAAGCGTTCAAAAGCTATAGGTAAAATTGATTTCTCAAAACTTTCTCAATACGAAAGTGTAGACAATACAGTAGGTGCAAAAGAATTTGCTTGTGTCTCTGGCGTCTGCGAAATATAAAAATTATGTTGTATACAAGAAAAGGAGATGACGGCACCACAAAGACATTTGGTTGCGACCAGAGAGTATCAAAGAGCTCTCTCGTAGCTGAAGCACTCGGCACACTAGATGAAGTGAATTCTTTTTTGGGTTTTGTTCGTGCCAAGGCCGCAGCTCAGGGCTTTGAACGTGACGACCCCGAAAATCATCGTATGCAATATGCAGACGTGGTCTTAGAAGTTCAGCAAAATCTTTTTATCATTCAAGCACAGGTAGCTGGTGCTGATAAAAATATCACAGACGATAAAATAAAAAAGATTGAAAGTATAACAGATAGCATAGAGAGAGTTTTGCCTAAAATAAATAGTTTTTTCATTTCTGGTGCGACAGAGCTCGGTGGTATGTTTGATTTTGCTCGTACACTCGCACGCCGAGCTGAGAGGAGAGTGGTGGCAGTAAAAGAAGAAGGAAAAACAGAAGTTTTACCTAACACTTTGCAATATTTAAATAGACTATCTAGCTTACTCTACGCACTTGCTCGTATCTCTAGTAGAGTCGGTGGCCACGAAGAAATCATTCCAGACTATAAATAAACAATAAGTAAATTACTCAAAATGAAATTCGCCGGCTTTTTGGTGAACTTTTTGTTTTAGCAAAGGGTATTTTTTTAACTCCGGATCTTCTTCTATCAATCTTATCGCTTCGGTGCGCGCAGCTTCTACCATTTTTATATTCTTTATAGCTTCCATGCCGAGGTCAGTGATGCCCCATTGCTTTGTGCCTCCTAGCTCTCCAGCTCCACGCAGAGACAAGTCTAATTCGGCTAATTCAAAACCATTCTTTGCAGTCTTAAGAGCCTTCAATCTCGCTATAGTCTTTTCACTTTTTGCTTCAGCAAATATATAGCAGTAAGCTTGGTGTGAACTTCGGATTACTCGTCCTCGGAGCTGGTGTAGTTGTGCTAGTCCAAATCTCTCTGCACCTTCTATGATTATGATTGTTGCATTGGGTACATTTACACCCACTTCCACCACAGATGTCGCACACAATATCTGGATTTTATTATCAGTAAACTCCGCCATCACTTCTTCTTTTTTTTCTTTAGTCATCTTGCTGTGCAAGACTCCGATTTCATATTCTTTAAATACTTCTTTCTTTAATCTTTTGGCTTCTTCTGTTGCAGATTTTACATTTAAGGCCATTTCTTTTTCAGGGTCAGGCTCAAAAATTCTCGGACAGATGACATATAATTGTCTGCCATTTTCAAGCTCATGTCTTATTTCCTCATAAGTTTCTTCGCGTTTATTTGGAGTAATTATTTCTGTGATTATAGGTTTACGTCCGAGTGGCATTTCTTCTAAGAGTGATAAATCTAGATCGCCATAAATGGTGAGGGCTAGTGTGCGGGGGATAGGTGTCGCCGTCATAGACAGTAGGTGAGGAGCGATGTTGTCTTTGCGAACAAGATTTCGCCTTTGAGCTGTACCAAATCTATGCTGTTCGTCTATCACTACTAATGCCAAGTTTTTAAACTTCACACTTTTTTGTATTAGCGCATGCGTTCCTATCAATATAGGAATTTCTCCATTGGCTACCCATTTCAATAATTGAGCTCGAGATATTGTAGTCCATCCATCCGGATTTAATTTTGATGGGAATTTTCTACAACCAGATCCAGTAATCAGGCCTATCTGTATTGGTAAATGTTTAAAATATTGGATAAAAGATTCAAAGTGTTGAGTGGCCAGTATCTCTGTCGGTGCCATATAGGCGACATTTAGATTACCAAAGTTTTGGCCATTTGGTCTTTGTCTCACAGCCACATAAGCTGCCGTGGCTGCGACAGCTGTCTTACCAGAGCCTACATCTCCTTCGAGCAGGCGAGACATTGGAAAGTTTTTTCCCATATCATCTAGTATGGTTTTGATAGATTTTTTTTGTGACTTCGTCGGCTCAAAAGGAAATCTACCCAAAAATTCTTTTATATCTTTTTCGTCTGGTTTTATTTGGAAAGATTTATTTTTTCTATATTCAAATTTATCTCTTTGGCGTTCTAGCTGAATAGAAAATACTTCTTCAAAAGCAAATCTTTTTCTTGCAGACTCGGCGTCTTTTTTATTCTTTGGTTTATGAATCCAGATGAGTGCAGTCTTTAGGGTAGGCAAGTGGTATTTTTTTAATATATCACTTGGTATGTAATCAGGGATATCGTCTAAAGTATGTTCTTTTAATATTTTTTCAATTGCATGGTAAAACCATTTGCTAGTAATACCACGGGTCTCTACATATATTGGATAAGAAAAACCGACATTTTCTATCTCGTCTTTGGAAAATAAAGTGTCGTGTGAATCTATCGGCATATAAGGCACTTTTTCAACCTCTGGGTTTGCTAGATAAATACCATTTTTACTTTGGGTCACTTTGCCGGTCAATTTTACATTGGTATTATCTTTTACCATCTTGGCTAGGTAAGCTTGGTGAAACCAAGTAATTTTTATTTTTCCAGACAAGTCTTCTATTTCTCCCTCCGCCATAGGAATATTTGTCCTAAAAGCTTTTTTGGTTTTTAGTTTAGATATTTTGCCATATATTGTTGCCATATCACCCACAGACAAATCAGCTATATTCATCACAGTGCTGATGTCGCTATAGCGGACAGGGAAGTGGAAAAGCAAATCAGCCACCGAAAAGAGCTTTAGTTTTGACAGAGCCTTTTTCTGGTTTGTATCTAGGCGGAATTTTTCTTCAATTTTGTCAGATAGATTCACCATTGAATAATAACAGAATATTTGAATTTTTACGAAAAACTGTTATAGTAAAAGAATTAAAATAACTTTTATTGTTATATGTCGGCGTAGCTCAGACGGTTAGAGCGTGGGACTCATAAGCCCAAGGTCGGAGGTTCGATTCCTCCCGCCGACACAAAAATGCTTTGAAATTAGGCGTTTTTATGTATAATAGTCTTTATGCGGTCGTAGCTCAATTTGGTTAGAGCGCTTCCCTGTCACGGAAGAGGTTGCCGGTTCAAGTCCGGTCGATCGCGCAGATGTCAAATAGTAATTCTTATTCGTGTAAGTTATGTTATTTTGGTTCAAGAGTCTTTGGTCACGGGTTGACCAACCTCCTTGGAAAGAAATATAAAAAAATTACACTTGATCAAATTGAACCACATTTATCTGGACTCAATCTTTTTATTGTTGGTGGTTTAAAGAATAGAGGTTATACAGAGCATGATATAGACGTAGTAGGGGACAAAAAAGATATAAAAGAATTTATAAAGAGGCTGGCTGAAATAAATATTGATAGTTTAGTTCATTATTGTGGTCCGTCCCAGTCAAAACATTCCCATATGGTGGCATTAGTAAATGGATTTCAAGTTACGTTTTTAGGTAATGAAAGTTATTTTAAAAAATAGTAATAAATATAATTTTAATACAGTCTTCTAAGTCGCGCAGAAAAACACTAGAATAATTCTAGTGTTTTTATTTTTGCAAAATAAGGGTAAATACACTACTATGTTTTAAGTACGCCGTTGTAGCTTAGTGGTAAAGCACCATATTGGTAATATGGAGAGCGTGGGTCCAATTCCCACCAACGGCTCCACGATAAAGCCGAAGTAGTTCAGTGGCAGAACTTTACTTTCGTAAAGTAGAAACATGGGTTCGATTCCCATCTTCGGCTCTAGTATAATAAATATATGGCTGAAGATAAAAATGAAATACAAAAAAAAATAGATGAGCTAGAGATGGAAATGCAAAGTCCAGATTTTTGGAATGATAAAAATAAAGCACAAAATGTTTTAAAACAAATAGCCGAACTCAAAGATAAATTATCTGGTGTAGGAAAATATGATAAAGGTAATGCAATATTGACAGTAATCTCTGGAGCAGGAGGGGATGACGCTGAAGATTTTTCGGCAATGCTTTTCTCTATGTATGAAAAATATGCAAAGAGGATGAATTTTGAAGTATTTTTAATTCATGACCACAAAAATGACCATGGTGGCTACAGGAATATCACCATAGAAGTCGTAGGCAAGAATGCTTATGGGAATTTAAAAAATGAATCTGGGGTGCATAGGCTCGTCCGTATCTCTCCATTTAATGCAAAAAAGCTTCGCCACACTTCTTTTTCACTCGTAGAGGTTTTACCAAAGTTTTCAAAATTAGAAGAAAAAGACGTGATGATACCCGAGAGTGATTTGAAGATAGAATTTAGTAAGAGCAGTGGCCCAGGAGGGCAAAATGTAAACAAGAGAGAGACAGCAGTTCGTATAGTCCATATTCCTACAGGTATTTCCGTGTCAGCATCTACCGAGCGCTCCCAAGAAAAAAACAGAGACCAAGCTATGGCTATTTTACGCGCTAAAATCTTTAAACAAGCTGAGAAAGACAAAAAAAGCATAGAAGAGAGCATGAAAATGAAGAATACCGAGATAGAATGGGGTAGTCAGATAAGATCATATGTATTACATCCATATAAAATGGTCAAAGATCACAGGACGGGAGTGGAAACCTCAAATGTCGATATAGTTTTAGATGGCGAGATAGACATTTTTATTGAAGGGGAGAAAAATATATGATATTATAGATAGGTGATTTACTTCAACAATGTTTCAAAAGTTTACAAAGAAGGAGTGGCATTGGACGATGTCACTTTAACAATTACAGCCGGAGAGTTTGTATCAATTATCGGTCATTCAGGAGCTGGAAAGAGCACACTGACAAAAATGATTTTAGTTGATGAAAATCCTACAGACGGGACTGTATTTTTTGAGTCTATAGATGTCCATAAATTAAAAAATAAAGACCTCACAAAGCTTCGTCAACGTATCGGCGTAGTTTTTCAAGATTTTAAATTACTACCAAACAAGACCGCGTACGAAAATATCGCTTTTTCTATGGAAGCATTAGGCAAGACTGATGAAGAAATACAAAGTGATATTCCAAACGTCTTAGAGCTCGTAAATATGTCAGATAAAATGATGCATTTTCCACACCAGCTCTCAGTGGGTGAACAGCAGAGAGTAGCTATAGCGAGAGCCATCATAAACCAGCCCGAGCTTTTGATAGCAGACGAGCCTACTGGAAATTTGGATTCTCAAAATACTCATGAAATAATTCAAATTTTGAAAAAAATAAATGACCTAGGTACTACTGTGATTTTGACTACTCATGACAAAGGAGTGATAGATGCAGTAAACAAGAGAGTAGTCACTATGGAAAAAGGAAAAGTAGTAAAAGACACAAAACATAAAAAAGCCAATTAGTATTTAAAGTTTACAAATAAAACAATGATAGAATTTAAAAGAATTATAAAAGCAGGTTGGGTAAATTTTACTAGAAATACTTTGGTCTCTTTCGCCGCTGTTTTAGTGGTCACTGTCACTCTGTCTTTTATAACTTTTATAATTTTACTTCAGTCAGTACTTTATTTTTCTTTAAATAATATCAAAGACAAAGTAGATATCACCATATATTTCACCGTCGGAGCATCTGAAGAAAAGATTTTATCTCTAAAAGATTCTATCTCTCAATTACCCGAAGTCGCTGATGTCACATATACTAGCGCCAAAGAAGCCTTAGAGCTTTTCCGTGCTCGACATGAAAATGATTATCCTACCATCGCTGCATTGGATGAGATAGGCACAAACCCACTAGGTGCATATTTGAATATCAAAGCCAAAGACATTTCGCAATATGAAGGTATAGCTGATTTCCTAAAATCTGACAATACACTAGTCTCTGGTTCAAATACTATAGTAGATAAGATAAATTACCACCAAAACAAAGTAGTAATAGATAGACTAAATGCGATTATCTCTGGAGCTCAAAGACTAGGTTTTCTCATCACGCTCATTTTGGTCATCATTTCTATAATTATCACTTTCAACACTATTAGACTCGCAATATTTATCTCAAAAGATGAGATAGGGGTGATGCGTTTGGTGGGTGCTTCAAAGACTTATGTTCGTGGACCATTTATGGTGGAAGGTGTTATTTACGGTATTATAGCTACCATAATTACCTTGGTCATATTCTGGCCGGTCACATTTTGGCTAGGAGCTAAAATGACAAATTTCTTTGGTTTTAATATATATGATTACTATGTTTCAAATATTTTCCAGATATTTATAATGAATTTGCTGTTTGGCGTATTTTTGGGTATGATTTCATCTGTGCTTGCAGTCAGGAAATATTTAAACAAATAAAAGTCAGTAACATGAAAAAAGAAACTAAATATATCTTTGTAGTGGGTGGTGTAATTTCCGGAGTAGGGAAAGGGATTACCGCCTCCTCTCTAGGACTTATTTTAAAGAACCGCGGACTAAATGTTACAGCTATAAAAATCGATCCATACATAAACGTAGATGCTGGTACTATGAACCCGGTGGAGCATGGTGAAGTCTTTGTCCTAGCTGATGGAGATGAGACAGACCAAGACATGGGTAACTACGAGCGATTCCTTGATTTAAAGCTAACTCGGGGCAATTACATGACTACAGGCCGAGTCTACAAGACAGTCATAGAAAAAGAGAGAAATCTAGAATACGAAGGCAAGTGTGTGCAAGTCGTCCCTGATATACCTTTTGAAGTCATAAATAGAATTAAAAAAGCAGGCGTCGTAGCAGATGCGGATGTAGTAATCATAGAAGTCGGTGGCACAGCAGGTGAATATGAAAATATTCTTTTCCTTGAAGCTGCTCGAATGATGAAGACTACTGCACCCAAAGATGTATTTTTCATAATGGTGTCTTATCTACCTACACCATCAAAGATAGGAGAGATGAAGACAAAGCCTACTCAGCATGCAGCCAGACTATTAAACAATTCTGGTGTGCAGGCTGATTTCATCATCGCTCGCAGTGATGTGAAATTAGATGAAAAAAGAAAAGAAAAAATTTCAATGTTTTGTAGTGTGCCACCTGACCGTATAATTTCTGCACCAGACGTGGATAGTATCTATGACATACCACTAAATTTTGAAAAAGAAAAATTGTCCGACAAGCTTTGTGAACTCATGGGTGTGTCTTGCAAGAAGCCTGATGATAAAGCATGGAGTGCTTGGAAGAATTTTGCAAAACAAGCACACAATGATAAAGATACAGTCAGTATTGCTATGATTGGTAAATATTTTGAGACCGGAGATTTTATATTGTCTGATTCATATTTGTCTGTGATTGAGGCTATAAAATACTCTTCTTACATGCAAAATAAAAAGCCTATCATATCTTGGCTGAGCTCTGTGGATTTTGAAAAAAATCCTGCGAAATTAAAAGAATTGAAAAAATATGACGGTATTATCGTACCAGGAGGATTTGGCACGAGGGGAGTAGAAGGCAAGCTTATGGCTGTGGAATTTGCTCGTAAAAATAAAATTCCATACTTGGGACTTTGTTATGGTATGCAGATGATGGTGATAGAGTATGCACGAAATGTCCTCGGTCTCAAAGATGCAAACACAAGAGAAGTAAATCCAAAATCAAAAAATATAGTCATAGATATCATGGAATCTCAGAAAGAAATAATCAAAAACAATGCTTATGGAGGATCTATGCGTTTGGGAGAATATAAAGCCATACTAAAGAAGGGAACAATAGCACAAGCTAGCTATGGTAAAGACGAAGTCATAGAGAGACACAGACACCGCTACGAAGTAAATCCTTCATTTGTAGAAGAGTTAGAAGCCAAAGGTCTAGTGTTCTCAGGACGTTCACCAGATGGCACATTGATGGAGATAGCAGAATTACCTAAAAAAGAGCATCCATTTTTCGTAGGTACACAATTTCATCCTGAATTTTTAGCTCATCCACTAAACCCACACCCTCTCTTCTCAGCTTTCATAAAAGCTTGTAAGGGTAAAAAATAAAAACAATAAAAAAACCGCCAAACATTTGGCGGTTTTTTTATTTCTATTTCAGCATGTCTTTTACCTTTTCGAGTGGTATAGGGTAGGCGACAGGACCCAAGACTCCGGGGCCTATGTCGTATTGGCTAAAGTATAAAATTAAATTTTCATTGGCTAGTGACCAATTTTTGAAAGAATCAAAATTTAGAGCACTTACTTCTTCGGTGAATACTACTGTGTCTGTGCTATCAAATGGTCGCCAAGCGTATAATTCTTTTTTTACAAAATCAGTAAAAGATTTTTGCTTGTCTGTCTTTATCATACTATTCAAAGCCAAAATCTCTCCACTTGTCTTTGATGCAGTGATGACATTGTAAGAATTATTTCCATGAGCTCCACCAGTGTATTCGTAGGTGAGCATTGCCACTGATTCTGTCTTTTCACTAGTTATGTATTTTGCTTCTATGATTATCTCATATTGAGAAGACGGAGTATCTACGCCAAACTCTCTTCTGATATCTGGCACGTCTTTGTCTGCTTGTTCCTTAAATGTCTTTACAGCCTCGTCTATATAAGACTGTGCTTTTTTTGCCAAGATATTATCACCCGAGACGACTGAGACTTTACCGGTAAAGTTTGCCTCCTTTATTTCTTTTGTAGTTATAGTGACTGAGGCTTTATCATTTGGCAATTCTCCGCTCGGATTTTCTATTGGGAGGGTAGTGTCACTCTTTTGATACTTGAAATACAATCCTATGATAACTAAGAAAATAAATAGAGCTATGTAGATATAATTTTTATTACTTTTCATTTTTATTTACGCTCCCACTTCTTGGAAAGTGATATTTGTAGGTACAGCAAACATCGCTTCATCCACTGTCCAAAGTTCACAATCATAATCTCCGATACTTTCTCTCCATCCTTCTAGATTGTTTTCACTATTTACTTTTGCTTTAAAACCAATCTCTGGTAGACCATTTTCTCCATTTGACCACATATATGAAGTGTCGTCTCTCACGATTAGGGAAGTAGTCATAGTCTTACCTTCAGCGATAGTACTAAAATCTCCTCTGACTTTTTGGCCGTCTACATATACTGTGCCACTGTTTTCAAAGTCACTCATAGCTTGCTTTACATCACATTTATATGAAGAAGTATTTGTCTTTAGGAATTCACTAAAAGCCATCTTTTTACCTGCACTATTTGCTATTTCTTCTCCATTATTCATCTCATTGTATACAGCTGGAGCAGTATCTGGCCTCTTACCGTTTTTAATTATAAAGTAACCTCCTACTAGAACCACACCCAATATAAGCACTGAAATTAAATTTTTTGACATATGTTTATTGCTATTTTTAATAGCTAGATTATAGCATTTTATAATGCTGGGAGACTAGGACTCGAACCTAGATAAACAGGACCAGAACCTGTTGTCCTACCATTAGACGATCTCCCAATTTACCTTCTTAAAATAACATACTTTTGATATAATAGAAACATGATACACAAAAATACAATATGTCTTTGGTTTGAAAAAGGGGCAGAGGATGCCGCAAAGTTTTATGCAGAAACTTTTCCTGACAGTGAGGTGAGAAATGTTTTTCATGCACCTAGTGATTTTCCAGATGGGAAAAAGGGTGATGTGCTCACTGTAGAATTTACTGTCTATGGAATTCCTTGCATGGGATTAAATGGTGGTCCGATGTTTAAACAAAGTGAAGCATTCTCTTTTCAAATTACTACAGAAGACCAAGAAGAGACAGACCGCTATTGGAATGCCATAGTCGGAAATGGTGGTAAAGAGAGCGAGTGTGGATGGTGCAAAGATAAATGGGGAGTATCATGGCAGATTACACCTCGCGCCCTCACTCAAGCTTTGGGAAAAGGAGGAGAAGAATCTAAAAGAGCTTTCGACGCTATGATGACTATGAAAAAAATCGATATAGCTACCATAGAATCAGCTATTAGGGGTTAATTGTCCTAGATATGCGAGAGTAGTATACTTAATATATGACATACAATTTTCATCCTGTTTTTGTGCATTTTCCTATAGCATTACTTTTACTATATTCTTTTATCAAAGTCGTGCCATTTAAAAAATGGTTTCCAAGTATTTCATGGAGGCAGATAGAGCAAGTACTTTTGACCGCTGGTATATTTGGAGCATTTGCAGCACTAGCTACAGGGGAGACAGCAGAGCATTTGGTAAAACCAAATCATGACCTCGTAGAGATGCACTCATTATTTGCATCAATGTCTACATTTACTTACGGAACACTTTTTCTAGGTGAATTACTTTCTATTTTGAATATAAGTTTTATTCCAAAATTAAAAATTGGAATCATCACGAGTATTTCAGCTAAGCTTGAAAAAATATTTACAAACAATACTTTTTCAAAAGTTTTAGCAGTCTATGGATTTTTAGCTATCTCTGTCACCGGAATATTAGGGGGAGTAATGGTATATGGATTGAGTGCAGACCCATTGGCTCCAATTCTTTTAAACTTACTAGGTATAAATCTTTAAAAAATGAAAGAACTTTTTGAAAAATGGCATAAATATTTTACCAACAATCCAAAAGGATATTGGTTTAAGAGAAAGTTGTATGGCTGGGGCTGGACACCAGTAAAATGGCAGGGCTGGGTAGTGATTTTAATCTATGTATTAGTCTTGGTATATAGTTTTAAGATGATTGATGCTACACAGCACTCCGCTAGTGATACGCTCATTGTTTTTGCACCGAGACTCATCGCTTATTCTGTGGCACTGATTTATATCTGTTATAAAAAAGGTGAAAAGCCTAGATGGCAGTGGGGAGAGGAAAAGGAATAATATATTTGATATAATTAATATATGCAAAAAATTAAAATAGAAAACAATTTGTTTACAGGAGGTGTCTGGATTATGGCGTGGCTTTTTACTATAGGATTTTTAAAGCTTACTTTCTGGAAAGGTGTACTCGCATTATTCGTCTGGCCATACTTTTTAGGCTTGGCATTTTCTATCATTGGTTAATATGAAAGCCATTAGAATATTTTTATTTATATTGATAATCATCGGTCTTGGGTTACTAGTCACTCAAAAATATTGGTTACCCAGCCTGACCGAGATGATAATTTCTTACGAAAATAAATAGAAGCTTTTTTTATTTGCATATCATATAAGCATATGCTAATATATTTATATGGGAAGTTTATGCGATGACATGGAAAAATTCGGGAAGGGTATAGGTAATACCTCCCGATATCATATTATTGAAGCTCTGTTTTCTGGTCCGAAAACAGTAAATGAGCTTGTAAAAAAGACAAAGCTCTCTCAGCCTTTGGTTTCCCAGCATCTTCGAGTATTAAAAGAGACAGGTTTAGTAAATGATGAAAAGCGTGGCCAAGAAGTATTATACACACTAAATACCGAGCACACAGTAGGGCTCCTAAAACGTCTCTCTGAACAAATTTGCCCAAACGAAATTAAAAAAAATAAATTATAAAATTAATATTTAAAAAAAATTATGTCACACAATATAAAAGTAATAATAGGTAGTACTAGAGAGGGTCGCTTTGGTGATAAAGCCGGAGCTTGGATAGCTGAAGAATTAAAGAAAGAGACAGATGTAACAGTAGAAGTATTAGACTTACGAGATTACGAGATGCCATTTTTCAATGAGGCAGTCAGTCCATCATACAAGACAGAACCATATAAAAATGAAGCCGTGGCTCGTTTTACTACAAAGATAGCTGAAGCAGATGCTTATGTGATAGTCACCCCAGAATACAATCGTGGTACTACAGCAGTATTAAAAAATGCTCTTGATTGGGTATACCAAGAATGGAACAACAAGCCAGTGGCTTTTGTGAGTTACGGTACTGTAGGTGGTGCACGGGCTGTAGAGCAGTTACGCCTCAATGCTATAGAATTACAAATGTCTCCAATACGAGAATCTATAAATATAAATGGTGAATTATATTTCCCAGTATTGTTTGGCCAAGGTACACCAGCAGAACTTTTTGCAAAGTATACTGAAAAGGCTAAGAGTATGATTACTCAGCTTTTATGGTGGAGTAATGCTTTAAAGAACGCTAGGTCAAAATAATTTGAGATTTAGTGCAAAATTGCTACAATAAAAATATGTCAAAATTTTTCTTTAATTTAGAGCCTATGGTTTTAAAAGCAAAGATCATAGAAATGTTGCCAAATATTTTTGGGTCTTTCTTGGTATTGATTTCTTTTACGATTTTATATTTCATAATTTCTATTCCGTTCAATTTTATCCTCAGAAAATTCCGTGTTGAAAAAGCTCTGATAAATATCATAGACGTAATACTTAGAGTCATTCTAGGGGTCCTCGCGATAGTGACCATAGCCAAACAGCTCGGCTTCAATGTATCTTCAGCTTTGGCTGGAGTCGGAGTCGTCGGTATAGCCATAGGTTTTGCATCCCAAGACGCTTTATCAAATGTCATAGCCGGCTTTTTGATTTTTATAGACAAGCCTTTCCGAGTAGGAGATTATCTCACATATCAAAATGAGTATGGTCGCGTAGAAGAGATTACAATACGAAGTACTAGAATTAGAACTCAAGATAATACTTATGTAGTCATACCAAACCAGAAAATAATAAATGATATATTGGTAGACCACACTACAAATGGAGACACGAGAATAGTGGTCTCTGTAGGTATTGCATACAAAGAATCCATAGAAAAAGCGAGAGAAGCGATACTCGCAAAAGTTTCAAAGATAGATGGTGTCTTGAAAAATCCAGCCCCCGACGTAGTCGCAGATGAGCTAGCAGATTCTAGCGTAAAGCTTCAAGTTCGTGTCTGGATAGGGGATGCGTCTATCGAGAGGAGGATACACTTTGCAGTAACCGAAGAAGTAAAACATGCACTAGACGAGGCAGATATAGAAATAGCTTTCCCACACTTACAGCTTTTCTTGGAAGATATCAAAGATTCTGTTGTTGAAAAAATAGCAAAAATAAAGTAGAATATATATATGAAACCAATAATTATAAATCAAGATGTATTTGGCACACTTTGGGCAATAGGCTGGCTTTTCTCTATAGGCTACCTACACCTTTCTTTCTGGAAAGGAGTCCTCGCTTTGATAATTTGGCCCTATTATATTGGAGTTAAATTTAGCAAAGAGCATTCAGCTAAATAATTTTCTAAAAACTGAATCATGAAAATTTTTTACCGTTATTTAAAAAAATACTGGAAGCTTTGTGTTTTGACTTTGGTGTTGGCTAGTATCAATCAAATTTTTTCTTTACTAGACCCATATATTTTTAAACATGTCATAGATACGTATGCCATGAAGCCTGATTTGTACACTAAGACAGAGTTTTTTTATGGTGTCGGATTATTACTCCTTGCTATAGTCGGCACAGCTTTTATTTCTCGTACTGCGAAAAATTTTCAAGATTATTTTTTAAACGGCATCAGTCAGAGAGTAGGTGCAGATTTATATAGAGATGGTGTATCTCACGCTTTGTCTTTGCCATATAGTGTCTTTGAAGATGAGCGAAGTGGAGAGACTCTGGGTAAATTACAGAAAGTGAGGGGAGACACAGAGAGATTGATAGCATCTGTCGTAAATGTACTTTTCGTGTCTTTGATAGGATTTATTTTTGTAGCTATATACGCTACCAGTATTTATTGGGTCATAGCCCTTGTACTTTTTGGTACTATTCCGATTATCGCTGGTATGAGCATGATTCTTTCAAAGAAAATTAAAAATATTCAGATGGTCATCGTATCTGAGACTACAGCTTTGGCTGGTTCTACTACCGAATCATTGCGTAATATTGAATTAGTAAAATCACTCGGCCTCGCCAATCAAGAAATAGGTAGATTAAATACTACGACTGAAAAAATATTAAATTTAGAATTAAAAAAACTTCGTTATTTGCGTTCGTTATCTTTTATACAAGGTACAGTCATAAACTTTGTTCGTACTAGCTTGCTCTTCTTTTTATTGTATTTGATATTTACCCATGTTATTACTTTTGGTGAATTCTTCTCTTTGTTTGTGTATTCGTTCTTTATTTTTAATCCTCTCCAAGAATTAGGCAATGTAATAGGTATATATAGGGAAGCCGAAGCATCGCTCACTAATTTTCAGAAACTTATTGAGACACCCAAAGAAGCTACTGTCCAAAATCCAAAAGATATTGGAGTTATAAAAAAATTATCTTTCAAAAATGTATCCTTTAAATATAAATCTGGAAACGAAGAAGCACTCTCCGATATTTCTTATGATGTCTCACAAGGGAAAACAGTTGCTTTCGTAGGTCCATCTGGCTCTGGTAAGACGTCTTTGGTCAAGTTGCTCGTAGGTCTATATTTGCCGACAAAAGGTGAAATACATTACAATGACACAGCTTTTGAATCTATGAACAAAGAAGATTTAAGGAGGCAGATAGGCTTTGTTACCCAAGATACTCAGCTTTTTGCGGGAACTATTCGTGAAAATTTGATTTTCGTAAAACCTGACGCTACAGACGAAGAATGTTTAAAAGCATTAGATGATGCTCAATGCCAAAATTTACTTTCTCGTGGAGGCAAAGGACTTGATACTTTGATAGGTGAGGGTGGAGTAAAAGTCTCTGGGGGAGAACGCCAGCGTCTATCTATCGCTCGGGCGTTGCTCCGCTTGCCAAATATTTTAATTTTTGACGAAGCTACGAGTGCGCTCGACTCTCTGACCGAAGAAGAAATCACTAAGACTATAAGAGATGTGTCTACTATCGGCTCTAGAATTACGATACTCATAGCCCATAGACTTTCTACTATTATGCATGCAGATACTATATATGTACTTGAAAAAGGTTCAATCATAGAATCAGGCTCACACGACGAACTACTCAAAAAACAAGGACTATATTCTGCTATGTGGAGACAGCAAATAGGTGAGAGAGTTTAAAATTTCACTATTTTTTGTTACAATATAAATATGTTGAAAGAAGGACAACTCCGAGTCACTTATGGTGGATGGTATCAGCGAACCACTCTTCATTTGAGTGAAGTACATTTTTTATTTAGTGACGGTGATTCACATTTACATCTATCTAAAGAGAAATTAAAAAAGCTCCACAAAGCTTTAAAGTTGAAACATGTCTCTAGAGAGCCAGGTTATTTTGAGTATGTAAGAGCTGTGACTGATTCTGGTATTGAGATTAGATATTACGAAGACGGATTGTATACTTTGGAAATAATCACAAACAATAAAGAAGACATAGACAAGACTCATCAAATTCTAGAAGATTATTATCAAAATAAATTACGGCCAGCTTTATCGTATATATTTTCACGCGGGGCACCGACTCCTAAAAAATTAGCAAATATAAAGACTGTACACCCTGTAGTCATCAGCTTTAGAGAGAGTAAAAACAGTAATTTTAAAATTGACACAGAAACTTTTGGTGAAGTTTATTCAAAAATATCCAGCGACGCTTTGACCGTATATAAAACTTCAAAATATATTTTTATATCTGCCTCCATAGATTCTACAAAATCATTGGTAGACCTTATAGGCATGCAGATATTTTTCCGAGAATTCAAAGATCAATTGGAAAAGTATTTAGATATTCATCGTACAATTTGGGAAGAAATATCAAATATCAAAGAAGCTAAAGTAATACAAGGAAAAGACGTGGAAAATCTACGCGGAAAATTGGATACTTACCAAAAGACAATTAGCTTGATAAGTAATAGAATAAACCAAATGGGTGCTTATGTGAGCACGCGTTCATCTATAGCTAAAAATTTAAATATTGATAAAGACTTGATAATGCTTTTTGAATATAAATTTGAAACTCTTACAGACACCCTCACATACATAAAAGAAATTTGGAAGATGACTTCAGATTACTTGTCTTCTGCTATTGCAAACATGGTAGAAATAAAAAACCAGAGCACCAGCAACAATTTGAAATCCTTGCAGACTATCACAAGTATCGGAGTAATTTCTGGAGTATTGGGCTATTTGTCTGCCAGCAAGCTACCGAGCATTAGTTTTTCAGGGCTTATTTATTTCTTGATTTTATTCGGTATGACTTGGCTCATGAATTATGTTATTGTTAGAAAATATCAAAACAAACAATATAGTCTAAAGTTTGGTGATAGAGCAAAAAATCTGTAGAAAAGAATGAAAAAAAATATAATAAATGGCCTGAAGAAAATATATATCACCAGTCACTTTGGTTTTTTTGTTGTATTTTTTTTATTGCTAGTAGTGACATTTTATACTTTCCCAGATTTTTTCATCAATGCAATTTCATATTCTGGTGACAAGGTGGCACAAAAAGAAAAACCAAAAGGCCTAGTAAAGGGGACTGAGCTAGATAATGTAGTAGAGATAGAACCCCTAGACAAAATAGCCTACGATAAAAAAATGCTTGAATTGGCAAATAATCCCGAGCCTAAAGGTCCAACTACAAAAATAGTCAAAGACCCAAAAACTGGAGTAGAGACTACTGTGACCGTAGAGCCAAAACCAAATCCACCGACTCTCTGGCCAGCAAAAGCTCCTTATCCAAATGATGGAGCAATATTACCCTTCAATCGTATCGTAGCTTATTATGGAAATTTATACTCCACAAAAATGGGAGTCTTGGGTCAATATGAAGAGGCAGAGATGTTTCAAAGGTTAGATAAGGAAGTAAAACGCTGGGAAGAAGCCGACCCAAATACTCCAGTGATTCCTGCTCTTCACTATATTGCAGTAGTGGCACAAGGAAGTGCTGGTAAAGATGGTAAATACAGAGCTCGTATGCCTGATACTGAAATAGATAAAGTGATTAAAATGGCTGATAAAATAAATGCGATTGTCTTCTTGGATATTCAAGTAGGTTTTTCAAATTTACAAGCAGAAGTCCCATATTTTGAAAAATATTTAAAATTACCAAATGTTCACCTCGGTGTCGACCCAGAATTTTCTATGAAAAGTGGTATACGACCAGGTAAAGTCGTGGGTACGCTCGATGCTACGGACATAAATTTTACAGCAAACTATCTAGCAAAACTTGTACAAGAAAATAATTTACCACCAAAAGTTCTCATCGTTCATCGTTATACTGGCAAGATGGTGACAAATTACAAACAGATAAAACCCTTGCCTGAAGTACAAATAATAATGCATATGGATGGATGGGGAGGTGGAGCAAAAAAAATTGGAACATATAAAAACTTTATTTATCCAGAACCTGTCCAATTTACTGGATTTAAATTATTCTATAAAAATGATCTTTGGCCACCTAGTACAACTATGCTGACCCCAAAAGAGCTTTTAAATTTAAGCCCAAAACCTAGCTATATTCAATATCAGTAAGATAGACAGCAAAGTAGCTTTCATTTTTTCTGGTGTTATACTATAAATATGCCAAAATTTGAACAACCAGGACAAAATAATCTTAATTTTGAACCATTACCAAAACAAGAAAAAAGGTGGGATTTTATTGGTGATTATACTGCAGGTGATAGACAATTACTTGCTTCAAGAATTTCTAATTTATTAAGTCAGGGGATAAAAACTTCTGATCTCACAGAAGAAGAACAAGCTTTTTATAAGTGGCAGAAAGAAGTTTTCAAAGAGGATGACTCACAGCCAAAATGGAGGTAATTAAAACTTTTTGTAATACATGAATTCTAAAAATAAATTTTCAATTAGAGATCGCATAAAAAGCTCGACCCATGCGTGGAGAGGATTAGGTATTTTATTCAAGACCACTCACAATGCATGGCTACAAATATTTTTTAGTATTCTTGCTGTTTACCTCGGCTATATTCTTTGTATTTCAAAAATTGAATGGCTATTTATTATTTTTGCTATAGGCATGGTATTTATCACCGAGGCTATAAATACAGCTTTAGAAATAGACATAAATCTCACTTCTCCCGAATTTCATCCATATGCGAGAGATACAAAAGATGTAGCTGCTGGAGCTGTACTGATAGCTGTAATATTGTCTATAATAGTGGCTTTTTTCATCTTTTTACCAAAGATTATAAATATGTTACAATAACAACATTATGAACAACAATGCAAAAATATTTTTAATAGTTATAGGTGTTTTAATTTTGGGCACAATTTTTACTGTATTAATACGTGGGGGAGGTCAGGCTTCTACCACACCAGGCAAATATGATGAATTTGCCACATGTCTAAAAGATAAAGGTGCTGTATTTTATGGTGCTTTCTGGTGCCCACACTGCCAAGCTCAAAAGAAGATGTTTGGTTCTTCTGCAAAATTATTACCTTACGTAGAATGTTCCACTGTAGATGGAAATGGTCAGACACAAATCTGTATAGACAAAGGAGTAAAGAGCTATCCGACTTGGGAATTCTTAAATGGCGAGAGATTAAATGGTGAAATTCCACTCGAACAATTAGCAGAAAAGACTAGTTGCGTATTACCACAATAATTATAAAATTATGAATTTTGAAACCGTACATTATTTAAATCTTTTTTTAGGAGCAGGGGCTATCTTGACGCAGATATTATCTTTGATAGCACTTGGGCTTCTTTTCTTTGGACCAAAGAAAAACACATACTTGGATTTTATTGATAAGCATTTCCTAGAGCTAAGCTTTGTAATATCTTTTTCAGCTGTAGCTTTTTCTCTCGTTTATTCTGAGATAGTAGGATTCTTGCCTTGCTACCTTTGCTGGTTCCAGAGAGCATTTCTTATTCCAATAGCATTTATCACGGGTATGGCTGCTTGGGTTAAAGATAGGAAGATAATAAAATATACACTACCTATGTTATTAGTAGGTTTTGTTATTTCTGTATATCAAAATCTCATGTATTATTTTGCAGTAGATGCTTCAAATCTTCCTTGCGACGCTTCTGGAGTTTCTTGTTATAAACAATACATTTCTGAATTTGGTGGATATATATCCATACCAATGCTAGCTCTTACTGCATTCTTTGCTCTAATCACGATAATTTTAGTCGCACATTTTTACAAGAAAGTAGATTAAAAAATATGAATAAATACATAAGCATTTTAGTTGTTTTAGTTATACTTGGTTTGGGAATATGGTTTTTTGCAAAAGGAAATAAAACTGAAAATATTATTAATGATAATTCTCTTGTAGAGACGACACCAGAGGAGCAAGTACAAAATGTTCCTGTTGAAGAAGTAGATACAAAAGATATAAACAAAAAAACGACAATGGCTACACTAAGTACAAATATGGGTGATATTAAAATTGAGTTTTTTGAAAAAGACGCTCCAAAGACTGTAGAGAATTTCAAAAAACTAGCAAATGAGAAGTTTTATGATGGAATCAAGTTTCACCGAGTTATCAAAGATTTTATGATACAAGCTGGTGACCCACTTACCAAGGACGAATCAAAGGCATCTATGTGGGGCACAGGAGGTCCAGGATACAAGTTTGCTGATGAGATAGACCCAAAGTCTGATTTATACACAAAGATAGGCTACAAGAAGGGTGTATTAGCTATGGCAAACTCAGGCCCAAATACAAACGGTAGTCAATTCTTTATTATGCATGTAGATTATCCATTACCTCCAGCATACACAATTTTCGGTAAAGTAGTCTCTGGGATAGAAGTAGTAGACAAGATCGCTTCTGTAAAAACTTTGCCAGGTGATAGACCAGTAGATCCTGTAATAATAAAAAGTATTAAGTTAGACTAAAAATATTGATGTTAGCCTTTACAAAAGCTGAAAAGGCACTAATTAAAAAATTAAACACACCATCTCGGGTGCAAGATTTTTTAAATTCTATACCATTTAATTTTGAAAAGAATAAAGTAGATACTATAAAATCTCCATTACGTGTAATCCGTGAAAATAATGCTCACTGCATGGAGGGGGCAATATTGGGTGCTTATATTTTATCTATGCATGGTTTTACACCATATCTTCTTTGTCTAAAAGCCAAGAAGGGGGATTTTGACCACGTGGTAACTCCATTTAAAGTGCGAGGTCTATGGGGGGCACTCTCAAAGACAAATCACGCAGTGCTTCGCTATCGTGAACCTATATATAAAAATATCCGTGAGTTAGTCATGTCTTATTTTCATGAATATTTTTTAGATACAGGAGAAAAAACATTACGAAAATATTCTGGGTTTTTAAATTTAAATAGTATAAAAGGGGATTGGGCTATATCAGGTGAAGATCTCTGGCTCATAGACAGTGCATTGGACAAGGTAAAATATTTTGATATTGTCCCAAAATCTTATATCAAACACCTTCGCAAAGCTGACAAAGTAGAAATATCTGCTGGTAAAATTGTAGAGTTTAAAAAATAAAGTTTATAAATTTCATAAACCAATTTTTGTTTTCTGTCTGAATTTGAGGGGTATTTTCTGTATTTGTAATGTTTAAGACAGGTATAACAGGTGCCTCTGTCTTTGGTTTTACTTTTTTAGGAGCCACTGTCGCACCTATTTTTACTGTGTTATCAGAGAAGTTTGAGGCTATAGTAAAATCTTTTGGTTTTTCAAATTTCTGCATTATTTCACCCCAAGTCTTACCAGACATTGCCACTGTAGCATAAGCTGTCTCCCAGATTTTATTTTTCAAGCTAGACTCTTCTTCTTTGATAGAATTTTTTATTCCTCCATCTATGTCTTGGTTTTTTGCTAGATAATCAAAAGGGTTATAAAATACACCTTCATTTTCAAAATCTTCTTTTTTCCAATCTTCTATTTTTTCTTTCAATGCTACTATTCCTCCCATAGCCCAAGAAGTAGAAGATACATTTCCAAAACCTCCATCTGTCTTTTGATTTTTCTTCAAAAATTCTTTTGCTTTTTCTAGAGCTGTTTTCACTTTTTCATTTTCATCGAAAAGTTTAAGAGCTTGGATACTTGCCCCAGTCATATCTATACTTTCATCCCATGAACCATTTTCTTTTTGTCTACTTAGTACAAAATCTACACTATCTAGTATCATTTTTTCGTCATTTTTAAAACCAGCATTTTGTAAGACTAAAAGTGCAAAGATGTCATCATTATCTTCATCAATACTTCCAAATTGTTTTCCATCAAAAGTATCTGTGATTTTTTTTATGTAATTTTCATCATTTGTATTATATGGATTTAGTCCGAGAGCCAAGAGGGCCATAGCATGCCTCTCATAATCAGTCAGTAAAACACCAGATGTTTTAATGCCACTTTGGTATTTGATTAATTTTATAACTTGCTCCATTTGTTTGCTTGTTGGTAATGCCAAGCTCGCCCAATCTGTGTACATTTCGTCTCCCCATGAACCATTTTCTTTTTGTTGTGAAGCCAAGAATTTGAAAGCTTTATCAACATCAAATTGTATTTTAGTAGTCGCTCCGAGGACTAATCCTGTAGTATTTGCTATGTTGCTTCCACCACCACTGGTATTTGATGGTACATAAGCTGTCACGGTGAGTGGCTCAGTAGGGAAATAGTAGTCTTCTTTGATACCGACATTATAAGATCCGACAGGGACTTTGGTGAATGTAGCTTGACCTATGCCATCGAGAGGGGCTGTCAATACTTCAGTCGGATTCCATGGGTCTGAGGGGTTTGGCTGAGTGAGGCCCACTGTTCCACTCGTCCTAGCTACCCAAGTATCGTTTTCATAATCATAGTTTTGGGCTGTCAGGGTCACTGCATCATTTGTAGTGATAGAACTTGAGCCTAGAATTATTTTATTTTGAGGTCCAAAATATACATAGACATTTTCTCCGCCAGATAAAGTAGTCTGGTCTATGCTAGAAAATGGTGAAGTATTATTTACTACATATTGCCAGTCATCACACCTCTCACCATTTATATAAGTTATACATTTTAGATATTTCCCAAAAGAAAATTCTTGGATATTAGAAATTTCAAAATCATCGCTTTCTGTATCAGCATTATTTAAAAGGGAGAGTACGTTGCTGTCTTCTCCTATAGATACATTGCCTGTAAATATTATATTACCACTGTCTCGTATGGTCAGTGTTGCACTCGGAGCTGTAGCAAAAGTGTAATCTGTCGCACTTAGTAATATTGTCAAAACAAAAAAGATTTCTATTATTTTTTTCATATGTTTAATTAACTTTTAATTTATATTATCTTCAAATTTCCAAGACACGACATCGCTCGGATTTATTTTATAATCTGAAACTCCCACCTGTGCTTTTTCGCCATTTACATAATAAATCCAATTTTTACTTCCGATATTTTTTACGTCATTTATCTCATAGATAAATTTACCCATGCCAGTATAAGTCTTGTCTTTAAAGTTTATTTTTTTCTCAACTCTCATTTTATTCATAAAGTCGTAGACACTGGTATTTTGTGCGATGTTACTCGTGTATCGCACATTTTCTATTTCTAGGTAAGCCTGAGTAGTTTTTTGGGTTACTAAATTTTTACTATCATTGTTTATTAGTTTTTCAGGATTTTCTTTCTCAGTTTCTATTGTTTCTCCTATTATTGAAGATATATTATTTACAGTTTTTTTTGATAAGAAAGAATAAGAACCAGCCAAAAATAATATAATTGCTATGACAGTCAGTATCGTTGTAATTTTTTGTTTTTTGGGCATAAATAAAAAAATTCTGCTCGTGCAGAATTGAAGCTTCTTTTAAAAAGAAGGTTTCCTGCTCGGGACTAATAAAATAACAAAATGATTGGTATTCGGACTTGTTCCTCGATTCGCCATTTAGCAAATCGGGACATACCGTAGCGGCACTGTACTGGATTCTAACCAGTTTCCCCAATCAAATCTTTAATTTTTAAAAGGAACCTACTTAGTATATACTTACTTCAAGTTATGTCAAAACACATTGTGGAAAAGAATAATATAGAAAAAAAGCATAAAATAATGGTTTTTGGCACCTTTGACGGTCTACATGAGGGGCATTTAAATTTGTTTAAACAAGCCCGAAGATTAGCAAAAAATTCTTTTCTAGTGGTATCAATAGCTCGCGACAAAAATGTTTTTAGAATAAAAGGACAATATCCAAAATTAAATGAAAAAGAAAGGATGGGCCTACTCAAAGAATGTATTTTAGCCGATAGGGTAGTACTCTCGGGCGTAGAAAATCATATACCGCATATCCTAAAAGAGCGACCAGATATTATTGCTCTTGGTTATGATCAAAAAGCTTATGTAAAAAATCTCAAGAAGGATTTGAAAGAACGTGGACTATTGGTAAAAATAGTCCGCTTAAAACCTTATAAAGAAAAAATTTATAAAAATAGTTTACTTAAGAAAAACTAAATATCTTTTCTGTCTATAGTAGAAGAAAGATAAATTCCAAATAGCATTATAGTGCCTAGTATTACATAGATAAAATTAAACTGAGGTAAAAATAGGAAAAATGCTGAAGCAGCGACAGGACCAATTATATAGGATAACGGTGTAATGCTACGAAAAATACCTACATATTCTTCATTTTCAGGTTTTATATGTTTAAAGAAATAAGCATCACTCATGACTTCGATAGTGGCAGCTCCGACTCTGGTAGCAAATAATATCAAAGCCCATAGCCAGACTTTGTGATCGTTTATAAAGAATATTGAAATTGTAGCAAGTGCAATAATGGTAAAACCAGACATCAGCATCAGTCTTTCGCCCACCTTGTCTCCATATCTGCCGACATGGAAGGGGACCAAGATAAAAGGTAGTAACATGACAGAAAAAATAATACCTATTTCTTCCCAAGAAAAATGTACGTAATTATATAAGTAAATTGGTGTGTATATCACCATCCAGCAGTAAAAGAATTGAAGTAAAAAATTTATACCATATGCCCGAAATAAGTTTTTATTTGTGAAAAACTTTTTCAAATATTGCAAAACTTTCAAATCATCATATTTTGGGTCAGGAGTTTCCCTGAGAGCGAAAAAGGCAAAAATAAAAAATAAAACCATTACAAAAAAAGCTACACCGTAAATCTCTTTAAAAGAAAAATACTCCAAGATTGTACCAGATATCAATTGAGACAGTATAAAAGCTATATGGCAGATAGCTAGGTACGCACCTCGTACACTACCTATGGCAGAATCTTTTGAAAATATCTTTAAAAGCTCATCCAGAGAAAAGACTATCAAGGTGTTTAATGCAAAACCAAATATAAATGCGATAGACACTACCCACGGATGATCTGTTAAGGTGCACAATAGTATGGATAGTGCATCTAGGGCTATTACTAGAAGTAAAAATTTATGTCCACCTATTTTCCTAAATATATTTGGTGCTATTATGAGGGCCAATATTGAAAAGATTGAACCCAGAGCAAAAGTCAGCCCCACTAGCTCCTTGTTCATAAAAGAAGATAGGAAGCTAGAGTTTGTATATATCATCAATGCCAGAGAAAGAGAAAAAAGAAAACCGGCGAAATATATTATTTTTCTAGTTTGTTGCATCTATTTATTTTACTATTTATACGCTTAATATCACAGGGATAACCAATGGTCTTTTTTCTGTTTTTTGGTATAAGAATTTTGAGACATTTTCTCCCAATTCTGCTTTGAGTAAGTCAAAATTTGCTGGAGTAGTTCGAGAAGTAGAATTTTCTACTAATTTCTTGATGACAATTCGGACAGAACGCAAAAGCTCCTGATTTTCTTTTAGATATACGAATCCACGAGATATAAGGTCTGGAGATTTTTTCAATTTTCCAGTTTTTTGATCAAGTAGGGCAATGATGACAAACATACCATCTTGGGCCAGCATCGAGCGGTCGCGCATCACCACTTCTTGGACATTTCCAATAGACAGTCCATCCACTACCATCATACTTGCTGGTGCTTTTTCTTTTCGTACTGTGATTTTGTTTCCTTTATCTACTATTTCTACTATAGTTCCATTGTCTGGTACTACTATATTTTCTTTTGGAAAATTGTTTCTATCATGAATTATCTGAGCATGTATTCGCAGCATTGAGTGGTTTCCATACCCAGGCATAAAGAATTTTGGATTTACAGCCTTGTTTATCCAGACTAGGTCTTCTTGTCTAGCGTGTCCGCCAGAGTGAATTTCTGCTATACCATAATGGATTAATTTCAAATCATGTCTATATAGATGATCTTTCAATTTTTGAATGTTGACTTCGTTTCCTGGAATTACAGATGAAGAAAACATCACAGTGTCTTTGGCATTTAGTCGGATATATTTGTGTTTGTTTGTAGCCATTCGCATAAGTGCTGCGAATTCTTCTCCTTGTGCACCTGTAGCTATGACTACGATGCGGTTTGGTGGATAATTGTCTATATCTTGGGCTTGGATAAATGTGTCAGATTTTGGCTTCATTAATTCTGCCAATTTTGCTATGTCTACATTGTTTTTCATACTTCGTCCTTCGACGACTATTTTTTTGTTATATTTTTCACAAATCTCAACAATTTTTATCATACGGTCAAACTGAGAAGCAAAAGTTCCGATGATTAGTCTGCCATCTGTAGTCCTGATTATTTCTTCAATATTTTTTTGAACTTCTTTTTCAGATATTGAATATCCAGGGACTTCGGCATTTGTAGAGTCAGCCACAAGCATCAAAGTATTTTCTTTTCCGAGACCTGTCCACTTTTTTTCTTCTTTTGGAGTTGGCTTACCACCGTCATGCTCTAATTTCATATCTCCAGAGACTATGATATTTCCATATGGTGTACCTACTTTTACTCCCATTGAATCAGGGATAGAGTGATATACAGGGAAGAAGCCGAGAGAAAGCTCGTTGAATTTTATTTTTGTACTTTCATCCACTACGTGTAATGTGAGTGGTGGTTTGCCGACAAATTCTTCTTGTCTCTTTTTTATCATTAGAATTGTCAGGTTCTGGGCATATATTGGTGGGTTGCCAATACGGTCCATGATAAAAGGTATACCACCTATGTGGTCCAAGTGTCCGTGAGTGATAGCCACAGCACGAATTTTTTCTTTTCTTTCTTCTAAATATTTAAAGTTTGGCAGAGTAAAATCTGCACCCATAGCTTCTTCTTCATCTATAAAGTGAAATCCTACATCGAGTACGATGATATCGTTTTCGGATTCAATCAATATCATATTTCTTCCTACTTCTTCTACTCCACCGAGTGGTATGACTCGGATGTTTCCATCTACTGGTGGTGGGATTTTTCCTTCAATTGGTTTTTTGTGCTGACTTTGAGGTTGACGGCCTCCACCACGTCCACCTTTGGAGTATTGATAAGTAGAGCTCTTAGATGATCTACTCTTTTCTTTTGATTTAGTTTTTTGTGCACTTGAGTGTGCAGGATGCTTGTGCTCTCCTGTTCCTAAATGATTTTCATTTGTGTGAGCATGTGTTTTTGGTTTTTTATCTTCTTCAATACTCAAAGAACTGAAGGGTAATCTTGTTTTTTTCATAATTTATTTTTCGTTATTTTTAATTTTAGTCAAAGACTATGTGTTTAGTAAAATTTATTATTTTGCAAATATTCTCCAAACATTATATTTTTCTGTATACCAAGAATATACATTTAAAAATCTATTAGAAGGGAAGGTGATATGGTCCATAGACAATCCCATCAAATCTGGTGACACTAAGTATATAAAATTGGGAGTGTAAAGAAAAACCGCAGGCATGTCTTTCTTTATCTCATTTTCAAATTGAACATATTTTTTGATTCTAGCTTCTCTATCTATGGTCACAAAAGCGTCTTCCAGTACTTTGTCTACAGTTGCATTTGTATACATAGCTACGTTTAACCCTGGGTCACGTCTCTGAGAAGAATGCCAGAAAGCATATAGATCAGATTCTTTGTTTATAATTTCTCCAAAAAGTAAAGCGTCATATTTGCGTGGACGTATTACATCATTGTTTAGACTATTTACTTCAAAAGTTTGCACATCAACCTTTATGCCTATTTCTGCTAAGTCCTGTTTTATTAAAAGAGCTGCTTTGTTTAGCTCCGGAGCATCACCAGTAGATATTGAAAATTCTAAAACATTTGTAGTCTTTTTGCCGACAGTGGTCACAGTCTTTCCTTTAGAATTTTTTGTAGTCTTTTTTTCTTGTGAAGTTTTCTCAAAAAATCCTTCGGCATTTTTTGTCCAGCCATCTTTTGTCAGACTGGCTTGTATTTTCTGTATTGTTTCTTCACGTGAAGTATTATTGCTACTATTTAATTTTTGATACTGCACCATATTTGGTGGTATAGGATCATCTATAGCTACTCCATATCCTGCAAGGACTTCATTGATTATTCTGTCTTTATCTATTGCTTGGTTTATCGCATTGATTATTGTCTTATTTACAAAAAGCTGGTTTTCATTTTGGTTAAAGAAAAGTCCAAACACCCTAGGTAAGACAGCTGATTCTATTCTATATCCTTTTTCTTTCAATACCTCTGCATTAGATGGAGTGATAGATCCTACTTGGTCTATTTCATTATTTTCTACAGCAGTAATGAGGGCATCTTCATTTGAATAAAAATGTAAACTCAAATTTTGAATGTACGGTTTTCCTAGTGTAAAATTTTTAAAAGCTTTTAATTCATAGCCATCTATCAAACCAGAAGATTGCTTACCGACGCTATTTACCATATAGGGCCCAGAGCCTATAGGTTCTGTGTTTATAGTATTTAGTTCTACTGGAGTGTCTCTCCATAGATGTGCTGGCATTATACCTATTGTCGTATTTTCTAAAAATGATGAGAAGGGTTGTCTCAATTTAAATTCTATAGTCTTTTCATCTATTTTTGTCACAGTGACTCCGTCCCAGTTTGCCTTTTGTGGGCTTTTCAGAATAGAGTCCTTGGCTGTCTCTATGGTAAAGATTATGTCATCTACTGTCACAGGCTTATTGTCATGAAAAGTTATATTTTCTTTTAGTGTAAAAGTATAAGTAAGACCATCTTTTGAAATTTCATATTTTTCTGCCAAATCAGGTATCAAGCTTCCGTCTGGAGCTTTTCGCATTAGTCCAGAATATATGAGTGCCACCATATCTTGGTCTGCATCAGAAATAGCTAATACTGGATTTATAAAGCGGGGAGTACCCAAGATACCTTCAGAGATAGATCCACCGTACATTGGTACAGTCACCATGAAATGCCTATTTATAGTATTCAATATTAATAGTGTGCTCACTATCAAGGTCAAAAAAAGCACAGAAAAGACCACTCGCTCTTTTTTAGAAAAAGAAAAAAAAGCAGAATTTATTTCTTTTTTTGAAGGCAATTTTTGAATAATTTTTAAGCCACGTATAAGATTATAGAGCTTTGACATAGAAGATTAATTTTTTATGGAGAGTTTTAGATATTTGCTTTGAGTACGATAGACAAAAAAGCAAATAGAGCAAAAAGAATTCCACAAATTATAGACAAGTAAAAAAGAAACTTTTCAAAACCTCGGCGAGTATGATGAAAACTGCCAGTATCGCCACTTCCTAGAGCACCACCCAAACCTGCACCAGATTGCTGGAGCATTATAGCTGTTACCAATATTACTGAAAGGATAATCTGCGCGTATGGCAGAATGTTCACTACTAGATTCATATAGACCCATTATTGCATATTTAGCATTAAAAGGCAAATAGCCTTAATATATAAAAGTTATGCACAGTTTAGGGTATTGCCTATGTTTTAAAAGGAATATAATAAATATAGGTCTTAGTTCATTCTAGGATTCCAACATTTTTGAGGAGATTTTATATCTCTTCGCACACAGCCCCTCTGCCAACTACCGCAATACCAATCCTACCCCTGGGCAATCGACATTTGTCGATTGCCCGCTTCTATTTTTAGGGGACTTATTATATACTGTACATATGAATATATTAGATTTATTTAAAACTTTATTCCATAATTTTAATTCTCGAGCGATGAAGGATGCTACTATCGCTTTTAAAAAACACCTAGACGATGGAGGCAAGATGATGCTAGCCATGGGTGGAGCTATGAGTTCGGCACAAATGGGTGTGACGTTGGCTGCCATGATAAAAGAAAACAAGATTCATGCCATTTCTTGCACCGGTGCAAACTTGGAGGAATCAGTATTTAGATTAGTAGCGCACAATAGCTACAAAGATTACCCAGACTACAGATATTTTACAAAAGAAGATGATGTGGCGATACTCGAGCGCGGTGAGAGACGAGTCACAGATACATCTATACCCGAAGAAGAAGCTTTTCGTGTAGTAGAGCCAATCATTTTAAAAAAGTGGCGTGAAGCACAAGAAAAAGGTGAGCGTTATTTTCCACACGAATATTTTTACCAGATACTTTTATCTGATGAATTAAAAGGTAAATACGAAGGAAACCCAGAGCACTGCTGGCTACTCGAAGCTGCAAAGAAAAATTTACCAATAGTCGTCCCAGGTTGGGAAGACTCTACACTAGGAAATATTTTCGCTGGTTATTGTAAGGCAGGGGAAGTGAGCCCTACAGTCATGAAGACAGGGGTAGAATATATGATGTCACTTTATGATTCATACCAAGAGCTCGCAAAAGACGGTCCAGGGCTCGGATTTTTCCAAATTGGTGGAGGAATTTCAGGAGATTTTCCAATCTGCGTAGTGCCATCTATAAAATATGATTTGAAAAAAGAAGTCCGCCCTTGGGGATATTTCTGCCAGATTTCAGACTCCACTACTTCTTATGGTTCATACTCAGGAGCTACACCAAATGAAAAAATTACTTGGGACAAGCTCACCGCAGAGACCCCTATGTTTGTGATAGAGTCCGACGCCACTATCGTAGCTCCACTTATGTTTGAAGCTATCTTGGATAGATACACTCTCACTCAAAAATAAAATTTTCTATAATATCTTGATTTTTTCTAAAATTGTGTTATAAACAACACGGAGGGATTTTGAACATATGTTCATGAAAAAATGGTTTACAGCGTCATTCGCGAACAATGACGCTCTTGTGGCTTTTCTAAATGAGGGTGACATAGCACCTGATGATTTCAAAATAAGCAACCCACCTCACGTCGTGGAAGGGACGCTCATTGAGATCATCTACTACGCTGAAAAGGAGGTAGGAAAAGAAAAAAAATCAAAATAAAACAATCATTGCCCACCAGCAATGATAAAAAATACAATCCGCAACCAACGAGGAGATTCGTGGTGGCGGATTTTCTCATTTTATCTAGTATAATAGAAAATATGAAAAAGCTTTTGCAGACAATATTGATAGTGGGTATTTTTGCTGTAGCTTTTCATTTTCGTTTTGAATTAAATAGACAATTTCGGCCACAAATAGATCAAATAAGAAAATTTTTACATTTGAGCTCTAGCTTGAATCCTTGCGTAGAGCCGATACCATACAATATTGGTAATTTTGATAACAAATTTGGAATCTCACAAGAATATTTTTTGAGTGCTCTCGCTGAGGCTGAGAAAATCTGGGAAAAACCATATGGCAAAGAATTATTTGAATATAAAGAATTTGATACCGCTACCGATACTTTGAAGATCAATCTAGTCTATGACTACAGACAGCAAGCCACAAAAAAACTTTCAAATCTAGGAATTGCCGTAGAAAATACCAGAGCTTCATATGAATCACTCAAAATAAAATTAGACTCTCTCGAGTCTGAGTATGAGCAAGAAAAGATAAGTTTTAATAGAAAAGTAGAATCTTTTAATCAAAAACAAAGTGCCTACGAGCGAGATGTAGACTATTGGAACAAGAGGGGAGGAGCACCCGAAGGAGAATATGAAAAATTAGTAGCTACTCAATCCTCCTTGGACAAAGAATCAAATCAAATAAAAGTTTTACAAAATAATTTAAATGAAAAAGCTGATGAGATAAATGCTCTCGTCGTAGTCTTGAATCGTCTCATCAATACTCTAAATTTATCAGTAGATAAATACAATACTGTAAATGTCTCCCGCGGAGAAACTTTTGAAGAAGGATTATATGTGAGTGATGGGCTTAAAAGCGAGATAGATATATATGAATTTAGTGATAGGACAAAATTGGTACGAGTGCTGGCTCATGAGCTCGGGCATTCACTAGGCTTGGAGCATGTGTCTGATCCAAAAGCTATAATGTATGAATTAAATCAAAGTGAAAATATGACTCTTACTTCGGCTGATATGGAGGCTTTGAAAAAAGAATGTGAAAAAAAGTAAATTATTAATTAAGATATAATCATTATATGACTAAAAAAATAGTATTGGCTGGGGGATGTTTTTGGGGTTTGGAGGAGCTTATCCGTAAACAAGAAGGTGTAATAGATACAAAAGTCGGCTATACAGGGGGCAGTGTAGAAAACCCGACTTATCAAAATCACGAAGGCCACGCTGAAGCAGTGGAGATAGAATATGACGATGAAAAAACTTCTTATAAAAAGTTGCTAGATTTCTTTTTTCAAATTCACAATCCGACTACTCTAAATAGGCAGGGAAATGATATAGGCACATCTTATCGCTCGGCTATTTTCTATGGAAATGAAGAAGAAAAGGCTGAGGCAGAAAATTTTATAGATATAGTAAATAAATCTGGACGCTGGCCTAATCCTGTAGTGACTACACTCGAGCCACTAGGAAAATTTTATTTAGCCGAGGATTATCATCAGGATTATTTACAAAAAAATCCAGGTGGTTATACTTGCCATGCTATTTATTTTGATAGTTATCTAAAATAGAGATGTATATTCATGTCAAAGTCACCGCAGGAGCGAAAAAAGAAATTTGGAAAGAAAAATCCACGGATCATTTTGAAATTTCCGTAAAAGAAAAAGCTGAGATGAATAGGGCAAATACTAGGGTAGTAGAGCTAGTAGCCGAGCATTTTAAAGTCTCGGTAAAAAAAGTCCGTATAGTAAACGGGCATCACCACCCGAGCAAGTTGGTGGTGGTAGAAGATTAATTTTTATATATATTTTCACAGACCTACTTTAGTATACTAAAGTAGCTTTTTTGTGTTTATGTGGTATAACGAAGATAGTTTTAGTTCCTATTTTTTTAAATATGTGACCAAGGTCACGAGGAGATGTTATGAACGGTACATTTATATTTGCCTTAACGTTTGCTGTCGCTTCTGGTGATAGTGCCCCTTTTCAGGAGTGGGTAGAAAAAGAATATCTTTCCGCACTCCAAGAAACCAATTGTTTTTTCGTCGGATACAAAAAGCTTGTCGACCTAGAAAGCTTCGACGAAAAACACATGGAAGTCATCCGGTACACACTAACCCCCAAAGATGAGAATCATTGGGCAATTTTCAAAGATAGCTATAAACAGGAGCTTCATAAGAAGTTTACCGAAAAATGGGCTCATCTTTGGAAGACGAACAAGCTTATCTGTCGTCAAATCGCCGGCCTTGAAGATGAAAGGGGGACCGTAATGATAACCCCTAATTATCGAGTATCATCATGACCGCCTGTGGGACTCCGCGTCCCACAGGCGGTTTCTCACTTGTATTTGTTTGTATGTTAAGATTCTCCTATGCGAGCGAATTCAATTTTAAAATTATTCACCCGGAAAAAATATACTAGGTGGGACTATAAAAGAGAAAAAGAAAATGCCCGAGCTTTGGTACACCAAAAGATACATGAGCTAAATAAATATTATGGTTTTTCTGTGGGCAGGGTATCTATCCGAGACACAAAATCTCGCTGGGGTAGCTGTTCAAAGAGTGGCAATTTGAATTTTAATTATAAAGTTTTATTTTTACCACCACATATTGCGGATTATATTATCGTGCACGAGCTCTGCCATTTGAAAGAATTTAATCATTCGGTAAATTTCTGGAATTTGGTGGCTAGGGTCGTGCCAGACCATAAAAATATTCGAGCTGAGCTAAGGCGTACAGCACACTTGTATCGCTAAAAAGGTTATAATGTAATCTACGAAAAAAATTTATAAATAATAATATAAAAATAAATGGATATACTCGCACATACACTTTGGGCAAATGCTGGCGCTAGGGGAGCAAATGCTTTAGCTGAAAAAGAAAATAATAAATTTCACATTAATCCAATGTGGACAGGATTTTGGGGAGTGTTTCCAGATTTATTTGCTTTTACTATTCCTTTTATACTTCGTTTCTATTATGTTTTGTCCGGCACAGGTGGAGCTTCTTTCTTTGGAAAGCCAGCGATGGTGGAAGGAGAATATCAAAATGGTTTTGATCTCGCGCTCAATCTATACAATTACAGCCACTCGCTCGTGATATGGGCTTTTGTGTTTTTGGTGGTGTGGGTTATTTTCAAGCGTCCTCGCTATGAGCTCTTTGGTTGGGCTCTGCACATACTCATAGATATTCCGACGCATGTGATAGCATTTTTCCCGACACCATTTCTCTTCCCTTTATCTGATTACAAATTTGCATATGGTATCCAGTGGAGCAATCAATGGTTCATGATTACAAACTATGTGCTCTTGCTACTCGTCTGGGGCAAGATTTTATTTTCAAAATACAAAGCTACTTTATTCAACTAAAGTACTTTAGCTGAGTAAAGTAGCTTTGGGGTGGATTTGTGGAGAATTGTTTGGGGTGATATAATCATTGGACTATGTTTCAAAATTTTTTACTTAAAAAGATGCTGAAGGCCAAAGGTGTGCCGGAGGCACAGATAGATATGTTTGTGGCTATGATGGAGAAAAATCCAGAGCTTTTCAAAAAGATTGCTGAAGAAGTGCAAGAAAAGGTAAAGTCTGGCATGAGCCAGACCGACGCCGGCATGCTAGTCATGAAAAAATACGAAGCCGAACTCAAAAAGTTAGTGTAGGAACAATCATATAAATATAATGCTTTAAATATTGGCATTAAAATGCTATACTTTTTGAAGTTTTTAGCCTGATATTTTCTATATAAAATTATGAATAAAAAAGATATAAATAAAAAACAAGAACGATCTTTTAATGGTTTAAGTCCTAGAGAATGGACTTTATTGAGTAGGAATGTTTGGGATGATGTAAGCTCTCAAAGAGAGTCTTACCACCGAGAACATGGAGCAACTTATCCAATTGCACTTGCAGACAGAGTAATAAAAATGTATTCAAAAGAAGGGGATTTAATTTTTGATCCTTTTGTTGGTGTTGGAACAACGGTTACTAGTGCTTGTATGCAAAAGCGATCAGGAGTAGGAATAGAATTAAATGAAAGATTTTATGAAATTGCTAAAAGTGTCTTAAATAAAGAAAAGAAAAATCTTTTTAGTCAATTGAAAAATAAAATTTTTCATAAAATCTACAATGATGATTGTCGTAATATGAAAAAATATTTAAAAAAAGATTCAGTGCAGCTCACTTTTACTTCTCCTCCATACGCTAACTTTATTCAAAGATCTTTAAAGGATAGAAAAAATACCCACAAAACTTCACTTATTAAATATGCTAATAACTCAACCGTTAAACAGTATAGTAAAAAGTTAGAGGATTTTGGCAATCTGGATTACAGAAGTTTTCTTAAGGAAATTAAATCAATTCTAGAAGACAATTTAATAATAACAAAAAAGGGTGGGTATAGCGTGTGGGTAGTAAAAGATTATAGAGACACAAAAAACAAGATTCCATATATTGATTTTCATTCTGATTTGGCAAATGTAGGTAAAGAAGCAGGATGGCTTTATCAAGATTTGATTGTATGGAATCAAAATGCCCAGAGAAGTTTAGTGCTTCTAGGTTACCCAAGTGTTTTTTACAGCAACCAGAATTGTTCTTTTATTGTAGTTTTTAGAAAGCCTTTGTAATGAGTAAAGAATTAAAAGATATATTTAATAATACAAAAAAAGAAGGAAATCATTCTCTACATAATTTTCATGCGTTTCCTTGTAAGTTTCCAGCATTTATTCCTAGGAAAATAATTCAAAAATTCGGTAAAAAGGGAGATATAGTTTTTGACCCGTTTGTCGGGTCTGGCACCACTTTACTAGAAGCAACTCTTCTGGGGCACTCTTCTTTTGGTAGTGATATAAATCCTCTTTCTTGTCTTTTATCACAAGTTAAAGCAAAGCCCTTGTCGCCAAATTTGTTAAATAAAATAGATAGATTTTGCGAGGAATTGCCAATTAAATATAAAAAGTCAAAAAATATTAAAAATTTTCATTATGAAAATATAGATCACTGGTTTCAAGGTAATGTAATTAAAGAGCTGTCTTTTATAAAGTTAGAGATTTTAAAATTGAAAGAACAAGAATTAAAAGATTTATTTTTTATAATTTTTTCTTCAATTTTAGTTAGAGTTTCAAATCAAGACAGTAATACTAGATATGTTGCAATAAATAAGGATATAAAAGATCTAGAAACAATTAGAATTTTTATTCAAAAATCAATAGAAATAAAAAGTATTTACTTAGATTTTTTTCAAAAAACCAAAGATTCAAAGGTTAAACTAAAGGTTTTTCAAGC
The DNA here is from genome assembly GCA_964423445.1 of uncultured Candidatus Saccharibacteria bacterium. Taxonomy (GTDB): domain Bacteria; phylum Patescibacteriota; class Minisyncoccia; order Phycocordibacterales; family UBA9973; genus UBA9973. The sequence continues at coordinate 9,514 of CAYREQ010000003.1, read as the reverse complement.
AGACAGTAGAGATCTAAGTAAGCTAAATAAAAACTCGGTTGATTTAATAATCACTTCTCCCCCATATGCTAATACCTATGATTATTATCTTTACCATAAACACAGAAAACATTGGCTAGACATGGATGTGAAATATGCACAATTAAACGAGATAGGATCAAGGCACGAGTTTTCTTCTTTGAAAGAAGATCCACAAAAATGGGAACAAGACATAAAAAAGTGTTTAATAGAAATAAAGAGAATAATAAAAAAGGGCGGAAAAATTTTTATAATTATTGGAGATTCAGTTATAGATAAAAAGCTAATTAAAATGAATAAAATTATGAAAAAAATTTCAAAAGAAGTTGGTCTAAAATTTATGGACATAGCCAGTGCGCCAATGTCGAAGCATTCTAGGATGTTTAATCCAAGTTTTTCATCACTTATTAAAAAAGAAGAGCATTTAATATTTTTAGAAAAATAATGTCATGAATCAAGAAATCAGGATATATTATGAATCATACGAACAAGCCAATCACTATGTTCGCCCAATAATAAGTAAGACTTTTCCACACCTCCACATTAAATTAGTGTATTTATCAAAGAGTGTTGGATATATTGAAGGTTCAAGGGTTTCAAAAATTTTAAAATTTAAAAATCCAGACATTCTAATTTCATTTGTAAAAGACGAAGAAGAGATACCCTTATTTGTAATTGAGTTTTCAGAAGCAGTAATAACAGAAGACCATGAACTTCAAAGGTTCGATGGTTATATTGGCGCTGTTGCAGGCGAGTGTTTTTACATAAAGATTTCACCCTTAAAGCTTTCAAATAGTAAGCATGGAGGAAATACAAATTTTAATATAATTGAGCCCTATGCTCTTATTTATAAAAAATTCGGGGTACCTTCATTTCACCTTGAGTGGCCTCTTGAATCTTCAAATTATGTAAAGAGAGATAAAGAATATTTTTCCTGTCCACCTAATATAAAAGAATTTTCATCACTATTAACTAAAACAATAAAATATACTGAAGATAATTTTGAAAAAATAAAAAAAGAAAGTTTAGCTAGGAATGTTTTACCTATATTAAAGAAAGATTTAAATTTGAAATATTGGATAGAAAAAATATCCAAGATTGAGTTAGAAGATAATAGTGAAAAATTCAATAGCTCAAGGCTGAAATGGATAAATGAAGAAAAATCTCTTTATTTTAAATTTAATCGTATGGGGCACGGCATGGACCCCGAGCGAGGAATGATTTGGTATTATAAATATAGATACAATAAAAAAATAATATCGAAAATAATTTTCCCCTCCACTGGAGATAAAGTTTTTAAATTAAATAAATTAAAGAGTAATTATGATTTTTTGAAGGCTTTTATAAAAGGAACAAACCTAGACAAGATTGGGAATTTCAATCAATACTTGGAGGATAATAAATACCTAAAATCATCTAAACTTATTTCGAATTATATAGACATCACAGGGTTTGTTCTAGAAAATTTTAACACGCTTAATAAGCAATTATTTGCAATATTTTGTAATTCTGAAAAATTTATCATACAAGATAAAAAAGGTAATGATAGAATTATTTTGAGCTGGAAAATTAACTTCGATTTTTTAAACAAAAAAGGTAATTTAAGTGCAACAAAAATAGCAGAAAGAAATTTTATAGAAGAGGATGATGTAACTTACATTGTATCTCATCAAGTTTTGAAAAAAAATGGTTTTAAAATAATATCTATAAGTTACCCAGGTGCTCAGGGTGATCGTGCGATCCTACCTCAAGCAGGCACAGGAAGAAGTCAACAGAGAAAATATATTGATGTCGTAGCTTTTTACCCGAATAAATATCTTGATTTAACCGAGAGTAAGGGTGCATACAACCAAAGAAAAGTATCTGCAGACATAGATAAGCTACAAGCTTATAGCTTAGATAATGATTTTAAAAATGCCCTGAGTAAATTAGTAGAAAAAACTTCACCAGAGAATAATAATTTACCAATATTATTAAGTGTTAGTTTCTGGATTCCAGGCGAAAAAAGTAATTTAAAAGGTTTACCTATAGAGAAAATAAATTTTTTTGTTACAATATCTCCAGATATGAAAAAATGGAAGGTATGGATCGGTGGAGACCTAGATATTTTTCAATATAAAGAAGGAAATGTAAAACTAGAAAAAACATACTATGTTAAAAAATGAAAAAAATCTCATATAACAAACTTAACGCAAGACAGAAAGAGATTTATAATTTCCAAAAGGTAACGGCTATCTTTGCTGATTACGGATACACAACCATTAAGCTTTCTGATGACTGGATGGGAGCAGATTTTATTGCTTTAAATTTTAATGGTAAAGAATTTTTGCGAGTTCAATTAAAAGGAAGAGCAACTTTTGAAAGAAAATATCTTAAAAAAGACCTATATATTTGTTTTCAGGATAAGCAAAATGATAATTGGTATTTATACCCTCATGACAAGGTGTTAAAAAAAATTCTTCCAACAATTAAAAATTCTCACTCATGGAAAGTTGCTGGTGCGTATTCTTTTCCAATTTTGAGCGTTAATCTAAAAAACATACTTTCGATTTATATATTAAAATAGATATGCAAAAAAAATCTAAAACCATCTTCAAATTTAAAAGCAAAGTTATTGTTTGGCAAAATGGCGTTCGGGCAAAAGGGGACGATAAAGGAGCTTGGAGGTTTGCTTATTTGCCAGAGAAAATTTCAGAAAAGATAAAGGAAATGCAAAAGGGGAATCTTCGCCGAGGGTGGGGAGCTGTGTATGTGAAAGCGAAAGTAAAAAAGACAGAGTGGCAGACTTCTATATTTCCAGACAAGAGATCAAATACATATGTCTTACCACTAAAAAAAGAAGTTCGTTTTGAAGAAAATCTTTACGACGGCGAAGAATTTAATTTTTCTATAGAAATTATGTCCCGTTAGAGATCACTTATATTTATTATATATATGAAACTCAAAATAAATAAAAAGAAATTACGGAAGATTACACCGACAAAGAATGCTTTTTTGTCTTTGGCGCGAGCGATGATATATCAGCAGATTTCTACTAAAGCAGGCAATGCTATCTATGCAAAATTTATAGCGCTCTTTGGAAAGAAAAAGCCGACGCCTGAAGCTTTTTTAAAATTTAATATTGCACAATTAAAATCTGCTGGCATATCTCCACAAAAGTCTGGCTACCTCAAAGATTTGTCAGAGAAATTTTTGGATAAAACTATCAATCATAAAAATTTTCACAAGATGACAGATGCCGAGGTCAAAGAACACTTACTCGCCGTGAAAGGCATCGGTCCTTGGACAGCCGACATGTTTTTAATATTTGCATTGAATAGGCCGGATGTATTGCCCGTGGGTGATCTAGGCACTAGAAAAGGTTTTCAAAAAGCTTTTAAATTGAAAAATCTACCTACAGAAAAAATCATGCTGAAATTGGCCGAACCACACAAAGGCGAGCGCACCGCTCTGACTCTACATCTGTGGGATATCTTGGATTAAAGCAGTTTTTAATAAAAGTAGATACAACACAAATTAACTTTCAGTCATTTGTGCTAAAATTCTTTGATGATTGTAAATCAGATTTTAAATTTTCTAGGTAAAAAGAAATACACTAGGTGGGACTATAAAAAATATAAAGAAGAGGCTAGAGCTTTGGTACATACAAAAATAGCTACACTTAATACTCAATATGGTTTTCGGGTGGGTAGGGTATCTATACGAAATACCAAATCTCGGTGGGGTAGCTGCTCCAAACAGGGCAATTTGAATTTCAATTATAAAGTATTGTTTTTACCTCCACATATTGCGGATTATATTATCGTGCACGAGCTCTGCCATCTAAAAGAATTCAACCACTCAGTAAATTTTTGGAATTTGGTCGCACAAACAGTGCCAAATCATAAAATCATCCGAGCTGAATTAAAACGAACAGCACATCTATATAGATAGAGTGATATAATAAATACATGAAAAAAATACTAATCGTAGTGTTTGCGGTATTACTAGTAATAGGAGCTTTCTTTTTAATAAACAATAAAAAGATGTCTTCTCCTGTCGTCGTAACTCCACCAGTAGTAGAAGAGGTAAAACCCGTAGAGCTTTGCTTTATGCAAAAAGGAAAAACAAATGAGCAGGGTTTCTTTGATAAATTTACACTCAAAATGCTCATAGACAATAAAGAGGGGAAAGTGTTAGGAGAGTTGAATCTCTTGCCAGCAGAGAAAGATAAAAAAATAGGAAAATTTGAAGGTACAGTCAGTGCAGTAGATAAAGTGATGATGGCACGAACAGTGGATGCCACATGGGACACACTAGCTGAGGGCATGAATACAAAAGAGCAATTGAAATTTATATTTGGTGAAGGCACAGCTAGTATCGGATTTGGGGAGATGGTAGACAGGGGAGATGGTGTCTACGTATACAAAGATCAAAGTAAAATTCTATACAATTTACAACTCACAGATGTGGCTTGTGCTGAAATAAACTAAAGTGATATTATTTTAGTATATTAAAAGTAACAAAATAAACATATGGATATAAATTATAAATTGGTTTTTATAGCTAGTATAGTGCAGTTTGTATTAGGAGCTATCTGGTATTCACCGATTCTTTTCGGTAAGACATGGATGCAGATAATGGAATGCACACATTTATCAAAAGAAGAGTTAAAGAAAATGCAAAAGGAAATGATGCCTTTTTATGCTCTGCAATTATTCCTGACATTTTTTATGACAGTGTCTCTAGCAGGCCTAGCACCATATATGCCTGAATTTAGTATTTATCACGTTGGTTTTTGGATTTGGATTGGCTTTGTAGTGCCTACACAAGTAGGTGCTGTAATCTGGGCAAACACTAAAAGGAAATATTGGCTAAAACAAATCTTTATAATGTCTGGCTTTGCTTTCGTGGCTGTGATGGTGGCTGCCTTTATACTCTCAGCGTAATTTGAGGTAAAAAATGGTATAATGTAGTCATGACTTCTCGTGACCCGCTTTTACACTTAGAATTAAATAGTTTTTCTACAAACTCCAAACTAAATTGGCTCCGAGCTGCTGTGCTCGGAGCCAATGATGGTATTGTATCGGTGGCAGCTGTCATCGTGGGCGTGGCTGGAGCATCTCATGATAAAAGTTTTATATTGACTGCGGGTGTAGCAGCACTCGTGGCTGGAGCTTTGTCTATGGCTGTCGGCGAATATGTATCTGTCAGTAGTCAACGAGATACAGAAAAAGCTTTACTTAAAAAAGAACTTTGGGAAATAGAAAATATGCCAGAGCAAGAGCTCGAAGAGCTGACTGTAATTTATCAAGGTAAAGGCCTTTCTCGCACAACAGCCGAAGTAGTAGCTCGTGAGCTCACAGATAAAGATGCTTTTGCAGCACACGTGGACGCAGAATTAAATATAAATCCAAATGACCTGACAAATCCATTTCACGCAGCTTATGCATCTGCTCTCGCATTTTTCTGTGGAGCTATCATACCTATCATCGCTATACTTGTAGCTCCCGCATCTATGCAAATCACCGCTACATTTATCTCAGTATTTTTTGCACTTGTAATCACAGGCACGCTCTCTGCATATGTCGGTGGAGCTAGTAAGAGAAAAGCTACCCTTCGAGTAGTCTTGGGTGGAATTTTAGCTATGGTGGTAACTTTTGGAATAGGAAAACTTTTTGGAGTCGCAGGTATTTAGTCCAAGTCGTTCCAGACTAGTATTTTCCACTCATCTTTTTTAAACCAGTGTCCAGTGTAAGAGACTATAGCCATACTCGCATTGTTTACTGGGTTGTAGACACTCAATTTATTGTATTCACTAGCAGTGAGTTTTTCGCCCTCTATCATATATGACACTACCATTTTCAAAAATATTCCATGGGTAATCATGATTATTCTATGTTCTCGTCTTCTTTTGATATATTTCAATAATTTTTTGGCACGAGCTTTTAAATCTACAAAGTTTTCTTCGTCAGAAATTCGCAAATTGTCTTCGTGGAAGCTCTTGTCCATCTGGTCCACAATTTTTTTTACCTCTGGATCTTCACCCCATTTGCCGATTATCTCTGATGGGTTTCTACGCTCTACCAGTAGATCACAATACTCTATTTTCATACCTAGCTCTTTGGCTATTATTTCTGCTGTCTCACGGGTACGCTCGTATGGGCTCGTTATGATGACTTCGGGGTGTCCTTTGTGTTTTGGAAACCTTTTTGCAGTCTCCAATGCTTGAGTTTTCCCGAGCTCGGTGAGCCCGCCTTCAGCTCCTTGCCTGATATTTTGGGCATTTAAAATGGTCTCACCGTGTCTGACGAAATATATTAGCTTTGTTGACATATTTACTATATTACTATACTTTTGTGTTATACTTAAGTTATATTAATAGTTAATTATAAAATCTATGGCAGAATTAAAAGCTTTGTGTATGAAATGTAGGGAAAATAATAAGCCTACAATGCAGGTCATGTCTAACCCAGTAGTTACAAAAAACGAAAAGGGAAGATACTCTGCAAAAGGTACTTGTACTAAGTGCGGAGGAAACATGTTTAAGTTTATGTCTGAGGCTGATGCAAAGCCATTAATGTAATAAATTTATATATATAAAATTATAAAAACCAGCTTAAAAGGTTGGTTTTTATAATTTAGCTATAAGTGTTAATATGTAAATATGACAAAAAACATTTTAATTACGAGAGAAATACCAAAGATAGCCGTCTCTCTATTAGAAGAGCATGGCTATAGTGTAGATGTAAATAAAGGAGATAAGATATTGAGTACAGATGAGATAATAAATTTATTAAAACAAAAACCATACGATGGAGTAATCACACTACTGACGGACAAGATTGATAAAAGTGTTTTTGAGGTGGCACCTAGTGTAAAAATATTTTCAAATTTTGCTTCTGGCTATGACAACATTGATATAGAAGAAGCAAAGACCAAGGGAGTGACCGTCACCAATGCACCGACTGATTTGTCTTCTCTCGCTGTAGCTGAGCATGCCATAGGTATGATTTTAGCTTTATCAAATAGAATAGTAGAAGCAGATAGATTTGTGAGACATGGAAAATACGCAGGCTGGGAGCCGATGGGTTTTTTAGGTACAAATATTTCTGGGAAAGTAGTGGGGCTAGTGGGAGACGGAAGGATAGGAGAAAAAGTGGCCGAGCTCTGCAAAGGTTTAGGCTTTAAAATAATCTACACAGATATAAATAGAAATAAAAAATTGGAGGACGAGCTCGGCGTAGTATTTTGTAATTCTTTAGAAGAATTATTACCGCAAGCAGATTTTGTGAGTCTACATGTGCCACTTTTGCCATCAACACATCACTTGATAAATGAAAAGACTTTACGACTAATGAAACCTACAGCTTATTTGATAAATACTTCTCGTGGTCCTGTGGTAGATGAAGTGGCTCTAGAAAAAATATTAAAAGAAAAAGTTATTGCTGGAGCAGCACTAGACGTGTTTGAATTTGAGCCAAATATTTCTGCTGGCTTACTCGAGTTAGAAAATACAGTCCTTACTCCACATATAGCATCGGCAAATCTGGATGCACGTGAAGCTATGGCTACAGTAGCTGCACAAAATATCATAGATTTCTTTGAAGGTAAAGAATTAAAAAATATAATCACTAAATAGATATGAAAGGTAAATTGATCATAGCCAGACACCAAGAGTCAGAATGGAATAAGCTCGGTAAATGGACAGGGATAAAAGATGTGCACCTCACCGATAAGGGAGTAAAAGATTCCGATGCTGTCGGACTACTCATCAAAGATGTAAATATAGATTGCGCTTTTGCTTCAAAAGCTGTGCGCACAATAGAGACACTGAATTGTATTCTTGATGTATGTAAAAAAACTGCAGTCCCTACCGAACATAATTCTGCCTTAAATGAACGCGATTATGGAGACTATACCGGCAAGAATAAATTTGATATGGAAAAGCTCCTAGGTGAAGAAGAATTTAAAAAATTACGCCGAGGCTGGAATTATGCGATACCAAATGGAGAGACATTGCAGATGGTGTATGACAGAGTATTGCCATTTTATTTAAAAGAAATTGTACCAAAAGTACAAGAAGGTAAAGATGTGCTCATAGTGGCTCACGGAAATTCTCTGCGAGCTTTGGTGAAATATATAGAAAGTATTTCGGATGAAGATGTGGCTGACTTGGAAATACCTTTTAACGCAATTTTGATTTATGACATTGATGACAATGGGCATATAATAAATAAAGAGATAAGACAGACAAAATAAATTTATGGAAAATTCCAAGACACAAATAATAGCGACCATAGGGCCTATATCTTCAGTAGAAGAAACACTTGGCTTGATGATAGAAAAGCATATAGACGTGGCTAGACTTAATTTTTCTTGGGGAGATCTGACTTTAAAAAAGGGGACTATAGATTTGATAAGAAAATTATCAAAAGTACACAATAGAGAAATTCCCATCATTGCTGATTTACCTGGTCCAAGAATACAAAAAGAATCTGGTCATACCTTTGATCATAGCTCAGTCAGAGCCATCACTGAAGCAGATAAAGAGTATATAAAATTTGCCGTAGAGCAAGATTTGGAATATATAGCAGTATCTTTTGTGTCTTCAGTTAAAGATATTTTGGAATGTAGAGAACTAATAAAAAATTTGTCTGGTACACAAAAAATAATAGCAAAGATAGAAAGGAGTGAAGCCTTGGAAAATTTGGAAGAAATAATAAATACTTCGGATGCAGTCATGGTGGCTAGAGGCGACCTCGGGGAAGTTATACCGATAGAAGAATTGCCATTTATTCAAGAAAAAATAATAAAATTAGCAAAGGCTTCAAACAAATCAGTGATAGTGGCGACACAGATGATGTTTTCAATGGTGGAAAATGACACGCCGACTCGCGCTGAAGTGACCGATGTAGAAGTGGCAGTATTGGAAGGGGCAGATGCGGTGATGCTGTCCGAAGAGACAGCTATGGGCAAGCACCCAGTAGAGACTGTGGCTATGATGGAGAGACTAATACTAGAAGCTGAAAAACACTTGGAGCCTACAGCTGTCTTTAATAAGTTATAAAATTTCCAAAATGAATCAAATAAAAAAAGTAGAAGCAAAAGAAATATTGGACTCACGAGAAAATCCTACTTTGAGTGTATTTTGCGAACTTGTAAATGGAGCAAGTGGAGAAGCTTGCGTGCCATCAGGCAAGAGCACTGGCTCACATGAAGCTCTGGAACTTCGAGATCATGACAAGAGTAGATATGACGGGCTTGGAGTCTCGAATGCTGTAAACAATGTAAACACAGAGATAAATAATTTTTTAGTTAATAAAGATTTTGATCAACATAGCTTGGACACAGCTTTGATAAATTTAGACGGGACTGAAAACAAGAGTCGCCTCGGAGCAAATGCCATCCTCGGTGTATCTATGGCTTTTGCCAAAGCAGTATCCAAAGAAAAAAATATAGAGCTGTATGAATATTTTGGTAGTCTAGTAAATAATAAAGATTTTAAAACACCAGA
>CAYREQ010000002.1:0-137685 GCA_964423445.1 uncultured Candidatus Saccharibacteria bacterium | reverse complement strand
TTATTTGTAACTGCCATATATTAAGAAAATAATAAATTACTTCTAATTCCATTTGCTGACGCATTTCTAGCTGTATCAATATATAAATATCTACCATCAACACCTCCGAGGGCAACTAAGTTTGTAGCAGAAGTCACAGTGGATACAGTAGATACAGTAGTGATAGTTCCGCTTGTAATTGTAGCACCTTCTACTGTCACTTTTTGTCTTTGGGCAGAGTCTACCACTCCCAATGAGTCAACTTGTTTTAAAATTCTTCGCAATAATATTACACTATCGTCAGTGGCTGGATTTATCCGAACATCATCTGAATCTTTTAAGCCCACCACTGATGCACCACCAGAAGATGCGGTTAGCAAATTATTACTACCATCAAAAGTAAGCTGGTCAGTCTTTGCCTTCATCGCAGCGAGGGTGGTCTGTGTAGCGAAATCTTTTCCGGCTATTGTCGCCAAATTTCCATCTTCTTTGGCTGGGTTTATGCGATTGTTTGATGCGTCTTTAGAGCCGACTACATTTGAAGTGGGTGTGCTACCTGTCACATAAGCTTCAGCAGATTTTGGTAAAAGTGTGCTAGCAGCCAGACCTAAACCAGCGACTCCGGCCACTTTCATAAACAGTCTCTTGTTGTAATCTACGTCTGTATTGTCAGCTCCTAATTCGGGTATTATTTTCTGGTTTTTATCTTCTTGTTCTGTTTTTATTTTTGAAACAATTTTAGAATTTTTTATTTTTTTATGAAGTCCATCTACTTGAGGTCGAGAAAAACCACCTTTTTGCAAAGTATTTTTTTCTATTATGTCTAAAGAAATTTTCTTTCTAACCATAAATATTATTTGTAATTTAATTATACTATACCAGCATAATTAAACAACAAAATATGTGTAAAATTAGCTTAAGTGGTCTATCCAATTACTTTTATTGTCATTATTCTTGCTTATGTAATCTTCGGTAGGTGGTAATGGCTCTGGTATTGGTGTAGGTTCTATTTTAGATTCTGTTTTTTGTACAACTGGAATTTCTTCTACTTTTTTTTCTTGTACTGATTCTTTTTTTTCTACTTCTTTATATGCTGGAGGAGTAAATTTTACTGGTGGTGGAATTATTATTACTTCTTCCTTCTTTTCTTCTATGGGTTTTGTAATATATTCTACCTCACCTTTTTCTTCCCTTTTTAGTACTTGCCTAAAACTATTTAAGGCTCGAATTATGTGGTGACCAATCATATAATGAATAATCAACATTATTAATCCAAGTAAAATTATGCCGATTAATATATAAATCAAATAATCATTTATAAATTTTGATATCGCTATAGGAGTTCGCACATCGATAGATTCATCTCGAATATTTCCGGCTTTATCTATAGCTCGTACTATGACCTGCAATTTCCCTTCAGGTGTGAGTGGTACTTGAAACGGGCTTTCTGCTTGCTGGAAAACAGGTGATTCGGTAGTAGGCTGAGTCTTGTCTATGATTCCGACTTCGTAGTGATCTACACCAGAGAGATTGTCAGTAGTGAAAAAAGAAACGAGTGTTCTCTCTGCGTCAATTACATTTGCAGTCAAAAAATTTACTTCTGGTTTAAATTCTGCTGGTGGAGCTGTATCTATTCTAATTAAAAAATGTCCGGTAGTTCCCCAAGCACCATTTTTATTTGCTTTAATATGGAAATACCACAGACCATCATTTAAATTTTCAAAACTCTGTGTAGTGGTAATGGTGTCTGTCTCATTGTCTGGAATTGTATTTGGCTTATTATCTAAAATATAACTAAACTCATTAACACCTTGATCTTTGACCCAAGACAATACAGGACTATTGTTGTTATACCAATTATATTGAATTGGATGTGTCTCGGAATAAATTTGTACACCTTCTGGGGCTTTAATTAAAATATTATAATCAGCTCTTCCAAAACCTACTTGGGCGTCTGTTCCCAAGCCATCATTTAGTAAAATTCTAGAGCTAGAATTTACAGACACAGATGCATTACCTGAAGCTAGAGCTTTAAATGTAATAGTACCTATCAAGCCAGATTCAGTGACGATTCCACCTGGGACCACTCCTACATAGCTAGCTAGGCCACGCTTATTGTCGTATTTTGGTGGCTCAGTCCAGACACCGATAATAGAAGTCCCACCTGTTGGGTTTATAATCATCAGTTTATTACTATCAAAATTTATCCTGACTTCTATGCCATTGATGCTTCTATTTTTTGTATTGAGTAATATTGGAACTTGAAAAGTAGAACCTTCAATAAAGCTTCCACTTCTGGGAGATAGTGATATTTCTACTCGAGCCAAAAGCTTGCTGGCATCTACGTTTATACTCTGTGCATTTGCTTTAATGCCAACAAAAAATGCCATCAAAAATAGAAAAAATAGTATTTTGATTTTAATATTTTTTTTCATTATGATCCAATATTTTTTATCTTTTTGTCGATTATTTTTTCTGCGTCAGAAATATCTTTCTTTAATCCGACTATTTTTTTATGTTCAGCTAGTGTAACTTTTTTATTTTCATAATCTGTCACATCTTCATTTAATATTTCAAAAGATTTATGGAGTACATCTTCTGCTTCAGTGACTTCCCTTTTTATATTTTTATTTGAATGATTTTCAATATGAAAATGAATTCTCAAGATTAAATATATGATGAGAAGAATTAGAATAAATATCAAAGTAGATATTTGCCAGCCTATGTCTGATAAGATATTACCTATTTTTACAGTGATAGAATTTGAAGTCTCACTATTTGTCTTGTCTTCTTTTATCATGACTGCAGTCGCAGTATAGACACCATTCTTTAGAGAAGATGGTACGACCAATGTAAACTCTCCATTGTCATCAGCATTTCCCAAGATATATACCTTGGTACCATCCACAGACATGAATGTCACAAGTGCTTGAGATTTTGGATAATCTGAAGTTCCTAGTATTGCCTGTGCTCCATATTTTGTTCCTAGCTTAATCTCTGGTGCTTGTAGTGTAGGTAGTGGCTGGACTGGCTCTACTTCTTCTATCTCTTCTACTTTCACTGGAGTTGGTTTAGGTTTTGGTGTAGGGGTAACTTTTGTAGCCTCTACTACAGAATAATCTGCTCCATTTAAAGCCCCTGTCATATCTGTACCTTCACCATCATTTGCTAAAATTTGACCAGACTGAAAAAAAGCTTTGCCGACACCTACATTTTTTGCACGCAGTTTTATAGTAATTACTGTTCCTGAAGTTTTACCAGAACCACCGAGAGATACACCTTCAAATTTTACCGTACCAGCACTTTTTGATATATAAGGTTCGGAAACCCAGAAATCAAGAATGGAGCCGGACTTTGAAACAGACTCAATTGAAAATATTGAGGTAGGAAATGAAACTACACCAGAAACTGCATTAAAAGGTGTGCCAGTAGAAGAAGCAAAAACTTTTACTGAGACAGATTGCCCAGCTTCAAAATTACCACTGGATGGATTTATAGATAATGTCGCCGCTTTTGCCAAAGAAGGGAAAAACGAAACGACAAATAAAACGACTAAGAACGAACATATTTTCCCCATATTTTTTTGTAGAAATAGAAGCATAATACTAGAATTATACCAATAATCAAGAATTCTTCCAAGCCAAAAGATGGATTTTGTGCTTTTATTTTTACTAATCTTTTATTCCCTTTTTTATCTATAGCTTGTATCCTAATATCTTTTGTAAGAGACTGATCACTCAAAAGATATGGGCTCTTAGCTACCACATAATCACTCCATACACCCTCTCTTATTTCAAAGTGGTCAATACCTACACCTTTATCTATGGCACTAAACACAATAAAATATTTACCATCATATATGGTAGGGTCTTTAGCGACAAAAGGTAAAAAGTCTTCTGGTGGCTCATTATCTATCACGAGCAAGTTATCCGTAGGCAATCCACCTCCATCTTCAAGAATAGAAAATCTAAAAGGACTTAAATTTGTAGATACTTTTGTACCTTCACCATCATTTGCTAAAATTTGTACATTATTTAAATCTATGACGCCTTCACCCAGTGTCTTTGCTTTAAATACCATACTAAATAAAAATTTCTTAGAGCCAGAAAATCCTCCAGCAGTAATACCAGAAAAAACAACTTTATTTATATGCTCTGTCGATGGTCTCTCCACCCAAAAATTAATTACAGAATTTCCATCTCTTATTTCTTTTAATTCCACAAAATCACTAGGATATATTATCGTACCTTCTACTGCATTTACTAATACACTTTCAGTATTCAAATAAACTTGAACTAAAAATTCTTCTTTTGGCGTAAAAATATTTTTATTATTATTTAAAGACAATTCTGCCGCACTTGAAACCATTGGCAGAAAAAACCAAATAAATAAAGAAACATACAGACTAGTTTTAATAATTTTTTTCATAATTTTTACGATTAACCTGTCCAATAAAATGCCATTATACTAAAGTCTACTAAATCAATTTTTCCGTCACCATTCAAGTGATTTTTTTCTCTGACTGCAAACTCAGCACTGATAGGACGCTTATACCAAAATGCTGCAATAGAAAAATCTACCAGGTTACATCTATTATCTTCGTTCAAGTCACATTTTATCAATTTTGTATTATCTTGTAATACGGTAGTAGTACCCACTTTAAAACCTACAGATTCACTAAATGGACTAATTTCACTATTTTTAATTGCTTTTGATTTTGTAGTGTGTGGGCCGAGCTCTAATACAGAAGTATCAAAATTATGTAAATATATTCCATTGGCATCACTCATGACACTTTTAAAAACTTCATTTTCTGAGTGGACACTTATCAATACATTTACAAGTGAAGCACTTTGACCAAATATCACTACAGTGTCACCACGCTTTACCTGGCTCTTATCCACAGATATAGTAGGTGCGATAAATATATTATTTATACTTGTAGTCACTCCTGAAGTTATGAATATAGGAAATGTGAAAGGACTAGAACGTACACCTTTATTGTCTTCACCGTAAACAGAAAAAGTATAATCACCAGTAGATAAATTCCCGAGAGTTGCACTAAAATTACTAGCTGGGTCAGCGATAGTAGATAGTGCCAATTGTCCATCTTTCAAAATCTTTATTTTAGAAAGCGGGTATGCTCTACCTGAGAAAAATACACCTGTTCCAGCGTCTCCACCGCCACCTCCTCCACCTCCTCCACCGCCTCCTGGTGAAGGTGAAGCAACAATAGCAGAGATAGAGACATTTTCAGTCCCAGAAAAAGGCTGTGCGTAAATTACAGAACTACTAATAAAAAATATTAGTATTGATAAGATGATTATTTTATAAAATAAGTTACTTGCCATAAAACAAAAGCAAGTTATTACTTAATCCTAGCTTTTTTAATTATATAATTATTGTAGTGGTTAAGAAGCTTTTTTCCTCCAAAGAATAGTATTACAAATACTACTAGCATCACCAATACTAGTTGCCAAGGAAATACAAAAAAGAAAGTAGTCTTGGATATATGCTCACCTTTTGTACCATAAGCAACATCTAAATTTGCAGAATACAAACCTAGGGCAAAATTTTTCCATTGATAATCTACTGTGCTAAAAAATTTTTTAAACATTCCAGTCGGTATCAGATAACCAGCAGGTCTTTCATATTTCACCCAATCAACTTTTATTTTTCTTGTACTATTTGGTAGTACATTTCCTTCTGTCGGGTTAGCATCTAGGTAATCTGATGGTAAAAATATAGTATTTCTTATTGTTATTTTTCCTTGTGGTTTTATGCGATCTCCTCCATCATTTTTAAAACGATATTCCATAGACACAGGAAGTGTGTTGTAGAAAAATTCTTTATCTGTCGTATTAAAATTTAACAAACCTGCTTCTTCTTTTACTTCACCATTGACTGAAAGTAATATTAGAACACCAGTTTTTGAACCCACACCGACTGTGCCAGATTTATCTGCTGGTGATGTACCCCAAAATACCACAGCAAAATGTCCTCCTGGTTCTGCATTTTCAGGAATTTTAATAGTAAAAGGAACAATCTTTTGTTCAAATGGTGATAGAGCCACAGAATCTATATTTGTAGTCATCCATGTACCTAGGCCATCTTTTGGATCTTTAAAAGCTGGACTTCCAGACTCACCCTGAGCTTCAAAATTTGAAAAAGAAGCATAATAAACTTCTGGAACAGATGTCTCATTTATCAGCAACATTTCTTCAGTTATAGTCTCTCCGGGATTACCGCTAACTTCAAAACGAGTAGGTGTGAGAGTAAGGGCACTCACCTCTTTTATCGGATAAAAATAAAAACCAAACACGAATATCGCTAAAAGCAAGACTCTGTAGTTTGGTTTAATATTTATCATTAAATTTTCAGATTAAAATGTACCAGTAGCTACAAAAGTAAGAGCGTCTGTATAGTCAGCGTGAGCTGGTTGAGCTATGGTAATTGAAGTATTTACAGCAATTGTTCCACGACCAGCAGCAATCGGTGCACCATTTGTGTCAAAAATAGTCTCTGGTGTAGTAGATAATGCTTGGACATTGTTTGTCTCAGAGTTTGCTGCACAAGTATCACCATCATAACCACCAAGCTCGGAATCATCTAAAGTTCCCGTAGAAGCAGTAGAAGTCACTATACAAAGACCATAATTTTCAGTGTTGTCAGCTACAGAACCATCAGTACTATCTATATCGTCTGCTGGAGTAGAAGTAGATACTAGACCACTTGCACCATTAGCATTTGCTACTGTAACTATAGCACCACCTCCAGCGTTTGTATCTAAATCCACACATATAAGATTGATAGTATCTGTGGCCCCAGAAACACGAGTATCAGAATTTGTCACAGTACCCAGAGCAATAGAATACGCTGCTGCAGTTTCATCTGTATCACAAGTACTATCGTTGCTTCCTGCTGTATCTAGGTCAAAAGTAAGTGAAGAATTTACAGTAGCTGTAACAGCGACTGTGTCGTCATCGATGATACCATAAGCTACTGAACTGGAATGAGAATTCGTAAATGAAGAAGAACAAGATGCTGTCTCATCACACATTTTATAGTCAATATTTGTAGCTGCTACAGATCCAGGATTTGTAAGTGTACCATCAGAGCTAGTACCATCAATTGTAAATGTTATTGTAGCCGCAGTAGCAGAAGCTGTCATTGATGCACCTGCTTCAATAGTAAATATATTGTTTGTAGTATCTATAGCGACACAAATATCATTTGCTCCACCAGTAGGTGTACAGTCTATAGTGCCAGCACCTTGAGCGACTGCACTGATAGTTCTACCTGTACCGTCATTGAAAGTAAAGTCACCTGCTACCCATGTACCACCCAAAGTAAATGAAGCTGGGAAATCAATCTGGAATCCATCAGTGTTACCAGCTCTATCAAAGTCTACACCTGTAGGTAAAGTAAAGACTATAGTGTGATCAGCTGTAGTACTGATTTGTAGACGAGTAGCTGTATCTTTTGAAGTTGTAAAAGCAGAAGCTTCCACTAATAATGGATAAAAAGACAATCCTAAAACAGCGACCAAAGTAACAAAATCTATAAACTTTAACAATGACAAATACCTGTATTTTTGTATCATTTTTTTATATTAATTTATAATTATTTTTTAAAACTACTTTTTGACCAAACTTTAAAATAGTTATTATTTTCTAATAGTCTAATTATACTAAATATTTATAAAATATATAAGTAAAATGTAGACAAGTCTGTGGATAACTATGAAATAATACAGGGTTTAAAAGGTTCCTGTAGCAATAAAAGTAAGTGAGTCAGCATAATCTGAATGTGCAGGAGTGGTGGTGCTAATAGAAGCATTTACTGAAATTTGTCCTCTGCCACCTGTAACCTCTCCACCATTTGTATCAAAAATCATTTCTGGTGTTGTAGAAAGTGCTTGCACATTGTTTGTCTCAGAGTTTGCTGCACAAGTATCTCCATTGTATCCACCTTCATCGTCTAGTATGCCTGTAGTAGCCGAAGTAGATACTATACAAAGACCATAATTTTCTGAGCCATTGGCTATAGATCCATCAGAGCTATTTATACCATCACCACCGGCTGATACTGAAACTAAACCACTTGCACTATTTGCATTGGCTACAGTGACAGCAGCACCGGTAGCAGCATTTGTGTCTAAATCAATACAAATATGATTTACACCATCTGTCGCTCCGGATACTTTACTATTAGTAGTAGTAATTGTACCTAGTGGTACTGCATACGGTGCGCCAGATTCAGTAGTGCCACAAGTATCTGATGAAGTAGTATCTATGTCAAAAGTAATTACTCCTTCCTCTTGATCGTTGTAATATAAAAATCCATAACGAGTCATAAAATTTGTAGATGAACCAACACCAGAGAGAAGTGTGTGCCCCGCAGATATGAGTTGAAAATTTGTAGAGCTTCCATATCCCCCAGCCGTGCCTACTATTGGATCTTTAATTATAAAATTTGTACTGGTCAAATCCATAGCGAGCACAGAAACTACACTAAAAAAAGACAGAGAAAAAAATAGTATGAAAAATCCTAAAAGTTTTTTTGAAAAATATTTTTTTAATTTCATTTTTTAAATTAAAACTCGTTTGAGTCAAAAGATTTTGTTTCTGTGTCTTTTAAATTCGTAGGATCGGGTTTTTTTACATCGCCGAGATTTATAGTAGTCATGTTTATAATTTTATTTTGTACTGGGTCATACAAGACTGCTTTTTTAGAATTTGAAAAAATAAGAACTACATCTCCCTTTTTTGCATCAATAAAAAATGCTTGGTCTTTTAACAATTCTGGGTTTGAAACTTTTGCCAATGTCGGAGTCTCATTTTGTGGGACTACGGCCAATTTATTTACTTTATCAAAAACAATTTTTGCTTCACCGTCTAGTATAGTATCTGGGTTTTTATAAGAAATATTGTCTTGATAAAAAAATCCTAAAACTGCAATACCGGCGAGTACAAAAAATAAAATAATTATTTTTATATAATTTCTCTTTATCATTCTAAAAAAATTTACCAAAATTATGCCAAGCATAATTTAATTATATCACAATAAAAAATACAAAGTTAGAATATTTTTACCACCAAGAAAATAGTAGAGATTTTATAAAACTCCAAAGTGATACACCAGAACCACCAGCATAAGCCAAGTTACTACTCTTGTAATTAAATCCGCTGTCTCCTCCTCCACCACCACCGGCTCCACCACCACCTCCTCCACCTTGTGGACAATTTGAACCGAATAATACAAGCGGTACAGTACTATAAGCAGAACCATTATTTGTCATATTTACACTTTCTACAGCACCACCAGACAATACTGCTGTGCCGGCTGCCCCACTTCCACCTCCACCACAAATAGAGACTATAGGTGGTATTACATAACCACTACCTCCAAAATTTATCGTGACGCCAGTGATAGTATTATTTGACAACACTGCTGTACCACGTGCGTTTACTATATCTGATGAACCCCCCACAGATCCTCCACCTCCTCCACCTCCTCCACCACTAATTATTCCATTATGACTCGCAGAAGATTCTATACCTGCACCACCTTGGAAAATAGTATTTGAGAAGAAACGCCAACAATATGCACCATTGTTTCCATAATTATGAACAAATCTACTTGCTGCCACAAAATTTCCAATACCGCTACAACCAGAATCTTTTACTTTTAGATAATTTGCTGTAGCGCTACCAGACAATGTCATAAACCACTGTGCTCCTCCTGCGTCATCAGAGCTCAAATTTATTGGACTACCGTTTTCTCCAGTCAAATTTAATGTTCCAGCAAAAGTATATGTATTTCCTGCTTTAAATTTCAAAATTGAATCAGCCGTTATGTCTGTAAAATTATAGAATGTTGTATTTGACGCACCTTTGACACTGCTACTAGTACCAAAGGGTAGTCCTGAACCTATAATAAATGTTCCGCTACTGTGTGTGTATGTACCATCATTTGTAAAATCACCTTTTACTGTAACGGTAGATGGTGCCACGAAAGTACCATTTGTAATAGTGAAATCTTTTTTAGTAGTTATGTCACCCTCCGCAGAAAATGAGTTACTTATTTTATTTAATACAAGATTATGATATGTAGCTGCAGGAATGATAGTTCCATTTGTTCCTGCAGAATTAAAGCTTATAGTTGAAGTCTGAGAATCAAAAAATCCGGTAATAGTAAACGGTGTGCCATTGCCTGTAATATTTATATTTGAAAGAGTT
Organism: uncultured Candidatus Saccharibacteria bacterium; assembly: GCA_964423445.1. Taxonomy (GTDB): domain Bacteria; phylum Patescibacteriota; class Minisyncoccia; order Phycocordibacterales; family UBA9973; genus UBA9973. Next base: position 127,465 of record CAYREQ010000002.1, on the reverse strand, counting down.
CCAGCGTTAAATACAGAACCAGTCATTATCATTATGGTTGTCGCAGATATTGTCGGAGTTGTTCCTGATAAATTTAAAATATGATTTCCCTCTTCATTTCCATCTCCAATTATTAAATTACCGAAAGTAATTGTACCTGGGTTACCTACACATAGAGCCCCTACGCCACCAATACAATTAGTACCAGGGTTTGAGCTTATGATTGTAGTATTTCCAGCGGATGACTGAGTTAGTGTCTGACCACTTGCTACTTTGATAGAGCCAGAATTTGTAATAGACTGCGTACCCACATCTAAGTGATTTCCAGCAAGGTCAAATATACCTCCAGATACTGTGAGGCTATTCAATGCCCCCACTGCTACTCCAGCTGTAAATGTATCTCCTGCACTATTTATAACTAAATTATAAAATGCTTTGGTGCCTGTCCTTGCTGTACTTGCCAAAGCTGTAATACCAGTAGGAGAATTGTATTCTACTGTAGATGTACCAGAAGCAAATGTACCGTTGCCAGTGATTGGTGTACCTGCACCAGTAAAATACCATGTTTTACTGCCAGCGTTTAATGTGTGAGTATTACCTACATTAAGAACACCAGATATGGTGATACTACCAGTACCTGTGGCAGTAGTTGTATTACTAGCACCAAGACTTGTTAGAGATGAGAAAGTCCATCCAGTATTTCCACCAAAATTTCCTTGTCCAGTCGTAGAAAATGTTCCACCTGTCATATTTATAGTTCCGTTTCCTGTGACGTCTCCACCACTGACAGAGATATCATTTGTTCCAGAAAGTGTCCCATTTGTGACTGTCAAATCTCCAGCCAAAGACATAGCATCACTTGGACTCCAGCCTCCACCACTACCGTTAAATACAACATCATAGAATTGGCTACCGCCAGAAGTGACTGTATTACCTATTGAACCTGAGCCAAAATTTACAGCTCCACCACTATGTGTAAATGTTCCTGCATTACTCCAAGATCCACCGACAGAAAAAGAGACAAGACTAGGAGGAGCTACAAAAGTTGTACCTGCTTTTATGTCTACAGTTGTGCCAGAACCATTTATAGTCAAAGATGAGACATTGACCGCAGTTACAGTATCGCCAGTATGAGAACCATCACCAATAACTAAATTATTATTAACAATAAAATTACCAGAACCTAGAGTGTGCGTGGTAGAGTTAGCACCAGGTTTTATACCCAAGTTGTAATAAGTCTCAGGTGTGATATCTGTAGCCCCAGCGCCAGTGTAATTAAAAGTAGATGTGTCAGCAAAAAAGCTACCTAGATTATTGAAAGCAGTTCCTATGCCAGAAATATTCCATGTCTTACTACCTGCATATAGTGCACCTCTTCCATTTATATAAATTGAAGATGCCGTAATTGCACCAGTTCCTGCAGCACTCACTGTTCCATCAACAATAGAAATTCCACCCAGAGTCCAAGCAGTATCACCTCCTAAATTACCTTCAGTTAGTAATAAATAACTGTCCGATGGCATACTCACAGTTCCATTACCTGTAAAATGTCCAGACACAGAAACTTCTTCACCAGATCCTGTCACTAATGTTCCAGAACTTATTGTGGCATTAAGAGCAGCGAAGCCATAAACAGCATTAAATGTTCCTGTTCCATTAATTATCAAATCTCCAAAAGTAAAAGCTGCATTTGCTAAATTAGTAACACCTGAACTAGAACTATAATATATTGTGGATGCACTTGTATCGATAGCACCTTTACCTGAAATTGGATTCAGGGGAGTTCCACTACCTTTTAAAATTACATTACCTAGTCCATTTAAACTCAATGTATCAATACCTGTTGATGATGCATTACTTACAGTGATTACATTATTTACTGTAATGTCTGATGTTGGTGTATATGTGACAGAGCTTGAATCTGCAGTTGTCCCTACTCCGAGATTATAATATGCATTTGTAGAACCAGATCCATTTAAAGCAGCGATGTTTGTCACAGATGTTCCAGTATAATTTACAGTAGAAGTACCATAGGTAAATGTTCCACTCCTTAAAAATGGTGTACCACTACCTAATAGGGTTATGGTGCGAGAAGATGCATCTAAATTTCCTGCAGCGATATTTAAAACTCCGTTTACATTTAAATTAGTAGAAGTGAGTGTCCAAGTTCCACCTGCATTATTAAAAGTAATACTAGAGAATCCTCCATTTCCAGCACCAGCATCTATTGTCTTGCTACCAGTACCATCAAAAGTAACCACACTTGCAGAATTAGTAAAATTACCGGAATTAGTCCATGACCCACCGACAGTCATATTCTGATTTATTAATTCCAAACCATCACCAGAACCAATAGTGACATCACCGTTTATATCAATTACAGAAACTTCGTCATCAATATTTACAGTTGCATTTGCCGCTCCACCAATTGTAAAATTATTTGCGTTTAAAGTAGCTCCTAAGAAATTATAAGCTGGCGTACCAGAAGCTGGAGAAAAATCAACGTTGTAATAATTATTTGCTTGTACGTCTGCATTTGTAGTTCCACGAAAACTAAAAGTTGAAGTTTGTGGAGTAAGAGTTCCAATAACATCCAAAAAACCAACAGTGCTGTTAGTAAGTATCCAAGTTTTTGAACCGGCTTGAAGTGTCGTACCAGCAGAGACGACTAACTGCCCATTTACAGTCACACTTCCTGCTCCTGTTGCTGTACCTGTACCACTGATACCATTTTTATTAAATGTTAAATTATAAAAACTCCAATTTCCAGCCCCTCCGAAATTTTTCGTACTTATCATGTTGTGTGTAAAAGTATTTGCAGTATGAGTAATCACCCCATCACCAGTTACTACTCCATTCACTATTACATTATTCGCACTAGAAAGAATATCTCCAGTTGTCACAGTCAAATCATTAGTAGCAGTGAAATCTTGACCCGTAGTAAATGTGTCTCCTCCTCCATCTCCATCTATGGTCAAATTATAAAATGCATTATTACTTGTCATTGCCAAACTAGATAAAGCTGAAATTCCAGTAGTGGAAGTATATATAACTGTTCCTGTATTTGCAGTAAACCTACCAGTCGCAGCATCACCAAATGTTATTGGAGTTCCAGAACCACTCAATGTCAAAGTGTAAGAACCTAAATCCAAAGTTGCAAGCGAGTGAATAGGATTACTTGAACCTATGGTCAGTACATTTTTGACTGTAGTATTACCTAAAATAGTTTTCGTGTTGTTTACAATACTTGTCTTTGCTTCTAAGTTATAATAAGCGTTTGTAGAACCAGAGCCATTTAGAGCTGTTATGTTTTGAGCACTATTTGAAGAATATACTACTGTTGAAGTGCCTTGTGTAAATGTCGCGTTGTTTACAAATTGTGTACCACTTCCTGAGAAAGTAATTGTACGAGAAGAAGCATTAAAATTACCTGCTGTTATGGTGAGGACATTTCCAATGTTCAAGTCCCCCGTCGCTGTCCATGTACCAGAAGCATTGTTAAAAATTAAATTGTAAAAAGCGCTCGTATTGCTGATATTGAAAGTACTGGCACCATCCATGGTGACTGTTCCATTACTATGAGTAAATGTTCCGCCGAATTCATTACTAAAAGCTCCTGCTACTGTCATTCCCACACTTGCAGAGGCTATAAAAGTAGAATTAAGGTCTAGATAAAATGTGCCATTTACATCCACCACCGGATCAAATGTGTCTGCATTTATTGTGAGCATAGTTCCACCAGCAGATATTGTTTGAAATAGATTACCTACTGTTAATGTCTGAGACGTAGCTGTGCCTAGAGTGTATGTCTGAGAACCAGACGCTGGAGCAAATGTTAAATTGTAATAAGAAAGTGCAGTAATGTCAGTAGCACTAGTGCCCACATAATAGACATTAGAAGTCTGCGCAGAAAAAGTAGAGCCTGTTTGAATGTCAAACGGCTTACTTGCACCTGTACCACTACTGTTTATAAAATAATCAACACTGCCAGCATTAAATGTGGTGCTATTTGTCAGTGAGAATTTTCCATTTGTCACACTTATCGCCCCGGCTCCGGTCTTTGTGATTGTACCTGTACCACTAGCATCACCAATAAATAATCCATTATCAAAAGTCCACTGTGTCGCTCCTCCAAAATTTATATTTCCAGATGCAGGTTTACCTATAGTAGTATATCCATTACTACTTGTACTATTGAAAGTTCCCGTGCCTGTACCTGTAAAATTTCCATGAATAAATAAATTTCCTGCACCTGATGGTCCCTTAAAAGTTCCCGCAGAAATTGTGAGATCTCCATCTACATAAAAATCTCCAGATCCTAAAATCCAATCTCCTCCACTACCATTAAATACCATATTGTAAAAACTCTCACCCACTCCTCCAGCGGCTATGGTGTGCCCTGTAGCTGTAGCTGTAAATGTCGTAGTCTGTCCAGTATCAATTGTAAATGTCCCAGAGTTTGTAAAATCTCCACCGATAGATAGAGCATTAGTGCCCATATCTAAAGTAGTACTAGAACCTATAGTGATATCTCCATCTAGATTACTATCGGCACCATCAGCAGACGAACTCATGGTTATAGTTCCCCCTGGTGTAAAATCACTTAAAGTAGTTAATCCAATACCATCTGATACTACTAAGCTACCAGCGTTTGAAGTAAATTTAATATCAGCATCTGTACAGCCTGTCCCCGTGTCTATATCACAACCAGCGAGATTAGTGTTTGAGATATTTGCTCCTGAGCTATTATCCTTTATCAGGATAACGTTTTCTTGTATTGGTACGCTACAGTTTGGGCTACAACCATTAGGTCCATACTTTAGAACTAAAGTACCAAATTGTAATTCATTATTTACCCATATAGTAATAACGTCTCCATCTGAAGGACCAGGTGATACAGTGAAAGAAAATGCGCCGGTGGTAACTGTAGAGCTTGTGGACTGACTAGCAGCTCCATTTACTGACAAACGCAATCCTTTTACATTTGGTTCTGGCGTCGTGCCATCTGGTCCATATAGAATACCAGAAACTGTGATTCCTGCTGCTGCTTGAAGTGTAGTAGTACCAGAAATTGCAAGTGGGAAAGTTCCAGAGCGTGTACCTAGACTACTTGCAGTAGTAAAATCAGTAGAAGAATTTATAGAAAGTTCTATCGTCTGACTTGCAGAACCAGACGTCACATCCAATACTACATAAACACACAAAGTAGATGTGGATGAAATACCTATAGAAGAACCAGAAAATGTAGCAGTACCATTCGCCGCAGAAAATCCATCTGCATCCGTGGAGCCAAATTGTAATTCGGTTCCTGCATAAGATTCCGACGCACAGTCATAAGAAGCACTGGTATCGCTCTCATAATAAAGTTTTATATTATCTAAATTTGTTCCATCAGCTGTACCACTTTCTGTAATAGTAATTCCATTTATACTGAGAGACGCTGTAGAAGAAAATGCAAATGCACCACCTACGTATTGATTAGTGGCACCCACAGTCATATTTGCAGTCTGCGTACCTGTGGTCGTAGCAGTCACTGCTACTGGTCTATAAGTTACAGCAATTAATCCTTGACCTCCAGCACCTCCGAGGTTTGTAGTTCCTCCTCCTCCACCTCCTCCTCCATATGTTCCTCCAGCTCCTCCTACGAGTCCAGCACCTGCAGTAGTACTTCCAGAACCTCCACCTCCAGAACCTGAACCATGGGTAGCATCCCATTCCTGTCCTATAGAACCCGCACCTCCTCCACAAAGTTTATCTCCTCCGCCTCCTCCAGCACCAGTGCCCGCAGTTCCAGCTCCTCCAGTACCTCCACTTCCACAAGTCACATTGTTTCCAGCAGTACCACCACCAGAACCTCCATATCCATTTCCTCCTGCGCCTCCTGCCGCTGCAGCACCGGCTGTTCCGTTTGAGCCTCCACCTCCTGCGCCTCCTCCACCTCCTCCTCCTTCGGTGGCAGTCGAATTTCCAGCTCCTCCATTTGCACCTATACCTCTTCGTCCTCCTGCGCCTCCACCTCCTCCTGAAGTATCTCCTGTGTTGTTTCCTCCTCCTCCTGTACCTCCTTTATATCTTATACTTCCTATACTCGTAGTAGAAAGACCTCCCGCTCCTCCAGAAGTCGTACCTCCCGCTGATCCTCCTTTTGCACAAGTAGAAGAAGCTGCACAAGATGCACCATTAAACCAAGTATCAGTACCTGCAGTCGGTGTACCATTTCCTCCTGCGCCTACTTGTATAGTGGCGCTTCCTCCAGGGGTCAAGCTTACATTTCTGGTGAGAGCATATGCTCCTCCTCCTCCACCTCCTGAGCCATTTGTCTGTATATCATTTCCTCCACCACCACCTCCGATTACTTCCACAAAATTTTCTGTTGAATTCCAATCTGCAGGAACAGACCAAGAAGTTCCTGAAGTTATAAATACAGTAGTGAGAGCTACAGTGGTAGGAATGTATGTAATTACAATGATACCATTTGCACCAAGTCCACCAGTAACTCCTCCACCTCCTCCTGCTCCATAAAGTCCTCCGTTTCCCCCGTTTCCGCTTGTTGATCCAGCACCTCCTCCTCCACCTCCTGCTCCATGTGTACCACTCCATTCACTTGTACTTGTAGCACCTGCACCTCCAGAAAAAGTACTGTCTCCTCCTCCTCCACCTCCTCCTGTTCCTGCTGTACCTGCAGTACCGTTGTTTGCATTTCCCCCTGCTCCTGATCCGGTTGCAGATGATCCATTTGCCCCAGCTCCTCCTGTAGTACTACCCGCAGTTCCAGCAGCTGTAGCTCCTCCATTTCCTCCTCCTCCTCCTCCACCGTGGTTTGTAGTAGAGTTTCCTCCAGCTCCTCCATTTGTTCCTGGCCCTCTTGGTCCTGCAGCACCTCCTCCTCCACCTCCGTTCTTTCCTGTAGCATTTCCTGTTCCACCTGTACCTCCAGAAAATTTTACACCCCAAGCGCCTGTAGCAACGCCGGAAGCAGCTGAGCCTCCAGCAACACCAGTTATGCTAGTAGCAGTTAGTCCTCCTTTTGCTCCAGTCACCACTGCTCCATCTGTTATCGCGTCACAAGTTCCTCCACTATTTTGTGTATTACAAATAAATGTATCCCCTCCGTTGACTCCAGCTGAAGTACCTCCTAATCCGACATTTATCGTGACAGTAGTAGACTCTGGCATATTCACATTTCTTGAAAGAGAGTACGCACCTCCTCCACCTCCTCCTTCACCAGTAGCAGCTGCGGAAAAACCTTTTCCTCCTCCTCCTATTACTTCTATCCAGTTTGCATTGTCATTCCAATCTGCGGGTACTGCCCAAGTGGTGCCTGAAGTTAGTATCACTGTAGTAGTGGCAGCTTCCAAAGATTTCACATTGCTGACAGGTGATGAAGGAGAATAAGTAAGACCAATTATTATAAACAGAGAGATAGAAAATTTAAAAGATTGAAAAAATAAATTTTTCAAAAATTTTTTATTAAATTTAATATGAGAAAAAAACTCTGTGTAAGAGTAAAATAATTTAATAGTTTTTATAAAAAAGTTTTTCACAAAATTTATACTAATAATTATACATTAATACAAAAAAAATTTGTATAGTAAATTTACTATTTTTTATAAATAAATTTTATTTATATATATTGTAGGATTATAGAGTTTTGTTATATACTATATGTATAACTATGCTAAAAAAAGAAATGGGGCAAAAGAAAATAAAATTTGACGTAATACGAAAAAAATGGGATGAGAAAACAGAAAAATGGTATTTCTCTATCGTAGATATTGTCTCTGTTACCACAAATTCCACAAATCCTAGGAACTATTGGAAGGTATTAAAAAATCGTTTAAATACAAAACAAAACCAGTTGGTTACAGATTGTAACCAACTCAAATTACAGGCTTCTGATGGGAAATTTTACTTGACAGATGTCGGAGATATAGACACAATAGGAGAAATTTTAAAAATAATTTCTCCGCAGAATTTTTTAACTTTTAAGGCTTACGCCCTCGGTTTACCTGCTCTAAAAGAAGAAAAAATCTCCTCCCCTAGTAAGACAAAAATTGGCAACGAAGTTTTTCTAAAAAATAGAAAGGAAAGTTATCCACAAGTCACTTATAATTTAGCAAAATTATTAAATAAAAATATAGAATCTTCTCCTACTATTTCAAAAGAAAATAGTAACAAAAAAATCTTTAAAAAAGTTTTAAAGATGCGAACTATATAAAAATTATTTAGAAGTTTCGTAAGCTTTTGCTGAAATTTCTTTCATTAAACCCTCAGCAAACTTTACACTCTCTTCAGTTACATCTTTTGATTTAAAAATTACTGTAATCATGTAAGGCTTGTTTGGCACATAAACTATACCAGTATCTGCAAATATTTTTTCATTTGCATTTTCTCCATACTTATGAGGAAAAGTAACATCAGCAGGAACACCCCTTGATAAGAAATTTTTAAATTTAGCTTTATCTAATAACTCCAATATTTTTTGAGAATTTTTTCTTTCCAAGAAACTTGAAGTATACAATACTCTGAGTACTCTACTATATTCTTTAGCTGAAGCGTGCCCATTTTCATCAAATACATCTTGAAACCCAACCTCTTGTTCAAAATCATTAAAATCTTTTTTAGATAAATTATTAACTAAAATATTTTTTGCGGTATTGTCTGAATCAATCAACATAGCAGAGATTAATTGCTCTAGAGTGAGAACATCATTGTTTGGATCAAAATTCATAATATTTTTATAAACACTTCCAGAGTCTTGATCTAAATCCTCACTTTTAATAGCAAATTTTGTATTCCAATCCCATATTCCCTTTTCTACTTGTTTTACTGCCACAATTGCAATTGGTAATTTAATCAAGCTAGCGACATATAACTTTAGATCTTTATTTACTACAATATTTGCTCCGGAATTTAATTGTTCATAATAAATAGACAGAGAGTTAGGATATTTTTCTGATAATTCATTTAAATACTCACGTAATGGTTGAACATTTGTGATAAAATTTTCTTGAGAAATAAACTGTCTAGCTGGATCAATAAGTGGATAATCATTTTTTATAGCTTCTTCTGCTGATTTATTTATAAAGTTTTTTACTAAATATAAGGCTATTGGCCTAGTAATAATAAAGATAATTACTAAAATAATAGTGACTTTCCATCGGCGTTCTAAAATTTTATTTCTTTTTACTAACTCTTTGGTATCGCTCATAATTTACATTTTTATGGTGCTGGTTCGGGAGATGGTTCTGGTGTTGGATCAGGCTCTGGTGCTGGGTCAGGTGTGGGTTCTGGGTCTGGGCTTACTTGTGGATCTGGGTTTTCTTCTGGCGTCGGATCAGGTGTAGAATCTGGAGCTGGAGCTGGAGCTGGATCCGGCTCGTTTGATTGACCCCCATTTCCACTGGAATCTTGATTTGAGTCTGGAGTAGTGATTTCTAGTCCTTCCCCTAGACTCTCAAAAATTGTAGCATCTTTGACGCCTAGTGCAATCCATGAGAAGCGAATATTTTGTGGAGCTGTCTTGTTTAATAGTATTGTAAATCCTGTCTCATCTTTTTGGACTACGAGTGAAGATATATTTTGGTTAAACAAATCTTCTGCAGTGACTTCGTCTATATTGTCAGTGACTTCAAAAGTCATAGAAGCAGTGACGACCGGTGTCACCATATATGGTTCTTCAAATTCTACACGTACGCTCTTGTCCCCTTCTTTGACCACAGCAAAACCAGCAGTATCTTTGTTGAATATTGGAGGTAGGTTAAATTCTACTTGTGAATCAAATGTGACTTTACCAGGAAGCTCTGGTGTGCCTCCGAATACTACGAGGCCATTGATTGTCGCACCTTCGGAAACATTTAGTGTCTTTGTATTTATCACTGAAGCTACCAATCTAGGAGTAATCATCTCTAGTCCTGCTACTACACGATCAGTGAGTAATTCAGAAACATTGAGTGCATTATATTCAGTTTGGTCACTCAATAATTTTTCTAAAATCAAAGCAGAGTCTTCTATAGAGCCATTTAATACGAGGCCAGTGTAATTGTTTATATTTTCTCCGTTGTAATATCCCTGTTCTACATAAACCATGACTGTGGCTTTACCTGTATTTGGATTCCAAGATTCTATAGCTTTACCTATCACAATGCCTGCCTTGGTAGCTTTTATAGCTTTACCAGGTTCATCTCCTGATGTAGTCAAATAATCTCCAGGTAATATAGGTGCTGAGCTATTAGACACTTTTACTGGCACACGACCATTCAAAGCGATAGGCATAGGATTATCAGCATCTTTTATGTTGTGACCCGCTGAAGTAAAGTCTCCAAAGTTGTCTGATACTATTCCTATAATATTTTTCTGGTAAGCTTGTGTAGATTTTTCAAGTCTAGTAATTTTTCCTTTTATTTTTGTCCAATCAATATTTCCATCTGTCACATCATATGTATTTACCATCTCTGTACCCGTAGCTACTATGTCTCCAAATTCTACTCCGGATTCTACTGGATACATCTCGGCGTAGTCAGCGGCTGGAGCAGCATTACAATCTCGTATTTCATATGCCGTACCTGCAGTAGGGCCTGTGGCATTTGCGAGACTAGAACATACAGCATTTGTAGATGCAGTGTTGCCAAGACCCATGGAGGTTACTCCTTGATCTGTTACTTTAAATCTCTGAACACTTCTCTCTTTAAAGTCCAAGAAATTACCGGTAAATTTTGTGTCGTCTGCTGCACCTACTGCCATATCTATAAGTATTGCAGCTCCTGTAAATGTAGAAGTTTCATGATAAAGCTGAACCATCGATGGTGCAGAAGTCATAGAGCCTGTGTAAAATCTTGCTATATCTCCTTGAGTTGTACCAGTATTTTCTGCATAAATTGCAGCAGGTAATGCCACACCTCCGGCTGTACCTGATGTAATAGCCTGAATACCAAATGTAGCCCCTGTGGTTCGGATACCTGTGTTTGTACCTGCAGTATTACTACCAGCATTTGATACCACTTCAATACCACGAACCAAGTTTGCTAGTGATGTGTTGTCTATAGTTCTTATTATTTGGTTGATAGAAGTGTTTGCACTAGATGTAGGAGCATTGTTCATGACAAAACGATTTCCGACTTGTGTACCACCACCTGATGGATTTATTGTAAATTCTCCATGTATACCAGCGATAGCAGTAGTAGAACCGTTTGAAGCCATAGAGGAAACTATATTAATTTTTGCTTCAGTACTAGTAGATAAAGTAGTACCTCCGATGAGCACTTGCCCAGCGTTTACATTTAATCCAAGGTTTGTAGTACCTCCACTTGCTGTAGTATATAGTGCGACGTTTGTGCCACTACCTCCATGAGTATTACTGAAGTATCCACCATAAGTAGTCTGTGATCCACTACCATTGCTTCCAGACAAATCTACACTAATTCCTTTTTGGCCAGTAGTACCTCCTGTACCGTTTGAAGAAATACTAAGTAGTGAGCCAGTGGTGAGAGCATTACCCACGATTGATTGTCCAATACCAGTAGTTAGCCCAGAGTATGTCTGCAAGAATTGTGTACCTGCAGTGGATGCAGTAGAAGACAAATCTAGAAGTACACCAGTGGTTGTGGATGTATCATTACTCGTAGAAGAAAGTCTTGCAAGTGATCCACCGTTTGCAATCACACTTGTAGTGTGTGGAATAATAAATGCTGTACCAGTAGTGAGACCATTTGTTACAATCTTTTGTCCAATACCTGTGGTAAGACCAGAGTATGTCTGCAAGAATTGTGTACCTGCAGTGGATGCAGTAGAAGAAAGGTCTAGCAATACACCTTGAGTAGAGCCTCCTGTATCTGCTGACGTAGAAGATGCTTTGATAAGTGAACCTCCATCAGCTATCACAGATGTAGTGTGAGAAATATTTAATACTTCACCAGTAGTGAGAGCATTTGCAACATATGAATTTAATATACCTGTAGTAAGTGAGTTTGCAGTGATAGTCTGGAAAGTTTCTGTATCACTTGATACTGTCCATGAATTTAATTCTCCGTCATCGAAGGTTAGTGACTGGGTGCCGACTGGAGCTGCTATGCTAGTCCAAGCTGTTGCTCCACCTCCACAGCCTGTACATGAAGTAACTGTAAGAGCACCTGCACTATCTATCTTTGCGACAGATGAACCACCTACTTGCCAATCTTGTAATAATTTTGCTCCACTACCTGTGGCTGTCTGTGTAGCATTTATTAGTAATGCTGTATAGCCTGCAGTAGAAGTTTGGTTGACTGTGGGAGCGATACGAGCAAAAGTCTGTACGCTGCTACTTGCAGTGAGTTCACCACTTGCACCGACACTGTTTACATCAAAAGCTACTGGAGTCGCAGTGACTGCTGAATCTGCAGATTGTTGTACATGCAAGACAGATGTAGGTGCAGTGATACCGATACCTACATTTCCACCTGTAAATATTCCTGCGTAATTTGTGGTGGCTCCTGTTACTGTAGAATATATCCCGTAATTTGTATCGGCTGTACCGCTAGTATTAAAATAACCTCCATAATGAAGAGTGTCTCCAGATGTAGTCAAATTTCCATTTATCAGAGAGTAAACACCGTATCCAGTAGAGGCTAAATCTGCATTACCAGCAGATGTAGCACTATTAATAAATTGCCCAGCATAGGTATTGAAGCTAGAACCCGCACTCACACTAGTTAAAGTAGGGGAGCTTTCCACGGTACCTCCAACCCCTACTTCCCCATAACTATCTGAACCAGATGCACTATTAAATATAATGCTACCGGCCACGTAATTGAGGCTACCTCTTGCAAATGCATCACTAACTCCATCAGATAAAGTAATATTAGATGGATTAACATTATTATAACTTCCAAATAAATCTGCTACACCATCATTGGTAATTGTAGCAGTAGGAGTAAGTCTAAAGTCTGTATTGTAAATAACCCATCCCACATTGTCAACTACACCAACATTGGCTGTATTTGCTATTTTTATTACAATAGAATCTTCTAACGTATTATTCGCTTGAGTAATATCAATAATTCTTGAATTGTCATTTCCAGTTGTACCAGCTAGAGCAAAAAGATAATCAGATACTGGAGCTTGTTGTGAACCTATTTGACCTGTGGTGTTGATTTGGAATAAATCATTAAAACCAACTGTAAATAGTGAGTTTGGAGTTGAATCACCTATACCCAAATTACCTCCTGAAAAGATTGCGGAATAGTTATTAGTCGAACCACTCTGAGAATTTACTATTAAACCATAACTAGTTTCTGCGCCACTTCTACCTTGATTACCAATTCTTATACCAACAATATCTTGAGTTCCAACACCGGGCGTACCCGCAGCGTCTTGAATATCAATACCGAAAGTATATTGATTACCACCAGAACCAGCAGCCGAAATTGTCGGAGAAATATTTATACCGGTAACATTCGAGCTGCCTGAAGTATTATTAGCAGCATTAGTAAAAGCTAAATTTATAAGACTACCAGTATTAGATGCACCTGGATTGTATGATGCACCAGTAGTAGAAAGTAGGCCACCTGTGGTAAGGGCGGAACCCAAAGTTGCACTCAATACTCTCCCCGTAGTTAAGGCAGTGGATGAGGTTGATAATAATATGCCTGTAGTAAGTGAGTTTGCAGTAATAGTCTGGAAAGTTTCTGTGTCAGATGATACTGTCCATGCATTTAATTCTCCGTCATCAAAAGTTAGTGATTGAGTGCCTGTAGGGTTTGTGATTGTATTCCAAACTACAGAAGAAGCAGCACAAGTTCCTCCGGAGATACATACTGTTCCTGAAGTATCTGGGAAGGTATATGTTTTGTCAGTTGAAGTAAGATCAGCTACATCAAAGATACCAAAGAGTGTAGGAGTTCCTCCATTTTCTAACATCTTAAGTCCAGCAGAAGAATTGTTTAGAGAAATAGTGAATGCTCCAGTTTGATTCCAATCTGCAGTGAGTGCACCGAGTGCAAGAGTAAGTGCGGCACCTTCAGATCCTCCGTTACCTCCTGAGATACCAGAACCGTTTGTAATAGATTGAACATAGTTACCTGTTGTATCTGTAGTTAGAGCTACTGAGTCAGCAGCAATTGTAGTAGCAAAACTTCCTGTACCACTTCCTGTAACATCACCTGTTAGAGTAATTGTCTGGTCTCCTGTGTTTGTACCTGAGAGGTTTGAGAAAGATCCAGCACCAGAACAAGTGAGTGCACCAGCTGTAGTAATAGTACAACCAGAAGAACCAGAACCTCCAGCAAATAATATGGAGCCGGTAGAAATTCCTCCGATTCTTACTTCACCTGCACCTTTAGCATCGATAGTCATGAATTCATCTGTACCTGAAGAAATTGTAGCGAGAGCAACTCCTCCAGCTGCAGCAGCTGCAGTAATTTTTAATCCTGTCTCACTTGAAGCTGTGTTTGTGTCTACTTGCAATGCATAGTTTGTACCTGTTCTTGCTACTGTAAGTGCTGTGGCAGATTGGAAAGTATTTGTATTGATTCCTGTGTTTGTGATACCTACTACTGCAGCAATTGCACCTGAAGAGTTTACTTGGAAGAGGTCAGTGTTACCTACTGTAAATAGGGCAGCTGGGGTGGTGTCACCGATACCGATGTTACCGCCATTATCCAAAACTAACTGGTTTGTAGCTCCATCAACGACAATAATCAAGTCGCCATTGCTATCCATTTTAAAATCACTGTACACAGAATTATCAGCTTGGGTTAATCTCAATTGTGGGTTGGATGCATCATAGACATCTAATTTTCTATCAGGAGCTGTAGTTAAATATCCAATACCAACATTCTCGTTATAAGCAATTGAGATTGCTCTACCAGCAATATATTTTCCAACTGAATGCTGAGCCTGTGAAAGAGTGATTGCTGTAGAAACATACTGAGAAATCAATTCAGCATCTAAGAAGCTTACTAAGCCATCACCATTAATATCTGCGTTTGCATAGTTTGCTTGAGTAATTGAGCCACCGTTTAAATAATTAAGAATAGTACTGGCATCGAATGCAGTAGTGGAACCATTTCCACTAGCATCTCCTGTACCACCCAAAGAATAACTTGCACCTTGCACATCAAACACAGCTATTGGTGTTGTGGTTCCGATACCGACACTTCCACTTGAAGCTGGAACTAACAAAGCGTAGTTAGCAGTAGTTCCATTTGTTGCAGATAATTGCAAAGCTACATTTGTAGAAGTACCACCTGCGTGCACATTTGATATTTGTGCACCGTAAGAAGTAATACCACTTGTTCCATTTGTTCCAGCAAGAGAAATATTTAATCCTGTTTGTGATGCTCCTGCTGCTGTACCGTTACTAGACAAATCAAGTAATGTTCCTGTAGTTAATGAAGAAGAAGCAAGTGAAAGTATCTTTCCAGTAGTTAGTGAGTTTGCAGTAATAGTTTGGAAAGTCTCTGTGTCAGATGATACTGTCCATGCGTTTAATTCTGCATCATCAAATGTAAGTGATTGAGTGCCTGTAGGGTTTGTGATTGCGTTCCAAGTAGATGCACAACCAGTACAAGTACCAGAGATTGTAACATCGCCATCAAATCTTGCTGTGCCTGCATCTACCCAAAGTGAGTAAGCATTGGTAATAGTTTGGTTTGTGCCTGCAGTAGGAGCTCCAGCTACATATAGAGTAGCAGCGTTGGTTGTCGTAACTGTGGCGTTTGATGCCGCTAGAGTTGGAATACCAAAGCTGTTGAAGACTGCATTTGTTGCTGTGCCAGAAATAGCAGTAGATGAATCCGTGAAGGTAGAAGCAGAAGCTTGTAGTTGAATACCGTTTAGACCCCAAGCAGTAACCGTACGATTACCATTAATTTCGAGCAATGCATCAGCATCGTTGTTGCTACCGATGTTTGTCATTGCTTGTTGAGTAGAGTGCAAGACTACTCCCAAATTTGTTGTGAGGTCAACTCCAGAATAACCTCGAACCTCTAAACTGCCTGAGTTAGCTGCTGGCGTGAAGTAAGCTTTTATAAAATTTGAACTATCGTCAGAAAACAATAAAATAGAAGTATCCCCAGAACTCCAAGTAGAGTCTGGCTGAATCAAAGTGGTGCCAGCAACTTGTAATTGGAAGAGAGGCGCTGTAACACCAACACCGACTCTGCCTGCTTCAAAAATAGCAGCATAGTTATTACTACCACCTGTTGCTGTAGCATACAGACCGACATTAGTTGTAGCAGCGCCTGTATTAGAGAAATATCCTGCATAATCTGTGCCTGAGGTGGCACCTGTTTGTAATGATTCAAAAGTTTTATTTGAAGCGACTGTGGAATTTGTAGATATTGATACCAAATCATTTGCAGTAGTTTGTGAAAGTGTAGTTCCACTTCTTGACCAATAACCGATAGCTCCACTAGTTGGTGCAGTAGTGGTGAGAGTTCCGTTACCTGCACTTGTATATAGAGGTCCGTTTGAAGTTAGAGATGATAATTGGATAGTACCGGAAGAGACTAGACCAGTTGCTCCGGTGATAGCACCACCAGAACTAACTTTGAAATTAGTTGACGAGATAGCAAGAGAATCCAGTGCAGATCCTAGAGTAATAGTATCCGCTACAGTATTATCACTTCCGATATTAATAGTGTTACCTGCTGTACCTCCGATAGTGACTGTACCAGTACTTGTTCCAGTATTTATGTTTGTAGCAAAGTTTGATGAAGCATTTAAATTTACTGCTGCTCCAGTAACTGTGAGACCGAGTTGACCTTGGAGTAGTCCTGCTCCGGAGTTTACACCGACAAAGACAGCAGCACCTGCCTTGGAAACATTCCATGTATTACTTGTACCACTAATGTCTTTACCAGAACCAGCATTTGAAATTGCAATAACATCACCAGTTGCAGACGCATAACTTTGAGTTAATTCTAAAATCTTTGCAGAGTCATTACATGTTCCTGCGCCACTACATGTAGATAGTAGTGATGCCAATGATCCACTTACTGTCAAAGTATTGCCACCACTAATAGTATTGTTACGATTAGCATAAATATAATTTCCAGTATCACTAGCTGTTGCTATAAAACCTGTGGTTGGATTACCTACAGATAAATATTTACCTGAAAAACTAGCTCCTGTATTCATAGTTGCCCCTATTTCAACACCTATTGTATTTGAACCAACCATTCCCGCTACATTTATACCTTTTTGACCAGACACACTGACACTTCCGACATATATCCCAGTCTTATCAGAAGAAGAAATTTGTGGTACATCAAGATAGATACCATATGCATTTTCAGAACTAGAAACATCTTGCCTTCCAATTCTAATACCATAATTATTTTGAGTTCCAAAACCAGCAGTACCTGCAGCAGATTGAATTCTTATACCATAAGTTTCTTCTGTTCCTGGTGTACCATTTGCAGTTACAGTAGGAGCGATGTTAATTCCTGAAGTCACAGATGTACCACTTGTATTTCCAGAAGAATTAGTGAATGCGATATTCAATCCATTTACAGTAGAAGTAGAAGCTGCTCCAGCAGCATGAGTAAAAGCAATACTAGCAACATTACCTGTATTGCCTGCTCCGGGATTGTAAGAAGCACCAGATATATTAATCGCACCACCAGTGGTAAGTGCAGAACCTAAAGTCAAATCTAAAACTTTCCCAGTAGTTAAACCAGTCGTAGACGAAGAAAGTAAGGTTCCTGTTGTTAGAGAATTTGCTGTTGTCGTCCAGAATGTTTCTGTGTCAGATGATACTGTCCATGCATTTAATTCTCCATCGTCAAAGGTTAATGTCTGAGTTCCTGTAGGTGCTAGTATTCCATTCCATGTCTGATCTCCGGTGTTTGTTCCTGAGAGGTTTGATCCTGTGATTGCTCCGGTACATGCAAATGCACCGGAGGCACCTGTGAGTGTACATCCAGTAGAGCCGACACCATTACTAAGTAAAATATTTCCACTAGAATTATTATTTAAATTTAAAATTCCAGAAGTTCCTGCATCGATGGTAAGTGCATTTGATCCAGTTGAATTTAATCCGGCAGTGGTCGCATGACCAAGGACGATCGCACCAGAGGTGAGTACTGGAATTTGATTATTTGTCGCAGATTGAGCAGGAGTAAATCCACCTACAGTTTTTGAATTTATCGCAAAACCACTTGAGACGATTTGTGGACGAGGAGAAAGAGATTCAAAAACTTCATCACCACCTGTAGTACATGAGCCTCCCACTTTTGTTGCCACTTCTACTTCTACATAAGCTTGGTCATCTGTAAAAGTAAGATCTAAAGTATCTGCACTTCCAATTGTCGCATCAAAGACTCCGAGACGAGTGACCAAAGTATTTGTAGATGGAGAACCAGATGGCCAAATTTTACTTCCACCAGTAGTAGCATCCCAAATAGAAAATTTATAACAGTAATCTGTACCACCAGCAGAGCCGAGTAATGCACCTGTGTTGTCCATCAATCGTCCTTGAAAATTTATTAGCATTGGCACACCAGCAGCAGCATAAACAAAATTTGATGCCAAGAAAAAAGAAAACACCAAAACTAATAGTGAAGAAAAAATGAAACGTATTTTTTTGAAATTAAAAAAAGTTTTCATTAAAATTTTAATTCTTTAAATTCTTCGTTGATGCCAAGCTGATTAATATTGGAAATTTTTATATTATTTGTCTGAGTGTTTGTTTTAATTTCACTTGCACTATTTTTGTTGTAAAAATACAAGCCTGTAGAAAAAATAATCAGGCACACGACTGCATAGAGCAAACTCTTGTTTGTCTTTTTTATAAGAAGTAAAAAATTCCTAAATAGCCAATTTTTGTTTCGAATTTTTTGCTTGAAAATATACCTCTCTATCTCTTCTTCGGTAGTCAGCCAATTACCACCCATCTTCTCTCCATTTATTTCTCCTTTTCTAATAAGCGAGCTCAAATAATCCTGATGGTAACCAGAAATGATGGATGCTTGATGTAGTGAAATGACTTTTTTTAGGTTTGGCATTTATATTAAGATATATAAAGATATCTCGGATACACAAGGTATAAAAAATAAGGCATCTCGGGTAAACGATATCTTTCTATACTCTATATATTATAGTATGCTAGGAGTATTAAATCTATGAGTTATCCACAGAAATAAATATTATTTTATTTCTTACTCTAAAATGTCAAAATCTTCATTAGAAATATGGTTATTTTTCCTTTTCCTGATGAAATAAACAGTGCCTCCGCTCACCAAAATCAAGCCAAAAAATCCCACAAAGGGTAAATAATTTTTATCTTCGAGAAAATTACTAGAAAAAGCATTTGCGGTGAGGTCTATTTTTGTATCATTTATAGATAATTCATCCTCAATTTTTTCATAATTTTTCTTTGAAAAACTTCTAGTATTTTTACTGGAAACCACCGTCTGGGTTATGGGAAAATTGTAGTCAGAGACGACTTCGAGCTGGGGGGTGGTGAGTTTTAATGTGTCTTTGTCAGCGATAGAAAAACCTGTGAGCTTGGATGAAATAATTATTTTTTTATTTGGTTCTAAAATTGTATTTTTGGGTATAGTAAAACTTTTAAAATCACTTTTCAAAATCCATTTTGAAATATCCATGTCGTAAGTATTTTTATTTGAAAGTTCAATGAAAAAATCTTCCTTGTCCCCCACTCTTGATATCACCACACCACCTTTTACTACTTTGATAATAATTTTTTGACTGAGTTCTGACTCTTCGGTAAAAGCATCTTTGTAATATTCAAAGAGTACTGTGTACTCTCCTGGATAAAAATATGTGTGTGTAAATTTATCTGTGTCCACGATATTTATTTCTCTAAAATCTCCGTCACCAAAATTCCAAAAATATTTTCCATGAAATAATTGCTCGCCATCAGTGCCCATGACCTTGCCTTGAAAATTTACCGGCACACCGACATAAGCAAAAGTGTTTGTGGTGATTTCAGCCTTTATTTTTGAGGTATTTTTCGTCTTTTTAACTGTAGAATTATCAGTATTATTTTCATTTGAAACAGAATTATTTGTGTTTGTATTTTCGGAATTATTGTTCAGGTTTTCAGAATTATTTTCTCCACTTCCATTGTTTTGTTTATTCATCTGTCCTACTGTGGGTGCTCCTGCTGTCCAAGAATTTGATATGAGTTGGAGAGAATTTCCATCCCCTGCTCCACCTTTATTTGAATCATAACTCACTGAATCTAATGGAGAATTTTTATCACCATTATTTATTTCTATGACGCCAGACGCATTTGGTAGAGAAAAAGACGAAGTAAAAATATTGAAAGAATTTCCCCACTTTGATGTAAAAGCTCCGACTTGTGAAGTGGGTACGATAATTCCATATTCACCAGAATGAAGGACAGAAGATCCAGAATAAAAAGCTATCTCGTGGTTTGAAGTAGAATTACTTACTAAAAGTTTCAAACTACTCACATCCACAGCCTCACCTGTATTATAAATTTCAATCCAATCAATATCACCACCGTCTAAATCATACATAAACTCATTGATAGACGGACTAGCAAAAACAAAATTAGAATTTATAAAGAAAACAAATGCAAAGAGAAACAAAGTAATTTTCTTATACATAAGATTTTACATTATTTTTTATATGATATAATCATACCATGGAAAATAATTACGATTTAATAGCTATTGGGGAAATAGCCGTAGATGCTTTTATACGATTAAAAGACGCACATGTTACCTGTGATATAGACAAGGAAAACTGCCAGATTTGTATGGCTTTTGGAGCTAAAATACCTTATGAGTCAGTGCACGAAATAGCCGCTGTGGCGAACGCTGGTAACGCTTCTGTATCCGGCAGTAGGCTCGGATTAAAGTCTGCAATTGTGGCAAATATCGGAGAAGATAGAAATGGAGAATTATGTCTAAGTTCTTTCAAAAAAGATGGTGTATCTACAGAATTTGTGACTGTAAATAAAAATTTGGCTACAAATTATCACTACATTTTATGGTTTGAAGACGAGAGAACAATCTTACAAAAACACACCGAATTTAATTACAAACTTCCAGCTATAGGAAACCCAAAATGGATATATCTCACTTCACTCGGTGAAAAATCACTCTCTTATCATGAGGAAATTTCAGAATATTTAAAAAATAATCCAAATGTAAAATTGGCTTTCCAGCCTGGAATTTTCCAAATAAAAATGGGCTATGAAACATTAAAAAATATTTACGAAAAGACTGAAATATTTTTCTGTAATATAGAAGAGGCACAGACTATTTTGGGAATAAAAGAACACACAGAAGTGAAAGATTTATTACAAAAAATGCGAGAGCTCGGCCCAAAAACGATAATCCTGACAGATGGACCAAAAGGTGCTTATGCATATGATGGCAATGAATTTTTATTTATGCCTCCTTACCCTGATCCAAAACCTCCTTTTGAACGCACAGGAGCTGGAGATGCATTTTCTTCTACTCTTGTAGGGGCAACTATCCTAGGAAAAAACTTATCAGAAGCAATGGCCTGGGGGGCTGTAAATTCTATGTCTGTAGTCCAATATGTAGGTGCACAAGAAGGATTGCTCTCTAGAGAAAAACTTGAAGAATATTTAAAATCTGCTCCAGCAGATTTTATAGCTAAAAAGATTTAGGAAATAAAAATGCTCCCGAGGGAAGCCTTGGTAGTCGCGACGGCGACGGACAGAGAAAATTTTCACCAGAAAATTTTTGTGCTGAGTCCGTGAGTATTTTTATTTCCTCTTTAAAACTTTTTTTACAGCTTCCTTTATAGAATCTTTTCCCATACCATAATGCTCTATGAGCTCATCTGGTGTACCACTCTGTCCAAATTTATCTTGCACACCGATAAATTCTATTGGCACTGGAAAATTTTGTGCTAAAACTTCAGCAATAGCAGAACCCATGCCTCCCATAACTTGGTGTTCTTCCACTGTCACGATTGATTTTGTTTCTTTGGCAAGCGCTATTATAGCCTTTGTATCTAAGGGTTTTATGGTGGTGAGGTTCATAACTTTTGTTTTAATTCCCTCTCCTTCTAATTCTTTCGCAGCTAAAAGTGCACGATGTGTGAGGCCACCAGTGACTATGATACCTACTGATGCGATACCGACATCTGGCATCCAAAAAATTTGCCCTTCACCTATTTTGAAGGGAGTTTCTTCTGTAGTTACGATTGGAGTTTTTTCACGAGCTAGACGCATATAAACTGGTTTATTTATTTTAGCAATTTCGAGTGTAGCTTTTTTTGCTTCTATGGCATCGCACGGAGATAATACATCCATATTTGGAATTATTCGCATAAGAGCAATGTCTTCCAGTGCTTGGTGTGTACCACCATCTGGGCCGACAGATATACCAGCATGGGAACCAATAATTTTTACTGGTCTATCATTGTAAGCTATCGTCGTCCTGATTTGTTCCCAATTTCTTCCCGGAGAAAACATCGCGTAGCTTGAGCAAAAAGGTATCTTGCCCATAGCAGACATACCAGAAGCCACAGCTACAAGATTTTGTTCAGCTACACCTATTTCTACAAATCTTTCTGGAAATTTATCTTTAAATAAATGCATTTGAGTAGACTCTGTCAGATCAGCACAGAGTGCTACAACATTTTTATCAACGTCCCCAGCCATAGCTAAGCCTTCACCAAAACCTTTACGTATTGGAGATTCTTCTACGTCTGTGTTAAATAATTTTGTATTAAGTTTTAATTCTGGATTTAACATGAAAATTATTGATGTTCACTTTTTATTTTTCCACCAAGAGTTCGTAGTTCGTGTAGGGCCATCTTTGCCTCTTCTTTACTTGGTGGTTTACCATGCCATTTATAATCTCGTTCAAATTCATGTACACCCTTACCAGGAATTGTGTGTGCAATTATGACAATCGGCTTGCCAAACATAGCTTGCGCTTCTTGTACAGCTTCATTTAAAGCTGTAAAATCATGTCCACCTACTTCTATGACATGCCAATTAAAAGCTTTCCACTTTTCTCCGAGAGACTCTAAAGGCATAATATCTTCGGTAAAACCATCTATCTGTATATTATTTCTATCTACAATGGCAATCAAATTTCTTAGTTTATTTTTCCCAGCGAGCATTATCGCCTCCCAATTGTTTCCTTCATCTAATTCTCCATCACCAAGAAAACAATATATAAATCTATCTTTGTCTTTTTTGTCTATTCTATCTGCTATAGCCATTCCAACGGCCTGTGAAAGCCCAGAGCCAAGTGGCCCAGAACTATTTTCAACATAAGGCAAATATTCCCTGTGTGGATGACCCTGCAAACGACTACCGAATTTTCGTAAAGTTTTTAATTCTTCTTTCTCGAAATATCCAGCATGTGCCATGGTGGCATAAAGTACTGGACAAATATGACCATTTGATAACACTAATCTATCTCGCTCCTCCCATGATGGATTTTTAGGGTCATGTTTTAATACGTGAAAATAAAAAAGTGTAAAAATATCAGCCATGCCGAGTGGTCCTGCAGTGTGCCCACTACCTGCCTCTACAAGCATATCAATAATACTCTCGCGAATATCATTTGCTTTCAATTCTAACTCTTCAATTTTTTTGTCAGATAAAAAAGGCATGTATGCGTAGAAATTTAAATTTGTTTAAATTTTTCTACTGTACCTATTATATCATTTGTATTAAAAAGTGCAGAGCCCACAGCGAGACGAGTAGCTCCAGCTTCTATTATTTTTGGTGCATTTTGTAAATTTACTCCACCATCTACAGAAATAATCAAATCTGAAAATTTTTCTATAAGTTTTTTTATTTGCTCCAAGCATTTATCACTAAATTCTTCTCCTTGTTTACCTATATGTTCTATACCCATACACTGAATAAAATCTACAGAATTTACAATTGGAAAAATTTGCTCCACAGGAGTATCTGGGTTTATAGCCACACCTATCTCTATGATGTCTCTAGTATAGGTGTCTATGCCTTCTAGGAAGTGCTTAAATTCTTCAGTATCACCTATGGCTTCTAGATGAAAAATTATTCTCCTAGGACCCAATTTGGCATATATATCAAAGTTTTCTACAGCATTTAAGACCATTAAATCAAGCTCAAAATCAATATCTTCCCAAAAAGGCAGACCTTCTTGTTCATTTAAAATTCTCCTAAAATGCTGATCTAAATCATTATCTAAAAAAGTATCGTCATCATTTTTACCAAAAAAAGGCCAAGTAATACTTTTTACAAAAGCTCCATCACAAATATCTATTTGAGCTATCGGTGCTATACCGCGAACAAGTGAAATCTTGTTTTTTAAATCGGCGTAATTTTTTGATAATATTGCTGGTATTATTTCTGCCATAATTAAAATTTAGCTAAACGCCTCTTGTGTCTTTCTTCAAGAGAAAATGGTGTCTTAAGAAAAAGCTCAATAGCAAATTTTATTTCATCCTCTGTGGCAAAC
The DNA here is from genome assembly GCA_964423445.1 of uncultured Candidatus Saccharibacteria bacterium. Lineage (GTDB taxonomy): Bacteria > Patescibacteriota > Minisyncoccia > Phycocordibacterales > UBA9973 > UBA9973. Next base: position 103,073 of record CAYREQ010000002.1, on the reverse strand, counting down.
CTCACCCCTATAGATAAAATATTTGCATCATTGTGCATGCGAGCCAATTTTATAATTTCAAAAGAGTCATTGCTAGTATCACCTTTTACATCTATATTCGTCTTTGGTAAAACTTGTCCATAAAATACAGATGCTCGAGCGCCAGCTATTCTATTTGCACACATTGCTTCACCTTGTCCTGAGCCACCTATGATAATACCAAAACTACCTATTTCACTTGCGACACTTGTAGCCACAGGATTTATAAAATCGGGATAATCGTCATCTGTATTATGCTGAAAAGCACCTTTATCTATGACTTCATAGCCGAGGCCAAGCTCGCTCAAATAAACTTTCAATTTTTCTTTTATTTCATAGCCTGCGTGATCTGCCCCAATATAAATTTTCATATTATTTTATTGCGTTACCTGTTTTTATTACATGGTCTACAAGAGTATATGTATAACCCATCTCATTATCATACCAGCCCATGACTTTTACTAAATTCCCTCCCACTACTCTAGTCATTCCGAGATCGGCTATTGAACCATAGTGACTGCCTAAAATATCACTTGATACAAGTGGTTCTTCGGTGACAGAAAAAATATTTTCCCATCTTTTATCTTTAGACGCTTTTTTTAATATTTCATTTACTTCTTCTGCCGTAGTAGGCTTTTTTGAAATAAAAGTAATATCTACCATAGAACCAGCTGGCACAGGTACTCGCATTGATATGCCGTCAAACAAACCTGATAGTTTTGTAAAAGCTTTAGTCACAGCGATAGCTGCTCCAGTAGAGCTCGGTACTATATTTTGTGCAGCTGCGCGCCCCTCACGAAAATCTTTTTTATTTGGTCCGTCTACTATAGCTTGAGAAGCAGTATAGCCATGCACAGTATTTAATAGAGCTTTTTCAATTCCTATGGCTTCATCTAAAATTGCGATAAGTGGACTCGCTGCGTTTGTAGTACAAGATGCATTTGAAGTAATATCACAAGTGCCAAATTTGTCTTCATTTACTCCCATCAATATAGTCTCTCCATTTACAGTACCATCTCCTTCTTTTGCTGGAGCAGATATCACTACTTTTTTTGCACCAGCATCCAAGTGCATTTTTGCTTTATCAAAAGTCACAAAAAGTCCTGTAGATTCTACCACCACATCTACTCCCATATCTCCCCATGGAAGTTTATTTGGTTCTTTTTCAGCTAAAACTTTTATTACCTTACCGTCTATTATCAGGCTCTGTCCGTCTACTTTTATATCATGTTTCCACTCTCTATATACTGTATCGTGCTTGAGTAGATAAGCCATGTTTGCTACATCTCCTAGGTCGTTTAAGGCGACTATCTCAATTTCTGGCCTTTCATAAGCGATTTTTAAAAAAGCCCTACCAATTCTACCAAAACCATTTATACCCACTTTTATTGTTTTCATGACTATATTGTAGCAAATGCACTAAAAAACAACAAAAAAAAATATAAGAGAATTTTCTGTAATTTATGCTATTATAAAAAAATGGAAAAAAGCTTTGTCCACTTACATACTCACAGCCATTACTCCTTATTGGATGGGCTTTCAAAGCTTGAAGATTTAGTATCTTTAGCTAAAAAATACAAAATGCCCGCCCTCGCTGTGACAGACCATGGCAATATGTATGGGGCTATTGAGTTTTACCAATTGGCAGAAAAAGCTGGGATAAAACCAATCATAGGAGTAGAAGCATACATGACTGCTGGAAATCGTACAGATAGGACAGCCGAAGCTGGTGGAGGAAAAAGATACTACCACCTGACTTTACTTGCAAAAAATTTAGAGGGCTATAAAAATTTAATAAAACTAGTCACCATTTCACACCTTGAGGGCTTTTACTACAAGCCAAGGATGGACAAAGAAATACTACGAAAATATTCCGATGGAGTGATTGCCTTATCTGGTTGTCTTGGTGGAGAATTGTCTCAAAGTATCACACAAGGAAACTTAGAAAAAGCAGAAAAAATAATTCAAGAATACCAAGAAATTTTTGGTAAAGATAATTATTTCTTAGAGATACAAAATTATGGCGATATACAAGGTGGCAAAGAAGTGCGACAAGAATTAATAAATCTAGGAAAAAAATTCAACATACCACTAGTAGCTACCATAGACTCACATTACCCCAATCCTGAAGACGCAAAAGCTCATGATACTCTATTATCAATCCAGACAAACTCTGACATAAAAGATGAAAATAAATTTTCTTTTGGTGATGGAGACTATTCTTTTATTGATTCAAAAAAAGCTTACGAACTTTTTAAAGACATACCAGAAGCAGTAGAAAATACAGTAAAGGTGGCGGATATGTGTGACCTAAAACTAGAATTAGGAAACTGGGTTTTCCCAAATTTTGAAATTGAAAAAGGTAAAAGTTATGATCAAAAATTACGCGAGCTCGCATATGCTGGATTTAAAAATCTTAACATAAAAGAAACTCCTGAAATGCTAGAACGCGTAGAATACGAGTTAAGTGTAATAATAAAAAAAGGCTATTCCCCTTACTTCCTAGTGGTGGGTGATCTATTACGACATGCTAAAGAAAATGGGATTTTGACCACAATCAGAGGGTCAGTCGCAGGATCACTAGTAACTTATTTAATAGGAATAACAAATGTAAATCCAATAGAATACAAAATCCCCTTTGAGAGATTTTTAAATCCATTTCGTCCTTCAGCACCAGATATAGATATGGACTTTGCTGATAATAGACGAGACGAAATGATTGAATACGTAAAGAGTAAATATGGTGCAGATAAAGTGGCACAGATTGGAACATTTGGAACTATGATGGCTCGTGGTGCGGTACGAGACGTGGCACGAGCACTAGGTCACCCATACAGCATCGGAGATAGAATTTCTAAAATGATTCCTATGGGATCTCAAGGTATGCCGATGACAATAGACTATGCTATGGAGATAGTCCCTGAATTAAAAGAAGCGTACACAAAAGAAAAAGATACGAAAGAAATAATAGATATTGCTAAAAAACTCGAAGGGTGTGTGCGTCACGTTTCTGTTCATGCCGCTGGGGTGGTCATAGCTCCTTCGGTATTAGCAGACTTCACTCCGACACAATTTGACCCTAAGGGTGGAAAAATAATCACTCAATATGACATGTACAGTATCGAAGAAGCTGGATTATTAAAATTCGACTTTTTGGGTATTAGAAATTTGGCTATCTTAGCGGACGCTGTCAGTCTAGTAAAGCAATTTTACAATGTTGATATAGATATAGAGCGTATACCACTAGACGATAAAAAAACTTTTTCACTTTTGGCTAGTGGTCAGACAGAAGGATTATTTCAATTAAATGGTAGCGGTATGACTAGATACTTAAAAGAATTGAAGCCGACATCCATCCACGATATCAATGCGATGGTGGCATTGTATCGTCCAGGGCCGATGGAATCAATTCCAGAATACATAAAACGTAAACACAACCCAAGCCTAGTAAAATATATGGACCCCAGAATGAAAAAATACTTGGGTGATTCTTATGGGTTGATAGTTTATCAGGACGACCTACTTTTATCTGCGATAGAGCTCGCAGGATACAACTGGGAAGAAGCAGACAAATTCCGTAAAGCTGTCGGTAAAAAAATTCCAAAAGAAATGGCTGCACAGAGGGATAAATTTACTGCAGGAATAATTTCAAATGGGCAAACTCCAGCTTTTGCAGAAAAGATGTGGAAGCTATTTGAGCCTTTCCAAGCATATGGTTTCGGTAAAGCCCACGCGGCTTCATATGGAAAAGTCGCCTATCAGACAGCCTATATGAAGGCAAACTACCCTGTAGAATATATGACAGCAATTCTCACTGCCGAATCTGGTGACGTAGAAAAAATTTCTGAAATAATCGAAGAGTGTAAGCATATGGAAATACAAGTATTGCCTCCAAATATAAATGAAAGCTTTGGAGGATTTACATGTTTGCCTGAAAATCTAGATGAACCTATTAGTGAAAATAACAAAAGTAAAAATATTAGATTTGGATTTTATACTATAAAAAATCTAGGTACAGATATCTCTGATGCGATAATTTTTGAGAGAAAAACAAATGGTAAATTTAAATCTATAAGTGACTTCTTGGACAGAATAAAACATAAAAATTTAAATAAAAAATCTATGGAGGCTTTGATAAAATCAGGTAGTATGGATGAGTGGGGTGACCGTGGAGTATTTTTATCAAACCTAGAAAGCATGCTCGAATACAACCATGAAAATTCTAAACAAAATGAAAATCAAATTTCTCTTTTTGGAAATATAAAAACTGAAGTACCATCTTTCAAGCTCCAACCAGGAAAAGACGCCACTCAAGCAGAAAAATTATTATGGGAAAAAGAATTGCTCGGACTTTATATTTCTGGACACCCACTAGATAGACTACGCGATAAACTCGAAAAGAGAACGGTAAATATTAAAAAAATAAAAGAAGACAAAGAAGGTACTCTGGGAAACGGCATATCAGTGACACTGGCTGGAATCATAGAGACTTCTAGGCAAGTAGTAACAAAAAACAATGAGAGAATGGCTTTCCTAAAGATAGCAGACCTGAGTGAATCTATAGAAGCTGTAGTCTTCCCTTCTCTTTTTAAAGACAATATAGATATATTGGTGCCAGAAAAATGCATAGCTTTCTCGGGTAAAATATCTAACCGAAATGGAGAAAAAAGTATTATAATAGAAGCACTTAAAGAAATATAATTTATCAATAAATCTATAAAAAATATGGAAGGAAATGAAAACTTCGGCAAAAATGCTATAGAGAAATTTTTGAAAGAAAATAATATAAAGGTAGAGGGACCAAAAGAAGAGCTTCATGCAAACATAAGAGATATGATTCTAAAAGGTGGCTGGGCAGCTTATAACTCAGATGACATAAATAATTCTATTTTTATATCTTCTGAATTACAAAAATTTATAAGAGATAAAAAAAGTACACCCACTATAGAGGAACAAAAATTTATAGATGCTGTAAGAGAAGCTGTTAGAATAAGAAATAAAATCTAGTTATATACACTCATAGCTTTGTCTTTCCCTTCGTCAAAGACCATCTCCACTATATCGCCTACTTTTTTTGAAAGCTTTTTGAGGATATCTAATTCACTTTTCTTAAATTCACCAAGCAAAAAATTCAGTACTGCTTTCTCGCCTTTTGGTTTTCGTATTTTACCTGATGGAGTACGAGGTGCTATGCCCACCCTTATGCGCACAAACTCTCTAGATTTTAATTTTTTTATTATAGATTCGATACCATTGTGGCCTCCAGAGCTTTTATCAAAAGATATTTTGATTTTTCCTATAGGTAAATCTATATCATCATAAACGACTATTAGGTTTTTCAAATCTTTTTGTGTCTTTATGAGAGGTGCTATGACCTTGCCAGAATTATTCATAAAAGTATCTGGTTTGATAAACTTTATATTTGTATCTTCCATTTTTTTCTCCAAAATAGACACTAAGATACGTCCAGCATTATGCCTTGTATTTTCATATTCTTCTCCAGGATTACCGAGCCCAGCTAAAATTTTCATGGTTTAATAATAACACTACATACGACTATCAGGCAAATTAAAATAAGTAAAATTAAAAAACAGATTATGCCACTATGTCAAGATAATATTATGCTATTATTACATGATGGAACAAGAAATAAACCAAAAAAAGACGTTTTGGCAGACAGTTTTAGAGCTAGGACGTTTTGCTATCATCGCATTAATAATAGTTGTGCCAATAAGGATGTTTGCTGTCGAGCCATTTGTCGTATCAGGAAGCTCTATGTTTCCGACTTTTGACAATGGAGATTATTTAATAGTAGATAAAATATCTTATAAATTGAGTGACCCACAAAGAGATGATGTAGTAATCTTTAAGTATCCAAATGACCAAACAAAATACTTTATAAAGAGAGTAATTGGTCTACCAAATGAAACAGTAGATATAAAAGATGGTGTAGTCACCATAAAAAATTCCGCAAACCCTGATGGTTTTACTCTAAATGAACCTTACATTAAAAATATTTCTAGCACTGAAAGCCATTTTGAATTAAAAGATGATGAATATTTTGTCATGGGAGACAATAGAAATGCGAGCTCTGATTCTAGATACTGGGGAGCAGTGAAAAGAGACCTTTTGACTGGTAAAGCTCTGGTGCGCTTGATGCCTATTACAAGTATAGATTTATTACCTGGTCAATATAGACAATAAAAATAAAATTATGAAAAAAAGTACTAAGGTTTCAAAAAATAAAAATAAAGAGATAGCTTCACCGAAAGGAATGAGAGATATCATGAATGAATCTTTTTATCACTTCCAAGGATTTTTTGAAAAAGCTCAAGAGATAGCTGTATATTATGGTTTTAAACCGATAGATACTCCCCTACTTGAGCACGAAGAAATTTTTACTACTAGTATCGGCGAGGGTACAGATATTATAGACAAAGAGATGTACACCTTAAAAACAAAAGGTGGAGATCATCTAGCACTACGCCCAGAACACACAGCTCCTCTAATGCGTGCATATATAGAGCAAGGTATGCAAAATATGCCTCAGCCAGTAATGTTTTACCAGTACGGTCCTGTGTTTAGACATGACAAGCCACAAAGAGGACGCTACAGACAATTTTGGCAATTTGATTTGGATTCACTAGGTAATGAAAAAAGTATCATGGATGCACTCGTAATAAAGACTGGTATGACTATCTTAGAGGAAGCTGGGGCAGACAATATATCTATAGACATAAACTCTATTGGAGATAAAGAATGCCGAGGAGCGTATATGAAAGAGCTAACAAATTATTACAAGAAAAATTTGAGCGGACTCGCACCGATAGACAGAGAACGTCTAAAGACAAACCCACTACGTATACTGGACTCAAAAGAAGAAAAGACTAAAGAGATAAATGAGCGTGCTCCAGATTCTATATCATTCCTCTGCCCTTCTTGTAAAAAACACTTTAAAGAAGTCTTGGAGTATTTAGAAGAAATGGGTATACAATACAATCTAAATAAAAATTTGGTACGTGGACTTTCTTACTACACTCGTACTGTATTTGAAGTGTATACAAAAACAAAAAATGAAGAAGGACAAGAAATAGATGTGCAAATTGCTTCAGGTGGTAGATATGATTATTTAGCAAAACAAATTGGTGGTAAAAAAGATGTGCCAGCTGTAGGTTTTTCTATAGGAGTGGACAGAATTGTAGAATCACCTTGGTATAAAAAACTTTCACCTCGCATAATCAAAAAGCCAAAAATATACTTTATCCAGCTCGGCTCTGAAGCAAAACTAAAAAGCTTAAACATCATAGAGATTTTGCGAAAAGCTCATGTGCCTATAGCTCAAGCACTGTCCAAGGATTCACTAGGATCTCAATTGGCAATTGCAGAAAAATTAGGTATTCCCTATGCACTGATTTTCGGAGTAAAAGAAGCCTTGGAAAATTCAGTTATTGTGAGAAATATGGCAAATAGATCTCAAGACACAGTAAAATTGACCAAGCTTTTGGAATATTTAAAAGAACTCTAGAAAAAAATATGAAGAAAATTCTTCAACAAAAAGAAAAGGTTTTACACCAAGTAGCCAAAGAGGTGCCTATTTCTGATATAAAAAAAATTAAGATAAAAAGAATACTAAAAGAAATGTCTGCCTCTTTAGCAGAGCAAGATGATGGTGTGGCTATAGCTGCTCCACAGATAGGATATTCTTTGAGAATCTTTGTAGTATCAGGAAAAATTTTTTCAAAAGATTTTGGCAAAAAGACTCCTACTGACAGTGAAATAAAAGAGCAGAAAGGTAAAGACTTGGTCTTTATAAACCCAAAAATTTCTAAACTCTCCAGAGATAAAGAATGGGTGCCTGAAGGTTGCTTATCTGTGCGCTGGCTCTATGGCAGGACATTGCGATCTAAAAAAGCTACAGTCACTGCTTATGACGAAGACGGAAAGAAATTTACTCGTGGAGGATCTGGCCTACTAGCTCAAATATTCCAACACGAGACAGACCACCTAAACGGCATACTCTTTATAGACCACGCAAAAGAATTGCGAGAAGAAATTCCAAAATAAATGCAGAATAATGATAAAAAACTAAACTTTGTGTTTTTTGGTGGAGAGCCTCTGTCTGTCCCTGTCTTAGAAAAATTATATATAAATGGCATATTACCGAAAGTAATAGTGTGCAACCCAGACAAGCCATCTGGAAGGAACCTAGAAATTACTCCTCCTCCGACAAAAATATGGGCAATAAAAAACAATATACCTACTATTCAACCAGAAAAATTGGATAGTATTTTTATTGAAGAGCTAAAGTCATACAATTGTGATTTTGGATTAGTCGTAGCTTATGGAAAAATAATACCTAAAGAAATTGTAAATTTTACAGAGCTTGGCCTGATAAACTTACATCCTTCTCTCCTTCCTATATATCGCGGGCCAGCTCCAATAGTCGCTCCTATATTAAACGGCGATATAGAGACTGGAGTAACTATAATAAAAATAGATGAAGATATGGACCACGGACCAATACTTAACCAAGAAAAAGTAAGTTTGCGTGGTGATGAATATATTGAAGATTTAGAAAAAATCTTAGCAGACTTGGGTGGGGAGCTTTTGGTAAAAACTTTAGAAAAGTATGCGGCTGGAAATTTAGAGTTAAAAGAACAAGGTCACGACAAAGCCACATATGTAAAAAAAATGACTAAGGCTGATGGAGAAATTAACCTATCAGATGATGCTTTAAAAAATTGGAGAAAATTCCGAGCATATCATGCTTGGCCTAGAACTTTCTTTTTTAAAGATGGCAAGAGAATTATAGTGACCAAAGCCAAACTAGAAGATGACAAATTTGTCATAGAAAAAATAATACCTGAAGGTGGAAAAGAAATAGACTATAAAATTAGTATTTAGAAGTAAAAGGATTCCTCTTTGATAGGCCTTTCATCATTTTTTTTACACTCACAGCTCCCCTCTTAAATAATGTCTGTTTTCTGTCCTTATTCTTATTTATTTCTCTAAATAGGCTCTCTTTTACTTTATCTATAGCTATATATAGATCTTCTTCGTCAGCACTAGAATAAAATTCCTTGCCACCTATATTTACGAGGCAGTCTGCATGAAATACATCTCCACTTTTGTGGTGCTGTGTACTTTTTCCAACATCAAAATTTACATTTACATTTCCACCTTTTTCTTCAATGCCAGAAAGCAATTTTTCCAAGTTTGTAACCCGTTTTAATACGTGGTCCTTGATAGCTTCTGTTAATTCTATATTTTTACCTTGTAGATTTATTTGCATATACTTTAATTATACCATATACTCTTTATAATGTTTATATCCTTACCGGATCTTTTTATTATATTAGAAAAATATAAATATTTGGTCATTTTCCCAATTACTATTTTTGAAGGTCCAATTATTATAATCCTATCTGGCTTTCTGGCATACTTGGGATTTTTAAATGTTTTTATTATTTTCCCGATGCTTGTACTTGGTGATCTTATAGGTGATTCTATGTATTACGCTATAGGTAGATATGCTGGAAAATTCAACTGGATTAGAAAAATCGGATTATTTTTAGGATACAAAGAAGCAAATAACGATAAATTAAAAACTCACTTTAAAAAACACACCGTAAAAACACTATTGATAGGTAAAATCTCTCATGGAATCGGAGCAATCATACAAGTGACTGCAGGTATAGCCGAAGTAAAATTTTGGAAATATTTCCTTGTTGAAATGATAGGAACTATCCCAAAAACTCTACTATTGTTCTTGATAGGATTTTATCTTGGGAATTCATATCTAAAGATAGATTCTTATCTAGATGGTATTTCTTATGTATTTATAACTCTAGCTATAATATTTTTTATATATCTAATGCTAAACAAATATTCTACTAGAGATTTGAAATAACTATTTCAACAAAAATCTGAGACTAGATACTACACGAATCTTTTTAAATTCAGGAGAACCTGGATCTTTTTCAGTAATATCAAATACTCCTTGATTTCCCCTAGAGATAGAGCCTAATTTTGAACCAGACTCATCTGCAAATTGCTTTGCGGTAACTTTTGCATTTTTTATTGCCTCAGCTAGCATTTCTGGCTTTACACTATTTATATCTGAAAACTGAAATTCAATAGAATTTTGGTTTAATGTCACTCCTTCTTTTACCAAAGCAAGTGTGTCTTTTGATGCAGTCTTTACTAGATCAACTTTTTTTGTATATACAGAAAGCTGTGTGCCAGAATTATATCTAAACAATGAGCCAGAGTATGTATCTTGATAAATATTCACTGGTGCTACGTTTATCTCTGCTTCTTCAAAACCTTTTGCCACCAAGAAAGCTTTTACTGCTTTAGTGTTTTTATCGATATTAGCGTAAAGAGAATCTATGTCATTTGATTTAACTTCAAAATTCATAGACCATATAGCTACGTCAGCTTTTACTATTTTTTCTGACAATCCTTTTACTTCTACATATGCTCCTTGTTTAGAAAAATTTTGTGCAGACACAAAGAAGACAAGAGAAAAAACTAGTAATCCTATAGCTACTCCTAATTTTCCAAAAACTTTTATATTTTCTGTATTCATAATTTTAATTCTTAAGCTCTTCTCTTTTTCCCCTTAGACTTTGCAGCGAGCATAGTCTTCTTTACTTCTAATCTCTTCTTAGTCTTGTGTGAACGTCTAGATTTTTTCTTTGGACTAAGTGTTGTACTTCTTTTTGCCATATACTTTTTTCGCTTTATGCGTATGTTTATTATTGATAAATTAGTCTATATTATACTCTAAAAAAGTACAAAATTCAACCTATCTAATCTCTAGTCCTAAAAGCAAGTAGAGCTAATACCAACATGTTTATAATGTGGTCATCGATTAAAGGGTTGTTTTCAGGCAACATAAGAGATAGATACATCAGTGCCATCATGATGACACCAGCCAAGCACCCCCATTTTACATATTTATTTAGTAGTAAAGTCACTCCAATAAACAAGAGCCCTAGCATAAACATCCAATCTACCCAAACCAAACCTGCTAGGCTGTGAAATATTTCTGCAAAAGGACCTTTCACTGCAAAAGATAAAAATCCAGCTGTAGGAGATCCTCCGTGTATCCAAGCATTTTCGGCTTTGGTAGCAAAACCTAAACCAAAAGTCTTATCAAGAAATGCCCAGAGAAATATAAAACTCATCGAGTAACGAAGTAAAGTGTAAACAATTTTTTCTTTTTTCATATATTATTTTAATGTATAAAAATATTTATAAAATATCTTGATACGACCTTTATAAACTCAAGATAACTAACCTTGTTTCTTTAGCCAAGATATCATCTTTAAAAATGTCGACTTGCCTGCGCCACCATCAGCCGAGAGGCCCTGAGCTTTTTGAAAAGCTATTACTTTTGTTTTTGTCGTAGCTCCATAGTCGTTATCAATTTTATTTGAAGTTTTATTGTAAACATTTAGAAATTTTTGCACAGTTCCTACACTCGGACCTGCTCCACCTTGCTCAAGCACGACACCTTTGTCTGCGAGCTTTTGTAATTCATTTATAAGAGTTTGATTTTTGTATGTTGTAGTTGTAGGTTTCTTTACAGTCGTGGCTGGTTTTTCTGGCTGTGGAGCTGGAGCTTCTGTGGGTTTTTGCTCTACTTTAGCCACCGAGGTGCTAAGCTGTGTGTTTAATTTTTCTATTTGTTGTTTTAAATCTTCATTTTCAGTTTCAAGTTTTTCAATTTTTTTATTATTTACATACTCACTACTAGATTGCATAGAAGTAAAAGCCCAATAACCTCCAAGACCGATTAGTATTGCACAAATTATTACGGTCAACGTAAATTTTAAATTATCCATATGTATTAATTTTACTCTTTTACAACCATAGTTTCAAGCTCTTTTTATCTTTTTGAGGGAATAAATAGATAAAAGTGATATACTGTAATAAAAGGACTGTGCCGTTCGTCAATAATTATGCATACTAAAGAAGAAAAAATTAAAGATATGTTTAGCCAAATTTATGATACTCACGCAGACGCTATTTTCCGATTTTGTTATTTTAAAACCGGAGACAGGGAGACTGCTAAAGATCTGACCCAAGATGTATTTATAAAGGTTTATAACCATTTAAATAAAGAAGAAATACAAAATGAAAAAAGTTTTATTTATATGATTGCAAAAAATACCGTTATAGATTTTTGGAGAAAGAAAAAGAGCGTACCTGAGAGCAGTCTACCTGAGGGCTTCTTTGAATCTATATCTGACACAGACAATATTGAGAGTATGTCCGATTATTCAGTTTTTCTTTCACTTTTAGATAAATTATCCCCTGCCGATAAAGAAGCTATCATTCTACGCTATGTAGAAGATATGAGCTCAAAAGATATGGCCGAGCTACTTGGCGAACGGGAAAATACAATATTGGTCAGGATAAGTAGAGCAAAAGAAAAACTGAAAGAATTATTAAAAAATTTAGAAAATAAAAATGGATAAAGAATTTGAAAAAATAATTAAAACAGTGAAAAACATAAAACTCAGTGATAATGAGAAGGTATTTATGCGTAATCACATACTAAACGAATTTTCCCCTAGTATGCAAAACGAAAGTCCTGTAATAAAATCAAATACGAATCGTCTATATTTTTATTATCAGGATTTTAAAAATAATTATTTTATGATTAATAAAAGTAAATTTGTAGGTGCGTTTGCAATGGTGGGTATTGTATTTATCACAGGTGGGACTTCTGCTTTTGCAGAAAAATCTGTACCTGGGGATTTTTTATATAAAGTAAAGGTATCTGTAAATGAGCCACTGGCTGGCGTTTTTGCATTTACTAAAGAAGAAAAAACTGAGTGGAAAGAAAGAATAATAGAGAGAAGATTAAAAGAAGCCCATCATCTAGCATCTATCGGCAAGCTAGATGAAGCTAAAAGATCTAGTCTAGAAGAAAATATAAAAAATGAAGTAGCTATATTCAACACAAGCGTAAATGAGCTTTCAAAAGAAGAAGGTAAAGTAGAAAAATCATCTGATTTGAGTATCAGACTGCAGGCTTCCCTGCAAGCATATCAGAGTGTCCTCGGTAATATGATAGAAAAAGAAGACTCAAGTGATGATAATAAAAAAGAGACTGGAAAATTTATCGCTGTATTAGAAAATTCAAAAAATAAATCTAGAGACGACAATAAAAATTTAGAGTTAGGTCTTAGAGATGACGGTCAGACTATAGCTAAAAATTTACTAGACTCAATCAAGCTTTTATACCAAAAAGAGAAGATTAATCTATCAGTAAATATCCAAAACCAAATAGATGCAAAATTTGCCCTAGCGGAAGAATCTCTAAAGAATAATAAACCTAATGTAGTGATAACTGAATTAAACTCAATAAAATTACTCATGCTTTCAAATGTTATCAAGGGTGAGATAGAGGACGACCATGGAATTGATAATGATGATGACATAGAAGAACACGAAATAGAGATTGAACATGGAGATGAAGGAGAATTTGAAGACGAAGACGATTCTGGTAGAGATGAACAAAATTCTAGGAGATCTCACTCTGATGAAATAGAATTTGAGGACTAAATATTTCATCTGAAATTCATGAAATATATAGTATAATGACTATATGAAAAAAGTATTCTTATCTTTGGCTTTAATTTTTGTATTTTCTGCCTACACACTATATGTGAGAATTTTGGGAGCGGATGTACCAATAATATCAACTTTAAACAATAATAAGTCCGATATTAGCCTACTCTTACCTACCTATAATAAAACTACAGAAAATTCTACTCCTGTCACAAATACGACTCCTAGCACCCCAAAAAGTGGAGATACAAAACCAACCACACCTACTCCTACTACACCCACTCCTCCTGTCATAAACAATGGGAAGTATAGAGATGGATCTTATACAGGACCAGTAGCAGATGCCTATTACGGCAATGTCCAAGTAAAAGCAGTAATTTCTGGAGGTAAAATAACAGATGTGCAGTTCTTGGACCACCCACAAGGCAGACAGACCTCTGTGCGTATAAATGAGCGTGCTATGCCCTATCTAACCAGTGAGGCAATAGTAGCCCAAGATGCAAATGTAAATACTGTGTCTGGTGCATCTTTTACTAGCGCCGCATTTCGTGAGTCTCTATCTGGTGCACTCAGTAAAGCAAAAATTTAATGAAACAGACAGAGATCATAATGGGCACACCTATAATAGTAGAGATTGTAGATTCTGAAGCCAAAGAAAATTTTTTTGAAGAGGTTTTTAATTATTTCAAATATGTAGATCAAAAATTTAGTACTTATAAAAATGATAGTGAAATAATGAAAATAAACAGAAAAGAAATACTGGAAAAAGATATGAGTACTGATATGAAAGAAATTTTTAAATTAGCCAAGGAGACAAAAAATCTAACAGATGGATATTTTGACATTGTAACTCCGGGTGGAGAAATAGACCCTTCGGGCATAGTCAAAGGCTGGTCTATATTTAATGCAGGTAAAATCTTAAAAGATAGAGGTGTAAAAAATTTCTACGTAGAAGCTGGAGGAGACACTGAAACTTTTGGCAAAAATGAACAAGGAAAATCATGGTGCGTCGGTATTCAAAATCCATTTAATAAAAAAAGAGAGATAATAAAAAAAGTTTACCTTGATAATAAAGGAATAGCCACCTCAGGAAACTACGTACGAGGAGATCATATCTACAACCCAAAAAACAAGACAGAGAAAATAGAAGACGTGACTAGTATCACAGTAATTGGTCCAAATATTTTTGAAGCAGATAGGTATGCGACCGCTGCTTTTGCTATGGGTAAAAATGGAATATACTTCATAGAAGAGCTACCGGGTTTTGAAGCATACTCTATAGATAAAAATGGTATCGCTACTATGACTACTGGTTTTGATGAATATACAAAAGAAAAAATTTATGCTTAATTTTATAGACAACTTTTTAAATAAGACTACTATGTACCGCGTGGTGCTATATGTATTGTGTTTCTTTTTTGCGTCAGCATTGGTATTATCGTTTTTCAAACTACTACCTTACACACCTGTAGACTTAACCATATCTCTATTGTTTATACTGGTAGTATCATATATTTCTCACATTGTTTTTTCTTATGTATATAAAGCTCCGACAAATGTAGAATCTATATACATCACAGCTCTAATACTATTTTTTATAATTACCCCAATTGAAGGCGGGACATACTCACAATTTTTGCCCCTAGCATTATGGGCCAGTATCTGGGGTGTAGCTTCAAAATACATATTTGCAATAAATAGAAAGCATATCTTTAATCCAGTCGCTATCGCTGTAGTCATCGTATCTTTAGCTATAAATTATTCAGCTAGCTGGTGGATAGGTACGCCTGCTATGCTTCCTATCGTTATATTGGGTGGAGTATTGATAATTAGAAAAATACGTCATGTAGAATTATTTGTGAGCTTTTTCATATCTGCTTTATTCAGCATAGCCGTCTTGGCATTTTTTAAAGGTTCAGATTCATCAAATATTTTAAATACTCTCTTGATAACCTTAAAAAATTCTGCTTTCTTTTTCTTTGCTTTTGTAATGCTGACAGAACCACTCACCTCACCTACTACAAAATGGCTCCGAATTTCTTTTGGTATCTTGGTGGGATTTTTATTTACACCTGCTTTGCATATAGGAGGATTTTATTCGACTCCAGAATTGGCTTTGGTTATAGGAAATATCTTTGCGTATATAGTCAGCCCAAAAGAAAAGCTTTTCTTGAAATTAAAAAAACGTATAGAAGTAGGTACAGATACATTTGATTTTATTTTTGAAAATAATGAAAAAATAAATTTTAAACCAGGACAATATATGGAATGGACACTAAAACACAGGAGCCCAGATACTCGTGGAAATAGAAGATATTTCACTATCGCCTCTTCTCCCACAGAAAAAGAGATACATTTGGGAGTAAAATTTTATCCTGAGCCTAGTAGTTTTAAAAACAAATTATTGGCACTACAAATAGGTGATGAGATAGTGGCTGGGCAGAGATCTGGTGATTTCGTATTACCCAAAAATCACCAAAAAGAATTGGTCTTTATTGCGGGTGGTATAGGAATTACTCCTTTTAGGAGCATGATTAAATATTTGATAGACACAAATGAAAAAAGAAATATCACCCTGTTGTACTCAAATAAAAAAGTAACTGATATATCTTATAAAGAAATTTTTGATGAAGCAGAAAAGAAGCTCGGAATAAAAACCGTGTATGCTATCACAGATAAAGGTGAGCCCGTAGCTGGAGATTCTATGTACGGTGGATTTATAGATGCTGATGTTATCAAAAAAGAAGTCCCAAATTATATGAATAAAATGTTTTATATATCAGGTCCACATGGTATGGTTAATGCTTTTGAAAAGACTTTAAAATCTATCGGTATACCTAAAAGAAATATAAAGATAGACTTCTTCCCTGGTTTTGCTTAGACTTGATAAATTAAAAATTGCGCCGAGATTACTCGGCGCTTGAATAAAAAATACCTTTATATTAGAAACATTGAACTTGTGAAAGGATTAGTGCCGTGTTGTGTACTTTGCAGTACGCCATCATAAAGCACCCTTCTAGGTCGCCATTCTTTTCCTTTACAGGAACAAGATAAGCTGTTTCCGAATCGACCTTGATGGAAAAAAGTTCTTCAGTGGCATCATGCATGACACGATACGACAATATTCCACCATTTGGCCTAAAAGAAACGATTATGAATTTCGACGCCATCGCGTCGGTCCAGCTTTCCTCAGTGTAATGTAATTCCCTGTGTAAGGGTTCCGACGGTACCAAAATTTTTGGTAAGACAGGTGAGATATACCTTTTCGGCTCTGGGCGCCGAATTTTTTTGTGAACTCTCACCATCGCGGTCTTTTTAGATACATTTTTTTTAGGACGCTGTTTTTTTTGCCCATTAGCTATACTGACCACAAAGGTAATCATGATAGCTAAAACGATACTTTTGGCGACGTATTTCGCCAAATTTTTAAATAACAACAATGACATAATAGTCACCTCCTCTATGACTATATACCTAAAAAAATTAAAGTCTACTAATATAAAAAGAAAACCGCCTACGAGAAAACGCATTCGGTTTTCTGGTAGGCGGTTATTTGAAATCGAAGTTGAACTTGATTCCAAAAGATGCCGATGTAATCGGCCCTCGGAGCGTCTCTCCAGCTATCGGCCGGGTGTGACGAAGAGTGAAAAAAGCACTCCAATTTTTATTTATCTCCCGCTCGACTTCCCCTTCGAAAAAAAGAAGCGTGGCGGGGCCTTCAAACCCGAGGGGTCCGTTGTCGAAACCGATGCCGGCTTCCCCTGTGAGTTTGATTTTCTTTGGTAGCTCAACGAAACTCGATACGTTCATCTTGTCTACCACGCCCCCGTTTAATTCGTGGGGTCTGGACGATTTAAAGGCGATGAAGTTGTTCGAAAACTTCAACGGCACCTTGCCCACCTTCGTCTCTTGTTCGACAGTGACGCCGAACATTTGTAAATTGATGTGCTCGTTGAGCTTTGAGTTTCCGGCGTAGAAATCAATCGTCGTCGTCGGTCGCGGATTGTAAACGACACCACCACCGAAGTAAAACTCTTCGGCTTCATTTGGATGCCGTTTCGCGAGGGCATACTGCCCCCAAAAGTCCGCGTAAACGCTGACTTTTTTGTTAAGTCTACGCTCGACAGTAAAGGAATTGTTTTGCACGAAGCCGCGGAAAGTATCTCCGCCGACCTCAAAATCATGGTACATGGAAGAGAAACCTATCGTTCCTGATATGTTTGTCTTCGATTCTTCCGTAGTCTCCTCTTGTGCACTCACTGTGAACGCCAAGAAAAAAACCAAAAATAAAACTAGTTTTTTCACCTTTTACCTCCAAAGGAAATTTGTTGAATTGTTGTTGAAGAACTTACTACAAAATATTCGTAACATAATTTATGCTACTTGTCAATTTAACTCATTGTATTTTATAGATTAATTTTCTTCAATGTTTATTGATACACTATCAGAGTCATTTCCAGCATAGATAGCATTTCCATTTCCATCACGAGCCCTTAGTCCATCATCAGGAATATATATATCCCAAGAAGTATCATTGTTATTTAATACAGTGATATCTGAATTTATATCGACTTCTAAGGTTAGATTTGCTCTATCATTTTCTCTTATTATTTCATTTAAACCAGAAAAAACTATACTATAAGTATCATCATCTTCTTTATCCCAATCGCTCCTGCTGTCACTATCCATCTGTGCTATCTCGTCCCCGTCTGATAAAAGTCTAATTTGATCAAAAACATTCCATGGTATATCTTCCCCATTGCTATTGCCAGTAAATTCAAAATCAAACTCTATTCTATCTAGTCTAATATCACTATTATCTGCATCAAATCTTACTTCTATAATCTCTGCATCATTATCACCCTCTTGTGGATTGATATCATTCCCATCTCTGACATCAAACTTTGATATATCACCTTCACCGCCATTTAAATTACCGTTGTAATAATAATTACCATCACATCTCTGTCCGGTTAATTCAGAGTACATATATCCTGGTAAACATCCTGCTATAAAGCTAGGTGATGATATTGAATTATAGTTATAGTTTGTCGTAGACGCCCCAAGTACTTGACCACCACCAAAAATCTTGTAGCACATATACTGATTGGTATTATAGACTGTGAGAGTATAGTCTGCAGGACATATTTGCCTATAATATGCATAACTGGAAGGATTATTCGGGGTATTTGTCGAATAAATATACTGAGCATCTGCCTTATTTGTAAAAATACTAAAGCTAAAAACAACCAAAAACCCTATAAAAAGCCCTTCTATTAAATTTTTCTTAGTAAAATACGTCATAAACACATAATACTCCCTGCAACCAAAAATGCAAATAATTTACTGTGTTTTGCATATTTTTAATTATGATATAATGCCAGTATGGAAAAACACAAAATTTATATCTTAGTAGTTTTATTAGTAATCATTGGTATTGTAGTTTTTGTATTTAATAAAAATAAAGCATTGTCTCCAAAGGTTGAGGAATCATCTCCAGTCGCAGAACAAAATAATTTGGAAATTCCTACTACCCCAAAAGAGACAACAGAAAATAAACCAGTAGTTACTCCAAAAATTGAACAAAAAAATACTAACAAAATTACCGAAAAAGATAATGGCAAGACATTTACTTTTAACAAAGGAGATAAATTTACAGTCAGCATACCAGAGCGCACAGGAGGATATTTTTCTATCTCAATGACTTATGCTGAATCTTCACTAGTATTGGAAAGCCGTGGATTAAAACCATCTACTATACCAAACAATGCGGGTACTAGAGAATGGAATTTCTTAGCAGAAAATACAGGTACGACTGATATAAAAATCTCTGCAATTGAAACTGAGGGTGGACCTACAAAAGAAATATTTGCTTCTGTGGTAGTTGTAAAATAATTACATCTCAAAGAAAAAATCACCTTATTTCTAAGGTGATTTTTTTTATTATATTTAAGCCTCTACTATTGGCTTGAATCCTCCGGTCACAAAACGCTTCATGTCTACTGGCATAGTAGAAGGGTCAAAATCTTTCATACTTGGGTCATTCATTACTTTTTTATTGACTTCGTCTCTGTGCTTGCGAGATTTAAATACAATCCAAGAAAACACCACAGTCTCGTCTGGTTTAAGCCCTGCAAGCTTGATAAAGCCTTTTTGTGGCATTCCTTTTTTAACTTTTATATCATCCCCTACACACTCAAAGTATTCCAAAGCTCCATTCTTTTTCCACATCTCGGCTCCCCATATTGCCATTTTTTTGTATGCTTTTAAATCTTTCTTTTTTATTGGTATTACAAACCCATCTACATATTTTCCACTATCTATTTTCATATTATTTTTTATTAAAATTTATAATTAAATATTTGTTTATTTTTGAACTCATAGATTATCTTTTTTTGTAGTGAAAATGGTATTGACCATATCGAAGACCCCATTTGGGACAATTTGTGCGACAAGTATGTCCTCCTCTTTTATCAGTCCTTCCAGGGTGAGCAAAAGATACAGAAGGTACTATAAAGGCTAGGATTATAAAAACTATAAATATTTTTTTCACAATGCTCGGGAGGTAGGGATCGAACCTACGACCAATCGCTTAACAGGCGACCGCTCTACCGCTGAGCTACTCCCGAATTTAAAAAAGAAAAAACACCTAAAGTGTTTTTTCTTGTGGACCCTACAGGACTCGAACCTGCCACCTCCTCATTGCAAATGAGGCGCTCTAGCCAGATGAGCTAAGGGCCCAGATAAAACCATTTTATAGTATTCTAGCAAAAATGCAATATCTAATAATATCTCTCTATATTCCTCTTGTGTTCTTCGTATGTTTTGGCACAATGAATCTTACTTTTCCTATCATGTAGATAAAATATACAATCTGTCTTTTGGGGGTTATAAGCAGCCTCCATTGCTGCGAGTCCTGGGTTTGCTATCGCTCCTGGAGGAAAGCCATTGTGAAGATAAGTATTATAATCTGAGTCTATTTTTTTATCTTCAGATTTTACCTGCCCCCACCAGCCATCTTCTTCGTTTCCTTTAGCATATTGCAAGGTCGCATCCATCTGTAGCTTCATGCCCAAAAAAATACGATTCCAAATAATCCCAGAGATCAATTTCATATCATCTTTACCATTTGATTCTCGCTGGATTATAGAAGCGATAGTCACCACAGCATCTTCATTTATTATATCTTTAGATTTTGGCTTTTTTATTTTTTCTGTCTGCTTAGAAAACTCTTCAAACATCGTATTGCTGACTTCGATAGGATTGCTATCTTTATCTATCAAATAAGTTTTTGGGAAATACCTACCCTCTTGGTCTTCTGTATTCAAAGCTAGGTGAGCATTTATAAACTCACTCTTTTCTTTTTCATCCCAGCCAAGCTTCTCACCCACTATTTCTGCTATTTGTTCTTTGCGTAGGCCTTCTTCTACTCTCACTATTTTTACATAAGGATTTGCCAAGTTAACATAAAAAGATAACTTTGTAAGTAAATCTGGGGTAAAACCAAAATGAAAAACAGAGTAAAATACTATACCTACTGTAAAGATAAATATAGCAAAAAAAATCTTCAACTTTCTATTTAGAAAAAATTTACCATTTGCGAGAATTTTTCTTTTTTTCATATATTAAGATAATTATAACACAAAAACTCACGCATAAAAAACAAAAACCCACCGAAGTGGGTTTTTGCGGCACATACATTGTTTACGATAAATGTAAGAATCACTCCCTACACTCACACTTATATACTATCATACTTCACAAAAAAAAGCAAGTGTGCTAGATTGTATGGGTAGGTATCGGATAACTACTATGGTTTACACCATAGAGGAAAGTCCGAACACATAGCCCTTTTAATGGTTAAACGTAGCGGGTAATCCCCGTCGCCGGTAACGGTAGAGGTGCGAACAGAGACGAGCTCCAATACGGAGGTGAAACGGCAAAATCCTTACGCGTGTGCAAGATCGTGCCCCGATTGCAAAATCGTGGGAGAATCGCTCGAGCTTGTGAGTAATTGCAAGCCTAGACAAATTGTTATCATTTCAACCTCGGTTGAAAACACAAAATTCGGCTTATAGATACCTACAACAAAATGAAAATCCCCTCCAGCAATGGTGGGGATTTTCTCTTTTCAACAAAAAAATTATTTATTCAAAATTCACCTTATCTCCTTCTTTTAAATTATACTTATCCGAAAAACCAGACACTAGCTCGAGTACATATTTTGAATTTTGCTCTCCACCAAAAGTTTCTGGATATGATTCTCTCATAGCATTTTTTTGTATATAGACTACTTTTTGATTTTCATCTATCCATACTATATCAATATCAAAATTCATATCTTTCATCCAAAATTTGTATTTACCTACATTATCAAAAACAAAAAGCATACCCTCATCTTCTTTTAGTGAAACACGTCCAGACAACCCTCTCGCTCTAGTCTCACTCGTCAAAGCCAAATCAGTTTTGATTTTTTGACCAGCAATTTTTACATATTGAATATCTTCTGTCTTTATATTTTTAGGAAGATAATTAAACAAAAAAAACCCTACTATAAAAATAGCAGGTAAAAATAAAAATCCACGATATTTTTTAAATATTTTATTTATGGTCTCCATTTGTCCAACCAAAAAGCTTACCTATCACATCAGCAGTTTCTCTTTTGCGGGCTATTTTAATTGTTCCATCTTGAGCCACTATCTTCATAGGAGATGATAATAGGCAGTGATGAGAAGCGAGGCCGTCTTGGTATGCGCCTGTATCTAATACTGCTACGAGTTGCTCTCGGTCTTCGTGAAGTTTTGGCATGAGAATATAATTTCCTCCAGCAGTGTATTTGTCATCAGAGTCACAAGTACTACCTGCAAACCATGTAGTCTTTAGCGGGCTCATCATATTATTTCCTGGAATTACGTGATATTTTTGGTGAATAGCCCAAGTATCTTTGATGTCGTTCATAAAAGAACCATCTACGATATACCAAGACTTTGCATTTGCTTTTGGAATAGATTTTTCAGAAAGCACTTTGTATATTGTCACCTGTGCTGGAGCTACGATATATTGCCCCCACTCTACTACGAGGTTTGGATGCTTAATACCAGCTTTGTCAGACAAATTTTTCAACATCTTGATAAGCTTGCTAGATACTCCTTTTGCTGTATAAAACTTTTTCTTTTCATAAGGAATACCAAAGCCACCACCTATGTCTAACGTGTCTAGATTTGGGTGTGTCTTTTGCAATTCTTTATATATAGTAAAAGCATGCTTTACTCCGTCAAAAATACTTTTTTGAGTCTTTATCTGAGAGCCCATGTGGTAGTGCATGATTTTTAGATTTTTCATCTTACTCAAATCAAGTGCATCTTTTTCTGAAATACCAAAACGGTCAAATTTCTTGTCCCAGTGTGAATCAGCTTTTACATTTAAATCTACTCTCACTCCTATATCACCTTTATATTTTGAAAGTCTATCTACTTCGTCTAATGATTCTAATATAGGAACTATATTCATACCCTTTGCTCGTAATTCTTCTATCAAGTCTAGGTATTGATCAGTCTTTGGACCATTGCAAAGCACGCGAATTTTACTATTAAACTTTTCACCTTCCCAAAGTTTTTTCACAAGCCAAAGCTCATTTGCAGATGTGGACTCCAAGTTTGCTCCTTCAGAAATAAGAGACAAAATAAATTCTTTATTTTGGTTTACCTTCATCGGATAGTGATATTGGAATTTACCTTTGTAACCATATATCTTTATATAAGCTTGAAAATAACCGATAAGGTCTTTGAGTCTGTCTTCTATGATAAATGGAAATACTACTTGGAGTGGTGTACCGTATTTCTTTGCCAAATTTTTTAAGTTATAGATATGATGACCTTCTTTGGCAAGTAGCTCACCTTCTTTACTCACGTCAAAAAATTGAGTGTTAAACTCTTCGGATCCGAGCTTCCAGAATTTTCGCCAATTCTTCCCCGGCTTCTTAGTTTTCTTTGTTTTTTTCATATTTTTGTTTGACAATGTCAATAGAAATAAGTATAACAATTACTCTCAAAATGTAAAGCTATTTTTGGTAATTCTGTAAAAAGTCCTGCTTGAACTCAAAAAACTTGTCGTCTAAAATAGACTGTCTTATTTTTTTTACTAAGTTCACTATGAAGTATAAATTATGGATTGTGGCAAGTGTGCCAGCTAGCATTTCTTTGCCGTGAAATAAATGTGATAAATATGCACAAGTATAATTCTTACAAGTGTAACATTCGCAATCTGTTTCTATTTTTGAAAAATCTGTCCTGTATTTTGAATTAGTAATATTTATCTTTCCATTTTTTGTATAAAGCGAACCATTTCGAGCTTGTCTGGTAGGAGCGACACAATCAAAAAGATCCACTCCATTTTCTATGCCCATAAAAATATCTTCTGGCTCCCCTATGCCGAGCAAGTGGCGAGGCTTTTCTTCAGGCAAAATTTCATTTACCCATTTCACTGCTGTAGACATGTCTTCCTTGGCAAAGCTTCCACCAATACCAAAACCATCAAAATCCATAGCACCGATAATTTTCGCGGATTTCTTACGCAGATTTTCATCTCGCCCACCCTGTACGATACCAAACAAAGCAGGACTATGCTCAGAGGAATCTTCGCTACGAACAGATAAGTCTTGCCCTTCCAAGACAGAGTGCGAATGACGGCGAGCATAGTCCTGCTTTAATCTATCGTGTTCTTCTAAGCTCCTTTTTGCCCAAGCATGAGTACGCTCGAGTGCTTCTTCTTGATAACGTAAATCTTCTGTCGGGCTAGTACATTCATCAAAAGCAAAAATAATATCAGCTCCGAGATTGTGTTGAATCTGGATAGACTTCTCTGGAGTAATATAATGCACAGACCCATCTAAATGTGATTTGAAAGATACTCCATCATTCCCAATCTTTGCAAGTCTTGGAGCATCAGAATCATCAAAACGCTCTGGTATCATAAAAGAAGGATCAGTTATCTTTGTAACTTTTGAAATTTCTTTTCCATAAGCCACCCCGAGAGAAAATACTTGGAATCCTCCAGAATCTGTAATGGTCGGACCTTTCCAATTCATAAATCTTCCTATCCCCCCAGCATCACGTACTATCTCGTCACCAGGCTGGAGATATAAATGATATGTATTACCGAGCACTACTTCTGCTCCTAAATCTGCCACCATTTCGGGAGTAAGAGCCTTTATAGTGGCTTTTGTTCCCACAGGCACAAAAGCCGGAGTATGTATATCTCCATGTGAAGTTTTTAAAACTCCAGCACGCCCAAGAGAACCATTTATTTTTTTATCAATTTTAAAATCCATTATTTTATTTCTCTACCTGTACAAATTTTAATTGCTGAAAATTTACAGGGCTTACCAAAATAGCTTTTTGAAAAGCATCTCTTGAGTCAGAAATTATCGTTTCTACTACAGCGACGACATGGTTGTTTATACTAGGTAATACTACTTGATCTCCTTTAAGTAGAGTAAAATCTCTAGGCATTGTCATCTCAAAATTTCCTCCACCTCTACCTACGAGCTCCATAGAAACATTTTTCCCAGATACGATTACCGATGTGACCTCTCCACTATTTGAAAACAAGACTACTTTTGCAGAACTTGGATAAACTTCTCTTATTGTTCCAATTGGTATATTTCCAGAAGCAAAAACTTTATCACCTACTTTGACACCATGATTTGTACCTATGTCTATAAGCAAAGTGTCATAAATGCTTTGATTTGGCCTTGCCAAGACTACACCTAAAATCATATCTACTTGTTCATTTTTACGTCCTAGAATATCTTTGAGCTCAATATTTTCAGCTACGACAGAATCATAATTTGCTCTATTTTCCCTGTCACTATCTAATTTCAATTTTAAATCTTCGTTTTCTCTATATAGAGAATCTTTTGAAGAGAAATAAGCGTTTATGCTTTTTAATTTTTCACCCAAATTATTTCCGACACTAATTACAGGTCGAAATACACCCAACCCTACATAAGAAAATCCAGAAAAAATACTTGCTCTAAAATAAAATAACAAAATAAAAATTATTAATCCGATTAGAATTTTTATGCTATCTCGTCTTTTATTTTTTTTATCTAGGAGGTAACTCATTTTGATTACCAATCAAAACTTCTTTATAAAAATCTATGTCGTCTAATATCACCCCTGTGCCACGAGCTACTGCAGAAAGTGGATCTTCTACTACATATACTGGGATTTTTAAAACTTTTTGCAATAATTGATCAAGCCCATTTATCAATGCTCCACCACCAGAGAGAGTAATACCTGTGTGCATTATGTCGGATAAAATTTCAGGAGGAGTGGACTCTAGCATGTCTTTTATGCCACCCACGAGCTCTCTAATTGATACAGCTAAAGCTTCACGAATATCAGAGTCAGTCACAATCACAGCTCGTGGTAAGCCTGTAAGCAAATCACGTCCATGAACTTGAGACTCCATATACACCCCTGGAGATACAGATCCTATAGCAATCTTTACCATTTCAGCTGTACGCTCTCCGATAAGTATTTTAAATTCATCACGCATATAAGAAATGATATCGTTATTTAATCTATCACCAGCTATCTTTAAGTTTTTTGATTTCACAATTCCTCCGAGAGAAATCAGAGCAATATCAGTAGTACCACCACCTATATCTATAATCATAGAGCCTACTGGTTCTTTTATAGGTAAGCGTATACCGACAGCCGCAGCCATCGGCTCTTCTACTAAGTATACTTCCCTTGCTCCAGCAGAATGCGCCGCGTCATACACCGCACGTGATTCTACATTTGTAGTACCAGAAGGAATACCGATGACTACTCTAGGTCTAGCGATTTTCTTTGAAATTTTATTTGCTTTATTTATCAAATAAGAAAGCATTTCTTCGGTGACTTCAAAATCTGATATAACACCATCTACGAGCGGACGAATAGCTTTTATGTGTCCTGGTGTACGTCCGAGCATTTCTTTAGCTTTTATTCCGACAGCGAGAATTTGATTTGTCTTTATATTTACAGCCACCACAGATGGCTCGTTTATCACGATGCCATGACCCTTTAAATAGACCAAGGTATTTGAGGTACCCAAATCTATGCCTATATCATTTGAAATTAATTTGTAAATCTTATCAAACATAAAATACTAATCTTTCTTGGTTAAAATCTTTAAAAGCTCATCTAACGTCACTATCTGCCCTTTTTCTTCTGTTCTCTTTTTTAATTCAATACCGTTTTCTTTTATACTTCTCTGTGAGACCACTATACGCATTGGCATACCAAGTAGATCAGCATCTGCAAATTTTTCTCCAGCAGACATACCAATACGATCATCAAATAAGACTTCAATATTATTTTTTAACAAAGTTTCGTAGACTTTGTCTGCCTCTGTTTTTACAGCTTCATCTTCGCCGAGAGAAAGTAAGTGTACTTGAAATGGAGCTATTGATTCTGGCCAAATTATACCCTTATCGTCAGACAATACTTCTACTACAGTACCCATGACTCTGCCTGGACCAATTCCATAAGAACCCATGAACACAGACTTTTTTTCTCCATCTTCGGTTTGATATTTCAAATCTAGTGCATCTGAAAACCTAGTACCTAGAGTAAATATATTTCCTACCTCCACCGCTCTATGCTCTACTAAGTCTTCTTTTTTTACTCCTAGTTTTTCCAAGACTTCATCATTGTTTACTTCTTTATTTATAGCTATACCCTTTGATTCATCTACGTATATAATGTCTTCTCCGGCGCTTGTAAGAGTCTGAAACTCATGAGAGAAAGGAGAAAACATACCACCAGAAGCAAATGTAAGATAAGTCAGATGTCCTATGCCTACACGCTCAAAAATAGTCTTGTAAGCTTTCTTAGATTTTTCATAAAATTCTAAATGAGACTTTTCATCAATATCAAATGAATATAAATCTTTCATCACGAATTCACGGCAACGCATAATACCACTCTTTGCTCTAGTTTCATTACGGAATTTTGTTTGAAATTGATATACATACTGAGGAAGATCACGATATGACTGCAAAAAGTTTTTTAGCATTTTTGTTATAGCTGCTTCGTGAGTCACTGCGAGACCGAGCTCTGTTTCATTTTTTAATTTTGTCTTAAACCAGACATCTACATTTTCGTCATTCCATTGATCCGTAGGTTCCCATGTTTCTTTTTCTTGTAGTGAAGAAAGTACGATTTCTTGTCCACCAATAGCGTTCATTTCCTCTCGAATTATGTTTTCAATCTTTTTAAAAACTTTTAGACCTAGTGGCAAATAGCTGTAAACTCCTGCCATTTCTTTATTTATAAAACCACCCCTTATTAGAAGCTCCGCATTTTTTGACACTTCGTCAGAAGGGGCTTCTTTTCTAGTTTTTGTAAAAAGTTTAGATTGTCTCATGCATACCATCTTACCCGAAAAACCTCTTTTTAGCAAAGAATCCTTAAAAATATAAATAAAACATAACCACCCCAATAGGTTTGCAAAAAGGGAGTGTTTCTGCTAGAATAACCAAATGCAAAAAGGAGATATTGTAAAAGACAAAGACAGTGTAAATGACACAGCCGTAGAGCAAATGTTCAAGGCTGGGGCGCATTATGGCTATAGCAAGACACGAAGACACCCTTCTGTTTCTGGCTATATATATGCGACTAAAAACAAGGGCGACATTATAGACCTTGAAAAGACAAGTATTTTACTAGATGAAGCTACAGCATTCGTAGAAACACTCGGAAGTGCAGGCAAGGTAGTATTATTCGTAGGTACAAAACCAGAAGCAAAAAACGCTATTAAATCAGTAGCAGAGTCTTTGGATATGCCATACGTAGTAGAAAGATGGATTGGTGGTACTTTATCAAACTTTATTGAAATCAAAAAAAGAATCACAGAACTAGAAAACTATCAAAAAGATAGTGCTATGGGAGAACTTGATAAATACACTAAAAAAGAGCGTGTGGTAATGGCAAAGAAAATGGAAAAACTTTCAAGATACTACTCTGGTCTTATCGGTCTAAAGAAAATGCCAGATGCATTGTTTATCATAGACGCAAAAAATGAACACATAGCAGCTACAGAAGGCAAGAAATCGGGCGTACCTGTAATTTCTTTAGTAAATTCTGACTCAGATATTAGAGGTATAGACTACCCTATCGTAGCAAACGATGGAGTAATCCCTTCAATAAAATTCTTCACTCAAGCTATAGCAAATGCTTACAAAAAAGGTACTCTAAAAGCTCCAAAAAAAGAAGCTGTATCTAGCCCAGAGCAAGCAACTCAATAAACATTAAAAATTTAATAACTTCAAGGCCATAAGCCAAGAAGACAATATTATATGTCTACACAAATAACAACTGAACTTATTAAGGAATTAAGAGATAGTACTGGTGTTTCTGTAATGCAATGCAAGCGTGCATTGGAAGAGGCTGAGGGAGATATGACCAAAGCCCTCGCTATCTTAAAAAAGACTAGTTCAGATATAGCATTAAAGAAAGTTGGACGTGAGGTAAAAGACGGTGCAGTATCTATAAAATCTACTGATAAAAAGGCTGTACTTGTGCCATTACACTGTGAGACAGATTTCGTATCTAGAAATGAAGACTTTACTACTCTTCTAGAAAAATTAGCGACTATGGCTCTAAACGAGGGCGGTGAAAAGATGAAAGAAGGGGCAAAAGACCTAATAGATCCTATAATTCAAAAAACTGGAGAAAATATACAACTAGGTGAAGTATATGAAGTATCTGGAGACACTATCGGTACTTATGTACACAACAATAAATCTGGAGTAATCGTAAGTTTAGAGGGAGGCAGTACAGAGCTCGCTCGTGATATCGCTATGCACATTACTGCTATGAAGCCAGAATACATCACAGATGCTGAAATTACAGAAGAAGCAAAGAAGATGATAGTGGAGATTTTTGAAAAAGAAGTAGCAAGTATAGATAAACCAGAAGACATAAAAAAGAAGATGCTAGAAGGAAAGATAAACACTTACTTTAAAGAAAAGACTTTGATGGACCAAGTGTTTATAAAAGGAGAAGACACTATCAGTAAACTCCTAGAAAAATCAGGTGCAAAAATCAAGGAAGTAAAACGCTATTCTATATAAAAATAGATAGATATATATGATATATTTAATACTAACAATGTTTTTTGTGTCACTCCTATCTATAGTTTTTATGATTTGGAGAAAATTATCTTTGGTAAAAAGTGGAGAATATGAACTCCATGAAGAAGTAACATTTGAAATACCTTACTTAGATGAGATAAAAAATATAACCGTAGAGAGTGTAAAAAAGTATGAGCACAAAAGTTTGGTATTTATAGTAAAATCTTATATTCAATCTACTAATTTTTTAAAGAATAAGTATCAGGAATTGAAGATTAAAGTGCAAAATATCCACGTCAAAAATCATTCGACTGGAGAATTGATACAGAAAGTTGAAGCTTCAAAATTATTGAAAATTGTATCAAGCTACAAACATAAAATTACAGAAATTACCCATAAAATAAAAGAGGAGGAAAAAGATGGAAATAATTTGTAATTATGTTAGTATGTTTATTAAGCCGGAATAGCTCAGTTGGTAGAGCAACGCTTTTGTAAAGCGAAGGTCGTGGGTTCGAATCCCTCTTCCGGCTCCAAAGTTTAAACTAAATAGTAGTCTTATAAACTCATAACTAAAGCGAAAATAGTGGGTTTAAAACCTGTCTCCTTGCTCAGATTTAATAAATTTACTGTGAGCTCTTTTTTGTAGTAGTATCTCCAGGTTTTACTTCCTGTAGTTTAAATGACTTTTGAACCTTAGCATCCAATTCTTCTATGCCGTGAAAGCCTGTAAGTACCTCATCGTCTAGCACTAGAGCTGGTAGCTCAGTATCTTTTATCTTATAGATTTGAAGCATTGCTTTTACTGCTGAAAGCTCTGTATTGTAATCAAAAGAGTATACTCGTAGCTCAGGATACTTATCACGTAGACTTGAGAGTACTAATCCTTCCCTCTCACACACGCTACAATTTTCAGCCGTAGTATAGAAGTAAAGAATAAAAGCAGATTTTACCTTACAACGTTCAGATATCTTTTTACCCAGTAGATAGTCTTTGATTTGAAGTAGTGAATAGTATTTTTTTAAATAAGTTAATTCTTCTTGGCTACCCAGGTTCTCTTGTCCCCACTCTAATTTGTTTCCTAATTCACCCAATTCACCTGAAAACACAGAGTCTGATATATTTTTACAAGAAAGCTCTGATAGTAATGAAAATTGAGTCTCGGAAGACAATATATCTATAGCTATCTTATCTTGAATAGATTTTATCTGATCAATTTTTTTATTACCAAAATAATTACTGATATAAGTCGCAGTCAAGAAAAGACCTACAGTAATAAAAAACACAATTACATATTTTTTCCAATCAATTTTTACCATATATTTTTTATCTCCACGCTGGTGGACGTCTATTTACAATAGTAGTGTATAAAGCTTTCATAAACCAAAACGGTGCGATGATACTGAAAACTGGAAAGAAGTATAACATGGACAAAGAAAATGACCAACGTCTCTCAGCCATTCTTCTACCAAATACCATAGCAAAGATAACCAAACTATATATGACCACTACCAAAAACATAGAAGCTTTTGTGTTTATGAAAAATGGGTCAAAATTAATTTTATTAAAATGAAAACCAATAGTTTGATAAACTATAAATTTTGAATATAGAAATTCTACAGTAGAATAGACTATTCTACTAAAAAGATAAGTCACAGAGAAAATAGAAAGTGCTCCTAGTGGCAAAGTAAATAAAGAGAAATTCCCATATTTTTTCCTAAATAAAACGCCACGGTAGTCTAAGGTGTTATTGATAAAACCATAAATCCAGCGCAGTCTTTGTTTGTAAAGTTTTTTGATAGTTCGTGGAGTATTGGTATAAACGTATGCATCATTACAGTGCTCTATCTTATAGTGATTTTTTTGCATTCTATAAGCTATCTCCATGTCTTCTGTATTGTGTCCGTGCTTGTATGGACCCAAATCATCAAAAACTTTCTTTCTAAAGATTGTAAGTGGTCCAGGTGTCACGTTTATAGCACCTACGAAATCTAGCATTTTCTTGAAATATACACCCATGTGGTACTCTGCCTTTTGAGCATTTTGTATTATCGTCTTTGCATTGTGTACTGTCACAGAAGGAACCACGGCCATAGCTTCAGGGTTATTCTCGAAATAGCTCATAATACGGATTAGTGACTCAGGGTCTGCATAAGAGTCAGCGTCTAGCCCACCAAAAAATTCAGTATCCATTTCTTTTAACCCGAGATTGAGTGCAGTATATTTTCCTCCATTTTCTTTTTTAAATACTTTGATATTAGGATATTTTGAGAATTTTTTAATAATATTCCATGTACCATCAGTAGAGCCATCATCAATCAGCATTATTTTCAATTTATCTTTCGGATAATTTAAATTTAGTGCTGAACGTATAGTTTTATATACTGTAGTTTCTTCGTTCCAGCAAGGAATTACAATAGTAACAGGAGGGTAATTTTTTAATTTTATTTTCCCGTTTCTAGTGATTATTCTTTTTCTATTTTCTAGGAAAGTAACGAAGAAAAAGACCTGCGCGTAAACAGAAAGAAATATGAATATATAAAATATAAAATTTGTAACCGAAGACATATAATGTTGTATTATAACACTATTTACAGAAAAATGCAAATAATCCCACCTATATTGGGTTTTGTCAAATGGTGTAAAAAACTACATCATTCCGTCCCCTGTCTTTGCACTAGAGTCAACACTGCAAGTACAGCTAGAACAAGTCTTGCATCGGCATCCAATAAGACTCATGACTGCTGAAAGACCGACTACGACATATACAATAGCCTCTACTGTAGGCATTGAACCAAAAATCAAGTTTACTAGATTTAAATTACTGCCCATAAACATACCTACACCTACCAAACCCCAATTTACTCCTCCTACTATAAGTAGAATCTTAGCGATTAAAGCTGGTACACACATACATGCTCCAAATTTTCCTTTACACATAATATTATTTAAAAAAATTAATTAATAAATGACCTTTATAATACATTTATTGTAGCACAATTACAAAATATGCTACAATAGCGTATTAGTCATTATCATATAAAATATGCCAAAAATTCAACAAAAAGAGATAGTAAGTGCGATTATAGTAGTAGGTTTTCTCATAGCTGGAGCTATATTATTAAAAGATAGTAAACCACCAGTAAAAGTAGAGAAAGTGCCTCTTGTAACAGATAGTATCAATGCAGACATAGTAATGCCCGCAGATATGGATGATCATATTGTCGGAAGTTTGGACGCAAAAGTAATAGTGGTAGAATATTCAGACCTTGAATGTCCTTTCTGTAAAGTTTTCCACCAGACAATGCAACAGACAGTATCTATGTATGATGGTGATGTAGCTTGGGTATTTAGACACTACCCTATTCCTCAACTTCACCCAAAAGCTTTTCATGAAGCAGAAGCTACAGAGTGTGCTTGGGAACAAGGTGGTAATGAAGCTTTCTGGAAATATACTAATAGAGTTTTTGAAGTTACTCCATCAAACAATGGTTTAGAAGTATCTGAGCTTTCAAACATAGCAAAATATATCGGTCTAGATGTTAAAGCTTTTGAAACTTGTTTAGATAGTGGTAAATTTGTAGACAAAATTCAAGCAGATATAACTGAGGGTTCACAAGCAGGTGTCAGTGGTACTCCATCTTCATTTATCTTTGTAAATGGTAAAATGGTAGATACTATCCCAGGAGCAGAACAATTCCCATCAGTAAAACAAAAGATTGATAAGGCTTTGAAGCAATAAAGCAATGTTCATAAATAAAAAATCCCCCATATGGGGGATTTTTTATTTAATCAAAGTAATTTTTAAGTCTTGCTATTTTTTCATGCTGGCGAAGCTTTTCATGAACTTTAGCTTCAATCTGTCTTATACGTTCACGAGTGACTCCAAATTCTTCCCCCACTCTCTCGAGTGTGTGCTGTATGCCGTCTAGTAAGCCATATCTCATTTCAAGAATTTTTCTTTCTTTAGGATTCAATTCATCCAAGACTTCACGAATTTGGTCAGATAAAATTCGGCGAGAAGATTCTTGATCTGGACGTAAAATCTTGTCGTCTGGAATAAAGTTTTCCAATGTTGACTTATCATCATCGTCACCTATCGGCTGTTCTAATGAGATTGTGTCTTGGCTAATTTTTTCAATAATATGAATCTTCTCTACTGGTATATCCATCTCTGTGGCTATCTCTTCAGCGAGTGGCTCACGGCCAAGGTCTTGAGAAAGTCTTCGCATTATTTGTTTATATTTTGATATTGTCTCTACCATGTGCACCGGTATACGAATAGTTCTGCTTTGGTCAGCAAGGGCACGAGTGATAGACTGACGAATCCACCAAGTAGCATAAGTAGAAAACTTGTATCCTTTAGTCCAATCAAATTTTTCTACAGCTTTAAATAATCCGAGGTTTCCTTCTTGTATCAAATCAAGTAAATTTAAATTTGCACTTCTGCCTACATATTTTTTAGCGATAGATACCACCAATCGAAGGTTCGCGCGAGCGAGCAAATTCTTTGCTTCCATATCACCTTGTTCTATTCTCTTTGCTAAATCTCTCTCTTCTCCTGCACGAATAAGTGGGTATTGTCCTATCTCTTTCAAGTACATTTGGATAGAATCATGCATTGAACCTTTGTTTAAGTCTTTATCAGTAATATCTAAATCTAGGTCAAGCAAGTTTCCTCCTTCTAACACATCGATAGATGCCAACCCAAATTTTTCATAAAGCTCATCCAAGAATAAGATGTTGTTTTCAATATCAGGAAAAACTTTCAAAATTTCATCATAGGTTATAAAGCCTCTCTTGCGTCCTTTTTCTACCAATTCATCTGAAAGACGATTTAATTTTTGTTCTTTAGTCTCAGCCTTATTACTTTTCTTTGCTATTTTTACTGGCTTTTTCTTTATGACTTTTTTCTTTACTACCTTCTTTTTTGCAATCTTTTTGACAGCCTTTGCTTTAGCTTTTTTTACAGGTTTTTTCACCTTCTTTACTACTTTTATCTTTTTCTTTATTACTTTTTTCTTTGCTACTTTATTTTTTGTTTTCATATTTTTATATAAACTTATTATTTAAACGACTATTTTTAATATTTTGTATTTTATTGTTTATTTCTTTTAATTCTTCCATGACTTCTCTTTCTTTTTCTGGGTTTTTATTTTGCGAATGTCTGTGTAATTCTTGCATTTTCTTTGCTAAATCTTCATTTAAATATTCTTCTTCTAAGTTTAACAAAAGCTCATTTATGTCTTTCTTTAGGTCTATTCCTCCTCCATAAAAAACTTCTGCTTCAAAAATAAGATCTTCTTTGTTGTTTTTAGTTTTTTCTAAAAAATAATCTTCATTCTGCTTTGAAATTGTACTCAAATCTCTCAATATTTTATCGGTATCTATCTCTGATTCACCGAGACCTTTCTGCCAAACAATTATACCTAAAAGTTTTTTCTCTATATAATCTTTTTTAGATATAGCACTGCTAGTATTTTTTATTTCTTTAATTTCATTTTTTTCAAACTTCAACTCTTGTTCAATTTTTTTTAAATCATCTTTCAACGCCTGTTCTGGTATAGATGACATATCAGATATTTTTTTAATAAAATGCATTTGCTCTATTGAGCTTTCTATTGAGTTTACAAAAGGAAGCACTTTTTCTTTTATTTCTCGTCCCGCTTTTCTATTGTCTCCACTCGCGTCCAGTAAAACCTTGTCTAAAAAGAATTCTATCAGGTGTTTTGAGCCTCTTATGGCGCTACGCCAAGCATCATTTCCATCTTTTGATATCAAGTCTGCTGGGTCTACTCCTTGTGGCAAATTGGCTACTTTTACGTCCATGCCGAGCGATAGAGCTATCTTGCCTGCCCTTAATGATGCGCTAAATCCAGCCTTATCACCATCAAAAGCAAGTACAATATTTTCAGACAAACGACGAACAAGTCCAAGATTTGAAACTACATTCTCTTTGCTTACAGTAGCATCAGACAAGGCAGTACCAGAGGTGGCTACAGTATTTTTATAACCTGCTTGGTGAGACAATACCAAATCCATCTGACCTTCGACAAGTATAGAAAAATTATTTTTACGAATAGATTCCTTGGCTTTATCCAAGCCAAACAATACTAGAGATTTATTAAAGATAGGTGTATCTGGACTATTCAAGTACTTTGCAGACTTTCCATCATCTTTAAAAAGTCTTCCAGAAAAGGCTATGACTCGCCCACTGGAGTCAGAGATAGGAAACACGATTCGATTACGAAATCTATCATACATTCCCTTTTCTGTCTTTTTAGCGAGTCCAGCTTTTTCTATATCATTATCTTTCCAACCAATCTGTGTGAGATGAGAATATAAAAGTCTCCATTCTTCAGGAACAAATCCAATACGGAAATTTTTAATACTTTCATCATTTAGACCTCTTGTCTTAAGATAGGTAATGACTTCAGAATTTTTTTCTAAGTTTTTTTCAAAGAACTTTGTAGCTTCTTCCATCACTCTGTAAAGTCTTTCTTTTTCACTCTCTTCTTTGGGATTAAAATTCTCTAGCTGGATTCCAGCTTTACCAGCCAAAAGTTTCAATGCCCCCTTGAAATCCAAGCCTTCAAATTCTTCCACGAAAGTAAATATATCTCCAGAAGCACTACATCCAAAACAGTAGTAGCTCCCCCGTGCTGGCGAAACAAAAAAGGATGGTGTCTTTTCGTTGTGAAATGGACACTTGGCCCTAAAATTTGCGCCTGACTTTTCTAGCTTTATGTAAGAAGAGACTATTTCTTCGATTGGCAGGCTCTCCTTAATTTTTGTTACGGGAGAGTTCATAAAATTTTATTCTTCTTTAGAAGTAGAAGCTTTCTTTTTGAATCCTGTTCCGGCTGGAATCAATCGTCCGATGATTACGTTTTCTTTTAGTCCGCGTAGGTTATCTACTCCGCCCTTGATAGCATTTTCGATTAAGACACGGTTAGTGTTTTGGAATGAAGCAGCAGATAACCAACTCTTTGTACGAAGTGATACTTCGGTAATACCTAGGACCACTGTCTCAGCTTTTGCTTCAGTTCCACCTATTTCATTCATACGAATATTTTCTTCCATGAAAGTAGTGTGTTCTACGATATCTCCAGCAGAGAAGTTTGTCTCTCCTGCGTCTTTTATCTTTCGGCGTGAGAACATTTGGCGAACGATTATTTCAGTGTGCTTTCTAGAAATAGAAGCATTTTGAAGTTCGTAAACTTTATTGATTTCATGAATGATGTATTTCTCTACAAGTTCTTTTCCTCCAAATTTGAATATTTGAGCAATGTCAGCAGAACCATCTGTGAGAAGCTCTCCCTTTTTCACCTTATCACCTGCTTTTACCATAGGTACTCGACGGAAAGCTACTATGTATTCCATCTCATTACTCTTGCCATCTAATTTTGTATCAGATAATACTTTTATGATTTTCTCTTCACCATCTTTTGCAGTAATAGAAATTACTTCTCCGTCTGTCTCTGAGACTACAGCTGGGTTCTTTGGAATTCTTCTTTCAAAGATTTCTTCAATACGTGGAAGACCAGTAGTGATGTCAGTACCAGCGACTCCTCCAGCGTGGAATGTACGAAGTGTAAG
This sequence comes from uncultured Candidatus Saccharibacteria bacterium, assembly GCA_964423445.1. Lineage (GTDB taxonomy): Bacteria > Patescibacteriota > Minisyncoccia > Phycocordibacterales > UBA9973 > UBA9973. Next base: position 65,746 of record CAYREQ010000002.1, on the reverse strand, counting down.
CTGTGTACCAGGCTCTCCGATAGCTTGCGCTGCGATAATACCTACAGCCTCACCTAGATCTACAAGATGATTTCTTCCTAGATCAAGTCCGTAACACATTACACATAGACCGTGAATAGTACGACATGTAAGTGGTGAACGTACAAATACTTCTGTGAATCCTTGTTTCTCTATATTTATTGCTTCTTCTTTTGTTACCAAGAATCCTTTCTTGTAAACAACATTGCCTTGTGCATCTTTCAAATCTCCAGCGAGTACACGTCCACGAATATTTTTTGAAAGAGGAATTTCAATACCAGAAATATTTTCTTTTGAGACAATTTTACCTTCTTTAGTTCCACAATCTTCTTCGGTGATGACCACGTCTTGAGCTACGTCCACAAGTCTTCGAGTCAAATAACCAGCCTTCGCAGTGTTCAAAGCGGTATCAGATGCACCTTTTCGAGCTCCGTGAGTAGTTATGAAGTATTCAAGAGGAGAAAGACCTTCTTGGTAACAAGATATGATTGGGAATTCCAAAGTCTTACCTTGGTTGTTTTGAATAAGTCCCTTCATTCCTGTCATCTGGACCAATGAAGTCATAGTACCTCTAGCTTTTGAAGTGAATAAGTCATAAGTAGAACTATTTACATCAAGAGTACTAGGCAATACTTTTTCTAATTCTTTTTTAGCACTTGCCCAAACTTCAATAACTTTTTGATATTTTTCTTCGTTTGAAAGAAGACCGTCACTCCATTCTGATATTATTTTTTCTTCTAAGTCTCTACCCTTTTTAATTATTGCTGGTTTTTGTGCAGGAACACTGACATTGTCTAGCCCCCAAGTAGTACCAGAAACTGTAGAATATTTGAATCCGAAAGCTTTAATCTTGTCTAGGATTGGAGGAGTATTGTCTACGCCGTATTGCATGATAAGCTCATCCAATAATGCTGATAGTCTGCCTTGAGTCATTTCGTCATTAACAAAAGAAAAGTCGTTTGGCAAAATACTATTGAATAATAGTCTTCCTACTGTCGTCTCAAACATTTCTCCGTTAAATTTTTTATATTTTTGTCTATCAGTAGCTAATACTTTTATCTTTGCACGAAGGGATACTACTCCATACTCAAAAGCTAATATAGCTGTATTTGGATTTGAGAAATATTTTCCTTCCCCCAATTCTCCATCCATGTTCTTAGTCATCCAGTAAGATCCCAAGACTATGTCTTTACTTGGATGCACGATTGGATTTCCGTTTTGTGGCTTAAGCAAGTTTTTATTTGCTGCCATTAATTCTTTTGCTTCTTTTTGTGCTTCATCTAGTAGTGGAACATATACAGCCATCTGGTCTCCGTCGAAGTCAGCGTTGAAAGCCTCACATACTAGTGGGTGCACTTGGATAGCATTTCCTTCGATAAGAATTGGATTGAAAGCTTGGATACCAAGACGGTGCAAAGTAGGCGCACGGTTTAGAAGAACATATTTTCCTTCAATTATTTCTTCTAAGATTGCCCAGATTACTCCCTCTCGCTCTTCTATTAGTTTATTTGCTCCTCTGATGTTAAACGCTAGTTCTGATTCAAGTATCTTTGAAATAACAAATGGTCTAAATAATTCTAGAGCCATGTGTTTTGGTAGACCACATTGATTCAATTTTAGAGTAGGACCAACCACGATTACAGAACGTCCAGAATAGTCTACACGCTTTCCAAGCAAGTTTTGACGGAACAAACCTTGTTTTGATTTCAAGTTGTCAGACAAAGATTTCAAGGGACGTCTCTGAGATTGACTCATTGCTGTAGAATCATTTTGTTTTGCAATTGAGTTATCTATAAGAGCATCCACTGCTTCTTGGATAATTCTTTTTTCATTTCTTAGAATTACGTCTGGAGCATTTATTTCTTTTAGTTTCTTTAGACGATTATTTCGGTTTATAACTCGGCGATATAAGTCGTTAAGATCACTTGTAGCGTGTCTACCACCATCGAGTGCCACCATAGGGCGAAGCACTGGAGGAATGACTGGTATTACAGTCAAAAACATCCATTCGGGACGAATTCCTGCATAAGTCATAGCACGAATCAAAGAAAGTCTTTTTTGTAACTTTTCTTTTTCAACGATACTTGCTTTTACAAGCATAGCTTCAGTGTGTAGTTTTAGTTTATTTAGGTCTAGGTTTTTGAAAATAGAATATATAGCTTCAGCTCCTATGCTAGCTTCAAAACAAGTACCGTATTTTAGAGAATAATGATGGAAAGATATTTCATTTAAAACTTTACCTTCATATATTTCTGTAATTTCTTTTTTAGTGATAGAAAGTAAATTCTTTAATTTTTCTTTTGTCTCCTCATCACTAGAATTTTTCAATTTAGATTTATACTCCTTCTCTAGATTTTCTATGATAGTCTTTTTTTCTTCTTCGTGTACTTTGACTATTATATATCCAGCAAAGTATATGACCTTCTCAAGATCAGATACAGAAATATTGAGTAATATACTCATGCGAGAAGGTACTCCACGCAAGAACCAGATATGTGATACAGGAGTAGCGAGTTCGATATGACCCATTCTCTCTCGTCTTACTATAGAGCGAGTAACTTCCACTCCACATTTTTCACAGATAATATCTTTATAACGAATTCTTCGGTATTTTCCACAGTAACATTCATAGTCTTTTTCTGGTCCGAATATTTTTTCGTCGAACAAGCCACCACGCTCACTGCGCCCTGTTCTATAGTTTATAGTCTCTGGCTTTGTGACTTCTCCAAAAGACCATTCTTGTATTTGCTCTGGAGATGCGAGTCTTAGAGCAATTTTATCAAATTCAGTTGTGTTTAATGTTTTCATATATTTTTATTTTATAGTCTATAAATTATTTTTCGTTGTCTTTCATTAAATTCACGTCCATTGCAAGTCCGCGTAAATAATTTAATAGAACATTAAACGATGCTGGAGAATTTGGTGGTCTGATCGTTTCATTTTTAATAATGGAATCAAACGTCGCACTACGACCTGCGATGTCATCAGATTTTATAGTCAACATTTCGCGCAAAGTATAAGCTGCTCCATAACCTTCGAGTGCCCAGACTTCCATTTCTCCGAATCTCTGTCCTCCGCCTTGAGCTTTTCCCCCAAGAGGTTGCTGAGTGATAAGACTGTAGGGACCAATTGAACGCATGTGGATCTTGTCTTCTACCATGTGGTGAAGTTTTAGCATGTACATGTATCCAACAGCTACGTCTTGATTAAAAGCTTCACCTGTTCGTCCATCAAAAAGTTTTAATTTTCCATTTTCTGGAAGTCCAGCTTTTTTCAATTCTTCTCTTATCTCTGTTTCTTTTGCTCCCAAGAATGGTGGAGTGATTGCTTGATATCCTAGTGTATGAGCTGCTAGGCCTAAGTGCATTTCCATAATCTGTCCCAAGTTCATACGAGAAGGGACACCGAGTGGAGAAAGAATAATATCTATTGGTGTACCGTCTGCTGTGTAAGGCATATCTTCTTCTGGAAGAATTATAGATATAACTCCTTTGTTTCCATGTCTTCCTGAAAGCTTGTCTCCAATTGAAATATTTCTTATTTGTGCGACTTCAATAACAATTTTCTTTATTATTCCTGCTTCTAGTGTGTGGCCAAGATCTCGTGAAAAGATTTTTACACCTATGATACGTCCACGTTTACCGTGTTCCATACGTAGTGATGTGTCTTTTACATCGCGTGCTTTTTCAGCAAAGATACTTCGGAGCAATCTCTCTTCTGGTGTAAGCTCTGTCTCTCCTTTCGGAGTAATTTTACCAACCAAAATATCATTTTCTCGTACTTCAGCACCGATACGGATAACACCGTCTTCATCCAAATCTTTCAATTTTAATTCTCCTATGTTTGGTATATCTCTTGTTGTAATTTCGGGCCCAAGTTTTGTATCACGAACCACGCAAGTAAACTCTTCTAAGTAAATACTTGTAAATTTACTATTTTTTACTAGACGTTCAGATACTATTATCGCGTCCTCATAGTTTGAACCAGACCAAGACAAGAAAGCGACGAAAATATTTTGTCCGATTGATATCTGTCCTTCTACTGTACTACTAGTGTCTGCTAGTACATCACCTTTTTTAACTTTATCTCCCAAGTTTACAGATGGGCGTTGGTGGAACACAGAGAAGTTGTTATTTCTCATAAAGTTTACTAAGTCATAAGTCTTTTTCTTGTCAGACTTACCGGTAACGATTATTTTTCTTGCATCCAAGTAAGATACTACGCCATCTTCTTCAGCTATTATCAATCTACCTGAATCTCTAGAAGCTAGTGCTTCTACTCCTGTAGCGACTAGTGGAGCTTCTGGAAGCACACAAGGCACTGCTTGTTTCTGCATGTTTGATCCCATGAGTGCTCTGTTTGCGTCGTTGTGTTCTAGGAAAGGAATGAGTGAAGTAGCGATAGAGAAAGCTTGGTTTGCAGCCACGTCAATAAAATCAACTTCGTTTTTTGAAATTGTTCCAGGCTCTGTCTTTAATCTAGCTTCGACTCTGTCTTCACTTATTTTCCCCTCGGAATCATAAGGGATACCAGAGTGAGCAATGTTGTACTTTTCTTCTTCTAGTGCATTCAAGTATTGAATTTCACCAGTTATTTTTCCATTTTTTACTTTAATATAAGGAGTCTCGATTATTCCAAATTCGTTTATTTTTGCATACGTAGAAAGGTGAAGAATAAGACCAATGTTTGGACCTTCAGGTGTATGTATAGGACATACTCTTCCATAGTGACTTGGGTGTACGTCACGGACTTCAAGTCCTGCGCGTTCACGTGTAAGACCTCCGGGCCCAAGTGCTGAGAGAGTACGGAGATGCTCCATTTCATTTAGCACGTTTTCTTGTGCCATGAATTGTGAAAGCTGGTTTGTTGTGAAAAATTCTTTGATACGAGCTTGGAGTGGACGTTGGTTTATTATAGCTATCGGCATAGCTGTATCTACATCAATGATAGACATTCTGTCTTGAATGTTTCTCTTGATTTGCATCATACCTGTACGTACTTTTTGTTGAAGAATTTCTCCGACAAAACGTACACGTCTTTGACCCAAATGATCTATATCGTCAGAATGAGCTCCAGGTGTATTGTTTAAAAGAATTATATTTTTGACTACTGTCACTAAATCTTCTTTTGAGATAGTTCGGCGAGCCATCTCCTTGTCATCCATAGCTTTTTCAAAGCGTTGATTAAATCTAAAACGGCCAACTGGAGAAAGGTCGTATCGTTCTTTTGTAAACAGAGAATCTATAAATTCTTTCGCATTGTCTGCTGTAGCCATATCTCCATCACGAAGACGCTTATATATTTCTATATAAGATTCATTTAGAGTCTTCGCTATATCTTTAGACAAGCATACTTTCAAGACTTCTTGTGCTCTTTCGTCTCCACTAAATGCTTTTAGCATTAATTCATTTGACTCAAAACCCAAAACACGCAAAAGTGCAGTCACTGGGAATTTTCTCTTTTTGTCTATTCTCACATATACTGCTCCATCAGACTCTGATTCTATCTCAATCCATACTCCACGAGCTGGTATAATTTTTGCACCAAAATATTTATTTCCTTTTGTCTCAGAACCCGTGAAGAAAACTCCAAAGCTTCTAGCAAGCTGAGGGACGATGACACGCTCTACTCCGTTTATTATAAAAGTTCCATGAGGTGTCATGAGTGGAAGCTCAGACATAAAAATCTCCTGTTCTTTTACAGTTCCTAAAATTTTATTTGTTAATTTTACTTTGGCCTTGAGTGTGCCGTTGTAAGAAAGTTTGTTTATTTTTGCATGACTCTCGTCATACTTGCATTCCTCAAGCGAAAAAGACGTGAAGTCTAATTGAAACTTCTTTGTAGAATAGTCGTTTATTGGAGAAAACTCTTTGAAAACTTCACCGATACCAGTCTCTACCAACCATTTAAAACTCTTTACTTGAGCTTCAATAAGATTTGGAAATGGGACTAGTGGTTTCTTGTAACGAGAAAAATACTTTTTAGGCACAGAGACCTTGGGTGATTGAGTTTGCATAATAAACAAAAAAGCCGTTTAGAGCTTATAAATTAAGGTTATTAATAAGGAGATTGCATCCAAAACTCAATCAGTGAATCAAATATAGTATACTTATCCACAGAAAAAAGTCAAATTTCCCTTGTGGATTCTTATTTATTCTGCTTCCACTCGTCTATCTTTTTGTGATTACCAGAGAGTAGAACTTTTGGAACTCTATAATTTTTACCCTTATACTTCAAAATTTCAGGACGAGTGTAGACTTCGCTACTAGATACTCGCTCTTCCTCTAGTGATTCATATTTACCGAGCACTCCTTTTACTTGTCTTGAGATAGAATCTATCAAAATCATCGCTGGAAGTTCGCCACCTGTGAGCACATAATCCCCTATTGAAATTTCTTCTGCCCGTAAAATTTTCTGTACTCTTGCATCTATACCTTCGTATCTACCAGAAATCATAATTATATCTGTGTATTTTTTTGCAGAAGTTTTGGCATAACTTGTAGTAAATTTTTTGCCTGATGTTGAAAATAAAATTATTTTTGTTTTCTTTTTGTCTTTTATCTTAATCTTAGAAAAAGCTTTGAGGAAAAACTCAGGTCGAAGCACCATGCCTGGACCACCTCCATATGGCCTAGCATCTACTCGCTCTTTTGGCTTACAAAAACTCATGGGATTGTAAAATTTTACAGATATTTTTTTATCTTTTATCGCCCGGCCTAAAATAGACTCTTTTAGATAAGAGTCAAACATCTCCGGAAAAATTGTAATTACATGAAAACGCATATTTTTATTTATTTGTCATTTATACCATATATTTTAAGTATTTAAAATGAAGAGGCACCGACATGTCGCCGGTGCCAATTTTAAGGAGCTGACCGTCCTCGTTGGTGCCCAAAATGGACGATGCTACGTTTTCACCTCTTTTTTGGAGAGATAAAAAACGTAGATGAAACCTACCGCGCTCAGGCATAGTGACACTATGAAATGAGCCAAAATAGCCCACTTTGTAAGAGTCACCTTGTCTATTAAAGACAAGAAACTTTTACCTACGGGCCCTTTTCCAAAAAACATAGCTTGGGAAAAAGACATGATTATTGGAACCAGGAAAGTTACCAACAATGCTGTGAGCCCGACCGAGATAGCCTTGTCTCTTTTACTTTGTTGCATATAAACGAAATGAACAAAAAAGGACAAGATTATCCATAAAAGAAAAGTTTTTATAGCCCAGTTTGTGACGCCGGCAAGTGAAAAATCATAAAACTTCACGACCGAACGATTTAATCTCTGAGCCAAAAAATAATCCGCTTGAGCCAAAAAAATGCACGCTAAAACCAAAAGAACTTTTTTCATATTGTTACTCCACCAACATATTCTCAAAGACTCAAAAAGAGTCGAACTAGTACCAATAACATATATACCACAAAAATAAAAAAACACCCCATTGGGGTGTTTTTTTATTTAAAATTTATTTTATAGTCCTTTTAGGTCTTCCATCGCTTGATCTACTGTCTTAAATGAAGTAGGTGTCGCGCCGTGTCCTGGAGCAGGTGGTACATAATTGTCTACTGGTCTAGTACTACCTTCTGGCTCGTTGATTTTCAAATTTACGCGAGCATTATTCTTCATACCGATGATTCTTAGCAATGTACGGATTGCTTTTGCTGTATTACCCATTCGGCCGATGATTTTACCCATGTCTGCAGGGTTTACAGTAAGTGATATAAGTACACCCATTTCGTCTACAGTCCTATCAATTTTTACATCATTCGGATTGTCTACTAGAGCCTTTACTACGTATTCTAGAAATATCTTGTCTGCTTCTTCCATATTTTTAAAGTTATTAATCTTTTAATTCTGCAGTATTGCGACGAACAAACTGCGTCTCTTTAAGTATATAAAATTATTTTTTCGCTTTCAACTCTTTTCTTTTTATAGTTGGTTTCTTTTTTGGAAGGACATTTTTCTTCTTTCCTTCTACTATTTTGTCATGAACCAAGAAATTATGCATAGTATCTGAACACTGTGCACCTTGTTTCATCCAGTGCTTTATCCTGTCTCCGTTTAAAGTTTTTACTCCCATCTTTGGGTTGTAATTACCTAGTATTTCCAAGAACTTTCCACTCTTTGTACTGTTCTTTGAGTCAGTCAAAACCACGCGAAATGACGGGTCATTCTTTCTTCCTATTCGTTGTAATCTTATTTTTAACATTTTTTTAGTTTAACACAATTTATAAAAAAGGCAAATAAAACGAAAGAGGCGTTGTCTATGGAATGGTCCACAAACAACGCCAATTTAAGATGAAAGTAGAATGAATCTACTTAAGAAGATACCAAACGATCATTAGCAGACCTATGCCCACTGTTGACCAAAATGCGACTTTTGCAGAAAACCATACCGGCTTTGAGCCCTTAGGGTTCTCCACAATAACGTATTTTTCCATGAAAGCTCTAAAGCGTCCTAGCTTCACAACCTTCTCGACCTCTTTCGGGGCCTTCCTTTCTCCGCCCTTGGCGGAGACGCGATCTATGTCAAACCTATTCAAGTTTATCATTGTCTTTCTCCGTGCTTTTATTTTATCTCCAAGGTGGAGAAAGGACTGAACGCCCTTTTTGTACTATACCCTTATAGTTTAACACGTTTTTGTCTTATTGTCAAATAAGGCTTTATGGTCTAATTTATGTTATATTTAAAGGGTGAAAAATAAACCTAAAAAACATACAAATAAGAAGAATCCAGTCCCCCACATGTCTAAAACTACTGGAATTATCTCTATATCTTCGAGGGGTACAGGCTACGTAGCCATTGGTGAAAATAAAAACATGGGCGAAGACCCAGAAGTTGATTTTAAGCATCTAAAAACTGCTCTACATGGAGACACAGTAGAAATAATATTTCATCCCAAAAAAGGAAGTCGTAGACAAACAGCAGAAGTTTCAAAAGTCATCTCACGAGCAAAAATGAATTTCACTGGTGTCTTGGAAAAACAAGACTCTATGCTTTTCCTAAAACCAGACGATACAAAAATGTACACTGATATTTTGATACCAAAAGAAAATTTAAATGGTGCGAAATTGGGTCAAAAAGTTTTTGTGGAGATAACATCTTGGGCTGATGCTCGCAAAGCTCCACTCGGTCGCGTAGTAAAGATACTAGGCACACCCGGAGACAATGACACAGAGATGCATGCCATAGCCATGGAAAAAGGTTTTAATGCCGAACTTCCAAAAAACGTAGAAGACGAAGCGAGAGAAATAAAAGCATCTGGTATAAAAGAGAGTGATTGTGTGGGGCGTCGTGACTTTAGAAAAATTCTCACATTTACCATAGATCCTAGTGATGCAAAAGATTTTGATGATGCTATATCATTTGTAGAAATAAAAAATGGTAAAGATGTAGACTACGAAGTCGGCATACACATAGCCGATGTCAGTCATTATGTAAAAATTGATAGTGAACTAGACAAAGAGGCGCGCTCTCGTGGTACTTCGGTATATCTAGTAGATAGGACTATCCCCATGCTACCAGAAATTCTCTCAAACGATTTATGTAGTTTAGTGCCAAACAAAGACAGACTCACTATGAGTGCAGTTTTTGTAATAGATAAAAATGCACATATAAAAAGTGAATGGTATGGACGCACGGTAATACATTCAAAGAAAAGATTTACTTATGAGGAAGCTGAGGAGTCTATAAAAAACCCAAAGAAACCACTCCATAAAGAATTATCTATATTAAATGACTTAGCAAAAAAACTAACAATACAAAGATTTAAAGATGGTGCTATCTCACTAGAACAAGAAGAAGTAAAATTCGTACTCAATATGTATGGCGTACCGATAGACATCATAAAAAAAGAACGAGGTAATTCAAATAGATTAATAGAAGAATTTATGCTACTCGCAAATAAAAAAGTGGCAAAATTAATCTCTGGGGAAAAGAAAAATGAAAACATTTCTATATACCGAGTACACGACCTACCGAGTAAAGAAAAGATGACTGACCTCGCATTTTTCTTGCGTAATTTGGGACACAAAGTATCTCTAGTGGATGGTATGATACCGACAAATGAAATAAATAAATTATTAAAAAGCCTTGAAGGCAAACCTGAAGCTGATGCTGTAAATCGTGCGGTAATAAAGTCTATGGCCAAAGCTATATATTCCACAAAAAATATTGGTCACTATGGACTAGCTTTCCCCTACTATACTCATTTTACTTCACCAATTAGAAGATACCCTGATATCATCGTGCACAGATTACTCCAAGATTTCTTGGATCATAAAAAAGTAAAGAAAGAAAATTTATTTGAGTATGAAAAATTAGCTAGAGTGTCTTCTGAGCAAGAAAAACGTGCCACAGATGCTGAACGCTCTTCTATAAAATACAAACAAGTAGAATACATGAGTAAGCGTACAGGAGAAAAATTTGATGGAGTAATCAGTGGAATTACAGAATGGGGTATATATGTAGAAGAAGTAGAGACAAAATGCGAAGGCTTAGTACGCGTCCGAGACATGAAAGATGATTTTTATGTTTTCAATGAGAAAAAATTTGAACTGGTAGGACAAAAAAAGAAACACAGATACAGCCTCGGAGATCGTGTTAAAATAAAAGTGCGCGGAGTTGATCTTGAGAGAAAAACAATAGATTATATTTTAGTATGATTAACTTTTTAAATACAACACCAAAAACAAAGCTTATCTTAGGGATAATATTATGTATCTCATTTGGCATAATATCTGTGTACTCATTTTTTATATTCTTTAAAAAGGGAGATGTCTTACCCATGGGCAACATGGCATCTGTAGTGCAATACAATGCTGAAGATGGAGCTACTATAGATAGAAAATATTTTTATATAAACAAAACCTCAGCTCCGCCAAAAATATCTGCTCTTTCATATATAGTAGGAGATTTAAATACAGGTGAGGTAATCTTATCAAAAAAACCAGATGAAAAATTACCTATTGCTTCAATGTCAAAGCTCATGACAGCACTCGTAGCAAAAGAAATTTCAAACACAAATGATATAGCCCAAGTCAGCAAGAAAGCTCTCACTACTCAAGGCACAAATGGTAATTTAAAAGTTGGTGAAAAAATAAAAACTACAGAATTAATCTACCCTCTTTTGCTAGAGTCTAGTAATGATGCAGCTGAAGTATTGGCAGAGCACTTTGGACGAAGTACTTTTATTTCAAAAATGAATACAGAGGCACAGAGTCTAAAAATGTCTTCTACTTCTTTTGAAGACCCGAGTGGATTATCTGCAAATAATAAATCTACCGCATCAGATATGTTTAGATTGGTAGGTTATTTGAGAAATCAAAAACAAGATTTGCTTTCAATTACAACCAAAAGAAGCTTTAGTAATAAAAAACATAGCTGGTCAAATATTTCACAATTTTTAAGTAAGGAAAATTATCTTGGTGGGAAATCTGGTTATACCAGCCAAGCTAGGCAGACCGTGGTATCAATGTTTGATTTACCACTAGGGAAAACTGGTCTTCGCCCTATCGCTATTACCCTACTCGGCAGTGCTGATAGATATAAAGACGTAGAAAATATTTTAAAATATTTAAAGAAAAATATTTATTATGGTGGACCAGCAGATGCAAATACAAACTGGGTCGGAGAAAGAATTATGGCAACTCCTGAAATTAAAGACCCTGATTTTGTCACTTTGGCTTTTGGTGGAGATATAATGCTAGATCGTGGAGTGAGAAATTCTGTAATAAAGAATTTCAACAATGACTATTCTTCACTTTTTGAAAAATTAGATACTTTCAAAAAAACTGATATATCTTTTGCAAACTTAGAAGGAACAGCTTCAGACCAAGGAGTAGATAAGAAAAATCTATATTCTTTTAGAATGGACCCTGCTGTAGTGCCAGCTTTAAAGGGAGCTGGATTTAATGTATTATCTGTAGCCAATAATCACGTCGGAGACTGGGGACGCCTCGCATACATAGATACACTTTCTCGATTAAAAGAAAATGAAATACTTTATGCTGGCGGAGGAAACAATAGCGCTGAAGCTGAAATGCCTGCAATAATTGAAAAATATGGAATGAAAATTGGATTTATCGCATTCTCTGATGTCGGACCAAACGATATGAAAGCAGAACCTGATAAAGCTGGATTGTTGCTCGCAAGTAACCCACGTTTTGAAGAAATAATAAACAATGCTTCAAAGCAAGTAGACTATCTTATAGTGTCTTTCCATTTTGGCGAAGAATATAAAACTAAACACAACGCAAGACAAGAATCTTTGGCTCACCGAGCTGTAGACAATGGAGCCAAGCTAGTAATTGGTGCTCATCCACACGTAGTACAAGATACTGAAGTTTATAAAAATAGTTATATCGCTTACTCTCTCGGCAACCTTATTTTTGACCAAGCGTTCAGCACAAATACAATGCAAGGTATGCTCTTATATGTAAAATTAAATAGAGACGGCAGTATGAGTGTACGAAAAGATACAGTAAAACTAAGTAAGGCATTTAAACCAGAAACTGTAATAAAAGGTAAAGAAGAAAAAGTAAAATTTCAGGTAATAAAACCTGTAGAAACTCCTAAAACTTAGTTTTATTTAGCAATTTGAGTAGCTTCCTCAAATTTTACTGAGAGGAGTTTTGATGCTCCATCTGCTCCTACTGTCACCCCATATAATACTCCTGCACGAGACATGGTCTCTCTGTTGTGAGTGACGACTACGAGCTGTGAATGCTTTGAGAGTTTTTCTAGCATATCTCCATATTTTCTAGAATTTGCTTCGTCGAGTGCAGCATCTGTCTCATCTAATACCAAAAATGGTGGTGGGTTTACTTGTGACATAGCAAACAATATAGCGATAGAAGTGAGAGATCTCTCTCCTCCTGAAAGTGCTTGAAGTTCTTTTACTTTTTTATGTGGTAAAGAAACATTTATCTCTATACCTTGTTGTATTTTTTCTTCATTATCTTCTTCTGTAAATCCCTCTTCTTCGTCTTCATCATCTATGTCTTCATCACGCTTTTTTCGCAACTTAGGTGTGACTATAGATAATGCACCTGTTCCCCCACCAAACATAAGTGAGAAAAATTCCTGGAATTCTATATTTATTTTCTTTACTCCTTCTTTAAATTCTATATCTATTTTTTCTTTCAAATCTACGATGAGTTGCTGTAGGGATTCTATACTCTTTGCTAGGTCTTCCATCTCTTTAGAAAGGAAATTATCTCGTTCACTCACTTCAGTGTATTCTCTCATTATTTCAGCACCGTTGCCGAGACCTGCGTCTTCTAATTTTATTTTTATACGCTCAATTTTCTTTTTCAAATCTTCTTGTGAATTTTGCTCAGTCTCACTTTGTATTTCAAAATTTCTATATGCCAATATCTCTTGACCAATAAGAGCCACACCCTCTTTAATTTCATTTTCAAAATTCTCTAACCTATTTCTAAGGCTAGCCTCTTTGATGTGAACAAGCTCGAGAGCAGAAGAAAGCTCTTGGTGGCGCACTTTCCAAGTAAATTTCTCTCTTTCCAAATCTCGTAGAGCCTCCATCTCTTTATCTATTTCTTTTCGAAGACCAGATACAAAATCTATCATTTTTCTTTCTTCATCTTCTATCTTTTCCAATTCTATCAAGATTTCTTGTTTATTCTTTTTAAGATCTAAATTCTCGGAAAAAGTATCTTTTACTTCTTTGTTCTTATTAAATCTATTTAAAATTATTTTTATTCGCTCTAATATAGGTCGAATCTCAGCCATATCTTGCTTGGAGATTGCTTCATCTATAGAGCTATTTACTTCATTTAATATACTTTTTACCTCCACCTCAGACATGACCACAGCCTCGGGAGCTTCTCTTTTCCTGTGTTCATCCATCTCTATCATTCCCTCTATGCGACCGAGCTTGCGCTCCATCTCACTTTTTATACTGCGAACTTCATTTACTTTTTTCTCAGCACTGCGAAGTTCTTCAATTTTTTTACTGCCTTGTGTAGAATTTTCTTCTTCTGTAGTAGAAATCTTACCAGTAACATTTTCTAACTCTATAGAGATTTTATTCTTTTCTTCTTTTAATTTTAACTTTTCTTGTTCTATGTATATATCTTCTCGTTTTAAATATTCTCTATACAGAGTAGCCAAATCGACTTGCATCTCTTTAGCTTTTTCAAATTTTTCTACTTGTTTCTTTAGAAAGTTTAAGTGTGGAGCATTTTCACGGCGAAGCATAGTCACCTCCTTCATGTTTTCATTTGTACGCTCTAATTTTCTCTCAGATTCTTTTATTCTGTATTGATATACTTTGAGTCCAAGTGCATCCTCTACCATCTCTCTCCTCTCTTTTGGGTTTGCATTCAAAATTCTATCTGCTTCACCCTGAGAAATTATGTGGTGACCACTTGAACCAATATTTACTGATGATAAAAGCTGGTGTATGTCTTTTAGTCTTACATCTGAATTATTTAAAATATATTTATTGAGTCCGTCTGGAAAAACCTGCCTAGAGATACTGACAGTGTCAAAATTCAAATCTACACTATCACCTACATCATTTGTAAATTTAAAAACTTTATCAGAGTTATCAAAATATACGGTGACTGTAGCCCGTGTACCTTTAGCTAAACTCTTTGAACCTTTAAATATCATGTCAGAGCCAGACTTTCCACGCATGGACTTCATAGACTGCTCTCCTAATACATAACGGAAAGATTCTACTACGTTAGATTTTCCAGAACCATTTGGTCCAACAATACAAATAATAGGACTACTAAATTCTAAAACGCTCTTGTGAGCGAAAGATTTAAATCCATTTATTTCTAAAGTTTTTAGTCGCATAAGTAGATATTATACCATTTAATATACCTATGTCTTTAGTCTAGCCAGTTTTTTACTTTTAAAGCTCCTTCAGCTGCTTTTACTTCGGCTTCTTGTTTAGATTTTCCTTTACCTTCAGCTATTTGATTTGGTCCAAAGAAAATACCGACGGTAAAATGCTTGTCATGGTCTGGACCAGACTCACTTAAGACTTTATATTGTGGAGTGACTTGCACAAATTCCTGAGCCTTCTCTTGTACCAAGCTTTTTGCGTCTCGCCAAAGTTTCTTTTTTACTATTTCATCAGTTTTTGGAAGTAAGTTTTCGTGCAAAAATTTATCTACTACATCATACCCTTGGTCTAAGTAAAGTGCACCAATATATGCCTCGTATGTATTTGCCAAAATATATTGTCTTGCTTTACCGTGGTCTTTAGCTTCTCCGCGAGAGAGTAAAAGGAAATCATTCATCCCTGCCTTCAAAGCAACATCAGAAATTATTATTGCGTTTACTAGAGCTGAACGAATTGAAGTCAATTCTCCTTCTGCATAATTTGGATATTTTTTATAAAGAAAATCTGTGACGATGAGCTCGAGCACTGCATCACCTAAAAATTCCAATCGTTCATTGTGTGATAGTCCTGTATTATTATTTTCATTTATATATGAACGGTGAATAAAAGCTTGCTTTAGTAAGTTTTTGTCTTTAAAAAATATTTTTGTTTTTTCTTCAAACTCTCCAAAATTTATCATGTTTTTAAGATTTAGTATTTGTAATGATTTTTATTGCTTTCTCTATTATAGGTATCATGTCGCTATAAATACGAAGCTCGGCAATTTGAGATAATGGAAACCAGCGAGCTCCATCGAGCCCACCAGATTGCTCCAATTCCAATTCTTTATATTCACTCTTCCCTAGGAAATAAGTCACCTTTTTCAAGCTCTTTCCTGTGGTGGGATGTGAAGCTACATATTCATTTTCTCCTAACTTTTCTTCTATTTCTATGTCTAAGTTTATTTCTTTTTTTATAGCTCTCTTTGTACCTTCTTCCAGTGTTTCCCCTTCAGTGATTTTTCCTTTTGATAAAGTCCAGTAACCAAAAACGTCATGTACAAAAGCAAACAATATTTCATCTACTTTTTTAGTGTAAACTAAAGCACCACCAAGATTTTCTATTTGTAACTTTGAGATATCTACAGGTTCGTCATTCTTTTTATTTTTATTTATTTTACTCTTCTGCTCCTTTCCTGGCTCACCTATTTCTTTATACACTGCCCCCAACACTCCGTTTACGAATTTACTAGAATTTTCTCCACCAAAAGTCTTTGCGAGTTCAATTGCTTCATTGATAGCAACCTTTGGTGGTACTTGCGCTCGGTCACCAAAAAGAAGCTCGTATAGACCAAGTCTTAATATATTTCTATCTACTATTGAGATTTTATCTATAGGCCAATCTGGTGCAGCTTTTTCTATTATTTCGTCTATGACCTTATGGTTTTTTAGTATTTCATTTACGAGAGAAAGTACAAAATTGTCATCCTCTAAACCAGGAGCAAATTCTTTCAAATTTCTCTTTGAAGCTTCTTTTATATATTCATTTATAGAACTATCATTCTTTTTTTCTGCAGGAAGAAAATCCCACTCAAAAAGAGTCTGGAGTACTATTGATCTTGAAAGGTGCCTATTTGCCATTTTTTTGACTTTAGGACTTGAGGCTAGGGCTTTAAAATTAGAGCCTAAGGCTCAGGACCTAATGCTATTTATTTACTTCCGCAGCTTTTGCTTTAGCCTTCTTTTGCTTTTTTTCTAGCTTTGCAACTAAGTTTAGAACTTTTTTACCTCTATAAAAACCACAACCAGAACAAACTGTGTGACGTCTCTTTAAAGCCTTACAATTTGTACATTTAGCAAAGCTCGTACTTGTAAGGGCGTGGTGAGAACGCCTGTTCTTAGTATGCGATTTTGTATGCCTCATTCGTATAACCATAATGTATATACATTAACATATTATTAGTAAAAAGCAATTTTCAAACGTAAAACAATGTGCTACTATAGAAATTATGGAAAAAGAAGAGAATATAGAGCATTTGAGACATACCCTCGCCCACTTACTAGCTGCAGCTGTAGGCGAAATATATAAATTTGATAAAGTGAAGCTAACTCTTGGTCCAGCTATAGAAAATGGATTCTACTATGATATAGATTTTGGTGAAGAAAAAGTAGCCGACACTGACCTACAAAAAATCGAAGATAAGATGAGAAAACTCTTACCAAAATGGACAGAATTTACTCATAAAGAAATCAGTAAAGATGAAGCCTTGGCTTTTTTCAAAAATGAATACAAACAAGAACTGATAAATGAAATAACAGACCGTGGAGAAAAAATTACTACTTATACTTGTGGTGGATTTACAGATTTGTGTCGCGGTGGACACCTAGAGCATCCTGTAAATGAAATAGATCCTCTAGCATTCAAGCTCGACCGTGTGGCCGGAGCATATTGGCGCGGAGATGAGAAAAATAAAATGCTTACTCGCATATATGGACTCGCATTTAAAACAAAAGTAGAGCTAGATGCGCACCTAGAGCAAAGAGCAGAAGCTGAAAAGAGAGATCATCGTGAGCTCGGGAAAAAATTGGAACTTTTCACTTTTGACGAAGAAATAGGAAAAGGACTACCAATTTGGCTACCAAAAGGAAATATAATAAAAGAAGAACTAGAGAACTGGGCAAAAGAAACTGAAAAAAAATGGAACTATCAAAGAGTAACCACCCCAATAATAACGAAGGAAAATCTATTTTATACTTCTGGTCACTTACCTTTATACAAAGAAAGTATGTATGCCCCTATTTCTATAGAGGATGAAAACTATTATATAAAACCTATGAACTGTCCTTTTCATCATAAAGTTTTTTCTGCGCTTCCAAGAACATACAAAGAACTTCCTCTTCGCTTAGCAGAATATGGCTGGTGTCATCGATACGAAGATTCTGGAAGTCTTTTTGGTTTGATGAGAGTTCGTGGCATGCAAATGAACGATGCTCATATATACGTGACCCCAGAACAAGCAATAAAAGAATTCGTGGATGTAATAAAGCTTCACGAGTATTACTATAAAATTTTAGGTATTGAAAAGTACGAGATGGAGCTTTCCTTGCGAGACCCAAAGAAACTAGACAAATACCATGGAGAAGAATCACAGTGGAAAATGGCAGAAGAAATGACAATGAAAGCAATGGAGCAATCTGGTGTGCCTTTTAAAGTAGTTCACGAGGGTGCAGCTTTCTATGGACCAAAAATGGATTTTCAAATATATTCTTCTATTGGTAGATCATTTACTGCTTCTACAAATCAATTAGATTTGTACATGGGTAAAAGATTTGGATTGGAATACACAGACAAAGACGGCTCTAGAAAAACACCATTTATAATTCATCGTGCACCGCTTGGAACACACGAAAGATTTATAGGATTCTTGATAGAACATTTTGGAGGAAACTTCCCTCTCTGGCTATCACCTACACAAGTAAAGATTATCCCTGTACGTACAAATCATACTGAATATGCAAAAGAAATTTATGAAATGCTTCGCGAAAATAATATTCGTGTAGAACTAGACGATAAAGATGAAAATCTAGGTGGAAAGGTGCGTGATGCGAAAAACAATAAAATGCCTTATTGGATAGTAATCGGTGATAAAGAAATAGAAGCTGGAGTTATCACTCTAGAATCTCGTGACGCAGGAAACTTAGGCCAAATATCTAAAGAAGATTTACTCAAAAAACTTCTTGAAGAAATTAAGAATAAAAGATAATAATGTCTAAAAATTCTGTCATCTTAATCTTGGGTCCTGCCGGTGCGGGAAAGTCTACTATCTGCAAAGAACTAGCTAAAAAGTTTAAACGAAGTGTAGTCATAGAAACCGATAAGCTCAGAGATATGGTAAAAATGAGTCATATAAAACCATGGGAAAAAGGTGGTGAGGCAGAATTACTACTTGCTACAAAAAATACATCCGTATTGGCAAAAAATTTCCTAAAATCAAAATATACAGTTATTATTGAAGATGTAGTGATAAAAAAATCAAGATTAGATTTATACTTAAAAGAATTAAAAGGTGCTGAAGTAAAAATTGTTTTATTATTACCCTCAAAGAATACGTTAAAACATAGAGATGGATTACGAAGTAAAGAATTCCAGCTTGGCAAAAGAGCGTTAGACTTACATGACATGTTTACAGAAAGATTAAACAAAGAGAAAAGATGGTCTGTACTAGACACCTCAAATGAAACAGTACTCATGACCACGAAAAGAATTTGTGACCTTTTGCAAATAAAGTAACAACTCTATTTTAAAATTAAATTCAGAAGTTTTTTAGATATCAATCTCGGCAAGTTTTGCGTTTGATTGGATAAATGATTTTCTTGGTGGAACTTCAGAGCCCATCAATATATCAAATATTTTATTTGCTTCTTCGGCGTCATCTATATTTACTTGCTTTAGTACACGATTTGCTGGATCCATAGTAGTCTCCCAGAGTTCTTCTGGGTTCATTTCTCCGAGACCTTTAAAGCGTTGGATGTGTATCTTGTTTGCTTTTTTTGCTACCTCTTCCGGAGCTTCTTCTCCCCCTTCTTCTTCACCACCTTCAGCCTCTACTTCTTGTATTTCACTAACTTCGGCACCCTTGCCTACTATTTTTAATTTCTCATCATCTGTATAAGCATAAGAAATCTTTTTTCCTTGTTTTATTTTATATAGTGGTGGCTGGGCAATATAAATATATCCAGCTTCTACGACTTGTCTAAAGTATCTATAAAATAGTGTAAGCAATAGCGTACGGATATGTGATCCATCCACGTCGGCATCTGTAGCAATAATTATTTTATGGTAACGCATTTTTTCTAAATCAAAAGTGTCACCGATAGATGTACCCATAGCTATGACGAGTGACTTCACTTCTTTTGAAGCAAGCATCTTATCTATACGAGCACGTTCTACGTTTAAAATTTTTCCGCGAAGTGGAAGTATGGCTTGAGTCCTTCTGTCGCGACCTTGCTTGGCACTACCTCCCGCAGAGTCTCCCTCTACCAGGAATAGCTCGGAGTCTTCGGCATTTTTACTTTGACAATCTGCGAGTTTTCCTGGAAGAGTCATGCCTTCTAGCGCGCCTTTTCGGAGAACTGAATCTTTGGCTGCCTTTGCTGCTTTACGTGCTTTTAGAGCCAAAATACTCTTGTTTACGATGACTTTTGCATCATCTGGGTTCTCTTCCAAGAAGCTAGCAAAAGCCTCTCCAAATACTGTAGCTGTCGCTCCCTGAGCCTCCATGCTCCCAAGTTTTCCTTTAGTCTGTCCTTCAAATTGAATCTCAGGAAGTTTTACAGATATGACAGCAGTGAGCCCTTCAAGTACATCATCACCAGTAAAGCCACCCTCGGCTTCTTTCATCATTTCATTTTTCTTGCAGTAAGTATTTACTGTACGAGTGAGTGCAGTCTTGAATCCTGTCACATGTGTCCCTCCTTCTCTGGTATAAATATTGTTTGCAAAAGGAATAATTCTGTCTGCTATATCATCTACATATTGCAAAGCGATCTCCACCCCGACTCCGTCTACTTCTTTTTCAACATAAAAAATATTTTTGTGTATAGGTTTCTGTAATTTGTTGTAATATTTTACAAGTGACATTAGGCCACCTTCAAAATAAAATGAGTAGTCTGGTACATTCAGCTCTGACCCTTTGAGCCAATAATTTTTCTCTAAAACTTTTTCAAGTTCTTTTGGGTCTGCCCCTCTCGCATCTATTACTGTAATGAGGAGTTCTTTTACTAGGTAAGCTTGCTGACGTAGATGATTTATAATTTTTTGATAATCAAAAGCTGTACCTTCTTTGAATATAGTTCCGTCTGGTTGAAACATTATTATTGTTCCATGCTCTTTTGATTTTCCTATTTGTTTTACTTTACCTTGTGGTTTACCTATCTTGTATTCTTGCATATGAATACCACCGTCTTGATGAACGATAGCTTTTGCATGTACAGAAAGTGCATTTACCACAGAAGCTCCTACTCCGTGCAGGCCAGAAGAAACTTTATATGCATTGTTATCAAATTTTCCTCCAGCGTGAAGCACTGTCATCACTGTCTCCAATGCTGATACTTTTGTCTTTGGGTGAATACCTACTGGAATACCATTTCCATCATCAGCTACTCGTATATAATCATTTGGAAGTAGAGCTACTTCAATTCTAGAACATCTACCTGCCATGGCTTCATCGCGTGAGTTGTCAAAAATTTCCCAGACCAAATGGTGCAGACCCTCAGGACCAGTAGTACCGATATACATTCCTGGACGACGACGTACCGGCTCTAGGCCTTCCAATACAGAGATGTCAGAAGCATCATAAACATGAGGTTTTTTAGTGTCTTTTTCTTTCGCCATATATCGTAATATTATAGCAAAAATTTATAGCATAAGCTAGTCAATTTTACCTTGTATTTTATAGGTTTTATGGCTAAATTTGTAAAAAAAATGGGCCATGTGCATAGCACTAGCCCAAATTTGATTTACCGCACAAAGTACGGTTTTTCTCTTTTACCCGAGACGGGTTTTCGTTTGTTGTCTTTTTCTTCAGGCTCCGAACTTGATAATTCTTTAGGTGGACAATCTGTGTCATCCACCCCTACCACGACTTCTTTCTTGGTCATATCTGGCCAAGGATAATCCATATCACACATAATTCACACTCCTAGTAAAGAACAAAATACCAGTCTTTTTTAGAAGACTGGTATTTAGGTTGTAACTTTTGAAAATTTTTACAGCACAAATATCAGCCTTCTAAATGAAGAGCAACAAATTTGCTTTGTAAATGTAAAATTTTTATTTGTATTTATATTTTGTTTCATTTTAAATTTAAGTTTGAATTTTTGGGCTGTGACGAATCTCGCACAGCCCGTAATTTGATTTTCCCCTTGATGTCTATTGCTAGATTGTTTCGTCTGATTCTTTAGACGATTGATCTGTTTCACGTTGTTGAAGCTGAATTTCAGGTTCGCTTACAACTTTTGATCTGTGAGCAATTTGAGATGCTAGAACCGAAGCCCTTTTTTGAGCTTCCCAGTCTTTACGACGCTCGGGGCAGTCGTCATCTTCTGACAAAAAACACATTGCTTTTTTTCTCCTCTCCAGAATATTTCTGGAACATTGTTTACTCCTAGGTGGAGTTTCCGATGAAAAGAGTTTAAACAGCAAACTCTATAAAGAACAATACCAGACTTCTATTTCTAGAAGGCTGGTATTTAGGTTGTAACTTTTGAATTTTTTTACAGCGCAAATATCAGTCTTCTAGAATGAAGAGCAAATAATTTGCTTAAAACAAATTGAACTTTTATTTATTTGGGCGTTTCTACTCATATTTTTAATATAACACATATGAAAAAATATACAAATATAATGTGGAAAAAGTAAAAGGGCCGCCACGAATATTTCGCGACGACCCTTATCAAGATGTTTTGGAGAATTAAAGCAATCCAGGTGCTCCCCATCTGTTTATTGATGAGCAATAATGCCCGTTATCTTTTTCCCTGTCGTTGGGAAACGATACAGGTGATGGCTTTGTTTCGTCGTCGATAATGTCAACGACACCTTGCTTAACTTCATTTTTACTCAAGGCTCGGGCCTGAGCTTCCCCACTCGAATTATGCATTGGCGTTTTCTCCTATTTACCAGAAACCCTGGTGCTTGGCTATTCCCCTAGAATAGCAATAAAGAACAAAATGGCCCTTTTGGGGTCACGTGAGAAACCTATAGAATAGATCTCATTTTTACTCTTTTATTATAACACGTCTAGAATTTTAATGCAAATATACTTATCTGACCTGCCAATCCTGATTATCCTTTATTTTTTCAGCTATTTTGGCCATTACCTCGTTTACCTCAGCATCTGTGAGAGTTCGTTCAAAAGACTGAAAAACTAGCTTGAAAGCATAAGAAGTGCGATTTTCTTTTGTAAATGAGTCAAACAAATCTGGACCTTTTACCACTAAATCCCCCATGTTTTCTTTTATAAGTTTAGCCACTTCATCGCTACTAGTAGATTCTGGCACCCACACAGCCACATCACGTGCGACAAATGGAAAAAGTGACCACATTTTAAATGGAGCAAGAAGAGAAAAATTTTGCTCGTGTCGGAGCCCGCTAGCGGGTAAAGCGACGAAATTTTTCTCTTCTTGTGAAATAAAATTTTCAAGTTTCATTTCTTTTACTTCTTTCTTGTTTCCATAGGCAATATGCATTTCTTCCCCAGGGCACCATACAGTTCCAATTTCAAAAATTTTTATCTCACTAGTTCCTAATAATGGAGCATTTATTTTATTCAATTTCAAACTATCTTTTAATCCATCACTCAAATTTGTACGCAAAAACTTTTTATCAGATGCACTCTGCATGACTTCCACTTCACCAGTATTTCTAAAAGTGTAAGTCATGACTTCACTATAACCATCACTCATGAGTTTATTTCTAGCCCAGACGATTTTTTCATAAGTTTCATTTACTTTTGGTTTAAAATCTATCTTTGGTATAGTTCCTTTTACTTTGTCATAGCCCATAATTCTGCCAATTTCTTCTGCCATATCTTCTTGTATTTCCAAATCCATACGCATTGGTGGCACGACTATCTCAAACTTATCCCCTTCATTTTTATATCCAATTTTATATCTCTCTAAAATATTACCTATTTCAATTACAGAAACTGGTACACCTAAAATCTTTGAAATTTTTTCAGTTGAAAAAGAAAGTTTTTTTTCTGTCTGTTTTTGTGGGTAAGTATCTACTATTTCTTCAAAAGTCGCCTCAGGGCACATCTCTGCTATTAGAGCTGAAAGCTCCATCATAGCAAAAGGTGCGAGCTCTGGAGACAGATCATTTTCAAAACGCTTTCTAGCATCTGTGAAAATATTTAAAGCTTGCCCTGTTTTACGAGCAAATACTGGGTCAAAGTTGTCAGCTTCTAAAATCAGGTCTGTGGTAGCTGTAGTTATCTCTGCGTGTTTTCCACCTTTTATACCTGTATCTAAAATATTACCTTCACCATCACATATTGCTATCATACCCTCTTTTAGTTCTTTTTCTTCACCAGTTAACAGGGTTACTTTTTCTCCATTTTTTGCATCTCTTATATTTAGCTCCCCGCCCTCAACTTTATTTAAATCAAAAGCATGTGTAGGCTGTCCACAATCAAACATAGTCAGGTTTGTCGCATCTACTATATTGTTTATACTTCTCTGCCCTATTGAAGCCAAGTGTTTTACCACCCATTCTGGACTAGGGCCTACTTTTACATTACGGACTATTCTGCCCACATGCCTCCTGTCTTTATTTGTAGTAATATTTATTTTTAAATTTGTAGGTTTAGATTCTGGAATTTTATATTTAGGTGTAGGATCTACGTATTTTATATTTAAAAGTGAAGATACCTCACGTGCTATTCCCATATGAGAAAGTAGGTCATGCGCTCGATTTGGCAAAATCTTCATATCTAATATAAAGTCGCCATCTTTTTCTTCTACAGTCTCAACTTCACAAAGATGGTAGTTGAAAATATCTGCAAGCTTGTGTGCCTCAGGCGCGTCGGGTATATACCATTTTAGCCAATTGTAAGATACTTTCATTTTATTAAAATTGATTTAAGCGTAAATCTCCTTGATAAAAAAGACGGACATCTGGAATATTCCACTTTATCATTGCTATACGGTCTAGTCCTCCACCAAAAGCAAAACCTTGGACCTTATCTCCGTCTAGCCCTATGTTACGTAGTACATTTGGGTGCAACATTCCACCACCCATCATCTCGAGCCACTTACCATTGAACTTGGCAAATATTTCAAAAGAAGGCTCAGTGAAAGGAAAAAAGCTCGGTCTAAATTCTATCTCCACATCTTCTCCTAGCATTTTTTTATAAAATTCTGTAAGTACGCCTTTCAAATTTGCTACAGAAATATTTTCACCAATCATAGATCCATCTATCTGGAAAAATTGCATTTCATGAGTAGCGTCAGTAGCTTCATTTCTAAAAACTTTTCCAATGGAAATAAAAGCACAAGGCATCCTACCTTCTTTACCTGCTTGCTCTATTGCTCTTGCAGTCACTGATGTGGTGTGTGTACGTAAAACATTTTTCTGTACACCATCTTTTTCTTTTATCCAAAAAGTGTCTTGCATGTCTCGTGCAGGGTGATCTTTGGGAACATTTAAAACATCAAAGTTATACCATTCACTCTCCAGCTCTCTACCATTTGCAATTTCAAAACCCATATCAGAAAAAACTTTATAAGCCTCTTGGGCTAATAAATTTAGTGGGTGTATTGTTCCTTTTTTATTTTCTTCACTCATTTACATTATGTGGTGTCCTTTTTTTCGTAATTCAAATTCATATCCACCTTCATGATTTTTATTATGAACTACTGTAAACTCTGTAGCTCCATGATATCCAGCTGGCTTGTGAGTCTGAAAATGAGTGACACCATTTATACGGTCGTGACGAGCTGCTTGAAATATATCTTCAGCATTTTCTTTATATTTTTCTAAATATTCTGCAGCAAACTTTGCAGAGTCACTATCCCCTGGAATATGAACTTGTTTACCATGTATTTCTATTATCGGCATATTGTTTAAAATAATTAAACTTATAATATATAACTATACCAAATTACCTAAAACTCGGCTAATTTATCTATATTTGTATTTTTGGTCTTTTATAATTCTTTTTATACTGATTTTTATGGTTCTGCTTATCTGCTCCTACAATAAATTTATTAATTTTTCTAGGAAATTTATCACAGATATTACATACTTTTGAGCAATACCCTCGTAATTTACTCTCACAAGATTCACAACAAAGAAATAATACATGGCAAGATTTATTTTTACAGTGAATATAATTATCGCATTTTTCTTTTTCACATACCTGACAAAATGAGATTATTTCATCTCCTATTTTCTCTCCCATTCGTTCATCAAAAACAAAGTTCTTTCCAAGAAATTTATTTTGTAGTCCTTTCTCTCTGACCTGGTGAGCATATTCTATAATACCTCCTTTGATATGTTTTACATTTTTAAAACCATTATGCTTCATCCAAGCAGAAGCCTTTTCGCAACGGATACCACCTGTGCAATACAGCAATACTTCTTCATCTTTTTTATCACGAAACATGTCATGGACTTTTTTCAACTGTTCTCGAAAAGTATCCACTTCCATTATCTTTGCACCTTTAAAATGCCCTATCATCGCTTCGTAAAAATTACGCATATCTATCACAGTCACTCCTCTTTCAATCATACTATTTACATCTTCAGCAGTAGCATAATCTCCAGTATTAGAAGGATCAAAAGTAGAATCATCTAACCCATCTGCCACAATTTTGGGGCGTACTTTTACTATCAATTTTATAAAACTAGAAAATGTTCCTTTGCCTTTTTCCTCCACAGCAAGCTTGTAAGGCACACCAGAGAATTCAGGAATACTTTGAATAAAATTATCAAATTGAGTCCAATTGTGTTCTGGCACATTCATCTGTGCATTTATTCCCTCACTAGCAATATATATTCTCCCCAAACATCCAAGCTCAGAAAATTTATCGAAAAGCATATCACGCATTTCTTTGGGATTGGCTATCTTTACATAGCGATAAAAAGATAAGGTCTTTCTGTTAAAAGTCTCATTTTGCAGGTCATTTAAAAGCTCTTCTTTAGATTTTGTATTTACCTTCTTAAACATATATAAACCATCTTATAGCCAAAAACCTAAAATTACAAGCACATTTTATATATGCTACAATTTATATATGAAAAAGGTTTACTTAGTTTTAATCATCCTATTAATCAGCTTTTTGCTGATTGGTTTTTACCTAGGCTGGTTAGACAATGGCTCTAATATTTTTTAAATAATTCTAGACTTTAAAATGCAGTATTCGCATTCATCTTTGTTTGAACCCCAAGATTTATAGTGGCAAGTGAGATTTACCCATTCCCCACTCTCTAAATTCTCCATATAATCATTTATATCTTTCTTTAACAAATCTATTTTTTCTTTATCTATATGTGTAGAGTATAGAGAATTTTTATCTTTCACATCTCCTTCTAAAAACATCAACCTAGAAAATGCTACCTGTTTACCTTTCTCTGCTCCAGCTACTAGATAAGAATACATAGCTAGCTGGCGCATATAGGAAGAAAGTCTATTTTCTTCATCCAATTTTTCTATCTCGCCTTTTGTCTTAGGCTTACCTGTTTTAAAATCAGTAATAATTATATTCCCTTCTACATCTCTCTCTGTGAGGTCTAATTTTCCATACATCAATAAATTTTTATAGCTGGAATCCCTAAACTGTATAGACCTCTCAGACTCATAGTCTTTTTCTAATTTTTCATAATAATTTAGAAGCCAATTATCTACAGCTTTTTTTGCTTCCTTTGAAATCCTGTTTATTTCTTTTTGATCTTGTAGCCCCTCTCTTTTCAGCTCAAAAATAATTTTATCTTTTATTTCCTCTTCTTTTGGCTTCCCTTTACTCTTTAAAATAAATTCTATTACAGAGTGCACCGCAGAACCGAGTGCAAGTGAGGTGCCTTTTACTTCTGGTAATTTAAGAAAATTTCTAAAATACCACTTCCAAGGACATTCAAAAAAATTATTGAGCAATGATACGGAGACCTTTGTATCTGTATAATTTTGTCTTACGAATTTTTTTATATCTTCTAAGGTGTCTATATCTATCACATCTTTGTAACTCACAAAAGATTTTACTCCATTTTCACTTTCCATGATTTTTTGTTCAGTCTCTTCTCTATTTTTTTTGATGAAATGTACCTCTGGTAAAATACGGATTATCTGTGCCAGCTCCATTTCTGCCCCATTATAATTTTCACCAGCATAAGATATGACACAATTTTCTTTTGCTCGAGTTATAGACACGTATAACTCTCTTTTTGCGTTTTCTATATCTCTTTGATGTATATGTTCTTTTACTTTCTCTGGTAAAGTAAAGCTATTCTTTTTCCCAGAGTTTAGTACTTCTTCATTCATATGCCCTATCCACACATTTTTATATTCCAGTCCTTTTGATTTGTGTAGTGTCATCACAGCAATACCTTTTTCACTACCGAAAGTAGCTATGCTGACATGATTTCCATAATTCTCTAATCTTTTAAAATATTCCAAAAAGTCTTTTAAGCTTGCATTTGGATTCTTTTGTTCAAACATGCTAGACGCATGAATAAAACTACGCACTATTTCTACACTCCTCAAGAGCTCTTCGTGACCTTTTGAATTTTTAATCAAGAAGTCATTTCCTATTTTACTTACTATTTGAGACAAATTACTATTTTGCAATTCTACCCAATTTTTTAAGGTATTACCCCATTTTGAGATTTCATTTTCTTCTGCAAAGAGTCCATCACTTATGCCATTTTTTATCAAATCTTCTAAGGTTAAATTATAGGTCTTATTATTCTTTAAAAACTTATGCGCTTCAAAAGATTTTACTCCATTTTTACTGTCTAATAATGACTCAGAAATAAGAGTGGAATTAAAAGGATCATTTATTATATTTAAAATTCGTAAAAAAGATTTTGTCTCTTTTAAGCTAAATAGTGAAACGCTCTTGCCGGTAGATACAGGCAGGCCCATATCTAAAAGTATTTGTATGGCTGTACGAACATGAAAATTCTTTGGCAATAAAATAGCACAATCTTCGGGGTTGCAACCTTTGTCGATTTTTTCTTTAAAATATAGCCCAGCGCCAATAATCTCATCCCTGGGATAACTGTATTCTTCTAATAAAATCTTTTCTTTGCCTTTTGTATTTGAGTGAAGTTTTTCTTTTGCCACAGAACTGGAAAGTAAATTGTCTGCTAAGTCTAATATATTAGCGGTGGAGCGATAATTCTCAGTCAAAGTAATGAGTTTAGCTTTGCCGAAAAAGTGTGCAAATTCCTCAAAGTATGAGAGCTTTGCTCCAGAGAAAGCATAGATCAATTGTCTGTCGTCACCAACTACAAATATATTTGGCTGTTCGGTGTCTTTCCATACTGCCTTTATAAAATTATTTTGTACCCCACTACTGTCTTGATGTTCATCCACTAATAAATATAAAAATTCCTCATAAATATCAGCTCTCACATCTTCAAAATCTTCTACTAATTTTACTGCATACTCTAAGACATCGTCATAATCCATGAGAGCATTTTCTTTCTTTTTCTCTTCATATATTCTATAAAATTCTACTACCTCACGAGTCCTCTCTAAGGATTCTATTTTCTTCTCAATTTCTTTTTTTAATTTTCCTTTACTCTCCCCTCGACTAGATATACTATCAGGATCATTTTTTAAACTTTTAATATCTTCTTCTACATACGATAAAAATTCTTCTGGACTCAGCCGTTCACGTTTTAAAATTGAGATTAATTGTTTCAAGTCATTAAAATACAGTGTAGGGTTTGAACGAGGACGCAAATACTCCCAAATATTGTTTTGCATTATCTCATCCACTAAAAATACAGCCTCATCTTCTTCTAATAATTTTGGTATGGTTTTAAAATCTAAAAGATGATGATACTTTTCAATAAGTTCATTTGCAAAAGAGTGAAATGTAGATATTTGGACATTGTTAGCATCCGCCCCAATATAATCCTCTAGTCTATTTTTCATAGCTTTTACTCCAGAACGAGTAAAAGTAAGGCACAAAATGCCATCAGGAGAAGCGAGCCCCTTTTTCAATATATTTCCTATGCGCAGAGCCAATATCTGAGTCTTTCCTGTGCCAGGTCCTGCTACTACCATCACTGGTCCCTCAAGGGTATCTACGGCCTCTTTTTGAGCCTTATTTAGCTTTTTATACTCTTTATTAAATTCCTCAGTATTGTTCATACTAATATTTTAGCACTTTATTTGGCTTTGCTCCATTTGCCAATTTTTGTCCTTTTTATAGAAAACGCTAATGCTGGTATACCTATATTTTCTCCTAAGCTGTTTGCAATACCACGGACATATGTACCACTACTGCATTTTATTTTAAAGCTCATCACTGTGTATTTAGTCGTATTAGTACACAAATATTTATCCCATAGTTTGAGAATTTCTTTTTGACGAAAATCACCCTGTACTTTATCAATTCTTTTATTTATATTTTCTAAAAGTTTTTTACTAGATATAGTGCGTGTGTTTATTAATTTAAGTAATTTTACATTTACTTCTCTTGTAGGAATCTCCACCTCTTCCCCGCTCCTAGCATAGGTAAACAGTTGTTTTCCTTTTACAGTCTTTGAAGAATATATTGGATATTTTTGAACAAATTTACCGGTAAAATTTTTTATATTTTTTTTAACCAATTTTTCTAATTCTTTTTTATCTTGATTAAATGAAGAGAATTTTAAGATTTTACCTAAAATATCATATGTATCAGTCGCGAAGCCAAATAAGATTTCAAATTCATATTCTTTATCAAAAGCTAAGTATTTTTCTTTATTTTTAGTTTCTTCACCCGCAAGGACTATTAGTAGCCCACTCGCCATAGGGTCTAATCTACCTGCATAAGTCATTTTTGTATTTTTATACAGTTTATTTTTAGATCTAAAGACCTCTAAGGCCACTAATGGAGTCTCTCCTTCTTTTTTATTTAGAATTATGTTTTTTTTCACAATATCTAAATATAGCACATATGCTTTTATTTTAAGAAAAATAGTGTAGATTATAAACAGGGAGGCGTCGGATAGCGGTTTATTCCACCACCTTGGAAAGGTGGCATACCGAAAGGTATCGAGAGTTCGAATCTCTCCGCCTCCGCATATTTTTGTTATAATATATTTATGTTGAAAATACTTGTTCCACTAGCTATATTTGATGATAAAAAATATTTTCCCACCCACGGAATTCGTGATTCTTATTTAAGGAAATTGATTTCTTATAATATTGAGCCTATTCTTTTGCCTACTACATTACCCATAAATATAGTAAAAAAATACTACGAGAATTGTAGTGGTGTGCTTCTTATGGGTGGTGGAGACATAAACCCATCTTATTATGGTAAAGAAATTGAAAATAAAACAAATATAGAAGTTCCAAAGAGAGATGAGGTGGAATTGGAAATTGCCAAGTGGGCTGTAGCTGACAAAAAACCTTTTCTTGGTATATGCCGTGGTTTGCAAGTGTTAAATGTATCCCAAGGTGGTACGCTTACCCAGCACTTACCTGATAAATTTCCAGATGAAAAACATGGTTTGAGTGAAGGTGGAAATTATGACGATCTGAGAGGTGCTAACTGTGCCCATATAATAAATATTGAAAAAGAAAGTAAATTAGAAAAAATACTAGAAAAGTCACAAGTGACAGTGCCTTGTGGTCACCATCAGTGTATAGAAAAGATTGGTACGGATTTAAAAATAGGAGCTATGTCTCCTCTCGGAGTCGTGGAATCCATAGAGCATATAGACCCAAATTACTTTTGTCTTGGTGTACAGTTTCATCCTGAAGTATATGAAAATGGTGAACTCGAACCAATATTTAAAAATTTCTTTGAAGCTGTAAATAAAATAAATTTATAGCATGCTGAGAAATTCTTTCTCATTTAATATTTTTACTCCGAGTTTTTCTGCTGTTTTTAATTTAGAGCCCGGCTCTACGCCTGCTACTACATAAGTAGTATTTTTTGATACCGAACCCACTACCTTTCCACTAAGAGTGACAATACGCTCTTTGGCTATTTCACGAGACATGGTAGACAATGTGCCGGTCAAAACAAAACTCTTACCTGTAAATTTCCCAGCTTTTCTCTTTTCAGCTTTTTCTATGACTACACCGTTTCCTTGTAATTTTTTTATAAAATTTAAATTATTTTTATCATTGAAAAAATCATGTAGACTTTTTAATACAGCCGGACCTATGTTCTCTATGCTGTCTACTTCATCTTTATCATCTTTGACTGATAATATTAGTTTATCTAAAGTTCCAAAATGCGTCGCTAGATCTCTAGCTGTCTCCTCCCCTACGTGCAGTATGCCCAAAGCCCACAAAAACTTTGAGAGTGGAATTTTCTTTTTTTCTTCTATTTCTTTGATTATGTTCTCTGCTGATTTTTCTCCAAATCTTTCGAGTGTAGCTATATCTTCTTTTTCTAAAGTAAATATATCTCCCGCATCTGTGATAAGGCCTTCGTCTTTGAAGCGTCTCAATACTTTTGGTCCAAGTTCATATATATCAAAAACGGATACAAAGTGATCTAAATATCTCTCATTTTTAGCAGGGCATTTAGGATTCTTACAGTAATAAGCTACTGAAAACAGAGTCGGTGAAAAATTTTGTCCGTGTCGGAGCCCGCTTGCGGGTAAAGCGGCAGAATTTTTTATCGACTCTGTTTTCACGCCTTTTTTTTCAACTAAAGTCTCACATACTGGACAATTTATCGGCATTTTAAATTTCTTCTCTTTGCCTGTCCTCATTTTTAACAAAACTTCCACTACTTTTGGAATTACATCTCCAGCTTTTTCTATCACTACAGTATCCCCTATACGCAGACCCAATCTCTCTATCTGATCCATATTATGCAGAGTAGCTTTTGAGACCAATGAACCTGCTACTCTTGTCGGCTCAAAAAGAGCTAGTGGAGTGAGCACTCCAGTGCGTCCTACGTTTACTTTTATATCTTTTACTATAGTGGTCGCTTTCTCAGCAGGATATTTAAAAGCCACCATATAACGTGGAGCTTTACCCACTATACCTAAAACTTCTTGAGATTTTAAGTCGTCTACAGATATCACTATACCATCAGTACCATATGGAAAATCTGGTCTAATTTTTTCAAATTTTTTAATAAAGTCTATTACCTCTTCTAGGTCTTTGCATTTAGCTTCTATCTTTTCAACTTGGAATCCTAAATCTTTAAGAAATTTATGTTCTTCTGAGTGATTTTTTAAATTAGATTTTTTGTCTATTATGTCATAAGCAAAAAAATCTAAATTCCTTTCTGACGCTAGTTTTGGGTCTAATTGCCTTAGACTACCAGCAGCTACATTTCTAGTGTTTGCAAAAAGTGGTTTACCTAATTTTTCATTAATAGAGTTTAATTTTACCAACATTTTTTTACTGACAAGTGCCTCCCCGCGAACTTCCACAAAACTAGGATAAGGAGATTTTAATTTTAGTGGTATTGATTTTATTGTTTTCAAATTCTGAGTAATATCTTCACCGATAAATCCATCACCTCTTGTAGCTCCTCTTGTAAAAACACCATTTTCATATATGAGCGATGCTGCCAAGCCATCAAATTTAATCTCGCAAAAATAATTTAATTTAGAATTTGTAGTCAAAAGTTTTTTAATTCTCTTCTCCCATTCGTAAAGCTCTTCATATGAGAAAGCATCATTCAATGAGAGCATTCTAGTCTGATGACTGACTTTAACAAATTTCTCTAGTGGACGACCACCGACTCTATTCTCTGGTGAATTTGGATCATCAAACTCTGGATACTTTTTTATAAGTTCTTTTAATTCTCGTGTTAAAGAATCATACACATCATCTGTGACATCTGGGGCATCTTGTACATGATAAAGATCACGCAATCTTTGAATTTCTTGCCTTAGATTCTGTATTCTTTTTTTATCTTCTAGCTTACCCATACCAAACATTAATATCTAGTTTCAATTTCACGTTCAATTCTATTTGGGTTTGTAGATTCACACATAGCATCACCAAGGTTATAACCTTTTGACACAATCGTAGTAATCATAGAAGGTCCAGTATAATCTTTGGTTATAGTCACAATTGCACAACTAGAATTCTGCCCACCTATATTTGAAATAATAATTGGACCCCAAGACTCTATACTTCCAATAACAGCAGGATAGGTATCCGTCTTGTCATTAAAAAGGACTAATTCTGTGCCTGTGTCTGCTGCAAAAAAAGCTTCATTTGTAGCTGTAGCTGAAGTACTAAATTTTATTTCTCTAAAAGCTATCTCTGTAACACCCAAAGTAATTGCCAACAATATACTTGAGAGCGTCACTGCAAAAAGAATTGCAAAACCTTTATTTTTTTTAAATATTTTTATCATAATTACTCTACCCAATTAAATAAATTTTCTGAAAAAGTAACAGTTTTTAAACCAGAACCTTGCATCCATGAAACAGAAGAAATGATTTTTATTTGATCTGCATCTACTACAATTTTTTGAATTGATCTAGAAAAAGTAGTGTCTTCAGGTTGAGGTGGTGATATCAAAGCTGTCTTAGCATCCCTAAATTGATCCCATGAAAGTCCGCTCCCATCGCTAACAAATAAAATATAGTTATCACGTTGATTTCTCACATATTCTATACCCTCTTGGGCTAAATACTCTGCTACTATTTTTTGTTTTGCATAATTTGTACTAGAGATACTTGAACCCAATACAGACATAGAAGCCATAATCGTCAACGTAAAAATAAGTAAACCTACCAGAGTCTCTACAAGAGTAAAACCTTTATTTTGTTTTATAAAAATATTTTTCATATTATATATCAATTATTCTCTGCGATACTGATGTTTGCAAAATAAAAGGAGTCACAACATTTTTATAAGTTATTTCACCCACTAATTTTATAGTTACATATGGTTGCTCCATATTTGGTGTAGGTTCAGATCCAGTTACCACAAAAGAAGAAGATGGGTCGAGGGTGACTTCGTCTGGGTTTAATTGAACCCAAGATGAACCACCATCTATAGATTTATATATATTGTAAGGCAAAAAACCATCTGGACTTTCAATTTTGTATGCCCATTGATCATTTGCATCTGGGTCTGGTGAATTTATACTTGAGGGTGTGTGACCATGAGCTTCTTCAAAAACAATCACTCCTCCCCCTGTACAATCTTGCGGAGTATTTAAATCAGGATTTGGAGCAATAAAAGACTCACTCCAAGTACCACTATCATAACATCTATAATTATAACCAACTCTTATATTTCTAGACATATCCTCCATGATAAAATTCAAATTATCCATAATGGAACGCATGTTTTGTGATTTTCTTTGAAGTAAATTTGCATTCAATAGAGCAGCCATTCCAGCCATAGTAATAACCAAAAAAAGAGAAACCGCAATCATGGTTTCAATTATAGTGTATCCATTTTTGTTATTATTTATTTTCATACTAAATTACTTCAATTCTACCTGAAGGATAGACATTAATTGTTGAATTTGTAGACTTCGGTGAAGTTACAATAATTTGAACAAATGAAACAGTAGAGGTAAAACCAGCACTTGTATTCAAAATTGCTCCAGAGCTAGGTCTAGAAAAAGAAACGGTCAAATCCTCAATAGGTGTTCCTTTTGCTTCTTCCATGCCCGTTCTTTTTACTTGACCACTTGCATAGAAAACCTTCATAGCAGATATGGTATTGCCTTTGCCTATAGTTACCTTTTCTAAACACTCTCCGGTACAATCATCTCCATCAAAAAAACCATCTGAATCTAAGTCAGTAAAATAAATAAAATTGGTTTGTGAAAGTCCCTTATCATTAAAATTGAAATATACTCCATAGGAAGGTTTCCATGTAGGAGAAACACTTAATTGTGGTAATAATCCAGAAAGAGAAGATTTTTGTGCTTCTACTATTTTTAAAGCAATTTGACTAGATAAATTTTTTATATCTACTTTACTTTGAAAATCTCCGTAATTATATAAAACTACACCAGATAACACTGAGAAAATACTCAACACCACGATTAGCTCAATGTAGCTCATTCCTGATTTTTTATTTATTTGATAATATTTTTTAGTGTTTAATAACATATAATTTAAAAATAAATTTGAAAAATATTTAATTGAAAAACAAACGCTATGAATGTTCCCAATGCTAAGTATGGTGCAAAAGGAATCTCGCTTTTCATACCATAACCTTTAAAGAAAATTAAAATTAATCCTACTATAGTTCCAATCCAAAATGACAATGCTAGCGCAGAGAAAGCCGCAGATAGACCAAGAAACCATCCCAGTCCTAGTGCCAGCTTTGCATCACCTAGCCCCATCCATCTACCACGAGATACTAGCCAAAGTAAGAAAAATGGCAAAGCTACAAATACACCAGATAATAATTGTAATATAGATGGAATATGGAAATAAAAACTTGAAAAACTACTACAATCTATAAAAAACAACCCAATAAAAGCTAGACTCCCAAACATAAGAGATAGATTGTCTGGAATTATCTTATGCTTGATATCATATACGACTATCACTAATAGTATTGCAAACATTACTACGTAGTAGAGATAGGTGGCTGAAAAAACAGGAATATTTACAAAAAAAACATCTTGCAACTTATAAAAAACAGTAGCAAAAATTATACCTGAGATTAATTCTACGAGTGGATACTGTAAAGAAATTTTGCTTTTACAAACTCTGCATCTGCCCTTTAAGCCCATAAAACTAACTACAGGCACAAGCTCATACCAGCAAAGTTGATTTTTACAAGACATACAAGCACTCCTACCTCCGAGTGATCGTGATGTATTCATCCTGCAAATAACAACGTTTAAAAAACTACCTATTATAATACCTAGTGTGAAGAAAATTATTGTAAGTAAATGAGTAAATGTAATAATCATATATAAAACTAATTACAGAGAAACGTCGTAGCATTAATCGCACTAGCAGGAGCAGAAGATACTTGTTTAGATGCACCAGAATTATCAATACACCAAGAAAGAGATGGGCTAGATTTCAAGCCTACGGCTACAGCCCAAGCGGAAGAAGAATTATAACAAGAGCTACCATTTCCTCCATTACTCACTGCTTGTGCTATAGAATCAGCGATGACTTTATCCTTTGAAAGCATATTTGTACCTGCTCCATTATAAGTAGGACAAGTAGCGATAGAAAAAGTAGAACCGCCAGCAGGTAAATAAGAATTATTTGCTGTCATAAAAAGTTCAGCTTGATTTGCTATGGTGTGTAAATTACTTTTTACACCAGCATCTCCTCCCTTGCCTCGTGCAGTACCGAGTGCCACCATGACCAAACTAGCCAAGATAGCGACAAGACCAACTACGACCATAAGTTCTAATAAAGTAAAACCTCTTTCTCTTTTTAATATAGTCATGATATATAAATTTTAATTTTAAGCTATATATATTATAGCAAACACAAAAATAAAGACCACCTAGGTTGCCCTGGGTGGTCTTTAAATTTAGAACTAATAGAATTATGAAGCTGGACAAACAACAGTTGTAGCAGATATTGCTGAAGCAATTCCATGAGAAGCACCTGTTGAATCTACGCACCATTGTCCAGAAGACTTAAGTGGTGAAGATATAGCCCAAGCACTAGCAGCACCTGAAGCTGGCTTACCACAAACAGCTGTACCTCCTGAAGCAGTGTTTGCAGCTGTAATAGCAGCAGCAACAGTAGTATTCTGTGTAACACTGTTTGCTCCACAAACAGCATCGTAGTCATTATCACTATCATAAACTAATTCAGCTTGTGCTCTAACGTTTGCTAGGTTTGCTTTTACTGCAGCATCAGCACCTTTTGAACGAGCTGTGTTAAGTGAAGCCAAAACAACTGAAGCCAAGATACCTATGATAGCCACAACAACCAAAAGTTCAATCAATGTAAAACCCTTTTTAAATGTATTTTTCATAATAAATATAAACTTACTAATAATTACTTATAATTTACTACCCTCTCAGGCAGTGATTCTAAATCGACTTGTTTTTAATAGATTAATTATAACATATACAAAACTGTTCAAGTGCAAACGAGTTATCCACAGCTATTTTAGCTGATTCCACCAGCAAGATTGTATATAGGTACTAGTACAGACACTAGTAATATTCCGACGCCGAGACCGAGAACTACTATCATTATAGGCTCAATCAATCCTACTAGAGTATCTATGGCTCCATCCACTTCACGTTTATAGAAATCAGTTAAAGTTTTCAATATTGTACCCAGTGAACCTGTCTCCTCTCCTACTTTTATCATTTGCACCATAATACCTGGTATTTCATTTGGGTGTTTTTCAAAAGAAGCAGATATAGATAGACCAGCTTTTACGTTGTCAGATACTTGCTCTAGTAAAGTTTTATACACGCGACTACCGACAACTTTTGAAGTAATTTCTATGACTCTAAGAATTGGGACACCTGATGAAAGCATTGTGTCCATGTTGTCAGCTATTCTGGAAAGATATAATTTTTTATACAAGTCACCTACTGCTGGCACAGATAGTCGAACATTGTCTAAATAAATTTTTCCTTTCTCAGTGACAGACAATCTCCATATCCAAATACCTGCCAATACAAGAAAAATTAAAACTATAAAACCATAGTTAACGAAAATATCTGAGATGCTTATTATGATTTTGGTATAAAAAGGCACTTGTTGTCCTGAGTCCAAGATGATAGCTGAGAGTTTTGGTATGACCACAGTAAACATCAGTGTCATAACTATAAAAAAAGTAGTGATGACGAAAATAGGATAGATAAGAGCATTTCTAGTCTTAGAAGTAAGAGAGTACTGACGATCTAAATACTCAGCCAAGTGCAAGAAAACTTGGTTTAATTTTCCTGTTTCTTCTCCCACTGTAACCATGTTTATATAAAAATCTGAAAAAACATCTGGGTGACGAGACAAAGCTCCTGATATAGATACTCCGGCTTGAAGATCGTCACCAATCTGGGTAAGTTTTTTACTTAAAAGCTTTTTCTCAGTATTGTTTGCAAGCATAGTAAAAGCTTTCAAAGCAGAGACTTGTGCTTCAAACAAAATAGAAATTTGTCTAGAGAGTATCACTATATCTTTTGTAGATACTTTATCAAAAAAAGAAATTTCAAAGATAGATTTTTTTTCGTCTTCACCAACTATAGAAAGAATTACAAAGCCACGATGTTGAAGACCACTTATCGCCATGTCGCGATTTGGTGCATCAATTTCACCTTCTTTACTTGCTCCACTTTGATCTACTGCTTTGTATTTAAATAACATTCAAGTACTAAATTTAATTTATAATTGCTAAATCATGCGTTCCAAACCTTTTGGATTGAGTGAATATTCTCGTGCATTTTCTATAGAAATTTCACCAGCTCTTACTAATTCAAGTAGTGAATGGTTTAGGTCCACCATGCCAGACTCCATACCTGTCTCAATAACGACATCAATCTCATGAGTTCTTTTTTCACGAATCAAATTTGCTACAGCGTTATTATTTAACAAAAGTTCATATGCCGGAATAAGCCCCCCAGTAATTCTAGGTATTAATCTTTGTGAGAGAATACCCAATAAGCTAGAAGAAAGCTGAGAACGAATTTGGTCTTGTTGAGTTCCTGGGAAAGAATCAATTATTCTATCTATAGTCTGTGAGGCATTATTTGTATGTAAAGTAGAGAATACTAAGTGTCCTGTCTCAGCAGCAGTCACAGCAGTAGCTATAGTCTCTGGATTTCTCATCTCCCCTATTAATATTACATTTACGTCTTCACGAAATACAGACTTTAGAGCAGTCTGTGGATCTCTTGTATCTATACCTACCTCTCTTTGATTTATTATAGATTTATTTTGAATATATACATACTCTATAGGGTCTTCGATGGTCACTATATGACGAGCCTGTTCATTGTTTATAAGATTTACCATCGCAGAAAGTGTAGTAGATTTACCTTGACCGACAGGTCCAACCACCAAAAAGAAACCTTGTTTTTTGCGAGCTATTTCTGCAAGAATTGGAGGTAAGTGTAATTCCTTTAAAGTTTTAACTTTTGGAACTAATCTAAAAACAATATTCATTAAACCTTTTTGAAAAAATCCATTACCACGAAGCCTAGCTTCTCCCCGAAAATCATAAGAAAAATCTATCTCTTGGTCTTGTATAAATTTTTCTATTTTTGTTTTATCTAAAATTTCACCAAGAATTCCTAGCATGTCTTCTTTAGTGAAAGGCTGGTGCTTTACAAGAAATATCAATTCACCAGAAACACGAAGAGCTGGGACTCGTCCTGTACCTAAATGCAAATCAGATCCACCTTCATGGATTACATTTAATATAAGTTCTTCAAATAATTTTTTATAGTCCATCTATTAGAAAATATTAAACTAAATTAATAATACCTAACTATTATAACCCGCTTTTTGCGTTTATGCTAACGGTATAGTTGATAATTTTATATAGCAGCAGCTTTTTGTGACAAGATATTGTTTACCTGCTCAATTACCTCTCTTGGAGTAGAGTTTGCTTTTACTATGTATCCTGCGACACCTAGCTCATGCCCTCTATCTATATCTTGTTGCTCACTTTTATTAGATAAAATAATTTTTATAGATTTACTAGATAGATTTTCTTTGTTTATCTTTTCTAGCATTTCAAAACCATCCATTTCTGGCATTATTATATCCATCAAAATCAAATCGGGAGAAAGACCTCCTTTGAGTTTTTCTATGGCTTCTACCCCTCCTGGCGCTGTATACACCTCAAAATTACTTTGGCTAAATTTTAGGGCATACATGTCCAAAAGGAAATTATCGTCATCTACTATTAAAATTTTTTTCTTTTCTCCTTCCATATGATTAATTGTACTATTAAAATTACTTATAAAAGGCTGACCTGTGGATAACTTTAAAGCCCCAAATTGTAAATACAATTTGGGGCTTTATCTTATATTATTCATTTTCATTCTTAAAATTATAAACTTCTTTGAATGGTATAAGTCCTTGTATGGATTTTAACATTGCGTCTTCTATCATCATTTTCATGCCTTTTCTTCTAGCTACTTTATAAATCTCACCACTAGTAGGACTTTTTAGTATTACATTTTGCATCTCCTTATCCACCATAAACATTTCAAAAACAGCAATACGACCTCTAGCTCCAGAAGGACAATCCGGAGAAGGTACAGTCTCATACATTTGGTTTTTAGCAATAATTTCTTTCATCTCTGTTTTATGTTCTTCTGGTAAATCTTTCATTTGTTCTTCAAGTTGAAGTTTAACACTTTCATCTAAATTTACAAGCTTACGTGAAGATGGACAAGTCATCAGAGCCAGACGCTGGGCAATAGATAAAATCAAAGTCGGAGCAATAAGATATGGGTCAATACCCATATCTACTAGACGCGGAATAGCTCCGATAGCATTGTTTGTATGTAAAGTAGATAGGACCAAGTGTCCTGTAAGTGCTGCTTGTATCGCAAGTTGAGCTGTTTCTTTATCTCGAATTTCTCCCACCATTATCACATCTGGGTCTTGTCGAACTATAGAACGTAATCCCACAGCAAATGTATAACCAATCTCAGGCATGACTTGGGATTGATTAACATCAGGCATATGATATTCTACTGGGTCTTCCAAGGAAACGACGTTATTCTTGTCTTTGTCTAATTCATTCATCATGGAATATAGTGTGGTAGATTTTCCAGAACCTGTCGGACCAGTAATCAAAATCATTCCGTATGGCCTAGTGAGGGCTTCTCTTATCATCTTTAAATTTACTTCAGATAAGTTTAATTGCTCGAGTGATTTTACACCATTTCCAGGATCCAAAACTCTGATAACTATTTTTTCGCCATAATAAGATGGCATTGTAGATACGCGAAAATCAATCTTGTGATTGTCTATGTTTGCACTAAAAGCTCCGTCTTGAGGTTTTCTTTTCTCGTCTAATCTTAGTTTTGCTAAAATCTTTACACGTGCTATTACTCCATTGTAAACATTTAATGGAAGTATAATAGAAGTGTAGAGTGCCCCGTCTACTCTAAAACGAACTTTTACTTTCTCACCTGTATGTTCTATGTGAATATCTGAAGCACCTCCCTCTATGGCATTTCTAAGTATGACAGCTACTATTTTTATAACTGGAGCATCTTCCACTATCTTTTGCTCCTCTCCAGCTTTAACATTTTTTATTTCTTTACTTAAATTTTCTTCTGCGAGTCCTTTCTTGTCCTCTTCTTCTTCCAAGCTATCCAATGCTTCAGAGACTTGATTAGACATACCTTTATAAACATCAAGGACATTTTCATAATCAGTCTTAGAGATTAAAAAAACTTTAAAAGGAATACCTACCTTGGAAGAAATAAATTGCAAAGCATCCATCGCTTGGACATTTTCTGGATTAATAACACCGACGTTTAAAACTCCATCTGTGATAGATATTGGTACAAAATTATAATGCAAAGCTGAATCTTCAGAAATATATTTGAGAATATCAAAAGACATTTCTTTGATATTTACTTTAGCCACTGGCATACCTAAATACTCCCCTTTTTCTTGAAGGATTTTATCTTCTGGAATACCACTATCAGTCAAAGCTTTGTATATGTCACCATTGTATTTTTCATTGGCACGAACTTTGATTTCACCAATCTGGTTTTCACTTATTATATTTTTTTTAACTAATGCTTCTAAAAAACTCATTTTTAATTTGTTGGAATTGTAGTTGGTGCTGGTGGAAGTGTGGAGGGTTGCGGAGCAGAAGGTGTTTGTGTGGTGGTAGGTTGTGTCTGTGTAGGTGGTTTTGGAGTTGTACTTGTAGTAGTGGAAGAAGGCACAGAACTATCAGACCCGATTGGGGCAAAAGGATTTGGCCTACCTTCGTTTCCATCTGGTGTAAGAACTACATTTGAATCATGTAGTGTGGTAAAAGCAGCGTCAGCAAAAATACTATCATCTAGTTTTATACTTTTTACACTAAGTAAAATAGCTAAGAAATCTTTATTTGCCAATGTGTCTGAATTGGAACTACTTGTCGTAGTGACAACTTTTGCACCATTGTTAGTAGTAGAGACCAAATTATCTTCTTTAGGAGATGATCTTATGAAAAAAATATAAACTAAAATTAGAATTAGAGCTACAGACGCAAATATTATAATGTTTTTAATTTTAGGGGTCATATTAATTTTTTAACCAATAAGTTTTAATTTTAAAATTATATTTATACAATCCCGTAGGGTTAGTCTTGGAGTCTACTTCGGATGAAAATGATATGGAAGAAATATCTACTATTCTAAGATTACTTTCTAAGTCTTTAGTGAAATTTATAAAATTATTATAAGTACCAGAAACAGAGAATTCCATATTTAATACTTTGTAATCTTTACTTGTAGCTGATTTAGCCCCAGACCCTGCTTGTTTGGCATTGGTTGGCTTTGCTTCTACTGATTCTTCAGCATTATACTTTACGTCTTTCAGTACCATTCCATAAGGAGAAGCAATCTTTTCTATTTCTAGGATAAGACGTATGTTATCAATATTGTCTGGTAGGAGCTTTTCTAATTTATCTAAATCTTCTTTATTTATGGAATTAAATTTTGAGGTCAATTTATCTCTTTCATTCTCTAGTGCTTTTGAGTTATTCAAGGCCTCATTATAAGAATCAACTTCTGCTCTCAATACAGGTATCTGCTGATAAATAGGGTTTGTAAACATAAAAAACCCTCCGATTGAAATTCCTATAAAAATAATTGGTAAGATAAATCTAGTCATATGTTTAATTTACAATTGCTGGCTCTATAATTTCATTATTGTCGTTTTGGTTTGTTAAAAGCTGTACTTTATAATCAACAAAAGATGGATTTACTGAGAAGTTTAAATCAAAAGCCACGTTTCCGTTTTCATTTAATAATAGATTTGAAAAAACCGGATCAATAAAATTTTTGTTTTTTGCAAAAAGATCAGACTGAAGAGCTAGGAAGCTGTAACCTAGGGTCACTCCTGACATTTTAACATTTATCCTAGATTTTTCGTCTTCACCAAAAGAATAACTAAACTTTGTAAAACGGACACTCTTCATGGTGGTCTCTTGTAGTGCTTGAAAAATAGGAGTCACAGCTATGTGTTTTGATAAAATTTCATTAGCAGCATTTAATCTCTTGTCTAGGACTTGGAGCTCTTGTATTTTGGAAGGTTCAAAACGATTTTTTGCCAAAGTTAGATTTGTTTTTTTTGCTACAACATCTTTGGCCATAATACCCTTATAAAAATAGAGCCCACCTGTGACAAGCAAGATAGTGAATAAGATGAAAAGAGAAATAATCGTAAAGAAATTCACAGAGCGAGGAGCAGTAGCTGACTCTCTAACCATAGGTTTTTTAGGTATAAAAGATGTTTGAAAATTTTGCTCCATTGTTCTTTATATTATATTACAAAAACAACTTAAAAAGAAGTAAAATGTGTATAACTTTACCTAGTTTATAAAATCTTTCCTAGTAACTTTACTGCAATTTACGTAAAGCGAGTCCGATAGCTACGGCAAACTCTGGACCAAGTGTTTCTAAAACTTTAT
The DNA here is from genome assembly GCA_964423445.1 of uncultured Candidatus Saccharibacteria bacterium. GTDB lineage: Bacteria > Patescibacteriota > Minisyncoccia > Phycocordibacterales > UBA9973 > UBA9973. The sequence goes on along the minus strand of CAYREQ010000002.1, from coordinate 21,613 downwards.
CTAGAAACTCTGGTGCAGCAACTTTTGAAAAAGGTCTGCCGATTTGTATTTCAGCTCTAAAATTTGTAGCTGCTACTTCAGGAAGACCCTTTAATAGAGCTCCCCCGCCAGTAAATATGACTTTACTGATAATTCTATTATATTTTTTTTCATAAGCGAGCAGAACATTGTTTGTCTCAGAAAAAATATAATCTGTGTGAACCTTTATGATATCAGTAAGATTTTTTTCTGTAGGGTTACCGAAAAGACCAAATTCTTTTTTCATTTTTTCTGCTTCATAAAAAGGAATTGATAGAGATTTAGAAATAGCATCTGATATATCAGCTCCTCCACGCTCTATGGTGTGGTAACTCTTTACCATACCAAATTCAACAATAGTGAGCTTGGTCCGTGATGCACCAAAGTCTATCAATAAAATTGGAGATAATTCATGTTCAAAATTTGACCTAATTGAAGAAAATATTTCTATTTCAAAAAAAGATGAGGCCAGCTTGGCTTCTCCTACTATGGAACGGTATTTTGAAACGGCGTCATTTTGTGTGGCTACAACCAGAATATTATTTTTGTCATTTTTTTCGGTCGTAAGCTCAGCATTGTTCATCTCTTCAAAGGACGGTTCTTTTTGTGGCAACATAAAATAATCCACAGAAACTTCAGTTATAGGTACTGGTATATATTTACGAGCCTCAGTAGAGACTATATTTGACATATCTCCTTCTTTTATTGAAGATGGTAAATCAATAGTGAAAATCAAACTTGATTGTATAGGAATAGATAAAGCTACGTCTTTTGTACTGACGCTTGATTGATTTAAAACTTCTTTTAATGCCTCAGAAATTTTATCTATTGGAAGGTTGGTGACACGTCCTGCATCTTGATTGTCATAAGGTCCGAGGGCTATAGCTCCATAAGTCTCAAGGATAGCCTTGCTACCCTTTTTCTTTATTTCTACTATTTTTATGGCTGATGAACCTATATCAATACCTACGGCGCTATCCGTGGCTCCACCTACTAATTTTCCTATACTACCAAGGATATTTGAAAAGGGGTTGTCCATTTTTGTGATAATATTATAGCATAAATGCCATTTTTAAACACCATTGTGAACAAAGTCCTAAACATGGTTTTCCCTGTGAATTGTCTATCTTGTGGGAAAAGGGGTTCTCAGTTCTGTTTTGATTGTCTTGTATCTTCACCTATAGCAGAGCGTGAAAGCGTCGAATGGATTTTCCCTATCTTTGACTATAGACACCCTCCGATAAAAAAAGCTTTACATCTACTCAAATATAAAAATGGAAAAAATTTAGCAAAAATTTTTGCTAGCGTATTGTATGGAAAAATTTCAGAAGAGATAGCTGATTATAAGTTGATGGAAAATTTTAGTAATATAATATTGATACCTATTCCCCTATCTAGAAAAAGATATAGGGAGCGAGGATATAATCAAGCTGAATTATTTTGCAAAGAATTAGTAAAACTAGACGATTATACAAATTTTAAACTAGAAGAAAATATATTGATAAAACCAAAAGAAACTGAACACCAAGCACGTATTAAAAATAGAAATGAACGTATGAAAAATATAATAGGTTCTTTTTCTGTACAAAATGAATATCTGATAAAAAATAAAAACATTATTTTAATAGATGATATTCTTACCACGGGAGCGACGCTCACTGAGGCCAAAAAAGTCCTCAAAAAAGCTGGGGCAAGAAAAGTAATAGCTTTTACTGTAGCTCATTAAAATGATTTTTATTATTATAAATAACCTGATACAATAAGAGCTATGAGAAATTGTAAAGATTGTGAACCAGCACAGGAAAGCCACTTTGTGGCTTATACTTCTGTAGTTTTAGGATGGATAGATGAACCATTTTTTAAATTCATGGAATATATATTTAAAAATACGGCTGATAAAATTGCCGACCAATTGTCTATGCCATTTTTTTATTTGATGGTGTTTTTAGGTCTGGGCAGATTTACTTACAAACCAGAAGACAGTGACACTTATCGTACAAAATGTTTTTGGGAAGAAGCCAATCGTCGTGGAATAAAAATGAAACAATTCCACCTCGGTCCTGTACACGATACTTTTATAGCTGAATTTAAAGGTAAAAAAATACAATTTGATGGGTTGCCTAGACCAGCTGTAGAAAATTCCCCTGCCTTAATGTGGATGGATAATAAAGGCATAATGAAAAAGAAATTCCAAAAAGAAGGCCTACCTGTGGCTCGTGGTGGAGTGGCTTTTACAAAAAGAGGCGCAATGAAGATTTTTAACAGAGTAGATAAGCCTGTAATAACAAAACCAAACTTGGGTTCACGCAGTAGACATACGATGATTCACATAGACACACCAGAATTACTCATGATAGGTTTTAAAAAAGCAAAAAAACTCTCTCCCCTTGTAATAGTAGAAGAAGAATTAAAAGGCTTTTTATTTAGAGGAACACTTATAGATAAAAAACTTGTCGGAGTAGTAAAGCGGGATCAACCAGAAGTCATAGGTGATGGAGTACAAACCTTACAACAATTGCTAAATAAAGAAAATGAAAGACCAGAAAGAGCTGGGCCATTATTTCATAAAATAAAAATAGATAAAGAAGCGAATGAAGAGCTAGAAAGACAAAAAGTAAAACTTGAAGATGTTATAGAAAAAGGGAAAATAATTACTTTCTCTCAAAAGACTAGTCGAGGTGTGGGAGGCACTACCACAGAAGTGACGGAAATCATACACCCTGACAATCTTGAAATGCTCGAGCACGTAGGTCATTTTTTAAATGACCCACTCGTAGGTGTGGATTTTATAATGGAAGACATCACAAAATCTTGGAAGACTGAACAGCATTGCGGAATCATAGAATGCAACAGTCTACCTTTTATAGACTTACACCACTACCCTCTTTTTGGTGCTCCAGTAAACGTAGCCGGAAAACTCTGGGACTTGGTAATACCAGAATCAAAAATATAGTTTTATTTATCTTTAAATTCTGACTCAGGATTGTAAGCTGTAGGATCCATCTTCAGGTGGACTTTGTGTTTTTTGTCTGTCACAAATTCTCCTAAAAATCTTAAAAATTCTTTTTTGTGAAAAGTCTCATCTTTTTCATCAAAATGTTCTATCGGGTGGCCTTCTGGTGTGTACTCATAGTGCCCTCTTATTTCACCATCAGAAAAAACTCGCAAATGATATTGATGATTGAAATCTTTTATTTTTCTCCAAGATAGTACTTGCCCCTCGTCTGGCCAAGCTACGAAGTGATTGCCGAAACCATAATTAATATGGAGGTGATGTTTTAATTCTGCTAAAGTCTTACCTTTTGCGAGCCATCCTATATGATATCTCTGTCTGCCTTTTTCGTGAAAACGAAGAAAAAGCTTTTGCACGGTCGGAAAAAACTTGTAAATAAAATGCCAAATCTTTTGTTTTATTTTATCTAAAAATGTCATAAGAATAATATAGCATACCTGCGGAGCCGGACGGATTCGAACCGTCGAGGGGTTTTGAAGCCCCTGCCTCTTTAGCAAAGAGGTACGTTAGACCACTCTGACACGGCTCCATTAGAACATTATTACTCTAACATATTTCTATCTTTTTTCCATTTTTCTGCTATAATCTCCTTATCAAACGGAGCCGTGGATGAGTGGTTTAAATCAACGGTTTACTAAACCGTCGTCCCTTAATCGGGACCGTGAGTTCGAATCTCACCGGCTCCGCAAAGCATTAAATGCTTATTATTAATTAATAAATTTTATATTATGTTAAAAGAATTTAAACAATTTTTATTACGAGGAAATGTAGTAGACCTAGCTGTCGGTGTAGTCATCGGTGCGTCTTTTGGCACTATTGTCAGTGCTCTAGTCGCAGACCTTATCACTCCCCTTATAGCTGCAATAGCAAAAGTTCCAGACTTTAGCGGTATGTCTTTTACGATAAACGATAGCCGATTTATGTATGGACACTTTATAAATGCTCTAGTATCTTTCATCTTAGTCGCAAGTACTATTTTCTTCTTTGTGGTAAAACCAATGAATAAACTAATAGCAATGACAAAGAAAAATGAACCTGTAGCAGAACCTACAAGTAAAAAATGTCCTGAATGTATTAGTGAAATACCAATACAAGCTAAAAGATGCTCATACTGTGCTCAAATAGTAGTAATTTCTTAAATTAACCTCTCTTCTTGCTAGCTACTTTTGCTACTTTTTTTGTAGTAGCTTTTACTGTCTTCTCTACATCTTTCCACTCACTCTTTATCTTTTTTGCAATAGCATTTATATCCTTTTCGTGAGCTTTGTATTGTTTTGCATAATTTTTAGATATTATATCTACAGCTTTGTTGTACACAGGAGCACCAGCCTTCTTGGCTTTCTTATATTCAGTAGTTATTTCTTTTTTCATTTTATTAGCCAACGCTACTACTTTTTTTTGATTTGTCTTACCATCTGGACCAAACAATAGATAAGCTCCTGCACCCACTGCACTCAATGCTGCCACTGCTCCTCCTATAGCCACCTTGCTTCCTGTAGACATACCTTTTTTTGTAGTTTTTTTCATTTGTTTTTTCATATTATTTTATTAAATAAATTATTAATTATTAATCTTTGCGACGTTTCTTTCTACCAAAAATAAACTTAAAAATTATATTGTCTCTCATATCTTCCAATAAATCTTTTGTAGTGTCCCCTATTCTATCTATCCCTTTTTCTATTTTAAAAATTATTCTTCTCAAAGAATATATAGTAGTAATTAAATAGAATAAAAAAATAGATGCTAAAATAAAGACAATTACAAAGCCGACTGATGAAATAAGAAAGAATATTTGCATTTGTGAAAATTGTTCCATGTCTTATATTATACCCTTTAGTGAAATTTTAACAAAACCAAAATATAAACTATATTAAGCTTGATTTTTAATAAAAATTGGGGTAATATATAGCTAATATAGCGGGATGGAGAAGAGGTATCTCGTAAGGCTCATAACCTTAAGACGGCCGTTCGATTCGGCCTCCCGCAACAAGTAATTACTATCTATTAAAACGAACCGTTTATTTCGGCTTTATGGTTTGCCCTTGGCAACAAGAAAAGTATTGAAAAATCTACTATATATATCCGTACTCACGAAAAATCTTTTCATAAAGAGCTATTATTCTCTTTGCTTCATGCTGTGAAATTACATAAGCTGAGCCTTCGTGAGCTATACGATTTCTAATAGTGTGTACTTCCCAAGCGGTGGTAAGATTACGAAAATTTCCTTGGTCTGCACTCTTTAATTTTTCCCCCAAGCTTTCTCCTTTAAAACCTAGTTGTTCCATAAGACTATCGAGCATGCTGTCGGCTTCTATTATCGCGAGTTTCCAATCACCTTCATTGTTTGAAAAAAGATAAGTCAGTGTCTCCGTCCATCTTGGGTTTAAAGAGCCGCTCTCTCCTGCTTGAGCTTTTTTCTCTTTTTCTGCCATATAGTGTGCATACTCATGAATCTCATGATGCACATGCTCGTGTTCTTTTTTTCTAATTTCAAAAAGACGAATAATGCAGTAAAAAATTATAAAGAGGAAAAAAGTCGCCAAGAAAAAAACTGCAAAATAATAAAAAGTCAAAATATCACCCCAAGCTCCGACTATAAAAGCAAAAAGGTCTCGAAAAAAATCGTAGCCATGATTAAATAAATATATAGGGTCTAAATATTTAGAACTTAGAAATGTACCCTCAGTGATACTATTGTTTGCTGTTTCCATAAATATAAAATATTATATCATTTTACTATTCTCGAGTCTTTTCAAATTTTTTACTAACATCAAAAATAAAGTCTTCTCTGCCATTTGGTGCCATAAACTGAATACCTAGTGGTAAATTTTTTCCTTCTACTTCTGTAAAGCCAGAAGGTATAGATATAGCAGGTACTCCTACTATATTAGCTGTAACAGTAAAAATATCTTCAAGGTAAGTAGATATGGGATCACTCTTTTCCCCTATTTTCCAAGCTACATATGTAGAAGTAGGAGTAGCTATAATATCTACATCTTCAAAAGCTTTATCAAATTCTTTCTTTAGCATATTGCGAGCTACTTGAGCCTTACCATAATAAGCATCATAGTATCCAGCAGATAATACATAAGTTCCAAGTAGTATTCTTCGACGAACCTCTGGGCCAAAACCAGATGCACGGGTCTGCATATAATCTTCCATTAAATTTTTTCCATTTTTATGTAGACCATATCTCACTCCATCAAAACGAGCCAAGTTTGTAGATGCTTCTGCTGGCATAATAATATAATAAATAGCCAAAGCAATTTCTAAATTTTTTATAGAAATATCTTTTATCTTATAACCAATTTTTTCAAGATTTTTTATAGATTGTGTAAAATTTTCTTTGACTTCTTTATGTACTCCATCCATATTTACCAAACTCCAAGGCACACCGATGGTCATATCTGTTTTTTTAGTCTTTGGATATATAGCATCGGTGATACTAGTGCTATCTAATTCGTCATAGCCTGTTATAGCTGTATATATTATTTCTGCATCTTCTGCGTTTTTTGCAATTGGCCCAATACAATCAAGAGACGATCCCATGGCTATAAGACCATACCTAGAAGTGTTTCCATAAGTAGGCTTCATCCCCACGATACCGCAAAAACTAGCTGGAAGACGCACAGAGCCACCAGTGTCAGAGCCTAAGGCTCCAAGTGCTAAATTCCCTGCTACTACTGAAGCAGAGCCACCTGATGAACCACCAGCTACTCTATTTGTATCATGCGGATTTTTTGTTACACCAAAAGCTGAATTTTCTGTAGATCCACCCATCGCAAATTCATCAGTATTTGTCCTACCTAAAAATACTGCACCTTGTTTTCTTAACTTTTTTATCACTGTGGCATCATAAGATGCTACATAATTTTCTAGCATTTTTGAAGAAGCAGAAACTTTTCTACCCTGTATAAGAATTACATCTTTTATCGCAAGTGGTATACCGAGGAGAGGATAGCTCTCACCTTTTGCCAGTAATAAATCAGCCTGCTTTGCCTGTTCTAGAACATCATCAAAAATTTCCAAATAAGCATTCAACTCTCCATTTTTCTTTTTTATTTCGTCCAAATAAGCTTGGGCTAATTGGGTAGCAGTGAATTCTTTGTTATCTAGTGACAACCTCGCTTTTTTAATTGTTAAAGTATTTAAATCAATCATCCTAATATTTTTTTAACTTTCAAAAAATTATCCTGTGAATCTGGAAATTGCTTTGTAATAATTTCAGGAGAAAACTCACGTTTATCTGCCTCATCTTCTCTCCATACATTATAAGTTTTATAATCTACAGCTGAATTATCTGTCTCAATATTCTCAATAATTTTTACATAATTCAAAATACCCTGCATATCGTTTAGCATGGTTTTTTTCTCTTCTTCTCCTAGTTCAATTCTGGCAAGCTCTGCTAGCTTTTCCACATCTTTTATATCCATATAAGAGAGTATACCTTAAATTTACTACCCAATCAAAGCCTTTATTCTGTCCTCTGTAGGTGGATGAGTCGCAAAAAGTCCTGCCACTTTTTTACCCATTGTTGACCCTTTTGGGTCTGAGATGTATAGGTGAGCTATCGCTCCTGACTGACGGTTCATAGGTTTACTATATTGCGAAATTTTACGTAGTGCATTTGCTAGTCCTTCAGGGTAACGAGTGAGTAATGCACCTGAAGCATCAGCCAAGAATTCTCTTTTTCTTGAAATTGCTAATTGTATAAGCATAGCAAAAATTGGAGCAAGTATTGAAAGAATAATACCTATAATCATGAGTACGCCTGCACCTTTATTATCACTATCCCTGTTTCCACCAAAAAATAAAGACCGAGTAAAGACATCAGCCAAAATAGTAATGAAACCAACCAAGACTACTACTACAGTAGATAAGAGCATATCTCTATTCCCAATATGTGAAAGCTCATGCGCCAATACTCCTTCGAGCTCAGTCTTGTCTAAGATTGCCAAAAGTCCGGTCGTCGCACAGACTACAGCGTGGTTTTTATCTCTACCTGTGGCAAAAGCATTTGGTGCATCATCTTTTATGACATAAACTTTTGGCATAGGAAGCCCAGCAGTAATAGAAAGATTCTCTACACTAGTATATAAGTCAAAATACTCTTCCCTTTTTGCTGGTTTTGCACCAGCGAGTTTTATCACTATCTTATCTGAAAACCAATAAGAAAATACATTCATCAAAATACTGAAAATTACAAACAAGTATAATATATTTGGATTACCGTAATAGAAGGAAAAAAACCAACCAAATAAAATTACTACGACAAAAAACACAGTCATGAGTAACCATGTTTTTGTGACATTTTTAGATTGTTGTGTATATAGGCTAGACATTTAGAACTTTACTTCTACGGGATTTTGAGCAACGTCATTATCTGCCAAATCAAAGAATTCCATCTTAGAGAAGTTAAACATTTTCGCTAAAATATTTGATGGGAAAGATTCCATTTTAATGTTTAAGTCACGTACATTTGTATTGTAAAATCTTCGTGAAGCTTGAATTTTATTTTCTGTGTCAGAAAGCTCTTGTTGTAAAGCCAAGAAATTTTGATTTGCTTTTAAGTCTGGGTAGGCTTCAGCTATAGCAAATACACTCTTCAGTGCTCCAGTAAGCATATTCTCTGCTTCAGCATGAGCTCCTGTAGGTCCTTGTGCCCCCATAGCCATAGTGCGAGCCTTAGTGACATTTTCAAAAGCACTAGACTCGTGAGTAGCATAACCTTTTACAGTGTTTACTAGATTTGGGATAAGATCATATCTACGCTTTAGTTGAACTTCAATATCAGCCCAAGCTTCCTTAGTACGATTAACTAAAGTAACAAAACCATTATAAATAAATACTACCCACAAAACCAAAAGTATCGGAATACCTATAAATATGTACATCATATTATTATTATACCATTAAATGGCAAAAATATTAATTCTTCTTTTGCCACTCTTCCACCCAGACTAGAAGTGGTGAGGCTAAGAAAATAGAAGAGTATGTTCCAAAAAACATACCTGCTGTGAGCATAAGAGCAAAGTATTTTGTACTTACAGGACCAAAGAAGAATAGAGCTAGTAATACTAAAATTACTGTAAGTGAAGTAGCTATGGATCTAGCATAAGACTGCTCTAAACTTTTTCCTACTATTTCGTCAAAATGAACTTTTGCATTAGATGGCAAGTTTCTCAAGTTCTCTCTTATTCTGTCAAAGATAACTATGGTATCAGATACAGAAAGACCGAGAATGGTCAAAATGGCTACGATGAAAAGAGTGTCTAACTCTCCTCCATAAAAATGTGTAAGTACAGTAAATATTCCTACAGGTATAGTGACGTCGTGCAAGAGAGTGATGATTGCTATCACTCCGTATTTCCAAGATGAAACTTGCTTAGATACTCCCCTAAAAGCAAAAGCTATGAAACTAATTATAACTAGAGAAATTAATATTACAGCGATAATTGCTTTTCTAGTAAGCTCGCGACCTACAGATGGCCCTATAGAATTAAAGCTTGTTTCTGTCAAAACATTTTCATCGTTGTTTGAGAGTGTCTTTAGTAAAAGAGTGTGCTCTGGGTCAGTCAAATCTCTAGTCTTTACAATGTAACCTTTTTCTCCTGTAGGTTGAAGTAATACAAGGCCAAAACCCAAAGATTCCAAAGGAGCATTTAGCTCTTCTTGCATTGGTCGAGTGTTTTCATACACTACTTCTGATAGAGCCCCACCCTTAAAGTCTATACCTACATTTAAACCAAATACTACCAAAGATAAAAAAGATAGAGCCACTAATACTATTGATATGATAATGAATATTTTTTTGTTTTTTATTATAAACATAATTTTTTTATTTACTTAATCCACTTCCAAACAAAAATCTAGCTACTTTACCTTCTCCGATGAAACCAAGCGTTGATAAGAAAATTCGTGTGATAGTAATAGCACTAAACATAGACACTATGACTCCCATACCTAGTGTAAGTGCAAAACCTTTTATCAAAGATGTTCCAAACCAGAATAAAATAACTGCAGTCAAGAAGTTTGAAATATTAGAATCACGAATAGAAAACCAAGCTCTAGAAAAACCGAATTTTACTGCATCATTTATAGTACGACCAGAACGTAATTCTTCTTTTATTCTTTCAAAGATTAAAACATTTGCGTCCACGGCTATTCCCATAGATATGATGAATCCTGCAATACCAGCAGCGGTCAAAGTGACTGGTAAAAGTTTAAACAAAGCTAGTATTATAGCTACGAAAATACAAAGTGATAATGTAGCTACTAGTCCTGGTAAGCGGTACCAAAGAATAAGGAATAGGGCTACTAATAAAAATCCAATTATTGCGGCTTTGACTCCAGCGTTTACTGCACTGTCGCCAAGCGTAGCTCCTATTGTTTGTGTAGATAGTAGAGTTATTGGTACAGGTAATGCTCCAGAATTTAGACGGCCTACTAATTGCTTGGCTTCTACTGGTGTAAATTGTCCAGAAATTACAGCTTTACCATCTTTGATTTCTTCTCTTACTACAGGTGAGGAAATAGAAAAACCATCCAAATAAATGGCTACCCTCTTACCTACATTTGCTTTTGTAATATCAGCGAAAAGTTTTGTACCAGTTTCATCAAATTGCAAACCTACTCTTGGCTCACGAGTATTTGGATCAAACTCCAAAGTAGCTTTTTGTAAATATCTACCAGTAAGGTCAGTAGCTACGAATTGTTGATCCAAGCTTATACTTCCCAAATCTAACTTTCCATCTTTGCCTGGAGTCAAAGTGATTGGTTCATCTTTTGATCTTTCTATTTTAAATTCAAGAAGAGGTGTTTGACCTATCATGTCTGTAGCTTTTTTCACATCAGTAACCCCTGGTAGATCCACTATCAATTGCTCTCCTGCTCCAGAAATAATACTGCCGTGTTGTATTTGAACTACAGGCTCAGATACACCAAAAAGGTTTACACGTCGTTCGATAATATCACGAAGTGCGTCCATAGAGTCACCTTCTTGACCTGCAGGCAAAGCACTGACATCAGCATTGTATATAAGATGAGTACCACCAGAAAGATCTAAACCTAAACGAAAAGGATGTTTTTTGAAAAATTCTTTTTGATTTTCAAAATTCTTGTTTAATTTTGGCTCTGTTTTAAAAACAAAAAGACCTACGCCTATGCCGAGACCAAGCATAATAAGAGCTAGAACAGCTTTTCTAAAGAGTTTATTTGTCAGTATGTTTTTTACTTTTTTCCACATAAATATAAGGGCATTCTATAAGAATATAGCCAATAAAGCAAGTCCTAAAATTATTCTATACCAACCAAAAATAGCAAAGGAATGTTTCTGTATATATGTCAAAAACCATTTTATAACTGCAAAAGCCACTATAAAAGAAACAACCATACCGAGTAATATATTTGCCCAATTACCCCCAGTAAAAGAAACTCCCGTTTTTAATAAATCATATGACACAGCTGCAAACATCGTAGGGATTGCCAATAAAAAAGAAAATTCTGTTATTAGTGTTCTGGGTAATCCCAATATGCGTCCAGAAATTATTACTGCACCAGAGCGAGAAACACCCGGCATAGCTGCCAAGGCTTGTGCAGAACCCAAGATTAATAATTCTTTGACTGAAAGATTTTCAATTTTTCTGTCTAAATTTTCCTCAATTTTATTTCTTGTAATGTATTCATAAATGACTATAAATAAACCACCAAGGAGAAGCGTAGTAGCTACGATAAAAATATTTCCAAGTAAAAACGATTTAATAATTTTATATAATAAAAAGCCTATAACTCCAGTGGGAATAAAAGCAATTATTATATTTCTAACATATAAAAAAGACGCGCCAAATAATTCCCTTCTGTAGAAAAACACTACTGACAAGATAGCCCCGAGCTGGATAGCTATCTCAAAACTTTTCACAAAATCACTTGTAGCTATCCCTAAGAAACGTTGAGCTATCTCTAAGTGAGCCGTAGAAGAAATAGGTAAAAACTCAGTCAAACCTTCTACTATACCTAATATTATTGTATGTATTATAGTCATTTTTTATTTATAAAATTAATTACAAAACTTACAATAAAACCAAGGAAAAGACCACCCAATATATCTACCGGAAAATGCACCCCTGCCATTACTCTCGCAATGCTTATTAAAAATGCAAAGATGAGAAATATAATTCCTATATTCCTATGATTAAAGAACAGTGAGAAAGCTAAGCCGAAAAAAAACGTAGCATGCCCTGATGGGAAAGAATAATCTGTCGGAAAGAAGAGTGGTTTGACTCCAGCCAACAAATCAAAAGGTCTGTCAGTGTGAAAAAATAATTTAAAAATAAAAGACAATAAATACGCAAAAGCTCCAGTGAGAAAAGCTCCAAATATTTCTTTCTTTTTCTGTAAAAGTATTTGCAAAGTGCTTTTAGCTTTAAAGACTTCGTGGTGCATTAATAAAAAAACTCCAGCTGAAAATATCACTATATATGGAAAATATACAGCAAAAAAAACTATAGCCTTATCTACAAATAAAGACTGATGGGCTAAATTATAAAAAAAATAAAAAATTGTGTTATTCATTTGAATTTTTTGCTACCTGTAAAACATTTTGTAAAAGCACAGCTACGGTGACTGGACCTACACCACCTGGTACAGGAGAAATGAAACTAGCTACATCTCTCACTGAGTCTTGATCTACATCCCCCACTATTCCGCCCATGCCTGTATTTTCTTCTGATGTTCCGGCGTCTATCAATACTACTCCCCTTTTTACCATATCTCCTTTTATATATTTACCCTGACCAATACCAGAAATTATAATATCAGCATTTTTTATTATTTCTTCTTTGTTTGGTGTAGTACGAGTAACTATCTCTGGGTTGAGTCCTCTAAATTTTAGTAATGCGGTGACAGGCTTACCGACGAGAGCCCCCTGCCCCAAGACTACTATGTTCTTTTCTTTCAAATCCAAATTAATAGAATCTAGTATATTCATACAGGCTACTGCTGTAGGAAAGCCAATATGGTTTTCATTATTATAAAATTTTCCACTAGATACTGTACCCAAACAATCTACGTCTAAGTGCGTATCAATAGCATCTAAAACTTTTTGTTTATCTAAATGTGCTGGTAGCGGTAGCTGTACTATGATTCCACACATGTTTGGTATTTCGTTTAACAATTTTATTTCTTTTACCAATTCTTCCGTATTTATAGTTGCTGGAAAATTTGCACTGTGAAATTTGATACCCACTGATACTGCAGTATTCCCTTTCATCTTTACGTATTGCATAGATGCAGGATCATCACCGACTAATACATCACAAAAAACAGGCACAAAAGGCAATGACGCGACTTCGTCTTTTATTTTAACTAAAATTTCTTCTCTTAATTTTTTCCCATCAATTATTTCCATAAATTTATATTAAAAATTAAATACCTAAAAATTCATTTTTCATTTGATCTCTATGAGCAATTCTAGAATATCTGCGCATACTCATCAAAATTCCTAGCCCGGCAAACTCAGTAAGTAAGTGTGAACCTCCATAGCTCATAAAAGGAAGTGGTATACCAGTGATAGGCATTATACCTATATTCATACCCACATTTATAAATATTTGACTCATAAAAAATATAGCCATTCCCATGCCGAAAAGAATTTCAAAATTGGAAGAACCCAGAGTCGTATTGTAAAGAATTCTCCAAATTACCAAAGAATACAATACTAGTATTAGTAGGCTACCTATGAGACCCCACTCTTCAGAAAAAGCCGCAAAGACGAAATCAGTCTGTGCTTCTGGTAAAAACTTTAATCTTGATTGTGTACCGAATCCAAGACCTTTACCAAAAATTTGACCTGAGCCTACAGCGATAGTGGACTGAAGAGCATTATACCCTGTGCCATGCATATCAGCGAGTGGGTTTATAAAATTCATAATACGAGCCTTTTGATACGGCGCAAAAACAAAAAACCAAAGTGATAAAAAGACTAATAACCCTCCAGCAAAAACTAAAAAAAGATGTGTCTTTCTAATGCCAGAGACTAATACCATACCAAGCCATATAAAACCGATAATCATCGCTGAACCAAAATCTGGCTGTAGTAAAACTAAAACTAAAGGAACAAAAGCATAGAATCCAGAAATAAATATATGTTTTATATCCCCTATCTCTACGTGACGCCTAGAAAAATATTTGGCTAAAATTAAGACCAAAACCAATTTCATCATGTCTACTGGTTGAAAAGAAAAATAGCTAAAGTTAAACCAGCTTTTTGCTCCATTTGATACATGCCCCAAAACAAATAATAAAAACAAAATAAATGAAGCAAAAAGAAAAATAGAGACGAGGACATCTGTTCTCTTTAAAAATCTAAAGTCTATAAAAGAACACACAAAGAAAACCAAAAAAGAAACAGCCACCCAGATAATTTGTTTATTAAAAAAAACACTACCTCCCTCCAAAGCCGAAAAGCTCTTCATTGTGACTAGTCCAGCTAAAATTATAGGAAGTATAAAAAGAACTAAAAGCCAATCTATTCTTTTTATTACCTTTTCTGCCATTTATTTTAATTTTACTGAGAAGATATTATAAATAGGAATTATTTCCTGTTTCACCACAGTCTTATCAAAAGGTTCTGGCCAAGTAAAATTTAAATCTTTACTTTCTTCAGCTTTCAAAACATCTACATAAGTACGGCTAGCTGATACTGCATTACCCAGAGAATCATATAAAATAGCTATGACATTTACATCGGGCACAGAAAACAGAGAATTATTTTTTAAAACTGCAGATAGTCGTGGCTTTGTGTCTGCGTCAAATAAATTTATATTTGAAGCAAATATTTTTACTTGATTCATTTTTTCTTCTGGTACAAAAACCCAGACTGGATTTTGAGTAAATTCAAAAGACACATACACAGGAGTAGAATTACCCATATCTATCGCTGGTTCAAAAACTGCAAAATTTCCAGACGGAGGTACATAAGTAGTACCTTCACGCTTACCTATATAAATATTATTTTCATCTGCAAAACGAAACCTATAACTTATTTTTTCTATAGCTGTATTTTTATTGTGATTAGTTAGATAAGCCACTGCATTATAACGCCCAGGGACAACTTTGAAAATTCTAGACCAAATTATTGATATTTGATCTACTTGATTCATGCAAGCTCGTGCACACATACCTCCGCAATCTATACCTGTCTCTAGGCCATTTTGTTTATTATCTGTACAAGTAGGAGCTACATTAAACCTAGGATAGATTATCAAAAATCCGAAAGCTCCAAAAAACAATATAAGTATAGCCACATAAGAAATCTGTCTTTTAAATGCCCATGTCATAAGCACAGTATACCAAAAAATAACGAGTAAAAATAGTAATAGCCCGCCGGAATACGACGAGCTATTTTCTCTGGCTAATTAACCAGATTAGTGATTGGGGCGACCGGTACGTCTCTTGCGAGGAGTCCGGAGATTTGTTTTAGACCGATTTTTTCGTGTATCGGCGTCCGTTTCTGGAATTTCTTTTTTCATCCTGCTACCACCTTCTGTTTTTCTTTTTTCCCCCTCGATCTCTGCGGTTTGACTTTTTAAGGTCATCGGCAAATTCGTCTTTCGAGTTTTCGAATTTTTCCCTTCTTTTTGAAACGTGCTCGTGTGCCTTCCTCGCAACATGCGAAGAAGTGTGCTGTTTTGCCATTCGACTATCTCCTAAGTAGTTTAAGATGGGATTAAATTACAATCCATTTAAATTTATACCATAAAAATAAAATAACACAACGAAAAACACAGAGCTTGTATGCTCTGTGTTTTTTAATTTTTTATTTATTCTTTCCTGTCTTTCGGCGAGAAACGATGAATACGTTTGAATATTTCTTTGGACTTCTGGTCTTTCGGCCACCAGTCACTTTACCCCACATAGTCTTTGGTCTCTTTGTACCTCGGCCTTGTCGTCCTTCACCTCCTCCGTATGGGTGGTCTACAGGATTCATGGCTGTACCTCGGACTGTAGGACGTATACCCTTCCAGCGACTTCGTCCAGCTTTACCATAGTTTTCCAAAAAGTGTTCTTCGTTTGACACAGAGCCAATAGAAGCAAAACATTTTTCATTTACCTTTCGAACTTCAGAAGAAGGCATTTTTATATTTGTATATCCTTTGTCATTTGCTACTACTTGAGCAAATACTCCTGCGCCTCGTCCTACTTTTGCACCACCATTTGGCTTTAATTCAATATTGTAAATAAATGTTCCAACTGGAATATTTTTTAATGGTAGTCTGTTTCCTGGTGTAAGTGGAGCTTTCTCAGATACAAGAAAATCATCTCCTGGTTTTACTGTCTGTGGTAATATCACATATCTCTTTTCTCCATCTTTGTATACAGCAAGACCGATAAATGCTGAACGGTTTGGGTCGTATTCTATAGATTTTATTTTTGCTGGAATATCTTTTTTGTTATATAAAAAGTCCACCTCTCGGAAAAGACGCTTGTGTCCACCACCTTTGTGTCGCATAGTGATACGTCCAGCACTGTTTCGTCCGACAGAACGCTTGAATCCATGAGTCAGTGACTTTGTAGGAGTAGTCTTAGTCAAAATATCACGGTAATTGATATTCGTCATTTGTCTCCTTGATTTACTTGTAGGTTTATATTTTTTCATTTCTTTGTAAACTCCTTTTTATAACTAAATAATTTCTATTTTATCTCCAGCCTTTAAATAAACGACAGCTTTTCGTCCTCCCCCACGTACACCTTTTTTACCTCTAGAAAAAATTTCTTTCTTTGGTATAGGTAAGACGTTTACTTTTGTTGGGTGAACTTTGTAAAGTGCAAAAATTGCCTTTTTTATTTCTGTCTTATTTGCATCGTCGCTGACATTGAAGATATAAGAATTACTCTCCATCGCTACAGATGCTTTTTCAGTAATTCTAGGATTTTTAATTATGTGTAAATTTTTCATCTTTTTGTTTTATAAATTAACCTCTTGATTCAAGGAATTTTACAGCCTCTGCTGGGTTTTCTATTAAAAGGTATTTACGATTTAATACATCTAAAGGATTTAAATTCTTCAAAAATACTATATCCAAAGATGGAATATTTCTAAAACTCTTTTCTGTCTTTTCACTTCGTCCAAACAAAGCAGTAAGTGCTCTAGGTTTCTTTGAAGTTGAAAGTGTCTTAAAGCCACTTGCTTTAGACAAATTCTTTACTACTTCAACAGCTGCCTTAGTCTTTATATCTGTAGGTGCTAGTGTATCAACAAAAATTATTTCATTATCTTTTAGTTTACGAGAAAGTACTGAGAACAATGCTTGCGCACGCATTTTTTTAGAAATTTTTCTCTTGTAGTTCTTTTCTGCAAGTGGTCCATGAGTGACTCCTCCACCAACCCAGATAGGACTGCGAGATGATCCGTGACGAGCGCGTCCTGTACCTTTTTGCTTCCAAGGTTTTTTACCTCCTCCACGAACTTCTCCACGAGTCTTTGTATCCGCAGTACCAGCACGCTTGTTTGAGCGCATCCCTTCTACTACTTGGTGCACCAAATCACTACGCCATTTTGCGCCAAAAACTTTTGCAGGTAAATCTATATTCCCAGCTACGTCTCCTTTTTGGTTGTATATTTTTGCTTGCATATTATTATTTACCAGTTATTTCAACTAAAGTTCCACGTCTGCCTGAGATCGCTCCTTTCACAAGCATAATATTGTTTTCTTTATCTACAAAAACAACTTTCAAATTCTTTTGTGTTATACGATCAGATCCCATTCTTCCTGCCATTCTCATTCCTTTTGGAACGTGTGTTCTAAGTCCTCCACCGATACTTCCAGGCTCTCGCTCTGAGTGTTTTTGACCGTGTGTACGTGGACCTCCAGAGAATCCATGGCGCTTTACAACACCTTGAAAACCCTTACCTTTTGAAACACTAGAAACGACTATCTTATCTCCTGGTTCAAAAGCAGATACATCAATACTGTCTCCTTCTTTTAGATCTACTTTTTCTCCGTTTTTTATTCTAAATTCTTTTAAGTGTTTATAGAAAGCTCCTTTCATTGCTCCAGCTCGGCTCTTTGTAACTCTACTTTCTTTTTGAGTGCCAAAACCAACTTGCACAGAATCATAACCATCTTTATCTTTTGTGAAAACCCTAGAAACCACAACTGGGCCAGCAGAAACTATAGTTACAGGAAATACTACCCCGTCTTCGGAGAAGTATTCTGTCATATTTTCTTTTGTTCCTAAAATAAATTTCATAAAATTATTTTTATAGCATCTTTACGTCAATATCAACTCCAGAAGGAAGTGACAAATTAGTAAGAGCCTCAATTGTTTTTGGGGAAGGATTTACAATATCAATCAGTCTTTTGTGTACTCTGATTTCAAATTGTTCTCTAGCGTTTTTGTAGATAAAAGCTGAACGGTTTACTGTGTATTTTTTGATTTCAGTAGGTAGAGGTACTGGTCCGACAATAGTCGCATCATAACGAGTAGCTGTATCCATGATTTGTTTTACAGAAGCGTCTATGATTTTAGATTCATATGCGCGTACTCGAATACGTAATACAACATTGTCGGAAGCACCCTTCTCTTTTTTAGAAGTTTTAGTCTTGGCTACCTTTGGTATTTTTTGTACTGCAGGTTTAGCCACTTTTGGCTTTTTTACTTTTGTTTCTGTTGTTTTCATGAAAGAACTTTTTTTAACTCAATTATCTATTTAAGCGATGATTTTAGTAACTACTCCAGCTCCGACAGTCTTTCCTCCTTCACGAACTGCGAATCTCTGTGATTCTTCAAGTGCGACAGGAGTAACTAATTTAACTGTAATTTTTACTGTATCTCCAGGCATTACCATCTCTGTACCTTCGGCTAATGTCACATCTCCTGTAACGTCTGTAGTACGGATGTAGAATTGAGGCTTGTATCCCTTAAAGAAAGGAGTGTGTCTTCCACCTTCTTCTTTCTTTAATACATAAATCTCAGCAGTAAAGTTGTCGTGTGGAGTTGTAGTACCTGGCTTACATAGAACCTGTCCACGAGTGATGTCTTCTTTCTTAAGACCTCGTAGCAAGATACCAGCGTTGTCTCCAGCCATACCTTCTTGTAGGTTTTTGTTAAACATTTCAATACCTGTAACCACAGACTTTTGAGTGTCTTTGATTCCAACTATTTCTACTTCTTCTCCAACCTTTACTACTCCTCTTTCAATCTTTCCTGTTACCACTGTACCTCGGCCTTCGATTGAGAATATGTCTTCAACAGGCATAAGGAAAGGCTTTGTAACATCTCTTTCAGGAACTGGGATATAAGTATCAAGAGCGTTTGTAAGTTCAAGAATTTTCTTTGCCCATTCATCATCTGCTGATGTAGCTTCAAGAGCTTTTAGAGCAGAACCACGGATAACCGGAGCACCTGCGCCATCAAAACCTTGAGCTGTTAGAAGTTCACGGATTTCTTCTTCAACCAAGTCAATCATGTCTTTGTCGTCAACCATGTCGCACTTGTTTAGGAATACGATAATCTTTGGAACACCAACTTGTTTTGCAAGAAGAACGTGTTCACGAGTTTGTGGCATTGGACCATCTGGAGCAGCAACCACCAAAATAGCACCGTCCATTTGAGCGGCACCTGTGATCATGTTTTTAATGTAGTCAGCGTGTCCTGGGGCATCAATGTGAGCGTAGTGACGAGCGTCAGTAGCATACTCATTGTGAGAAATGTTAATTGTAATTCCACGAGCCTTTTCTTCTGGAGCATTGTCGATCTGACTAACATCCTTCATTCGAACTGTTTTACCAGCCAAATTAAGTACGTTCAAAATCGCAGCTGTTAAAGTAGTCTTACCGTGGTCAACGTGACCGATTGTTCCCACATTTACGTGTGGCTTATCTCTTTTAAATTCTTCTGCCATATTTTTGTTTTAATAATTAAGACTAAGCGTACGACAACCAGTCGCTAAGGCTTAATTACTAATGCCCCCGCTTAGCGGGAAATAACTAATAATTAATTAAACACAATTAAACAATAGAAAAACTGCCAAAAGTGCAGTTACTTACATACTAACAGAATAAAAAACATTGTCAAATATGCATATTGGCCTTGATCAACAATAAGGAAAACAGCCTCAAATCCATGTGGATTTGAGGCTGTTTTTGTCCTTTTAAATAAAATTAATCTCTTTGTGACATCTCCCCTCCTATCTTTGAGATAAGTCTAGAAGCATGGTCTTTTCCACCCAAACCAAAAGCAAGAGCACCACCTAGTGCAAGCATTGCTATTATTCCAGTGAAAAGAACACTCATGTAGTACTCTGCTACTCCTAGCTGGCCAAGTGCTATTATAAAGGCAAATACCCAGATAACGTACTTAGTTACAGCACCGAGCATATTTGCAGAGCTCAAGCCCATAGATTTTGCTCCTGCTGTCGCAGCTTTTGATAGAGCTTCAGACAAAACTGTAGCAATTATCAATATAAATGCAGCTACTACAACTCTAGGTAAGAAACCTAATACGCTGTATTGCAAGAAAGATGATATATCAGTTAATCCTACTAGATTTAGAGATGGTAGAAGGAAAACAATGATTACAAACCATTTTGCAACTTGTCCGATAAAACGACCAGTATTTAGATTCATACCAGCCTTTCTAAAGAAATCATCTGCACCTATAGTCTTTAATAGACTGTCTATTTTTAAAGTACTGAAAACTTGTTCAAAAGCTTTAGCAATCAAATTACCTAGAACCCAACCAACTATAAAGAAAACGATAGCTATTATAAGCTTTGGAGCAAATTGAACCAAGCCCCACCACAAATCTTGAAGTGATGCATTAAAAACTTCACCCCATGTAAGCCAAATATTATTCATAATAAAAAATTAATTAATTAATAAAAGAACCTTTTAAGTTTCGACCTTATAAAAGTCATATATACATTATAAGCTATTTTATAGTGTTTTTAAGGCCTTGTGTGGATAACTCCAAAAACCCCTTGCTTTGCAAGATAACCTCATGTGGAAAATCTAAAATGTCTCGTACTAGCTTGTCATACATATTTAATCTATATATAAATTCCTTTGTATCAAATACTGCATATACTAGCTCTGTGCCTATTTCTGCCTCGAGCTTACGTACACCCTCTTCTATCTTATTTCTTTTCATTTTATCCCCAACTATAAGAAGGTCTACCCTACTATCTTCATTTTTTATGAAAATTCCAGAGACTACGATAAGTTTAGCTTTTCCTGCCTTTTTAAAGTTATCCAATACAGTTTGCTTATTCAAGCTATCTGAGCTTATAAGCAAATCTTCAAATTCTCTAGTGTATTTAAATAAAGGATTAAAAATCCATTCAGCAGATGTACTTGAACGCTTTTTTATAAAATCTACAGAAGAAAGAAGCTTTATTTCTTTGCTCGTAATACTAGAATTTACTCGACTCCTTTTTGCGACGTCTTTACTTTTAAAACTGTCACCTTTATTAAGTAAAAATAATCTCATTATTTTTACTCGAGCTCCATTTCCAAAGATTTTACCCAAAATTTCCATGTTTGTATTGTAATGCTTTTCTAAAAAAACACAACCCGCCCGAAC
>CAYREQ010000001.1:0-195791 GCA_964423445.1 uncultured Candidatus Saccharibacteria bacterium | reverse complement strand
CTGACTTTTATCTAAAATTCTGCTATATTCTCTCTATGTCTAAATTAAGTGTAGGAATTGTAGGTTTGCCAAATGTGGGGAAGTCCACGCTTTTTAATGCACTTACCAAGAAAGGTGTACCAGCTGAAAATTACCCTTTCTGTACTATCGATCCATCTGTGGGAATTGTGCCTGTGCCAGATGAGAGATTGGAAAAATTATCAGTTATGAGTAAATCAAAAAAGACCATCCCTGCAGTAGTAGAATTTGTAGATATTGCTGGGCTCGTAAAAGGGGCATCTACTGGTGCTGGACTTGGAAATAAATTTTTGTCACATATACGCGAAGTAGATGCTATCTTGGAAGTGGTTCGCATTTTTGAAGACAAAGATATGATACATGTACATAATAAAGTAGACCCACTTTTTGATATTGAAGTTATAAATTTTGAACTCAAAGAAGCTAAAATAGAAAAACCAACGCTATATGTATTAAATACTTCTGAGGTTGCTGAAAATGTAAAAAAAGATTTTATATCACAGCTTCCCGGCCCACACCTAGAAGTAGATGCAATTTTTGGTACCGGCTTGGATAATCTTATAAAGTCTAGTTATGATTTATTAAATCTTATTACTTTCTTTACCACAGGAGAAGATGAGACTCGTGCATGGACTACAAAAAGAGATGCTACAGCTCCTGAAGCAGGCCGTTCTATACACAATGATTTTAAAGAGAAATTTATACGTGCTCAGGTCATAAACTGGAAAGACCTACTTGAATGTGGCTCATATAAAGTGGCTCGTGAGCGTGGACTAGTACGCACAGAAGGCAAAGAATACATCGTCCAAGATGGAGATGTAATAGAATTCTTAGTCTAATTATTTAGATTTTTTTGTGGCTTTCTTTGCTACTGTTTTCGGAGTATTTTTATTGCTTTTCAGTTTAGAGATTTCTTCAAGTAGAGACTGCAGAGTGTTTTCAATATGTTTAAATTTATCTGCCTCTATTTTTTCTTCTCTTTCTTCCCCTTCATCATCTTCAGAAATCTCTTCCACGTCTTCCTGGATTTCTTCAACGTCTTCAGAAATTTCTTCCACGTCTTCTTGAATTTCATCCACATCTTTCTGAATTTCATCCACATCTTTCTGAATTTCATCAATGTCTTCGGAGACTTCTTCCAATTCTTTACTCTGTCTATTTACTGTAATTTGGATAAATATTGAGAGATATATAGCCTCTAGTGATACTACAGTGGTCAGGATGAGTAAAATATCTGAGGTACTAAAACCAAAGATTCCAAGGCTAAAAATACCCACAAAAAAAATACTATGTAGTATTAGTGAAGTAGTAGATCCGATGGCGGCAGTTAATTTTTTTGAAAAATCATCCAGTTTATTGTTCATAAATTTTTACATTTATTGTCTAATATTTATATGATATACTTTTCTATATGGAAACACAAACAAAAACAAGTGGAAATGCAAAAGATTTTTTTATAAACTTAGGCGCAATAGTCTCATTGTATGTTTTAGTGGGTGCTCTCATTGATTTATTTTTTACAGTAATAAATAATGTGTATCCCCAGATAAATAGTGGTTACAATTATATGATTAGTGGGCAATCTATCAGCTGGCAAGTAGCTACACTGATAATATTTTCTCCAATTTTTATTTTATTAATGTATTTGCTTGAGAAAGAATATACAGTAGATCCTGATAAAAAAAATCTAGGTATCCATAAATGGCTCACTTATATTACTTTGTTTTTTTCTGGCCTAGCTGTGGCGATAGATTTGACTATGGTATTGTATTATTTCATAGATGGTGAAGAGCTCACTGCTGGTTTTTTGTTAAAAATACTAGCTGTATTTGTGGTGGCTGGCTGTGTGTTTACATACTATATATCTGATATTACAAACAAACTCACATCAAAATCTAGAGTTATCTGGAGAGTGGTTGCGGGAGTTTTAGTGTTGGGTGCTATCATTTCTGGTTTTGCAATACTAGGCTCACCTCGTACACAAAAATTATATAGGTACGATGAACGAAAAGTAAATGATTTAACAGATATAAAATTTTCAATTGAAAATTATTACAGCCAAAAAGGAGTTTTACCTGTGACAATTACAGAGGCTGCTGCTGAAGGATATGGCATTGTTTTGTCTGACCCACAAAGTAATCTTCCTTATGAGTATGAGAAAATAGATGAAAGAAATTATAATCTTTGTGCAGAATTTAATAAAGAATTACCAGTAGCTAATCCTGAAACTTATACAATTCCGTACCCAGGATATCAAACATGGACTCATCCTGCTGGACACTACTGTTTTAAAAATGTAATAAATCCTGATCTATATTCAAAGCCTGTACCAATAAGATAATAAAATTATCTTTTGCAAATAGGTCACTTTTTGAGTATTATGAGAATATATGAAGAAATACGACCATAAAAAACTTGAAAAGAAATGGCAAAACACTTGGGAGAAAAAGGGGACTTACCACGCAGAGAAAATTTCTAAAAAACCAAAATATTTTACTCTCATAGAATTCCCTTACCCATCAGGTGAAGGACTACACGTAGGACATCCTAGACCATACATAGGCATGGATGTAATTTCCCGAAAAAGAAGAATGGAAGGCTACAATGTCCTTTATCCTATAGGCTGGGATGCCTTTGGTCTACCTACAGAAAACTTTGCAATTAAAACAGGAAAAGATCCACGAGTCGTCACAAAGAAAAATACTGATACCTTTAGACAGCAAATACAATCTCTTGGTGTTTCTTTTGATTGGTCAAGAGAGATAAATACTACTGATCCAAAATATTATAAATGGACACAGTGGATTTTCTTACAATTCTTAAAAAAAGGTTTAGCTTATAAAGCTAAGATGACTATCAATTGGTGTCCAAAAGATAAGATAGGTCTCGCCAATGAAGAGGTGATAAATGGGTGTTGTGAGAGATGCGGGACGATAGTAGAAAAGAGAGACAAAGAGCAGTGGATGCTAGCAATCACAAAATATGCCGAGAGATTACATAAAGATTTAGATGATGTAAATTATTTACCACAGATAAAATTGGGACAAAGAAATTGGATAGGTAAATCCGAAGGATTAATATTTTCTGCTAAGGTAAAGGATTTAGATATGACTGTAGAAACTTTTTCTGCGCATTTTGAAGCATGTTATGCTGACACTTTTTTTGCTATTGCTCCAGATCACCCACTTTTACCAAAACTTCTCGAAGGTGTAAAAGAAAAAGATTCAGTATTAAAGAAGGCTAGTGAAATTATTCAAAAAAGATTAAAACAAGGAGAAGAATACAAAGATGTAGATGGAATTTTTACAGGTAGATATGCGATAGATCCACTTGGTAATGGAGATTTACCTATCTGGGTAGCAAGTTTTGCATTAAAAGATTATGGAACAGGAATTGTAAAATGCTCTGCACACGATGAGCGTGATTTTATTTTTGCTAAAAAATTCAATATAAAATTAAAAGAAGTAATAGAGCCAGTATTCCATAGTGAGTTACAACCTGGTCCAATAGTAGAGAGAAATGCCATACATGCCATAGTCAAACATTGGAGCGAAGATAAATATTTAGTTTTATTTTGGAAAAAAGCTGATTGGGTCACATTTATAACTGGGGGAGTAGAAAAAGGAGAAGATCCAAAAGAAGCAGCAGTTAGAGAAATTCAAGAAGAAACTGGTTATATTAATTTAAAATTTAAAAAAGAATTTTCTCGCTCTCACAGTATTTTTTACCATGTTCCTAAAAAAGAAAATCGCTCAGTTCATTTTTCAAATTTTTATTTTGAACTAGAAAATGGAGAACATAAAGAACTAAGTGAAGAAGAAAAAGAAAATCATGAAATAAGATGGTTATCACCTGAAGAAATAGAAAAAACCATGAAGATAGATGCAATGCTCAATGATTGGAGGAACTTACGAGGGAATGGTAAACCTATAAAAAATGGAATACTAAATGAACCTGCAGAGTTTAAAGGCAGAGAGGTGAGTGAAGTTAGAAATGATATAGCTGATTGGCTTGTTAAAAAAGGTTTTGCAAAAAGAAAGACCACCTTTAAGCTTCGTGACTGGGTTTTTTCTCGTCAACGATACTGGGGTGAGCCTATTCCTGTAATTCATTGTGGCAAGTGTGGCATGGTACCTGTACCAGAAAAAGATTTACCTGTGGAATTACCTAAAGTAAAAAATTATCAACCTACAGATAGTGGTGAATCCCCGCTCGCAAATATTTCAAAATGGGTAAATGTAAAATGTCCAAAGTGTAAAGCTCCTGCGAAAAGAGAGACAGACACTATGCCAAATTGGGCTGGAAGTTCTTGGTATTATTTACGATATACAGATCCTAAAAATAAAAAAGCTTTTGCAGACAAGAAAAACTTAAAATATTGGACACCAGTAGATTGGTATAATGGAGGCAATGAACACACTACGCTCCACCTTTTATACTCTCGTTTTTGGCATAAATTCCTATACGATTTAAAGCTCGTGCCTACACCTGAGCCATATATGAAGCGTACAAGCCACGGCATGATACTTGGCGAAGGGGGAGTAAAGATGTCTAAATCCCTAGGTAATGTAATAAATCCAAACGAAATAGTGAAAATCTATGGTGCTGATACATTGCGCGTATATGAGATGTTTATGGGTCCATTTGACCAAGCAGTAGCTTGGAGTGATGATGCAATAATTGGCCCAAGAAGATTTTTAGAGAGAGTGTGGAATTTACAATCTAAAGTAGAAAAAAATAAAAATTATAATGAAAATGGAATTCAAAAATTAATAAAAAAAGTTTCTGAAGATATTGAAGCAATGAAATTTAATACGGCTATTTCTTCGCTTATGATTTTTATAAATGAGAATGAAAAATTAGAAAAAATATCAAAAGAAGAATATGAAATATTCTTAAAATTACTTTCTCCTTTTGCTCCACACATGACAGAAGAAATATGGAACATGCTTGGACACAAGAAAACTATTCACCATGAACCTTGGCCAGTTTTTAACGAGTCAAAAATAAAACAAGAAGAAGTAAATATAGTAGTACAGGTAAATGGTAAGGTGCGAGGACAATTTAAAGCAAATGCAGACATAAAAGAGAGCGACGCTGTAAAAATAGCAGAAGAAATACCCGAGGTAAAGAAGTGGATAGAAGGCAAAAATAAGAGATACATTTTTATCCCCAGGAAAATTCTTAACATCGTAGTCTAGTTTGTAGTATAATATGAGGTATGAATTCAAAAATAGTAGGTAAATTGTCACTTTTATCATCGTTATTAGTAGTAGTTCTATTGCCAATTTTTTTCTTACCTTTCACAAATATTCCAGTGGAAGCAAGTAAGGGTTTATTTCTAGTTCTTGGAGCCATCATTTCTGTAATTTTCTGGATTGTAGCAAGATTTTTTGACGGAGAAATAAATATTCCTAAATCAGCTTCTCTATTAGCTGGGGGTGTAGTGGTAGTAGCAGTTTTTTTGTCATCTATTTTTGGAGGCGCATCAAGTGTGTCTTTATTTGGTACTTTGCTAGACGTTGGCACTTTTTGGTTTATTCTAGCTGGTTTTGTTTTGATGTTAATGGCCGCTATTTCTTTCCGTGATCCAAAGAATGCTAGACTTGTTTTATTTGGAACAATACTTTCTTCTGCTGTCTTATTAGTATTTCAATTTGCACACCTATTTTTCCCAAAGGTCTTATCTTTTGGAATTTTAAATAACAACATAGATAATGTTTTGGGCTCTTGGAATGCTCTAGGAATTTTCGCAGGTTTCATGGTAGTAGCTTCTCTTTTTGTAATTGAATTTTTCAAAACTCCTAAACAATTGAAATTGATACTTGGAGCTTTGAATGTACTAGCTCTAGTGATGATTGCCGCAGTAAACTTTGTATTTATATGGGAAATATTGGGTGTTTTCGCTATGCTCATATTTATCTATAAGATTTCTATAAACTCTAGCAAGCAAAAAGAAGAGGGCGCAAAAATACATTTCCCCATGTTTTCATTTGGCATAGTCTTAGTATGTTTATTCTTCTTTATGTCTTCTGACATTGTAGGTGGTATTTTGCCAACAAAATTAAAGATACTAAACAACGAAGTCAGCCCTTCTCTAGTATCTACTATGTCAGTCACAAAATCTGTAATTGCACACAATCCAATTTTTGGTATTGGTCCAAACAGATTTGGTGATGCTTGGGCGCTCTACAAACCTACACAAATAAACGGTAGTCAGTTTTGGGATTTCTCATTTAATTCTGGTTTTGGATTAATACCTACATTTGTTGCTACTACTGGAATAATAGGTCTATTAGCTTGGCTTGCCTTTTTCGCAATATTTATATTCTCTGGTGTAAAATGGCTATTCTTTAGTATTAAAAATAATATAAATCTAGAGACAATGTCTTTCTTTTTCCTATCTCTTTATTTATTTGTTTCATCTTTCTTTTACTTCACAGGTTCAGTTATATTCCTACTTTCAATGATTTTCGCAGGAGTATTTATAGGATTAGTGTCTTCTAGTCGCAAGGATGGAGAAATTTCAATTTCTTTCTTGAATGACCATAGAAAGACATTTATCTTCATGCTTGCTCTTATTATAGTAATGATTGTCACTGCTGCTTTAGGATTCAAATATATCCAACGTTTCTTGTCTATACCTTACTTTACAAAGACATTGTCTGCCTCAAAGATTGAAGATGCAGAGCTAAATATAAAGAAAGCCCTAGCATTGAATCCAAATGATTTGTATTTCCGAGCATATTCTCAAGTATATTTATTGAAATTAAATTCTATAATTTCTAAAAATTCTTCTGATTTATCAGAAGCAGATAAAGCTGAATTACAAAATAGCTTAGATCAAGCGATAAATGGTGCACAAGTAGCTATAAATTATAATCCAAAAAATTATCTAAATTACCAAGCTCTAGGTTCCGTGTTCCAGACAGCAGGAGTAATAGGTGTCAAAGATGGTTATCCTAAAGCTCTAGAAACTTTCCAAAAAGCTTCAGAGCTAAATCCAGCAAACCCAAGAATAAAGTTAATCCTTATGAATGTATCTATTGCTCTTGAGAAAAAGAAAGATGCAAAAGAGTATGCAAACACAGCTCTTACATTAAAGCCAGATTACATAGAAGCACTTGTAGCTATGTCTCAAATCTTAAAAACAGAGGGCAATACTGCTGAAGCTGTATCTTACGCTCAAAAAGCCCTAGCCCTATCTCCTGGAAATAAAGATTTGATAAATTATGTTGAGAAGCTTAAAAATGGAAATTCTACAGCAGAAACTCCAGAGATAAATACTACTCCTCAAAACAACTAGTAAAAATGAATAAGATTCTCAGAATTCTAAGTAAAGAATATGGGAGTGTAAATCAGGCTGCACTTTTACTTGGTTTCTTTGCCTTTCTTTCTCAGGTATTGGCACTATTTCGTGATAGGTCAATAGCTTATTTTATAGGTCCTTCTTCAAATCTGGATGCTTATTATGCGGCTTTTCGTATACCTGATTTAATTTTTATTTCTGTCGCATCTCTAGCATCAATCACAGTACTTATACCTTTTATTGTTGAAAAAATGGATGATGGCAAGGTGACTCTGAAAGCTCAAAAATTTCTAAATGATATTTTTACAGTTTTTTTTCTTTCAATTATAGTGATTTCTACTATAATATTTTTCCTTATGCCCATACTCGTGTCTATCATAGCTCCTGGTTTTACAGGAGAGATGCAAGATAAATTGATAATACTTTCAAGAATAATGCTACTTTCTCCTATACTGATGGGGCTTTCAAATCTTTTCGGTACAGTCACACAGCTTTTTCGTAAATTCTTTATTTATTCACTTAGCCCAATTCTTTACAACACTGGTATAATCACAGGTGTAATATTTTTCTATCCAATTTTTGGTATTTACGGCTTAGCTCTAGGGGTGGTCTTAGGAGCTCTTATGCATTTTAGTGTACAAGCTATAGCTTCTTATAGTTGTGGTTTTGCTCCAAGGTTTTCTTCTTCTATTTTTGCTATAAACTTTAAAGAAATTAAACGAGTGGCCATGACATCTCTTCCTCGCACATTGGGACTTTCTTTTAACAACATAGCTTTAATAGCGATTATATCGCTCGCTTCTTTTTTGAAGGGTGGATCTATTTCTATTTTTAATCTTTCATTAAACCTGCAATCAGTTCCTTTGAATATAATCGGTGTATCATATGCTGTAGCAGCTTTTCCTACTCTGACCAAGTCAATTTCTGCTGGGAAAATTGAAGAATTTAGAAAACATTTAAAGTCCGCAGCACGAGCTATAGTATTTTGGTCACTGCCAGTTATTTTTCTTTTTATTGTCGTACGTGCGCAAATAGTCCGTGTGATACTCGGCTCAGGTTCTTTTTCTTGGGAAAATACTAGATTGGTCGCCGCGTGTCTCGCAATATTTTCTGTATCAGTATTAGCACAAGGCATGATAGCACTACTTTCTAGGGCTTATTATGCAAATGGGAATACTACCAGGCCACTCGTGATAAATTTTATTTGCTCAAGTATGATTATAGTTTTATCTTTTGTTTTTATACATCTTTTTGAGAACTGGATTTTCTTCCGTGATTTTATAGAGTCACTTTTGAAAGTAAATGACATAGAAGGCACTACAGTATTGATGCTTCCTCTCGCATACTCTACTGGCACTATTTTAAATGCAATATTGTATTGGTTTTTTGTTCGCAGAGATTTTATGAAAGGGGAATCTTTTATAACAAATACATTTTTCCAGAGCCTTGGCGCGTCATTTTTCCTTGGCTTAGTGGCGTATACGAGTTTAAATATTCTTTCTCCAATTTTTGGCACAAATACTTTTTTGGGCGTATTTTTACAAGGCTTTATCTCGGGAATTCTAGGAATATTTTCTGCTGTTTTAGTACTACACTTGTTAAAAAATGAAGAGTTGAAAGACGTTTTAAATACTTTACATACCAAGTTCTGGAAGGCAAAAGTTTTAGCTCCTTCTCAGGAAGAGCTTTAAATCTTTGGTTTTTTCACCTTTTTTCTGCTAGAATAGAAAAATGTTTGTAAGAAAGATTCTTCGCCATATTTGGCCACAAATATTGAAATACAAATGGTCTTTTTTTATGGCCTTTTTCTTTTACGGTCTTAGGTTTTTTCTAAGTTCTGTACTTCTCGCAGTTTACTTCAAAAAGATAATTGACCTTATTTCAAATCCATATATTTCTAGGTCAGCCATGACAAGCGAACTAATGGGTCTTGTGTTTATAAATATACTCATAATTTTTGGAAATTATTTACTTTCTAGGGCAGGGGCTTATTCTATTGTATATTTTCAAACAAATTTAATACGAGAATTAGCAAATTATTCATTTGTAAATATTACAAATAATTCTTATTCATTTTTCTCAAATCGTTTTGTGGGAAGCCTGGTTACAAAGTCTAGAAGATTTGTAAGAGCTTTTGAGGTCATGCACGACACCCTCGTCTTTAATTTTTGGAGCACTTTGATTATTTTAATCGGTGTATTCTTCGTCTTATTTAGAGAAGTTCCTACTATAGCTATGTTATTTTTTGGTTGGGTAATATTTTATTTAGTTATAGTTTCTTTTGTAATTAGAAAAAGAATGGCTTATGACATTGCAAAAGCCGAAGCTGATTCACGCGTCGGAGGTAGGCTCGCAGATGTTTTTGCAAACGTTTTTGCCTTAAAAGTTTTTTCAGCCGGTAAAAGAGAAATAAAATTATTTAAAGAAGTTACTTCAAGTGAACAAAAATATAGAGACAGATCATGGTATTTTCAAAATAAACAAGATGCTCTTCAGGGTGGGATGATGGTGACAGTACAGGCAGTAGTTCTCTATTTTGTTATAAAATTATGGATTGCTGGTACTTTGAGCACAGGTACTGTGGTATTAGTACAGACTTATATGGTTGTAATTTTTGACCGTCTTTGGGATTTGGGTAAAGCCACTACAAAATTTATGGAATCTTTTGCTGACATGAACGAGGTTATAGATATTTTTGAAACCAAGGCGGATATATTAGATCCAAAAGAACCTGAAATTTCAAAAATGAAGCTTGGCAATATAAATTTTGAAAATGTAGATTTCTTTTATGATGCTGAGAAAAAGGTTTTTGATAATTTTAATTTAAAAATCAATTCTGGAGAAAAGATAGGTATAGTAGGACATTCTGGTGCTGGTAAGTCCACCATCACTAAATTACTCTTGAGATTTTTGGATGTAAATTCTGGTAGTATAAAAATTGATGATCAAGATATTCGCCATGTGGCCCAAGATGATTTACGAAATGTAATATCGTACGTACCTCAAGAGCCGATGCTTTTTCATCGAACTATTAGAGAAAATATAGCTTATGGTAAACCTGATGCCACAGAGGCAGAAATTATTTCTGCCGCAAAAAGAGCTCATGCGCATGAATTTATATCAAATCTAAAGTATGGTTATGACACAATGGTAGGAGAAAGAGGAGTAAAACTCTCAGGTGGTGAGCGTCAGCGTATAGCCATAGCTAGAGTGATGCTTGTAGATTCACCAATTTTAATTTTAGATGAAGCTACTAGCTCACTAGATAGTATTAGTGAACAATATATACAAGATGCTTTTAGTGAGCTTATGAAAGGTAAGACTACAATAGTCATAGCACACAGACTCTCAACAATTCAAAAAATGGATAGAATTATTGTCTTGGATAAAGGAAATATAGTAGAAGAGGGTAATCATAAAGAATTATTAAAAAAAGGTGGTATGTATGCCGAACTTTGGAATCACCAGACTGGTGGATTCTTGGAATAGACAAAGTTTAAAAAAAGTTGTACTGTGTATTTGTAGAATTTTGCTCTTTGGAGGCTTTTCCATGTTGAAATCTTTAAAAGATTTGATGCTAAATCCATTTTGGTCTGTTTACATTCTTTATTTGGTCATTACAATGACTGATACAGAGAATTATATTAATCACAATTAAGAAAGGAGGTGACTGTGATTTTAAATGTCGTAATTGGAGGAATTGTCGGTTTGATTGCGGGGATATTTTTTGTCGACTGGTTGAGAGATAATCAACCTGAGGTAATAAAGCCCTCATTATGGGT
The DNA here is from genome assembly GCA_964423445.1 of uncultured Candidatus Saccharibacteria bacterium. Taxonomy (GTDB): domain Bacteria; phylum Patescibacteriota; class Minisyncoccia; order Phycocordibacterales; family UBA9973; genus UBA9973. Next base: position 184,682 of record CAYREQ010000001.1, on the reverse strand, counting down.
GGATGCAGTCGGTGTCGTTATAATTACCATCGCGGGTGCGCTCATTGGGCTACTTCGACACGTCGATAATAAACCCAAAAATAAGACTTCGTGATATTTACGGAGAGTGCCCGCCGAAACACAGTTTCGGCGGGCATAACTAATTTATGCTGAAATTTTATAGATTTTCTGCTAATATAGAATAAATGGATTTAAAACACATAAGAAATTTTTCAATAATAGCCCACATCGACCACGGTAAGAGTACCTTGGCTGATAGAATGCTTGAAATTACACATACCATACCAGAGCGAAAAATGCGTGACCAAATGCTAGATACTATGGAATTAGAGCGTGAAAGAGGTATCACTATAAAGATGCAACCAGTGCGCATGGAACACACTTTGGATGGCCAAAAATATGTTTTAAACCTTATAGATACACCAGGGCACATAGACTTCTCATATGAAGTTTCTCGAGCTCTAAAGGCCGTAGAAGGCTCTATATTGCTCGTAGATTCGACTCAAGGCGTACAAGCTCAGACATTGACCACTCTTACCCTAGCTCGAAATAGTGGTCTTAAAATAATACCTGTTTTATCAAAAATTGATTCCCCGCTTGCCAGAGTAGATGAAGTAAAAGATGAAGTTTCAGAACTCTTAGAATGCGATAGAGACGAAATATTATTGGTTTCTGGTAAGACAGGAGAAGGGGTGGAGAGTCTTCTCCGAGAGGTTATCAAACAAATTCCAGAACCAAAAGAAGAACACAAGGGAGAAAATATTTTACGTGCCCTAGTCTTTGATTTTAAATATTCCAACCACAGAGGGGTGATAGTCTTTGTTCGTGTCTTGGATGGAAAAGTTTCAAAAAATGAGAGCTTACTTTTTGGAGTATCAAAAGAAAAATTTACTTCACTTGAAGTAGGGACTTTCTCTCCAGAAGAAACTCCGCGCGATTTTCTTTCTGCAGGAGACACAGGATACATAGTCACAGGTATCAAAAAGCCAGGCATAGCTTCTGTGGGAGATACTATTACTATGCATAAAAATCCATTGCCAGCATTCCCAGGATATATGCAACCAATGCCAGTAGTCTGGGCGTCTGTCTTTCCCGAGGATGCTGATGATTTTGCTGAATTAAAATTGGCTTTGGGTAAATTAAAACTTTCTGATTCAGCTTTTTCTTATGAAGAAGAAGCTTCAGGGTCTCTTGGTAAAGGTTTCCGCTGTGGTTTTCTAGGTATGCTACACTTGGAAATTATTACTGAAAGATTAAAACGTGAATTTAATCTGGATTTAGTTATCACTACTCCATCTATTACATATGAGGTTTTATTAAAAAATGGTAAAAAAGAAAAAATATATTCTCCGCATTTTTTCCCAGACGACAGTGTTATCGATAAAGTTTTTGAGCCTTGGGTAAATTTAAAAATTATTACCCCAGTGGAATATATCGGGAATATAATGCAGTTGCTCTTTGATCACGAAGCAGAGATAGGTGAGACAGAAAATTTTGGAGATACTAGATCTTCTATTGCTGTAAAGATACCACTCCGAGAATTGATGCGTAACTTTTTTGATGAATTAAAAAGCACATCTTCTGGCTACGGCTCTATATCTTATGAGATAGGTGAAATGCGAGAGGCAAATGTGACCAGATTAGATATTTTGGTAGCAGATGAGATAGTGCCAGCTTTTTCTAGAGTCATATCAAAGAGAAGAGTAGAAGAAGAGGCAGAAAATACAGTAGAAAAATTGGACAAGCTTTTACCTAGACAAATGTTCTCTATGAAAATTCAAGGAAAAGCTCTGGGGCGCATTATTTCATCTCGCTCAAAATCTGGTATGAAAAAAGATGTGACTCAGCATATGTATGGTGGAGATATTACTCGAAAGATGAAACTTCGTGAGAAGCAGAAGAAAGGTAAGAAGAAGATGAAAGAAAAAGGAAAAGTAAACATATCCCAAGATGTGTTCTTGAAGATGATGCGTAGTGGAGATAAATAATTTTTAAATTATCTAAAAAATGGAGAGTAGAGCAGTATCATACTAAAAATGATAAGTATACTGACTACTGCCCATGCGTATTGTATTTTCTTTTGATGTTTTTTATTGAAAAGCATATAATCATATTATAGCATTTTATGAGAGATTTTCAACAAAAAAAAAGATGGAGAAATGTACTTGAATCTTGGCCAGTGCTTATACTGCTCGGTATAATATTGTTATTTTTTGCTTGGGGTGTAATCGGAGTCTTGGTCAGGATGCAGACAACTAGAGAGAATAGAAAAATAGCCGAGAATAGGTTAAACGAATTACAAAAGAAAAAAGAAATATTCGAATATGATGTCAAAAAATTGGCTAGCCCAAATGGCATAGAAGAAAGTATTAGAGAAAAATTTCCAGTTGTAAAAGAAGGGGAAGGTCTAATCATAGTAGTAGACGATAAAGATAAAAATACTGAAACCAAAGAAGAAGAAAAAGGGTTTTTCTCTTTTTTATTTTTTTGGCGGGATTAGTTTAGTGGTAAAATGAGTCCTTCCCAAGGATTAGACATGAGTTCGATTCTCGTATCCCGCACATTTTGAGAAGTTCACAAGTGTGATATAATTAAGATATTAAAAGATAAAAAATATAAAAATATGCAACAAGTAACAATTTATTCGACACCTACATGCCATTTTTGTCATATGGCCAAAGAGTTTTTTAAAGAAAAGAATATAGCATATACAGAACACAATGTTGCAAGTGATTTGGAAAAAAGGAAAGAAATGATAGAAAAGAGTGGACAGATGGGCGTCCCTGTTATCGTCATTGGAGATGAGCTCACTGTTGGCTTTAATCAACCTAAAATAGCCCAATTGCTTGGTCTTTAGATAGACCATGCCCTCGTAGTTCAATGGATAGAACAGTCCCGTCCTAAGGGATAGATGTACGTTCGATTCGTGCCGGGGGCACTACATTGTTTTTTGGATTATCCATGTTAATATTTTGATATGGAACAAAATGATTTTAGACCTAAGTCTGGACCAGAAATTAGACTGGCTTCACCTGAGAGTAGGGCTGTATATAAAGATTACCAAGATTTAATAAAAGCTGGTGGATGTAGAGTAGAAGATCTGCGTTTACTTTATAAAAATGAGAAAATAGACCTGGAGCAATTTGCAAAACTCTCAGCATTTCTCGCTGAAGAACTGGAAAAGAGAGATGGTATTGACCCACTTACTGGTGTGCTAGATCATTCTTTTTTTAAATCTAAAATTGATGGTTTGATAGAAAAATTAAATAATCCAAGTCCAGAAAATAAAAACAAGATGTCATCTGTCATGGTGATATTTCTAGATATAAATGGCATGAAAAGCTTGAATGATTTAAATAATAGTCACTCTGTCGGTACTCAAGCTATAATCAATGTGTCTAATCGGCTAAAAGAAGCCACCAAAAAGAATGATTTGATATTTCGTTTTAGAGCAGGCGATGAGTTTATGGTATTAATGTCTATAGATGATAACAATCCGAGAACTTTAGAAAGTGTATTTGAAAGAATAAAAAAGCAGGTAAATGAAAATTTGTCTGTAGATGTGGACGGTAGAGATGTCCCTTTTTCTGTGGCTATGGGTTATGAGACATTGATGCAAGGAGAAGAAAAAAGTGTTGAAGATATCATAAAAGGTGCAGATTTTAAAATGTATCAAAATAAAGAACTATCAAAAACATCATAAAGGTTTACTTGAAAGACTTTGATTTTTCTAGTTGTTTTTGTTAATATCTATCTATGGACCCAGAATCAAAAAAGCTTTTAGATCAAACTCTTGAACTAGAAGAAGATAACAATAAGATGCTACGCTCCATGCTACGTTCTATGCGTATACAACGCATTATGAGCATCTTGTATTGGGTTTTCATAATAGGTTCTGCTGTGGGAGCTTACTACGTTATACAGCCATATTTGACTCAATTAATGGATGTGTACAGCGGAGCAGGAAGTATATTAGATAATTTTAAGTAATGTTTGGTTAGCTGTTTTAGTAGAAATACAGTGTTAGTAAGTTAAATTTTAGTTTATTTTTTTATAATAAAATACATGCTTGGATAGCTCAGTTAGTAGAGCATTCCCCTGAAGAGGGAAGGGTCGGCAGTGCAAATCTGCCTCCAAGCACCATGAATAAAAGAAATATTTTTCTTTGGACTTTGTATGATTTTGCTAATTCTATAATTTATATAAATTTTGTTTTATACTTTGCGGTATGGATTGTTGTTGACGCAGGACTGTCAGATTTTTGGTACAATGCAATTTTCGCAATAACTACAATTTTTCTTTTATTTACAGCTCCAATACTTGCAGCTCGTACTGATTTGTATGGTGGTAGAAAATACTGGCTAAATATTTCTACTATAGGTACTTTTGTTTCTTACGGGTTAGTAGCTATTTTAGCAGTAACTCATAGTAATATTTTATTGGTTGCTCTATTCTTTTTAGTTGGTCAATATTTTTACCAACTTTCTTTTGTTTTTTATAATCCAATGTTGAACGACATAGCAGACGAAGCCCATAAGTCTAGGGTTTCAGGTTTTGGAAATTTTGCGAACTCTATAGGTTTTGTAGTTGGTATTTTAATTACACTACCATTTGCAAGTTCTCGTATTACTCCTTTATTTATATCTGTACCAGTCTTCTTTATTTTGGCACTTCCGATGATGGTATTCTTTAAAGAACCAGAGAAACAAATAGACTCAGTAAGTATTCCTCACACTAAAGACGATATAAAAGCATTCATTCAAAAGATGACTGCATTTTTTGTAGCTTCTGCAGCTACACCGATGTTAGTGGCTTTCTTTTTTTATAACGACGCATTGTTAACTATAAGTAATAATTATTCTATTTATTTAGAAAGAGTTTTTCATGCTCCAGATACTACAAAATCTATCCTACTCATGGCTATTTTAGGGATGTCAGCGATAGGTAGTATTATTGCTGGATGGTTAGGTGATAAAATAGGTGCTTTGAAAACTTTAAAATTCATTTTATTTGGCTGGATTATTGCAATTCCTTTATTGGCATTAGCACCGAATTTTTATACAGCAGCTATACTTAGCCCATTTATGGGCTTACTAATTGGATCTGCTTGGACAACTTCTCGTGCGTATTTGACGACTATTCTGACAAAAGAAAATATGGGTTATGGATTTTCTTTTTACACAATCACAGAGCGTTTTGCTACTTTGTTTGGACCACTGACATGGGGAGTTATAATTTGGACTATGGGTACAGGAGCTTTGTCTTATCGTATAGCAATAGGAGCTATGGTAGTATTTACCATAATTGGTTTTCTTATTTTACATAAATGGAAAAGACAAGAGTTTGTCAGTTCCTAACATTATATAGATTTTACTTTTACGCTGTTCTTTTTTTCCTTATCTACTTTCTGTATTTTTATAGTTAGTAGACCGTGTTTTTCTGTAGCTTCTGCTTCTTCTGGTTCTACTTCAGCAGGGAGTGTGATAGTACGAGAAAACTTGCCCCAGTATAATTCTTTTGTGAAATAATTATCTTCATCTATGGATTTATTTTCTTCACGCTTACCACGTATAGTGACCACATCTCTACCGATTACCAATTCTAAGTCTTCTGGTCTTACTCCAGCCACCATGGTCTGCACTACGATGTCTGCATTTGTTTGGTATAAGTCTACAGCCAACTCTGCTTCTTCTGGTTCTTCTTCTACCCAGTTGCTGACAGATTTTTTATCATTTTTAGTTGTCTCTTTTGAGTATTCTTCTCTTTCATCCTGCTCTTCTTTCATGCTTATGCTTCCTGTTAATCTCTCAAAAAAACTTCTTTTTTTATTTTCCATAAATTTTAAATAATTTAATTAATAATTTTATGTCATTCTTCTTACTTTTTCAAAAAGTAGTAACACGACGATAGTGACTACCCATAAAAATCCAAACACTTTCAAAAAATCACTACCACTATTTCTTATTATAAAAAAATTAAAGACACTATGCAAGGAAATTGCGAAAATTAGTCCGATTAAAACGTGCCAATATTTTTTAAAACTGCTTAAATGAAAAGAAACTCCGAGAGCAATACCCAAAACTCCACTTGAAACAGTGTGAAGCAGTGTAGATCCTAAAAATCGGAGCTGTCCTGTCAGTAGACTGACAGTAGTCTCACCCAAAGATAAAGGTTTTAATAAAAATAATGTGTTTTCAAGTGCAGCAAAGCCCAAAGCTCCAGTAATCATATATATAGGCCAATCTATTGGCTCATCCACTTCATTTGTTTTGTATAGTATTAGCATCACAGCTAGAAATTTCATTATTTCTTCTATGCTGGCCCAGCCAATTATTTTAAATTCGTGGGTACTTACATATGTCTGTATTAATTTTTGTAAAGGTAATACACATATGACTGCGAGCATACCCATGATAAATACAATTGTCAGTAACAATTTCGGCTCTGGTTCATTTTCTTCTTCTTTCACCCAAAACCAAAGCCATAAAAGTGAAGGGACGATACCTCCGATAAATGCTAAACCTAAAATTTTTGGGTCGCTAAACATTTTTATTTATTTTCTGTATTTATTGGCCAAGGCTCTATCATTAATAATTTATTTTCCTTGCCTGGAAGTGTGCTCCAAATTTCTTCAGTCACAAAAGGCATAAACGGGTGTAGTAATTTCATAGAATTTTCTAAGATATAATACAGAGTAGCCCCGTATTCTATTTTACCTTTTGATTCTTCTATTATTTCATCAGCAAAACGGTGCCATATATAAGCATACAGTTTTTCTGCTGCTAAATAAAATCTAAAGTTATCCATATCAGCCGTGATGTCTTTTCCTAGAGTTTCAAACTCATCTATCAGTTCTTTTTTTAACCCTCCTTTGTTTTCTGTGCCGAGTACATAGCGAGTGATATTCCATATTTTATTACTAAATTTTCCATAAGCTTTTACTTTTTGTAAATCAAATTTTCCATCAGCTCCTGGACCTATGCCTACAATCATAGACATACGTAGTGCATCGGCACCATATTCATTTATTATTTCTATTGGGTCTATACCATTTCCTTGGGACTTACTAAATTTTTGACCTTTTGCGTCGCGAAGCATGCCGTGTAGATAGACTGTTTTAAATGGCACTTCACCAATTAAATATTGAGACATTAGTATCATTCTAGCTACCCAAAAGAAAAGTATTTCATATCCTGGGTTTATCACACTTGTAGGATGAAAGCTTTTTAGATCTTTTGCATTTATATCAGGCCAGCCTAGTGTAGAAAACGTCCAAAGACCAGAAGAAAACCATGTGTCTAGTGTATCTTCGTCTTGAATCCAGCCATTTTCGCTCGGTGCTTCTATATCACAAAAAATTTCACTGTCTTTATACCACACAGGTATTCTGTGGCCGTACCAGATTTGGCGACTTATACACCAATCACGAAGATTTTCTATCCAATTGAAATAAACTTTTTCAAAATGGTCTGGCATTATTTTTATTTTTCCATTTCGCACTGGTTCCAGCATCAATTCTTTTAGAGATTTATCACCACGAGTAGGAATTTTTTTGTTTACATCTACAAACCATTGTAATTTTGGTAATGGCTCTATGATTCCACCTGTGCGTTCTGCTGTAGAGATATTTTGATTTACCTCTTCTTCTTTTTCTAAAAGTCCTTCACTCTTTAGCCATTCTACGATTACTTCACGAGCCTCAGTGGTTTTTTTGCCTAGTATGTTTTCTCCACCTACAATCATCTTTGCATATTCGTTTATTACTTGTGGATGGGGAAGTTTGTGTCGTTCAGCCATTTCCCAGTCGATTATAGAGTGTGCTGGAGTCACCCCTAGTGCTCCTGTGCCAAAATCTTTTTCTACGGCTTCATCTGCTATTATTTTTATGTTTAGTTTTACTCCACAGAAATTTTCTACTGTATATTCTTTACCCACGTATTCTTTGTATCTATCATCTTCAGGGTGCACAGCTACTGCGACATCGCCCACCTTTGTTTCTGGGCGAGTGGTAGATATAGAAATAGGGAAATCTTTTGAATATTTAAAAGTGTAAAGTTTCGCTTTTCTCTCTTCGTAAACAATTTCATCATCAGATATCACAGTCTGACCTTTTGGATCCCAATTTACGATTTTTGAACCACGATAAATAAGGCCATCATCATACATTTGTTTAAATGCTGTTCTTACAGCCAGATTTCTAGCTTCGTCATATGTAAATGCTTCACGAGACCAGTCGAGAGAAGCACCCATCTTGCGAAGCTGAGACACTATTGTCTTTCTACTATCTGCCACAAAGACATCTACGTGTTCTAGAAATTTTTCTCTACCAATGTCACGCTTTTTAATACCTTCTTTTTCTAAAAGTTTTGCAACCTTGGCATCAGTAGCGATAGCTGCGTGATCTGTGCCTGGTAGCCAAAGAGTTTTTTTACCTTGCATTCTGTTGTATCGTATCATCGTGTCTTGCATAGAGTCTTCGAGGGTGTGGCCGAGGTGTAGCACTCCTGTAGCATTTGGTGGGGGAAGGACAATAGAAAAATAAGGTGCATCTGTATTAGCGACGCCTTTTTCTACACAAACATCTGGATTAAAAAAACCACTCTCTTCCCAGAGCTTATAAATTCTATCTTCGGTATTTTTCGGGCTGTAAGGCTTCAGCAGTTTTTCTGGCAACTTTTCTTCCATACCCTTATAATATCACATTTTGTAGTGAAATGGCGAGATTTAAAGTTTTAGCGTGCCAGTCGCCCTGACTGTATCTATTTTTGGTACTTTCTTTTTATTTTTTATATATTGTAGATAGCCAGCAATACCAATCATGAGCGAATTGTCTCCAGTCAGTTCTTTTTGAGGAAGGAGCAATTTTACTTTGTATATTTTTGCTAATTTTTTCAATTCTCTTTGTAGATGAATATTACAGGCGACTCCACCACCCACAGCGATAGTTTTGATATTGTATTTTTCTATAGCTTTCGCTGTCTTATAAATTATCGGCTCGATAGCAGCATTTTCAAATTCTAAAGCTATCTGGCTTATCATTTTTTTATTTAATTTTTCTAAACCTCCAAGGTCCCGAATCAGATATAGCACTGCAGTCTTGAGTCCTGAATAAGAAAATTTAAAATCTTTGCTATGCATCATTGGGCGAGGAAGTTCTTTTGGAAGATTTGGTTTTATTTCTTTTGCTCGCATTTCTTCGGCTAGTCTAGAAATTTGTGGACCTCCAGGGTAATTTAATCCGAGCATTCGGGCTACTTTGTCATATGCTTCACCTACAGCATCATCTAGTGTCTCACCGATGATTTCATACTCCATCCACTTGCGACTGACTATGAGCTGAGTGTGCCCACCAGATACCAGGATTGATAGCATTGGTGTCTTTACTTTTTCTACACTAAATTTACCTTTATTAGTTTTGATATTTTTTTTACCAAAAACAGAAAATATGTGACCCTCCATATGATTTGTAGGTATTAGAGGTACATTCCATTTCTTTGCCAAATCTTTTGCAAAAGTAATTCCTTCCCAGAGACACATTTCCAAGCCCGGTCCATAAGTCACAGCCACGGCATCTACTGGCTTTTCTTTTTTAGCTAGTTTTGATTCGAGCATTACTTCTTTAAATAAAATTGGTAAGTTTTTTGCGTGTTCTTTTTTTGCTAAAGCAGGGTAGACACCACCAAAAGGTATATGTTTTGGTATTTGTGAATTTGAAGCATCGGCAAGTATTTTAAAAGAAGCTTTGCCGTAGCCACCTGTCATTTCCATTATTGTAATTCCTGTATCGTCACAGGATGATTCTATGCTTAATATTTTCATCTTATTTTCTTATTTGTTTTGTGGATTATATACTATTTGTGACAATTTTTCGAGTAGGCTATAATGTGAACATATTAATTAATAAAAATAAAAATTTATGAATACAAAAGAATTTTTCACTAAAACATTAAAAGAAGAGCAAAAGAAATTTCGGGACGCGATCGAAGCTTTACCAGAAGATCAATTTTCTCACAAAGTCCACGACAAGGCTCGAGAAGCAGGAAACTTGGCAGCTCAGCTCTCAGCTCAATGGGAGGCAATATCAGGTATACTTTTGACCGGAGTCCCAGCTTTCAATGCTCATTCTATGGAGGCAAAAAGTAGAGCAGAAATGCTTTCGAATTTTGATACAGGATACACAGAGCTTTTGAAAAACGTAGAAAATATTTCTCTTGAAGATTGGGAAAATGGCATGGGAGTATTAGACATGGGTCCAAATGGAAAATGGGAAGATAAAAAATATGGAATGGCTTGGGGCTTTCTCTTTGATGCTATTCATCACCGAGGCCAGCTATCTACATACTTGCGAGCAATGGGAGCAAAAGTTCCTTCTATTTACGGACCTACAGCAGATACACAATAAATATTTTTTTTTATGAATCCAGGAAATATGGAAAACTTTCAAAATACTGAAAAAGAAATTCATAAACCAAAATTGGATTTAAAAGGTGAGGGTGAACGCATAAACCCAGAAGAATTAGAGCACATGCTAAGAGAGTATGGTGAAGTAGAGGCAAGTGCTACGGTCTCTCCTTATGGCAGTAATTCTTGGGCAATGACATTCAAACCTTACCCATCTTTAGGTATTGGTGATGTTGAGTATACTCTCATAGTTCCCGAAGGCGCTTTTAGAAGAAGAGAAGATACTACAAAAGATCCAATCGGTGTAAAGATTGATGGAAGTCCTATGTATCCTATGGTGCCACTTTCTCCAGATGATTCTTCTGCAATGACAAATGAGATACAAGTCGTATTGCTTGATAATTCTCCTCGCGACCAAGCTTTTATAAAAGACTGGCTAAAAGACACAGCCGAGCACGGCATGCTCATGGGCCAAGAAATAGAATTTGGTATACAAGAATATGATATAGATACAAAAGAAGGAAAAGAAAGAGCTGCACGAAGAGCTTTTTCTTTATGCAAAGAAGGACTCGTAGAAGCATTTTTAAATATGCGCGAACTCAGCGAAGAGCTCCCAGCAGAAAATTTTAAAGATTTCAAAAATTCATTAGTAAGAATTCAAAAAGAAATTTTTAAAGAAGCCAAAGATGAAGCCTATATATTGGAATTTACAAATACGATGGCACAGAAAGTTCCTTTAAAAGAAGAGCCATATACAGCATTAAAAGCTGAACACTTCGAATTATTACCTCCAAAGGCTCAGCAGAGCTTGGGCTATCTCGATGCAGCTACAAATGCTTATACAGCAAAGATGTTGCAAAACTTATCTTTTATTTTGAGTAAAGATCAAGATGTTTTAAAAGTTTTGAATCAGATTGCTCATACGCATGGAATCACTAGTGACCCTAAATACCCAGCTCGTTCACCAGGAGAAATTTTTGTTAGAACATATCTTTTTGATGCTTGGATGGCTAGAGCTTTGCATATATCTGTCGGTGTTCCTCAGCATAAAGACGGAATGATACCCCAATCTGCAATGAAAGGAGCAGTAAATGGAGGTATATATTGGTCTGAGATTGTAAATGTATTGAATTACTCAGGAAACATGATTCACGGAGCAAAGACGCACTTACCAAATAGTAAAGGTGAGGTAGTAGATATTTTATCTGGACGTTCTGTGCTTAGAAATATAATTCCTACTAGTCGTGCTCCAGGGTTGATTCCACCAGAGACTGATTTCAAGCTCTTAAAAGAAGAATTATTATTGAAAGGTTTAGCAAACAGTTTTGACAGAACAACAGGAAAAATAGAAATAGAAACACCTTCTGGTATTACTCGTACATATGCACCTATGCATTCAGAAGTACGATCTAGAGACAGTGTGTCCTTTGCAAAATTTTTAAAATTTTTAGAAAAATCAAAAGAAGGAGAATCTCCAAAGCTTACCACGGGTGCTAGATTAGAATTTACAGGACCAGACCTAACCCCTGAAGTGTTTGGTGGGAATACGTACGCTGTAGCATTGCGCGCAGTCATCACTCGTGCAGCTATGATAGGTGCTACAGAAAAAAAAGAGACAGAAAAATTTGATTTTATAAAATGGCTTGAAAAAAATAACATATTAAAGGACACTACAGTTTCTCAGGTCTACAAGACACACGATAGTCAGGGTGTACACGAAAATCTAATGAAAGCAACGAGGGGAGAATTGGATTTAAATAAAATAAAACAATTGGAAGAATTGATAGACTTGGTGGAAAAGAAAACTGTAGAAGAATTTCATGAAAATAAAAAAAATAGTAAATTGCCACTGCCTTCTCATTGGGTAGAATTATTTACAGATGCTAGAAAAGGTATAGAGGAGATAAAAAATGTCAGGAGCATGTTTTCTTCACATAGAGAAATGTGGGCAAAGGTGATAGATGGCATAAGAAAAAAATGGGCAGAGAAAGGAAATGTAGGCGGAGCGGGAATTGAGATGTATGAAGCTTTTTGTTCCAAGGGAGGAGGCTCTGCTGCTATGGTAAACTTTTTGACCAATACTGAAATTGCCACAATCCTTATTGATAAATTTAAAGTCAGTAAAATACGTGTACCAGAAAAAGACGGAAAATTTAAAGAGATAAAACTCGATGAAGAAATTTTAAAACACTGGATAAATGGTGAGGAAAAAATGGGGCAAGATTACAATGATGCTCGTGCTTACCTGATTACTTTACTCTTTCATATGCATGCCGAAGAGGCCATGAGAAAATATGAAGCTAGTGTAGATTAAAAATTCTGTGCGCGATGAGGGGATTGAACCCCCGGCCTACCCCACGTCAAGGGGTCGCTCTACCACTGAGCTAATCGCGCATATATTTATTTTTTAAAAAGCGTATTACAGGCGTCGCTACACTGAGCTAAATGCGCGATTCAGTAATCTTATAGTTTTTCTTGAATTCTTTCAAGAGCCAAGATAAAAGCCCCGATGCGAAGATGGGTATTATTTTCTTTTGCTTTTCCTAAAATTTTTCTAGCAGCGTCTTCCATCATTGGGCGCAATTTATCAAAAACTTCTTTTTCACTCCAATGTTCTCCTTTGAGATTTTGATCCCATTCAAAATATGACACTGTCACTCCTCCAGAATTTGCTAAAACATCTGGTATTACAGGAATACCTTTTTTAAACAAAATTTCATCTGCTTCGGGAGTTATAGGGCCATTGGCAAGCTCTAAAATAGCCCTAGCGCGTACTTTATCTGCATTAGCATCTGTTATTACGTTTTCAAATGCTGCAGGTATTAATACGTCACATTCTAATTCTAGTAGTTCGTCATTTGTGATAGTGGTGCTACCTTCAAAACCAGAAATAGCACCTGTATTTTTTTTGTATTCTCCTAGTTTTTTTATATCAATGCCATCTTTTTTATAAATTCCACCCTTGGAGTCTGAAATAGCTACGACTGTGTGCCCGTGTTCGGTAAAAATTTCTGCCGCATTACTGCCGACATTTCCAAAACCTTGCACTACCACATTGCACTTTTCTGGTAAACCCAATTCACTACGCAAAGCGTCAAAGACATAAAATCCACCGAGGCCCGTAGCTGGGCCACGTCCTTCTGAGCCACCAGCTTCTATCGGTTTACCAGTAAATGTCGCTTTGGTTTTATCTCCAGTTATTTTTTCAAATTCATCACTCATCCAAGCCATGATTTCTGGCGTAGTGTTTACGTCTGGGGCAGGCACGTCTTTGTGTGGTCCTAATATATCAGAGAGTTTACCTACCCATCCGCGTGAAAGTCTTTCGAGCTCACCCTTGGATAATTTTTTGGGGTCTACGGTGATGCCACCCTTTCCTCCACCCATAGGTATATTTGCGACGGCACACTTTATAGCCATCCAAAAGGCGAGGGCTTTCACTTCATTTATTTCAGTATCAGGATGATATCGTATTCCTCCTTTATATGGGCCGAGAGCATTGTTGTATTCCACCCGATATCCTTCAAATATTTTCTGTGTTCCATCGTCCATCTTTACAGGAATAGAAATTCTAATATCTCTATTTGGTTGTCTTAGTTTAGAAATAAATTCAGCACTAAAGTTTTTCACTTTAGTCACTTTGTCTAGTTGAGACATTGCATTTTGATATGGGTTTTGCATAAATCAATTATACTGCAATTTTTTCTAACATAGAAACTTCATCTTTTGTGTTTGGCTGTAAGCCCTCTATTAGATTAAATACAGGTACAGATTCTATGTCTTCGTTTTCTTCAAAAGCTATCTTTATAAGGTCAGTCAAATAGTACTCATTTTGAGCATTTTCATTTCTTAGTTTGTCTATATTTTCCCAGAGCCAATCCGCATTAAAAGCATATATAGCTGGGTTTAATTCTTTTACCAATTTTTCTTTTTCATTCGCGTCTTTAAATTCTATGATGTCTGTAATCTTTTCATTCTCATTTCTTATTATTCTACCAAAGTGCCTCATGCCAGATCTCCATTCTTCAAAATCAGGTACGGTGACAGTGGCGAGGGAAATGGTGGCAGATTTTTCTTTATGTTTAGAAATGAGATTTTGGATGGTTTCTTTTGATAGGGTAGGCTGGTCAGTAGAGATAACTAAAATAATTTTATGTTCTTTATCCATAAAATCTTTAGCACATTTTACTGCATGCCCTGTGCCCAATTGTTCATTTTGTTCTGCATATTTATATTCGTTACCGAGAGCTTCTATTATCTGTTCCTTTTTATGACCGACTACAATTACAGGTTTTATATTTAAATTTAGACTACTGATAGTGTCTAGTATATGACGCAAAAATGGACGACCATGAAACATGGCCAATGCTTTTGGGTTATCTCCACCCATGCGTTTACTTTTTCCAGCAGCTAAAATAATGATTTGAACATCGTCCATCTATCAAGATTAACATTTAGTCTGTGCTTTTTCAATTTTTGAGAAAATTCTCGGCATTTGCTATGTCTTCTGGTCTATTTACTGTCTCCCAAGAATCAAAAGTAAACATTTTTAGGGGATATATACTTAAATTTGCAAAGAGTGTGTGTGGCAGGCCGAGCTCTCCATCTAGGGTAGCTACAGGCTCAAAATCAAAAACCCTCTTATCAAGTATAAAAAATCCATTACAATAATTGTCTTTAATCTTTTCTATATTATCTTCGTGTCTTATAAAACTTTTTACCAAATCATTTTCCACCTCTACCCCTAGATAATTTTTCGGCATTATTTTTTTAGAAATACCTGCGCCGATAGAATTTTGCAAGATAGCATTTTTTATATCAATTTCTTTTAATAAGTCGTCCGCATTTGATACACAAAATAATTCGTCTTCTTTTATCAAATCTCTGCAAGTGAGTAGGGCATCCATCGTACCTTTTTGTTCTTTTTGTATTTTATAAAACACTTTATGCCCTTTGTATTTTTCTCCAAAATAATCTTTTATTTTTATCCCGAGTCCATCGTTTACTACAAAAATAATATCAGTCACATTTTTTAGATATGGCTCTACTACATGCTTTAATAATGGCTCATTTAAAATAGATACCATGCCTTTTGGTATGGTGTTTGTGATTGGTAAAAAACGTAGACCTTTTCCAGCAGATAAAATAATTAATTTCATTGTGAGCGTATTATAGCATCAAAAGAATATGCTTAAAAAGCCTAAATATATGTCCTAAATCACACTACCCATTGGAATTGGAAGTTTGTAGACAACTTTATAGAAAACATGATATAGTTATCATATGAATAAATTAGCAGTAAAGACCCCTGCTAGCTCAATAGCAGAGTTCTTCATTCAAAAGTCTAACCTATCATCTCCCAGAAAGGTTATTACAAATAAGAAAATTCAAAAACTTGTTTACTATGCTCAAGCATGGTCTTTGGTCATAAATAAACGTCCGATTTTTGATGAAAAAATTGAAGCATGGGTTCATGGACCTGCAATAAAAAGCTTATACGATAGATATAAAGAATTTAGTTTCAATGCAATAAAAAAAGAGCCTGACTCAGCCCTTATTAATTTAATAACTGAGGAAGACAGAAAAATTTTAGACCAAGTGTGGGATGTTTATGGTAAATACGATTCTTCTTATCTTGAAGCACTTACCCATTCAGAATCTCCTTGGCAAGACGCAAGAGAAGGACTTTCAGTTGATGAAATTTCTGAAAATGAGATAACTTTGGAATCCATGAAAGAATTTTATTCCTCTAAGCTTAAGGAATTAAAAGCCTAGGTCTGAATCTATGTCTATTCCAGAAGGAGCAAGTGAGTTGCCATTAAATGATTCAGTAATTCCTGAACAAATTGCTCAACTTTCTCAACAAGAGGATGACCCTGAGTCATCACCTTTTTTAATTTCATTTGCAAAATACAATGAAAAAGAATGTGGAATAGACAACCTAGAGAAAAAAAGAGCATTAAAAGCATTAAGATTAATTAAAAAAGTTGGCTGTGGAATTTTTGAGGATACAGATTTGGGAAATTTTAAATCTTCTTCAATTATTCCTAAGGGTGATTACTTAAAGCTGTATAAAGGATTGCATGATGACGTAGAAGTCAGGGAATTATTCATCGATACAGATAAGGGAAGAATTTTCTTTTATACACTTAAAAGGATTTTCTACCTTGTTTCAGTAACAGATGCACATTACAATACACGTTAATTTTTTATGCAAAAACTTAAAGAATATAAATATATAATTTTAATTGCCTTGGTGATTTTAGGTTTTGTTTTTTATTGGTATGAAATTAGGGTATCTAAAATTTATTCGTCATGTAGTCGGAAAATTAGTAATATTATAAAGGAAAATCCTAATTTAGAGCGTGACGGTATAGAAGTATTTTATAATCTATGCATTAGGGCAAAAGGTTTAAATAAATAAAATATATGGAATTTAAAGAAGCTGAGAAAATTTTTAAAGATTGGCAGAATTATCAAGAAATTGCAGATAAAATGAGTCGTGTCTTTGTAATAGTTCCAGAATCTTTTTTACCACATCCAGTTAATAAGCTAGAAGAAGCATTAAATATAATTACAAAATACTTCTTTGATTCTGGCGATAAAATAATGGCTGAAAATATAAGGGAAACCATGGGGGCATATTTAATAGGTTATTTTACAAAAATATCAAATGGCAAGGTTGAATCGTGTGATAAAATTTCAGATGAAGAGGCTTTACAGAGAATGAAAAAAAGCTTAGATATGAAGTTAGAAAATCAAGAACTCAAAGAAACAGTACTTAAATCCTTGAAAGAGTGTTCTGATAGTTGGTTAGAATTTAG
The DNA here is from genome assembly GCA_964423445.1 of uncultured Candidatus Saccharibacteria bacterium. GTDB lineage: Bacteria > Patescibacteriota > Minisyncoccia > Phycocordibacterales > UBA9973 > UBA9973. The sequence continues at coordinate 167,457 of CAYREQ010000001.1, read as the reverse complement.
AATTAAAAATAATCAATAATTTATGAAAAACATTTATAAAATTACAAGAGGTCAATTGATATCTATATGGATTTTTGGAATAATTGGATTTTTTGCTTCTTTGGACCAGTCAGATTACTCAAGTTTTGCTACATTTCTCTCTATTTTAATTCCCGCGGTACTAATATTTTACACAATAGGATGGCGGCATAATAACAATATAAAATTTGAAGATAGTATAAATAAGCACAAAATTTCAAATATCATACCTCCTAGAAAAAAAGTTATTAAAGCATTATTAACTCTAGCTATAGTTATTGCTTTAGTAACTGGTATTTATTATTTAATACAAACGAAACAAGAAAATTTACAAAAGGAACAATTAAAACAAAAATACGACCAAGCTATTTCAAGCCTAGATGATTTAAAAGCCAAATTTAAAACGTGTATCCAACCAACGATTGATAAAAACTACAAAGATGAACTTAGAAGCTGTAATTTATTAAAAGGAAAAGTAAAAGCGGATTATGATAATTGTTTGACATATACTCCAGTGAGTCCAAGAGCGTCATGTTTATATGATTATGATTACGAAAGCATAGATTGTTCTCAAGAAACCTTAGATAGGAAAGCAAAAATTACTTCCATCCAAAATGTTCCCATGCAATGCACTAACTTTTTTGAAAAGTTAACAGATGCTAATAACATAATAGAAGAATACTCTGATTTAAATAAAGAAAAATAATATGCAAAAATATTTAGGTTACATTATGTTCAGTCTCGGGGTTGGAGTGTTGGCTGGACGTACATTTAAAGGTATAAGTTCTTGGATTACTTATCTGGTTGTTTTTCTAATAATCTGTGGACTTATTACGCTTCTTGAAACTTATAAGATGGAAGCTAAGAAAGAAACTCAAGAGGAACTGGAGAAATAATTGAACGCTTTGCGTACAAAAATTTACGTGGTCCACAATAATTTTCTTTTCGTCAAAAGAAAATTTTCCAGACCCGGACTCAGCTATTTCACTACTGTGAAATTATGCTTCCGTCTTCACAAAGCACAAAAAAGAGCCCAGTAGTGGGCTCTTTTTTTATTAGTGCTTTGTGACCCTACAGGGAATCGAACCCTGATTACCGCCTTGAGAAGGCGATGTCCTAACCGTTAGACGATAGGGCCATTTTATTTTTTAAATCACGTTTTCCTTTTGCACTTTTATAATATCTTTCTACTTTGAAAGCCTCATAGATGTTATCATAATTTTCTTTATATAATAATTCTAAAGGCCTACGATGCTTTGTAGATTTTACTTTACCTTCGTTGTGATACTTCAGCCTACTTTTTAAATCAGAAGTACACCCTATGTATAAATTATTATCTACTAAACTTTTTAATACATAAACTGTATGCATAAAATGTCCTAACCGTTAGCCTCGCCCGTAGGACAGAGCCTACTGGCTATGGCCGAGGGACGATAGGGCCTATCGAGGCAATATAACATTTTTAATAAAAAATTCCAATAAAACGAATATAGCTATATAAAATAAGGTTATTTACCTTGACAAATGGGTAATAATATGCTATACTATTAGGTAGATGATTTAATGAAGGCGTGTTTTTTCGCTCATTTAAATTTCTGAAGTTTTTCGAAAAAAGAATAGGAAAGGAAAGAAATGAAAAAAACATTCGTTAGTATTTTTGTACTGGTGATGCTGTTAACGTTAACAGCTACCACACCGGTATCGGCAAATTTGTATTTCGGAATCATGTCGCACAGAGACTTTGGAAACTTCATGGCGAAGGTCGTGAAGTTAAACCCGAACGTCGATTTCAAGCGAATGAAAGCCGGCGATAGTTACCGTCTTCCGGACGGTACGATCGACCGACTCGAAGTCGGGGACACTCGCGGTATCTGGGGGCGTGAGTATGCGAAGGCATACAATACACCCACGACAGAACCCACAGCTTCCACCGAATCCACGGAGCCGGCGTTGAAGGGTAAACCACCATTGGTTACGACACTTCCAGCCGGTCCGGAAAATTACACGACAGCAATGTTGTGGAAGGACTACGGCTGGTTGGCGCCGTACATCGTCATCGCACTATTCCTCGTTTTTCTTATCTGGAGAGCTTTGCTTTCTTTCTCGCATCCGAGAAATTGGCATCCCGACTTTAGTGACGAAGACGAAGAAGAGAGCTGGGAAGATCGCGAGCTCAGACTTGATCCGATAACATCAGGCAAGCCTTATGTTGCTGGCGGCATCGAACCGGTCGAGACCAGAAGACTGGAAAAATTTTTCGACCAGAGGGCGAGCTCTCTCTACAGAGAAAGAAATCCTAATCTCGAAGGGTTCACCTTTGACATCCGGCGTATCGGACCGATCCAAGTCGGGACTATCTCTGGTGAAGGGTTGGTCGGCTACTTGGGTACCACCATGAAGCCTCGTCGTATTCCGGAGCCCGGTATTCGAGCTTATCAAGCCCGATATCGATTTCCGGATGGGACAGAAGAAGTCTTGCAGACCCTTCAGGCCTGCATGAATCCGGTTCACTCGGGGGACACATACAAAGGGTTTGTTTTCATCGAAGACAAACCGGTCGTTTCCGACGAGGAATGCCGAGGAAAACACATCCTCAATCTAACGGAGGATAAATTTTCTTCTAAAGATACGATTCCAGTCAGCATCGCGCCGCCGACAGTAGAGGTAGTAAGTTCTGTGGTCACGAAACCAACCGAAACGGTTTCTGATCACGAAGATTACGACCACTACGCACAATCTGGCGGACATCGGGCTGCTAGGTATCAAAAAGATTCCCGAAGATTATCTGAAGGATTCTAAAACAAACGACGCTCGAGCGTTACTCGAGCATGAGAGATAAACTCAATAAATTATCAATCTGGCCGGGCTCTATGAGTTCCGGCCATTTTCTATTTTTATACAAAAAAACCTTATAAAATAAGCTTATTTACCTTGACAAATAGGTAAGAATATGCTATACTTTTAGGTAGAAAGAACTATGGTGTCACATTTTTGTGATGTCTGCCTAGTTCGTTGATTTTTTCATAGGTTTAGGAGTATTGAAATGAAGAAAATATTTCTTATTTTAGTTTTTGTAGTTTTGGCAATCTCGCCAGTTTTTTCACAGACTAAAAAGTCCGCTAATTCAAATACAGTCTTGCCGCCAAAAACAAAACTGTATCCAGGGTTAGCTCTGGACAACAGACCCCCTTCGTCGACGATGACTAGGTCGGCGGATGTAAAAATACCAAACACTTCGGCGCCAGCAACGACGCCGATCAGGACACCGTCGCCAGCCTTAGCGACCGGTTATCAAGTAAAAGAAGGAGGTTACAAAAGCTATCTTTTGAGTGGGACTTCTGGAGTCCTAGCCTCAATCGCAATTTTCTTTGGGCTACTTTTAGTTTCGGTGATTTACATCATCAAAAACCGAAAGAAAAGCAAAAGTTCTCGAATGAAGGTTCGGGAGTACAAAGAAAAAAGGTTTGCTTCTTTCGGTAAAAAAGAAGGCACCGTAATTTTTGACCACGACAGTAATTTTCACTAATAAGGAGATACGGAAATGGCTATCAAAGAAACATCAAACTCAATTCTTCTCTCGGTCGCACAAGTGCCCGAGCACGAACCTAAACCTTCGACTGCCGAAGAGGAAGTCGAAGAAAAAAAAGAAGATGGTGAAGCCAGCAAATCAGTGGCTTCATTACGGGTCGATCCATCAAGGTGGAACGATCCTTCAACATACTAAACCGACTCGGCGGAACCGAGGATCAAAAAAAGGCCGGAGACAAACATTGTCGACGGCCTTTTCTAATTCCTATTCTTCTTGTTTTGGTTTATCAACTTCGAGTAGGGCTAGCTCTGGTGAAGAGCCAGATATGCGAAGCACATCTTTATCAATTTTTTTCAATTCTTTATTTGAAGCATTGTAATGGTTCACCACAGTACTCAAGGAATTGCCGAGCTTGTTGTGGTATTCATCATAAGATTTTAAATGTTTGCCTAGGTCTTCCACTTTTTTAATTATTTCTTTTGCAGATTCTTCTATTTGTAGGGCTTTTAATCCTTGTAACACAGTCTGTAAATAAGCCAAAAATGAAGTAGGGCTCGTGATGATGACTTTGTATTTTCCTGCAGCCCGCTGAATCAAGCTCTCATTTTCATCGCCAGCACCTACTTTATTTGTCAGCAAATCATAATAGATAGCTTCGTGCGGTATAAACATAAAGGCAAAATCTGTAGTGCCTTTGGATGGCTGTATATATTTTGCAGTCTCAGTAATTCTATTTTTTAAATCATTTACAAAAGTAGTCTCTAGGCGTTTCTTTTCTGTAGGGTCTCGCTCCTCTGCCATCTTGTTATAATTTTCAAGTGAGAATTTTGAATCTATTGGTATGATTTTATCTTTTACAAAAACTACAGCGTCCACGATACTGCCATCAGGAAAAGGGTACTGCATTTGATAGCTTCCAGGAGGGAGAACATTTTTTAAAACTGTCTCCAGATAATACTCACCGAGGATTCCACGTTGCTTTGGATTTTTTAAAACATTTTCCAAGCTTTGTAGCTGGTCAGCAAAAGATATGACTTGTTTATTTGTCTCATCCAAGCGGGTGAGTCTCTCAGTGACATCACGAATAATTTTATTTGATTCACTAGAATGAAATTGCAAACTCTCGCGTACTTGCTTGTGGCTTTCACCTATTTTGTTGTCTACAGTTCGAGATAATTCATTTATCTGTGTCAGTATTAGATTTAGTCCCACGTCTGTATTTTTATCTTCTTTCTTGCGTCCAAAAATAAAGTAAGCCACAGCTACTCCAGCTATTATTCCTAAAATTATCCATACAATATTATTCATGTAATTATTTTAACATTTTATATCTAAACGAAGAAGCCACCAGAGAGCGTGGCTCTTCTGGTGGCATAGATGATACCTATGTTAAGACTGTGTCGGGTAAAATTTCCCAAAAGTTGTCGTCTACGTGAGTGATCGAGAATACTGAAGTGTCAGATATGATGACTGCCTCAGGTTTTCGCATGTCCGCGGTTTTGTATGGGGCTATCCTATTTTGCAAGACTTGCTGGACCTTTAAGATCCGGCTGTTTAAGTCAAAGTCTTCTTCGACTGTCTCGCATAAAAGCATAATGCCACTTTCCTGGTCGTATATATTACATACACCACCACCTTTTTCTTTCAACATTAACATATGTTGCTATCTGCTCCTTATTAGAGAATTTTAGAACTAAGTTCTTTTTTACAATAACACAAAATTCTATAATAAAAAATTTTGTGTGAGATAAGTATACTTACTTCACCATGTGATATAGTAATAGCGAATATGGATAAGTTTAAGTTTTATATAAAAGAATTATTTTTCTTTACCTTAAAAGAAGCCCGAGCCTCTATCTTTGCTGGGTCTTTTTTGTTTCTACTGATAGTTACAAACTATATTCATTTTTCATTTATCGGTAGGGCAGACCTGCTTTTTGTTTTAGCTGTATTGATACAAATTATATTAATTGCGACAAAGGTAGAGACAGTAGACGAAGCAAAGACGATAGTATTGTTTCATATTATTGGTCTTGTGCTTGAGCTTTACAAGACACACCCCAGCATAGGCTCTTGGACTTATCCTGAAGTCGGATTTTTCCATATTGCAAATGTGCCTCTTTATAGTGGCTTTATGTATGCATCTATCGGTAGCTACATAGCTCAAGCTTGGAGAATTTTAAAACTAAAATTGGAAAGTATGCCATCGTACACACATTCTATTTTTGTAGCAATATTAATTTATGTAAATTTTTTCACAAATCATTTTATCTATGATTTTAGATGGTTTCTGTTTTTAATAATATTAATTTTATATTGGCGAACAAAGATAATTTTTACAGTCACAAATATAGCGAGAAAAATTCCCCTAGTATTGGGTTTTGTATTGATAGCATTTTTTATATGGATTGCCGAAAATATAGGTACATTTACCAAAGCATGGCAATACCCAAATCAAATCACAGCTTGGTCGGCTGTATCTTTTCACAAAGTTAGCTCTTGGTCACTACTGGTAATCATTAGTTTTCTATTGATAGCATACCTAAAAGACCTAAAAGGCAAGAGAAAAATAGACTAATTTATTTTTGTAGATAATGCCTGAGTGTATATATCCAATCTTCGTCCAAGACGTCACCTTTTTCTTTTTCACGTAGTAGCCACTCGAGCCAGCCTCTGTCTATCTGCAGTGCTTCTTCTATCGTCTTACCTTTATATTTTCCAAAGTTTAGTCTATTAAACAGAGATGGGTGTGAAGAAATCTCTATCATTTTTTCTATGGCTTCTTCTTCATTTATATTTTCGTCTTTTATTATCTTTGCCTTTAGTCTTTCAAAAAGTTTTTCGAGCACCAATACATCACCGAGGGCGTCATGAGCTGTAGCTTCTACATCTAGGTCTAGATAGTATCGTAAGTATTGTAAATTGTACCTATCTATTTTCTCTTCTTTGTCCAGGTGTCGAGCGAGGCGTAGTGTACAGATAAACTTTTTTGGCTCTATGCCTTCTTTTTTCATCACATTTAAATCAAAAGGTGCATTGTGAGCGACGACGACAGAATTTTCATCTTCAAAAAGTTCTTTTACCTGAGCATAATCACCACTATCTTTAAAAGATTCTTTATCTGCCACCATTTTATTTGTGATGTGGTGCACAGCTGAAGCCTCAGGTGGGATTTTGATTTCTGGCTTATAGAGCTCGTTGAATTTTTTATCTTCAATTTTATAAGCGAGCTGTACTAAAAAATCATTTTCAGTATTACCTGTGGTCTCTGTATCAAAAAATATAAGTTTTTTCATTAGCTTATTTTACCATATTTTGGTAGAATAGAAATGTAAATATGTATTTTTATAAAATAATCTATATTTACATTTCTTATGTTACATGAACAAATAAAAAATGGAATAAAAGAAGCAATGATGGCGAAAGATTCTGTTCGTCTAGAGACATTGCGAGCTATGGTGTCTGCTTTTACAAATGATTTGGTTTCAAAAAATAGAAAACCAAATGAATTTTTAAATGACGAGGAGGCACTAGCTGTCATTACTCGCTTAGCCAAGCAACGCAAAGACTCAATAGAGCAATTTAAAAAAGGAAACAGGGAAGACTTGGTAAAAGTAGAGGAATCCCAACTCGCTATATTGGATACTTACCTTCCAAAACTTATGGAAAGAGACGAAGTGTTGAAAATAGCTCAAGCTAAACAAGCTGAGCTATCTATTACTGATGCTACAAAAAAAGGCATGCTCATGTCTGCTCTCATGAAAGACTTAAAAGGTAAAGCTGACGGCACCTTGGTAAAAGAAGTCGTAGACTCTCTTTTTTAAAAATTTATGGATACAGTACAAGCTCTTAGCCATGTAGTAGAAAATAGTCAGTACTTGGCTTATTTATTAATTTTTTCAATTACAATATTTGAAGGGGAAATCGTAGCTATTTCTGCTGGTATTTTGATTCTGCTCGGCGCGCTCAATTTTTGGATTGCACTCCTAGCTATTATACTCGGCTCTACGATAAAGACTTTTCTCGGCTATTTTATTGGAAAGTTTTTAAATCAAAAATTGAATCACAACAAATTTTTTCAATATATAGAAAAAAAGGTTCTCACTGTCATGCCACATTTTGAAGAAAAGCCATTTTGGTCTATATTTTTCTCAAAGTTTTTGATGGTAAACCATGTAGTTATAATTTTTGCAGGATATAAAAAAATTAATTTCAAGAAATATTTGAAAGCCGAGATGATGTCTACTCCACTTTGGGCACTATCATTGGTCTCACTCGGATATTTTTTCAGTTATACTGCACTTCAGATAAACAAAGGTGTGACTGAATTCTTCCTAATAATATTGCTCTTTATCATCGGTTTCTTCTTGATAGAGAAGGTGGTCTCATTATTATTCGATGTATTTCAAAATATTTTTCACAACCATGAACACAAACAATAACGACACAATAAAAAAATTAGTCACCCACAATGGATCATTTCACTCTGATGATATTTTTGCCACAGCCACATTGTCTATAGTCTTGGAAAAAGAAGGTCAAAAATTTGAAGTGATTCGTACCCGTGACCCTGAAATTATAAAAAGTGCTGATTATGTATATGATGTAGGAGGTATATATGATGAGGCTACAAATAGATTTGACCACCACCAGATAGGAGGCGCAGGGAAGGATGAAAACGGTATAGAATATTCTTCTTTTGGTTTAGTGTGGAAAAAATTCGGAACAGATATTTGTGGAAATGAAAAAATAGCTAATTCAGTAAGAAATAAATTAGTCGCACCTATTGATGGCCCTGACAATGGTCAAGATATATATTCTACAAATTTTGAAGGTATATCTCCTTTTACAATACAAAGTTATTTTTTCTCTGTGCAACCAGCGTGGAACGAAGACGACTCAAAGATAGACGAAGTTTTTCTAGATTGTGTAAAGTTTGCAAAGACAATTCTTCTAAGAGAAGTAGTCATTGCCAATGGTCTTTTTGATGCAGAAGAAAAAGTGATGGAGATTTATAAAAACACTGAAGACAAGAGAATTTTAATTTTAGATTCTCATTATCCATTTGATTATATTTTATACAAAATTCCTGAACCGATGTTTATTATTTACCCAAGACCAAATAATACTTGGGGTATTAGAACAGTTCGCAAAAATCCAAAAAGCTTTGAAAATAGAAAAGATTTGCCAAAAGCATGGGGAGGTTTGCGTGACGAAGAAGAATTAAAGAAAATTACTGGCGTAGATGATGCTGTCTTTTGCCATCGAGCATTATTCCTAGCAGTCGCCAAATCTCAAGCTGGGGCTATCAAATTAGCGCAAATTGCGCTACAGTCTTAATATATGGCATTTATTGATGAATTAACTATATACGCAGAAGCAGGACGTGGCGGAGACGGCGTAGTGCGCTGGCGTCAGGAAAAGTTTATTCCAAAAGGCGGACCTGCTGGAGGAGACGCGGGACGTGGCGGAGATTTTTTCGTAATGGGTGTCCGAGACATTCACATACTTTCAAAATATAAATCAAAGAAAAGTTTTATCGCTGGACGTGGTGAAGATGGAAAAAATAAAAGTCTACACGGAGCAAACGGTGAAGATTATTTTTTAGAATTACCAATAGGCTCTATCATCACAAATTTAGATACAGATGAAACTTGGCAACTCACAAAAGAAGGAGAGAAAATAAAAATACTAAAAGGTGGCTATGGTGGCTTTGGAAATGAACATTTTAAAAGCTCTACAAATACCACACCCCAAGAATCCAAGCACGGTGAAGATGGAGAAAAGGGAAATTTTAAAATAGAGCTAGAGCTCTTTGCTGATATCGGTCTTATTGGTTTACCAAATGCTGGTAAATCTTCTCTATTAAATTCCCTTACAAATGCTCAGGCTCGAGTAGGTGATTATGCTTTTACTACACTAGATCCAAACTTGGGAGATTTTTATAAATTTATCATTGCTGATATTCCTGGAATCATAGAAGGAGCGTCCGAAGGTAAAGGTCTCGGGGTAAAATTTTTGCGTCACATAAAGCGTACAAAAATGTTAGCCCATTTGGTGTCTTTTGAAAATTTATCAAATGGTACGACCGGTATGATGAAAGTGTATAAAGAGATAAGAAAAGAATTGAAAAAATACGATAAAGATTTAGGTCTCGGAGAAGATGGCCTTTCGGAAAAAGATGAAATAATAATTCTTACAAAGAGTGATGTGGTAGAAGACCCAAAAATGATTGCTAAACAAGTAAAAGAATTTCAAAAAGTTAGTAAAAAGGTTTTCGTATTATCTCTTTTTGATGATAAAATGGTCAAAGATTTTAGTGATGACCTTATAAAGATACTAAAGAAACTAGCTTAATATCTCAATTTACCTAAATTTTCCTTTGGAAAAAGGGTTTTTTGTGCTATTATATATAAATATGACAAAAATAATAAATTTCATTAAGAAATACAAAAAAATAGCTATAGTTTTAGGGGTGATAGTAGTTTTAGCTGTTATCTACATGGTTTTCAGCGGGAAAAATAGTAATACAGAGACTTTTGTAGTAGCAAGAACACAAGTATCACAATCTGTGGTTCTTTCTGGAAAAGTACAGACTTCTGACAATGCAGACCTAGGCTTTGCTTCTTCTGGAAGATTGGCAAGTGTTTCTGTCAAAAACAATCAGCTTGTTCAAAAAGGAGCGGTACTTGCTCAACTAGAAATAGGGGAGCTTCTTGCAGATTTAAAAATAAAACAAGCAAATTTAAAATCAGCAAACGTAGACATCGAAGCTGCAAAAGAAGAATTGGAAAGAGTTAAAAAACAAGAAGATACAAAAGTAGAAAGTGCATACCGAAAATTGCTTTCTGCTGATTTAGAATTGACTCCAGACAATAATAGCTACAACGTAGACGCTCCTACAATTAGTGGAATTTACGATGGAGTAGAAGGTCAATACAAAGTTTCAATTGAAAAACAAAATATTACCTTGCCTGATTCTAGAGTTTTGACATTTGGACTAGAGAAAAGTGATCGGGTAATTAGTAAAGAGACTTCTACTCGTCTCGGTGAGAGAGGTCTGTATATTACATTCCCCGGTAATGATGCCGATCCCTACAGAGACACTATGTGGTATTTGAATATTCCAAATAAAGCTGGCGCATCTTACTTAGCAAACTACAATGCATACAACGAAGCTAAAAAGAATCGTGATTTAAATGTACAAAGTGCAGAATTTAAATACAAAAAACTAATCACTGAAGGTAGTGACGGGGCTTCTGCGGTAGCATTAGCAGAAGTACAAAAAATTAATGCAGAAATAAGAAAGAATACAATCTACGCTCCTTTCAATGGAAAGGTCACTAATATTGAAAAAGAAGTTGGAGAAAATGCTTCTGTGGGTGAAAGAGTAATCTCAATTTTAGGAGAAAGTAAATTAGAAATTGTCTTACAGGTTTCTGAGCTAGATGTATCAAGGCTTTCCCCGGGGGCTGCAGTCTCTCTAAAATTTGATGCTCTACCAGGTGAAGAATTTTCTGGAACATTACAAACTATAAATTCACGAGATACTCAGATAGACGGTGTTCCTGTATACGAAGCTTTTGTTGAAATTCCATTAGACGAGAGAATAAAGACAGGTATGAGTGCTATCGGAACTGTAAACCTAGAATCTAAAGAAAATGTCTTAGCTATTCCAAATTATTTTGTACAAAAAGTCGCAGGTAAAGATATCGTCCAAGTAATTGACGCAAAAGGAAAGACTACAGACAGAGAAGTGACACTAGGTATTCTCGGCACAGATAGTATGGTGGAAATAGTTTCTGGATTAAATGAAGGAGAAAAAATAGTTGGTCTAAAAAAATAGAATGAAAGAGGAAAAACCAAAAAATATGAGTCAAAAATGGTCCCAGATTATTGGAGTTGGCTGGTTTTTGGCTATAAGACAAATAAAAGGTTCAAACAAATCTACTACTTTACTCATTATATTTATAATGATGCTGACCTTTTTAAACCTTGTCGTAGTTTCAGGAATTCTCGTGGGTTTGATAGAAGGTGGAAGTATTGCTAACAAAAATCAATACAGTGGAGACGTGCTTATCACTACGTTGTCTGGGAATAATAATATAAGTCATACAAATGAAATTGAGAGCACACTACGTAAAATGAACGGCATCGCTAGTATTAGTTCTAGATATATAGAAGGAGGACAAATTGAAGCAAATTATAAAACTCGTAGAGACTTTAGTGAGCCTAAAGATGTAGCTGGGACTCAAATCACTGGTATCTCAGTAGAGGATGAAGACAATTTATCTAGTATTAAGAAATATGTGACTGAAGGAACTTTTATAAATGATAATGAAAGTGGTTACATAGTTTTAGGAAAAAATTTGCTTCACAGATACTCTGAAGCCTTTGGTGATGTTTTTGCTTCTATTGAAGGTACTTATCCTGGAGATGAAGTAAAGGTTACTGTCGGTAAAAATACTAAAACTTTTATTGTAAAAGGGATAATTAGTTCCAAAGTAAACGAGACATCACTGCGTGCTTTTGTGACAAAGCAAGATTTCTTGCGTTTAGTAGATAAAGCTGATTTAAATGCAAATGAAATAGCTTTAAAGATTAGTCCATCATCAAAATTAAATGCTAAAGATATCAAATTGAATTTGATTAATGCTGGTTTTAATCCTGATGGGAAAATACAAACAGATGAAGAAGCACAACCAGAATTTTTAAATCAAATAAGATTAGCCTTTTCTCTACTCGGAAACATCATCGGACTCATTGGAATAGTCGTTGCTTCTATTACTATATTTATCGTTATATTCATCAATGCTGTCACTCGTAGAAAATATATTGGTATTATGAAAGGTATTGGAATTTCTGAAAAAGCTATTGAAATATCTTATATTATTCAATCTATATTTTATGCATTAATTGGAGGTACTATCGGTCTTATATTTGTTTACTTTGTATTTGTACCTTTCTTTGATGCTTACCCACTAAACTTCCCATTCTCAGACGGAATATTGGTGGCACCTGTCGGCGAAACAATGTTTAAATTCTTTTTACTCATGTTGGTCACATTGGTGGCTGGGTATATTCCTGCTAGAAATATTGTAAAGAAAAATACTCTAGATAGTATTTTAGGAAGATAAAATTTATGATAAAAATAAAAAATTTAACAAAAACATATACGACCAAAGATATCGAAACCCCTGTATTGAGAGGAATTGATTTAGATGTAAAAGAAGGAGAATTTTTAGCTATCATGGGAAAATCTGGAGCAGGAAAGTCTACACTTATGTATCAAATCGGACTACTCGATCACCCTACTAGCGGAGAAATTGTTTTAAACGATACAAATACAGAGCAAATGTCTACCGAAGAGCGAACTCAGATGAGACTATCCGAACTCGGCTACGTCTTTCAAGACTACGCACTTATTCCAGAATTGACAGCAGCAGAAAATGTGATGATACCTCTTCTTATGAAAGGTTTATCAAAAGTTGAAGCGAGAGAAGTAGCAAAAAATATGCTAGAGAGAATCGGGCTACTGAGCCGAATAGATAATAAGCCGAGTCAATTGTCTGGTGGAGAGCAACAGAGAGTATCTATAGCTCGCGCGACAGCACACAATCCAAAAATTTTATTTGCTGACGAACCTACAGCAAATCTAGATACAGCATCAGGATACTCTATCATGGAGCTCTTTAAGGACTTACACAAAGAAGGCCAGACTATTGTGATGGTGACTCACGAAGAAGAGTACACAAAATTTTGTGACAGAATAGTATATCTAGAAGACGGCAAGATCGTCCGCGAATTTAAACCAAAGAAATAATTTTAGACATTTTAGCCTTAAATTGATATACTTTCAGTACTTATGAGTGAAACAGATAAAAAGTATTACTATACTATAGGTCTTGAAATACATGCTGAATTAAAGACAAACACAAAGATGTTTTGTGGCTGTAAGAACGACCCAGATGAAACAAAACCAAATGTAAACATTTGTCCTGTGTGCATGGCACACCCTGGAGCATTGCCTGTAATAAATAAAAAAGCTGTAGAGCAGGTGATAAAAGTGGGCCTCGCTCTCGGTGCAAACATTGCAGACTTTACAGAATTTGATAGAAAAAATTATTTTTACCCAGACATCCCAAAAGGTTATCAGATTTCACAATACAAATATCCAATAGTCTCTGGTGGACGTTTGGCAAATATGGACATCACTCGTGTACACCTAGAAGAAGATACTGCAAACAATAAACACCGAGGTGAAGTGTCGCTAATCGATTACAATCGTGCTGGTGTGCCACTGATGGAGCTGGTGACCGAGGCTCACACCTTTGAGTCAGCCGAAGAGGCAGCAAAGACTGCGAGTAATTTTGCAAAAGAATATCAGCTTATTTTATGGTACTTGGGTGCATCCGAAGCAAATATGGAAAAAGGAGAAATGCGAGTAGAGGCAAATGTCTCCATATCTCCGGACAAAGATAAAAAATCTACAACTTATGTAGAAGTAAAAAATCTAAACTCTTTCCGTAGTGTAGAGCGAGCTATAAAATATGAGATAGATAGAATGACCAAACTCTGGAATGATGGAAAAGAAAATCAAATAGTAAAAGAGACTAGAGGTTTTGATGAGAGCAAACAGCAGACTTTTTCTCAGCGTACTAAAGAAAATGCAGATGATTATAGATATTTTCCTGACCCTGACCTACCCAAAGCAAAACTCCACGAGGCTTTTGATATAGAAAAAATAAAAAATGAATTACCAGAATTACCTACACAAAAGCGTTTACGATATAAAAATGATTTTGGAATCAAAGATGAAGATATAGAAGTATATATAAATGATAAAGAACTCGGTACTTGGTTTGAAGAAGTGGCAAAAATACTAAATGATGTAGAAAAAGTAAAAATTGCATCAAACTACATCACTTCTGACTATATTGGACTAAAAAAAGCAAATTCTGAAATAAAAATTCCAAGTGCAAACAATTTTGCTGAATTGGTAAACTTGCTCGCAGAAAATAAACTTTCTTCTCGCTCAGCAAAAGATATTTTGGCAAAGATCGTAGTAAACGATGAATCTCCACTAAAAATTGCTACAGAAGGTAACTTAATCCAGAGCAATGATGAAGGTGCATTAAAAGAAATAGTGCAAAAAATCATAAATGAAAATCCTGAACCTGTCGCCTCATTTAAGAGTGGAAAGGAAAACGCTATCATGTCGCTCGTGGGTAAAGTCATTAAAGAGTCGAAAGGCTCTGCAAATCCACAAATAGTTATCAAACTTCTCAAAGAAATGCTAAAATAGAAGGATGAAGACACTTCGAGAATCTATAAAAGAGGCGAGTGAAAAAGGAGTAGCAATAGGACATTTTAATATCTCTAATTTAGAAGCATTACATGCGATATATCAAGCTGCCAAAAAGCTTAATTTGCCTGTAATTATTGGCCTTTCTGAGGGTGAAGAAAAATTTGTAGGAAGAGAAGAAGGTGTAGCCCTTGTAAAAACTCTACGAGAACGAGATGACTATCCTATATATTTAAATGCCGATCATCACAGCAGTTTTGAATCAGTCAAAGCTTGTATTGATGCTGGTTTTGATATGGTGATAATTGATGGTACAAAATTAAATTTTGAAGATAATGTAAAACTTACAAAACAGTGCGTGGACTATGCACGTAGTGTCGGTAGAGATGTGCTCGTAGAAGCAGAGCTCGGCTATATCGGCTCTGGCTCAGATATAAAAGAAAGCATCCCTGAAGGTGCAGGAGTTTTGACTAAAGTAGAAGATGCAAAGAGATTTGTATTGGAGACAGGTATAGATTTATTTGCTCCTTCTGTCGGTAGTATTCATGGACTTATAAAATCTGGCAAGCCACATATAAATGCGGAGTTGGTAAAAGAAATCAAAGATGCTGTCGGTGTGCCACTAGTACTCCATGGAGGCTCAGGTTTACGTGACGAAGATTTTACAAATGCTATCAAGGCAGGTATTTCAATTGTACATATAAACTCAGAAATAAGACTCGCAGATAGAGATGCAGTAAAAAATGCCATAGATGAACATCCAAATGAAATAAATCCTTCAAAAATATTACAACCAGCAGTGGATGCCATAGAAAAAATAGTAGAAGCACGATTAAAACTTTTCAATAATCTTAAATAAAACTTGAAAGAACAAATATTAAAATTTTTTAAAGGGGAAGTGGATGATAGTGAAGATACACTTTTAAAGTACTCGCATGATGCGAGCTTGCTGGAGGTTATGCCAAAGCTAATAGTTTACCCGCTCGATGCTGAAGATGTCAGGAATTTAGTAAAGTGGATGATGGTAAACAAGCCAAATCATCCTGAGCTTTCTATCACAGCACGCTGTGCTGGCACCTGTATGTCTGGTGGAGCAATAGGAGAGTCTATAATCATGGATTTTACTCGACATATGAATAAATTAATCGGTGGCCCACTACCAATGCAAAATAAAGACGAGTGGGAAATCACCG
Source organism: uncultured Candidatus Saccharibacteria bacterium (assembly GCA_964423445.1). Taxonomy (GTDB): domain Bacteria; phylum Patescibacteriota; class Minisyncoccia; order Phycocordibacterales; family UBA9973; genus UBA9973. Next base: position 151,412 of record CAYREQ010000001.1, on the reverse strand, counting down.
TAGAGCCAGGGATGTTTTATAGAGATTTTGAAAAAATTACTTTAGCAAAAGGATTGATATTGCCTTGTTATACCGCATCAAAGAGTTTGAATGCTATGGGTGGTATGTATGGCAATAATTCTGCAGGAGAGCGAACACTCAAATATGGAAAAACTGAAGATTATATTTTGTCAGCAAAAATAATATTCCATGATGGAAATGAATACATCATTAAGCCCTTAAATCAAAGTGAGCTAAACCAAAAGATGACACTTGGTGGAGCTGAAGGAGAAATCTATCGCAGAATAAATAAATTGATTACAGGAAATGAAGAAGATATAAAACATGCCAAGCCAAAAGTCCACAAAAATTCTGCTGGTTATTATATTTGGAATGTAAAAGGAGAAAAAGTTTTCGATCTTAATAAACTTCTCGTGGGTTCACAAGGTACACTCGGCATAGTCACGGAAATAACTTTTAAAATTATTCCAAACATAAAATATTCCAAGCTCGTCGCTGTATTTATGAATGACCTTTTACCTCTCGGTCGTCTTGTAGATGAAATTTTAGAGCTCAATCCAGAGACCTTAGAGGCCTATGATGACAAGACTATGAAATTAGCTGTAAAATTCTTCCCAGATTTCCTTAAAAATAAAGGGTTTATCGAAATGTTGAAGTTAGGCTGGAGCTTTATGCCAGAATTTTTCATGATGCTATCTGGTGGTTTCCCAAAATTAATTCTTTTAGTAGAATTTTCAGGACAAGATGAAAAAGAAGTAAATGATAAATGCAAAAAACTAGAAGAAAAAATAAAAGACTTTAAATTAAAAATTCATATTACAGAAAATGAAGCTGAAGCAAACAAGTATTGGGATATCAGGAGAGAAAGCTTTGCATTGCTTAGAAAGCATGTCAAAAAAATGCACACAGCACCATTTATAGATGACATCATAGTCCGTTCAGAATTTTTGCCAAAATTTATTCCAGAATTAAATGTCATTTTAAGTCAGTATAAATTGACATATACCATAGCTGGACACGCTGGAGATGGAAATTTTCACATTATTCCACTTATGGATTTCAAGCGCCCTGATACTGCAAAAATTATTCTTGAGTTAGGAGAAAAAGTATATGATTTGGTTTTAAAATACCAAGGATCAATCACTGCAGAGCACAATGATGGTCTTATTCGTACACCATATTTAGAAAAAATGTATGGGGAGAAAATAATTAAGATATTTAGGGAGATTAAAGATATTTTTGACCCACAAAACATATTTAATCCAGGTAAAAAAATTGCTGAAAAAAATAGCACAAATGGAGCAGGCACTAGAGAATATATAAGAGGTCATATTGTAAAAGAGCATCAATCTAGCCATAAGGTCTAACAGCTTTTTGACTTTTCCAGTGTGTTCGGGTATACTGTTTCTTATGTTTGTAATTAAAGCTAAAAAGCGAGACACAAGTGTCAAATTAGATAATTTAAGGAGTGGAGGGGAAATCCCAGCTGTTTTTTATGGCATGGGCAAAGACACTACTTCTATTTCTATTCCTGTCGTTTTATTCAAGAAAGCTTGGCGTGAAGCTGGAGAATCATCTCCTGTAAAAATATCACTAGATAGTGGAGATATAGACGTTCTAATCCACGAAGTCCAAGTAGATCCAGTCACTAGTGAGCCTATACATGCTGATTTCCTAGCGATTGATATGAAGAAGAAAGTCACAGTAAATATTCCTCTAGAATTTTCAGGTATCTCAGGAGCAGTAAAAAGTGGACTTGGTAATCTAGTAAAAGTCTTACACGAAGTAGAAGTAGAGGGTCTGCCTTCAGAATTACCTCAAAAAATCACTGTAGATCTATCAAAATTAGCTACTACAGAAGACCAAATCTTTGTATCTGACATATCTGTACCGAGTGGCGTCACTATTTTGACTGATAAAGAAGAAGTAGTAGCATCTATCGTTCTTCAAGTAGAAGAAAAAGAAGAATCTACACCTGTAGACCTTTCTTCAATTGAAGTAGAAAAGAAAGGTAAGAAAGAAGATCCTGAAGCCGAAGCATCTGGGGATTCAAAATAATATAAAATATGATACAATAGAGCTATGACCAAGAAAACAGTCATAGCTTTTTTGTTTATATTTATCGTGTCTGCATTTATGATGTTAGGATTTTTTACAAAACCTACGAATGCAGCTTTTGATTGTTTAAAACTAGATTCTGACTCTAGCCAGGCAAATAAAGATTATTGTAAAAACGAACTTGCTCAGATAGAAGCACAGCTAGCAGAGCTCTTACAGAAACAAAAACAACAGCAAAAAACTACAGGAAATATCAAAGGTGATGTGGATTACCTAACCAGCCAAATAAATGCACTAAAAGCAAAGATTAAAGCTCGGGCTCTAGTAATAGCTCAAATAAAAGTACATATTACCGAGAAGACAAACACCATAAACTCTCTGTCTACAAAAATTAACCGTGAGCACGCTTCATTGGCAAAACTACTCCGAAATGAAAATGAGTTTGATAATGGAAATATCATGCATCTGATTTTATCAGATGAGAGTATTTCTGATTTTTACGGAGATATCGAAGCATATACTGCAATCAAGGAAGGAATAGAAGACTCTTTAGGTATTGTCAGAGTCACAAAAAAACAAACTGAACTAGCAAAAATTGAGTTGGAGCAAAAGCAAGACGCAGAGACAGATGCCAAAGCAGAGCTGGAAAGTGCTCAGCAAAAGGTAGCTCAGTCTGAAGCAGAGAAAAAACAACTCTTGGCAATTTCTAAACAAAAAGAATCTGAATATCAAAAGCTCGCAGCGGAAAAGAAAGCTCGTGCTGATAAAATTCGTGCAGCATTATTTCCTTTAGCAAACACTTCTACAAAGATTGATTTCGGTACAGCACTAGCATATGCAAGAGAAGCTGAGGGTAAGACAGGTATAGAGCCAGCATTTCTACTTGCTATTCTTACCCAAGAAAGTAACTTGGGTTCAAATGTCGGTCAATGTTATCTTACAAACACAGAGACAGGCGCTGGAAAAGGGAAAAATACAGGCACACCATTTGCAAATGTCATGAAGCCTACACGAGACGTCGCTCCATTTCTTGAAATTACTGGAAAGCTTGGCGTAGATCCATATCAGACAGCTGTGTCTTGTCCTATCGCTGGAGTAGCTGGCTATGGTGGAGCTATGGGCCCTGCGCAGTTTATTCCTTCTACTTGGAAAATGTTTATCAGTCGTTTGCAAACTGCACTTGGTCATTATCCAAATCCTTGGGCACCAGAAGACGCATTTATGGCTTCTAGTATGTATCTGACAGACCTGGGAGCAATCGGTACCAGTGCAAGTGGGCAAATAAAAGCAGCTTGTAAGTATTATGGCTCAGGTGGTACCACATGCTCATATGGTAAGAGTGTCATGAACTTAAAAGCGAAAATTCAAGCTAATATAGACCTACTCTAATAGAGAATTTGCCTTGAAAGTGAATTTATGCTATTATTCTTTACAACATGAAAAAAGATATACACCCAAAATATGATTTAAAAACAAAAGCTTCTTGCGCTTGCGGAGCGGTTTTTGAAGTTGGCTCAACTATGCCTGAAATAAAAGTAGAAATCTGTAGTCAATGTCACCCTTTTTACACTGGAAATGAAAAGATAATGGACACAGCTGGACGTGTAGAACGTTTCAAAAAGCGTGCAGAGGCATCTTCTAAAGTAAAAGCTAAAAAATAAAACTTTTCTATGGCACTAGACATAGAAGAACTAAAAAAAGATCACAACACAAATTATCTAGCTACTCAGTTAGAGAAAATTCTGCGTGAAGAGATACAAGTTCGTGAGATGCTAGACAGCGACGAGAGCTTGCATGAGCTCGCAGGAAAAGAACTGCAGACTATCCAAGAAGAGAAAGAAAGAATAGAAAAACAAATCCAAGATATTTTAGACAAAGAGAAAGAAAAAGAAGAATTTCCAAATGAAATAGTATTAGAAGTGCGAGCAGGAGCTGGTGGAGACGAAGCCAGTCTTTTTGCGTGGGAGCTAGCCCATATGTATGAAAAGTTTGCTGAGTCACAGGGCTGGCAATGGTATGTAAACTATGAATCCAAGAGCGATTTGAACGGCTATAAAGAAGCAAGTTTTGAAATAAAAGGTAAAGATGTATATAAAAAAATGCGCTTTGAGACAGGAGTTCATAGAGTGCAGAGAGTCCCAGCTACAGAAAAAAATGGCCGAGTACACACGTCTACTGCTTCTGTGGCAGTACTTCCTATAAAAAAGAAAATAACTTTTCATGTAAATCCAGCTGAATTTGAGCTAGAATATTCTCGCTCCGGTGGTAAGGGTGGACAAAACGTAAACAAAGTAGAGACTGCTGTGAGAATAATACACAAACCTACAGGGCTCGATGTGCGTTCTACAAATGAGAGAAGCCAGCTCGCAAATAGAGAAAAAGCTATGATGATTTTGACTGCAAAACTACAGCAGTTAGAAGAAGAAAAAGACGCTGCAAAATACGGAGCCGAGAGAAAAAACCAAATTGGTACAGGGGATAGAAGTGAAAAAATTCGTACATATAACTATGCTCAAGATAGAGTCACCGACCATAGAATAAAAAAATCATGGCACAATCTGCCAAAAATCTTAGAAGGGGAAATCGGTGACATAATAGATGCTATAGATTCTGGAGAAACAGGTGACGAAGACGAGGACTAAAATTGCTTTTATTTAGACATATGGTAGAATTTAAAGGTAGTTTTTTCTCGTTTAAGTACAAGAATTTCTACGTCTGGCCTCGCAGGCAGACATTATAATTAGTTTTTGCCGGAGTTTTTAAAAACCGGCGAAGTAAACAAATGGCTACAAAGCTATATGTAGGGGGATTACCTTACAGCACACAAGAAGCTGCTCTAAAAGAGTACTTCGCACAAGCTGGAAACGTTGTTTCTGCTGTGATTATCATGGACAAGATGTCTGGTCGTTCAAAAGGTTTCGGGTTCGTTGAAATGTCATCTCAAGATGAAGCTACAAAAGCTATCGAGATGTTTAACGATAAAGATTTCGAAGGACGCAAGCTTACTGTCAACGAAGCTCGACCTATGGAAGCTCGCCCACCACGAACAGGTGGCAATGGCGGATACGGTAACGGCGGAGGACGCAGAGAATACTAATAAAATTAGTTTTTGAAACAAAAGGCACCTTCGGGTGCTTTTTGCGTTTCTACTAAATTTTTGGTATAGTTTTGTTTAATGAGCGTGTAGTTCAGTGGTAGAACGCTGTCCTGATAAGACAGAGGTCGATGGTCCGATTCCATCCACGCTCACTAGTAAAACTATTTATGGAAAATTTTGAAAATATAAACAACGAGGATTTAAAAAAACTAAGAAGGAAACTTCGTGAAGATAAGCCTGTAATTACAGAGCGTTCTGTGGAGGAATACGAGTCATTATTTGATGTGAAATTTTCAGAAATGAAAGGAAAGACAATCTTAGACATAGGTTCAGGGAGAGGAAACTTTCATGATAGAGTTTCAGCTCTTGGTGTAAAAGTTTTTTCTCTAAACCCAGAATTTAAGAGAGGTAAAGAAGCAAAATCTGCTGAAAAGATAATCCACGCTGAAGGTGATGTAGGTGCAAGAGCACAAGAAATGCCTTTTGCTGATAATTCTTTTGATTCTGAATTCGCGTTATATTCTGTCCCTTATTACCTTCCTAGATATGAAGAAATAGGAGAAAGCAGCGAAAATTCTGAAAAGTTTTTTTATGAAGAGTTTGAAAGAGTGATAGATGAAATAATTAGGACTTTAAAACCTGGAGGGAAAGCTTACATATACCCCCTATACCCCCTAGGTAATATCAACGGTAATATAGCGATTGCTGAAAAAATTTTAAAAGAGAGGTCAGATAAGGTTGCTCCTGATTATGGTGATTTTGAGGGCAATAGACTCTTGGTGTTAACTAAAAAATAGATTTTCCTATATTTGCATCAAGCGCATCTTTATATTATTATAGGGGAAAGGCATTTCGCCTTTTCTTTTTATGATTAATGACAAAAAACCTTTAAATGGTGAGCCTTGGTGGAAGCCAGCAATGGGGCTCTTTAGTGAAGTTTCTATGTGGATAGTGGCTCCTATTATAATTGCTCTCATAGTAGGCAAGAGCTTGGACAGTCATTATCATACAAAGCCTACACTATTTTTAATATCTACAGGTATAGCTTTTTTGTTTACATGTATTGGTATGGTGCGTGTTGTGCAAAAATATATAAAAAAGATTAAAGAAATCGAAGACAAGACTAAAAAATAATTTATGGAAAAAATATCACACGAAATTACATTATTTGCAGAGCCAATATTTCATTTTGAAAATTTTACTATTACAAATTCTCTACTCACGTCTTGGGTTGTAGTTTTTATTATCATCATACTTTCTTTTCTCCTTCGCTATGTTTTGCGCGAAGTTCCAGGAAAATTGCAGACTATCTTTGAAATCATTGTGGAGGGTGGACTAGATTTGTGCGACCAAGTCACAAACAACAGAGCTCTGTCAGAAAAAGTCTTTCCGATAGCGTCTTCAGTATTTCTATTTATTCTCATAAACAACTGGCTCGGATTGCTTCCTTTGGGTGGCTTTGGTTTATTGGAAAGAGGTGAGCATGGCTTGGCTTTCGTGCCTATTTTTAGAGGAGGTACTGCCGATATAAATACCACGATAGCACTCGCTGTGATGGCTGTAATTAGTGCAAATGTCTTCGGTATCTTTTCTATCGGTTTATGGAAAACTTTTAACAAATATGTTAACATCAAGGTGTTGGGCGGTATTTTTACAAAAATCCGTAAAGAACCAACAGTAATAATAGTAGCACCTATCACGTTCTTTGTTGGGATAATTGAAATTATCAGTGAATTTGCGAAAGTAGCTTCCTTGTCTTTCCGACTTTTCGGTAATGTATTTGCTGGAGAAGTTTTATTAGCATCGATGGCAGCTCTCGTCGCATATATAGTTCCTATACCATTTCTCTTCTTAGAGATTTTAGTAGGAGTAATTCAAGCTCTGATCTTTTCAATTTTACTTGTCGTTTATTTCACGATTTCTGCGACAGATCACGATGAACATGAATCCGAGCACAAAGAAGGAGGGGTGGCTCATGCATAAATTATAAGTTTTTAGTCGACATTATTAATTATTATAAATCGCCCTAAAAGGGAAAAATATTATGGAAGAGACAACAAACGTTTTAATACCAATCGCTAAAGCACTTGCTATCGGACTAGGTTCGATAGCACCAGGTCTTGCTATCGGAATGATAGGATCAAAGGCTATGGAAGCTATAGGAAGAAACCCAGAAGCTGCAGGTAAAATCTTAGTACCGATGCTTCTATCAGCTGCATTCGCTGAAGCTATCGCTATCTATGCGCTAGTAGTAGCATTCTCAATTTAGTACTAATTTTTTAACTCAATGGAATCAATAATTGCAACATTTCATATAGACTGGAAAATAATCATTGCCCAAGTTGTAAACTTTGGCATAGTATTTTTAGTTTTATATTTTTATGCCTTAAAACCTTTGTCAAAATTAATGGCTGAGAGGTCAGAAAAAATTTCAAAAGGTATAGATGATGCAAAATCAAATGCCATTGTTTTAAGTCAAACACAAAAAGAGTACGAGGCTACATTGGCTCAAGCTCGCACCGAAGCTCAAAAAATATTTGAGGAAGGTAAAAAAGAAGCTTTGGCAAAAAAAGAAAGCATGATTTCAGACGCACGCAATGAAGTCAATGTAATGATAGAAAATGGAAAGAAAACTCTTGAGTCTGAAAAAGCTAAGATGGTCAGTGAAGCAAAACGTGAAGTAGCAGAATTAGTTATTTCTGCTACAGAAAAAATCATAGGTAGTAAAGTAGATAATGCGTACAATGAAAAGGTCGTCAAAGAATTGAACAATCTATAATATACAATGGCAACTATATCAAACAATGACATAGCAAAAGCCATTTATCTAACTTATCTAAATAAGAAAGATAATGATTCAAAACTTTATCTAAAAAATGTAGTGAAATTTTTAGATAGACGCAGGTTATTGTCCAAAAAGGAAGATATCTTACTCAAACTAAATAAAATAAAAAATCAGCACGAAGGTATAAAAGAGGTTTTAGTAAAAACAGCAGAAAAATTGAGTCATGAAACAAAACAAAATTTAATTAAAATGCTTACTAAACGCTACAGCTCGAGAGATATTGTTTTAAACGAAATTATTGATGAGAGTTTGATAGGAGGAGTAAAGTTAGAGGTTGATGATGAAGTTATAGATTTGACGATTAAAAATAAGATTAAAAAATTACAACAACATTTAATAAGGTATGAGCAATAATCACATCGTAGAAAATTTAAGAAAAGAGATAGAAGATTTTTTGGTTGAAGCAAAGGTTGAAAAAGTCGGTCATGTTATCGAAGTTTTTGATGGCATTGCAAAAGTCTCAGGACTTTCACTTGTAAAATCATCCGAAATGGTTACTTTTCCAAATGGAGAAGTCGGTGTGGCGCTCAATCTTGAAGAAGACGCAGTCGGTGTCATTATCCTTGGTGATTTTTCTAAAATTAAAGAAGGAGATGAAGTAAAAGCCACAGGAAGAATTTTGGAAATTCCAGTAGGAGATAGTATTTTAGGTAGAGTAGTAAATGCTATCGGTGTACCTATGGATGGTAAAGGGGCATTTAAAAGTGATAAAACTTATCCTATAGAAAAAGTCGCCCCTGGAGTCGTGACTCGTCTTTCTGTCTCTGAGCCAGTCGCTACTGGAATAAAAGTCATTGATTCTATTATTCCTGTAGGTCGTGGACAACGTGAACTTATCATCGGTGACCGTCAGACAGGTAAGACTGCGATTGCTATCGATGCAATTTTAAATCAAAAAGGTCAAAACATGATATGTGTTTATGTATCTATTGGTCAAAAAGATTCTAAACTTAGAAAAATTCAAGCTCGCCTAGAAGAAGGCGGTGCTATGGATTATACAGTAATCGTGTCTGCTGGTGCCTCAGAATCAGCTTCACTTTCATATATTGCACCATATACAGGTGTATCAATTGCAGAATACTTTATGGATCAAGGTAAAGATGTTTTGATAATTTATGATGATCTTTCAAAACACGCAGTAGCATATCGTGAGATTTCTCTCCTACTTCGCCGACCACCAGGACGTGAAGCTTACCCTGGAGATGTTTTCTACCTTCACTCTCGCTTACTTGAGCGTGCTTGCCGAAGAAACGAAAAGTACGGTGGTGGGAGTATCACTGCTTTCCCAATTATTGAAACCCAGGCAGGAGATATCTCTGCATATATTCCTACAAACGTTATCTCTATTACTGACGGACAAATTTTCCTTGAAACAGATTTATTCTATAAAGGCATTCGCCCTGCAGTCAACGTCGGATTTTCTGTGTCTCGCGTTGGTTCTGCTGCTCAAATAAAAGCTATGAAAAAAGTCGCAGGTACTCTAAAGCTAGACCTTGCGCAATTCCGTGAGCTTGAAGCTTTCGCTCAATTCGGTTCTGACCTCGATGAAGCTACATTGAACCAGCTCGAGAGAGGAAAAAGAGCAGTGGAAGTATTGAAACAATCCCAATATTCTCCAATGAAAGTAGAGAATCAAATAATTATTATGTATGCATTATCAAAAGGTTATCTAGATGATATAGCTTTAGAAAAAATCAAAGCTTTTGAAGCTGGCCTAATTGACTATGCAGAAAATAATGCAAAAACTTTCTTTAAAGAAGTAAAAGATACAAAAATGTGGACAGAAAAGGGAGAAGCTGAATTAAAGAAAGCTATAGAAGACTACAAAGCTGGTTTTGTAAATTAGAATTTAATTTATGGCAGGGACAAAAGAAATCAAAAGAAGAATAATCAGTGTGAAAAACACAAAAAAGATTACCAAGGCCATGGAGCTAGTGGCTGCTTCAAAGATGAAGCGTGCAGTCTCTGCTACTTTGGCTTCTCGCCTTTATGCTGATTATTCTCATGAACTCTTAAAGTCTATCTCTGAAAATTTAGATGAATCTACTCACCCATTTTTTAACGAACAAGAAGAGGGTGACATATTACTCATACTGATAACATCAAATAGAGGTTTATGTGGTGGATACAATTCTCAAGTTATCAAAAAAACAATTCAAAAGATAAAAGAGTTGGGAGATGATAGTAAGATAGATATAGTCACGGTAGGGAAAAAAGGTGACGTAGCTATGCGACGTATCAATCAAAATATCACCGGTGTATTTTTGGACATTCCAGATGTAAATTTACATCTGTCAGACATCATCCCAATTTCAAATTTTGCAGGAGAAGGTTTTAAAGAGAAAACATATAAAAAAGTTTTCATATCTTATACTTATTTTACTTCTGCTTTAGTACAAAATCCCGAAGTAAAACAACTCTTACCAATTTCAAAGAAAGAAGTAAAAGATTTAATTGAAAGTTCTCCTCAAATAAACAATGGGCCACGTGTTGATTATTTATTTGAGGGAGATTTTGATATTTTATTAGAATCACTTGCAAACAAGATTACAAGAATGCAGATATATCAAATGTTTCTTGAGTCGAGTGCTTCAGAGCAATCATCTAGGATGCTAGCCATGAAAAATGCCTCTGATGCTTCAAGTGAGATGATAGACGACCTGATCTTAGCCTTTAACAAAGCCAGACAAGCAAATATCACTAGAGAAATTTCAGAGATTAGTGCGGGTATGGCCAGTGTCAGTTAAATTATAAATTAAACATTAATAGTAAATTATAAAATTATGCAAACAACAGGTACAATAAAAAAGATTATCGGTCCAGTAGTAGATATAGATTTTGGTGATAATTTGCCAGAAATTTATACAGCCTTAGAAGTCTCTAGAGATGACGGAGACAAAAAAATAGTTCTAGAGGTAGAGCAACATTTAGGTGGTGGTATAGTTCGTACTGTCGCCATGGATACTACTGATGGTCTTGCTCGTGGTATGAAAGTTTTGAGTACTGGAGCTCCAATATCTGTACCTGTTGGCTCTGATACTCTCGGACGAATCTTCAATGTACTTGGAGATGCTATTGATGATGGAAAGCCTGTAGCTACAAAAGAAAAACTTCCTATTCACAGACAAGCACCAGAATATATAAAACAAGCTACAAAAGTGGAAATATTAGAGACAGGTATCAAGGTCATCGATCTTATATGCCCTGTTCTAAAAGGAGGTAAGGTGGGATTATTCGGAGGAGCTGGCGTAGGAAAGACTGTGGTCATTCAAGAGCTCATCCACAACATCGCTTCAAACCACGGAGGATATTCTGTGTTTGCTGGAGTAGGAGAACGTACTCGTGAAGGAAATGACCTTTATGGTGAGATGAAAGATTCTGGAGTTTTACCAAAAGTTGCCATGGTGTTCGGACAAATGAATGAACCACCAGGTGCTCGTCTCCGTGTGGCATTGTCTGCGCTTACTATGGCTGAACACTTTAGAGATGCTGAAGGTAAAGATGTGCTTTTGTTTATAGACAACATCTTTAGATTTACTCAAGCTGGATCTGAAGTATCTGCTTTGCTTGGACGTATTCCTTCTGCTGTGGGTTACCAACCTACACTTTCTACAGAAATGGGAATGATGCAGGAACGAATCACTTCTACTGATAAAGGCTCTGTGACTTCTGTACAGGCTGTGTATGTGCCAGCTGACGACCTTACTGACCCAGCTCCAGCAAATACTTTTGCGCACTTGGACTCTACAGTGGTTCTAAACCGTTCACTGTCTGAAATGGGTATTTATCCTGCAGTTGATCCTCTTGATTCTAACTCTACAATCCTTGATCCAAATATCGTTGGAGAAGAACACTACAATGTATCTCGTGAAGTACAACGTGTATTACAGAGATACAAAGACTTGCAAGACATCATCGCTATTCTCGGAATGGAAGAATTGTCTGCTGCAGATAAAGAGCTAGTATCTCGAGCTCGTAAAATCCAAAAATTCCTTTCACAACCATTTTTCGTTGCTGAAATATTTACTGGAACAAAAGGACAATATGTGCCACTTGCTGAGACTATTCGTTCATTTAAAGAAATTCTAGAAGGTAAACACGATGATAGACCAGAGAGTGATTTCTACATGAAGGGTGCATTATAAAATATGGCAAAACAATTAAACTTAAAAATAATAACACCTGAAAAGTTGGTCTTTGAAGAAATGGTAGACCAAGTCAGTATTCCTACCACAGAAGGAGAGATTACTGTCTTACCTTCTCATATACCACTTATATCTGGACTTGCTTCAGGCGATGTCGTCGGTTGTGTAAATACAGAATGCATACCTATAGCTGTCGTCGGTGGCTTTGTGGAAATTAAAGAGAGCAAAGATGGTATTACTGAAGTAGCTGTCTTGGCTGATTTCGCGGAACATGTTGCAGAAATAACAGATGATAAAGTAGCACAAGCCAAAGAAAGAGCAGAGCAGATGCGAAAAGAAATGGAAAATAAAGAGCACGTGGACTTTGAACACTTTGAAGCTGAACTTGAACGTTCTCTAACTCGGGTAAAAATCGCTGACAAATGGAGAAATAGAAAATATAGAATATAAAAATGTCTAAATTTTATGTAGTCGCTACGCCTATTGGAAATCTTGGAGATATCACACTCCGAGCTATTGAGACATTGAGAAATGTCGATATGATTTTGTGCGAAGATACACGAGTCACAAAAAATCTTTTAAATAAATACGATATAAAAAAACCTACAATGAGCTATCATGCTCAAAGTAAACTTTCAAAAACTGACAAGATTTTTGATTTATTAAAAGAGGGTAAAGACTTAGCTCTGGTGTCAGACGCAGGGACACCAGGGATTTCTGACCCTGGGGCTATGCTCGTATCAAAAATAAAAGAAGAACTCACTGATACTGTGCAAGTAATACCAATACCTGGAGCTTCAGCTGTAATTACAGCCCTTTCAGCCTCTGGTCTACCTACACACGAATTCACTTTCCTTGGATTTTTACCACACAAAAAGGGGAGAGAAACTCTTTTTAAAGAAATAGCGGAAGCTAAGAGGACTTTTGCCTTTTATGAATCCCCTCACAGGATTTTAAAAACTTTAGAATCTTTAAATAAGTTTGCACCGACAAAAAAAGTCTGCGTGGCTCGTGAACTTACTAAGATTTACGAAGAAATAAAGACAGGTACAGCAGAAGAAATTTTGGAATACTTAGAGAAAAATCCTGTAAAACAGAAAGGGGAATTTACTGTACTCGTCTCATAAATCTTTATAATAGATCTTCTGGGTCTACATATATATCAAAAGAAAGGGGAAGAGATAGAAGTTTTGAAAGTAAATTTTGGTCTACATTTTCTATCGACCAGTCTTTTATATCGACTTTTACAAGTATATTTGTCACATACTTACTCTTTATTTGTGATGAAAATCCACTAAAAATAAGTGGGTTATAATCCTTGAGAATTTCTGCCACTTCTTCTTTTATCTTTAATGTATCAACTTTATTTCCAATATATTTAATTTTTATGAAACGTTTATAAGGAGGATAAGAGAGTTCTTTTCTATCTTCTAGCTCTTTTCTAATGAAATGGATTAAATTTCTAGAATAAATTGCAGTCAAAGCTTCATCTTTTTCATTTTTAGTTTGGATTATAAACTTATCTTTTGTTTTAGATATTATAGATATTATCAATTGGCAAATTTTTTCACTCATTCTGAAATTAGGTATGCTCCAAAAAGAGTCGAGCGAGGATACGACTGATAAAGATACTTTGTTTTTTAGATAAAATAGAGCCATTTCAGTACCTACCAATATAGAACCAGTAGAGTTTTCAAATTCTTCGATTACCTTGCTCGCCTCCTTTTTATTTTTTATAGAATCTTTATCAAATTTTATAATTTTATTTTTTGGAAATATCTTTTTCAGTTCATCACATACTGTATCTGTACCTATGCCTAAGGGTTTTAAATTCCAGCTCTTGCAATGTGTGCAGACAGATAAGCCTTCTTTTTCGTCGCCACATTTATTACACACAAATACTCTTTCTTTACCTTTCTTGTAATTGTACAAGACCAAGGGAGCAGAGCATTTATTACAACTCACCATCTCTCCGCAATCTACACATATAGTCTGTGTAGCCAGTCCTTTTCTTAAGGTAAACACAAATACATTCTCATCATTATTTAAAGCACTTACGATCTCTCTAGTTGAATTTTCAGAAAGAATTTTGAAAGTTTTTTTTGTACTTTGTTCTTCGTTTTGATTTTTCTTTGGTCTTGGATTTTCTATAATGATATCTTTATTGAAGTTCAACCTAAAAGAAAGCGGATACATAGGTATCAGTCTATCAATTTCTTTTCTAGCAATTGTGTCAAAACGAAGAAGATTATCACTCAAGATAAATCTGGCATTGATTTTTGATGCAAAAATTTCTACAAAAACACGTAAGTCAAAATGTGGTCTAGCTACCATTTTATAGCTAGGGGAGCTCTCGTGCTCTAATATTATTAGGCCTATATCTCTGCGTGGTATAGATAAAAAGGGTGCAGTGCCCAGTATCAATATCGGGTGGTCTGTATTCAAAATATCATTAAATTTTTCAATAATTTTCTTTGTAGATACTCCTCCATGTATAGTGTAAGTGAATTGTTCTATACCTTTACATAAATCATTTTTAAAATCTTCAATATCATTTTCGGTCGGCAATACTATAAAAATAGATTTTTTTGAAGCAAAATTTTCACGGATTAGAGTTTTATATATAGAAATACGATTCTCCAGTGATTCTTGTAAAAGTAATTTTTCAGTCTTTATACTTAGTTTATTTAAGATAGTCTTAAAGTTATTCTTTTCAATTTTAGAAATTTTATCATATTGTTCTATGAATAGAGCTGGTATTAGAGATGTAATTGCAGTACTTTTATTTGAAGCAAAATATTTACTAGTCAATACTGCAGATTCTATGTATTCTTTCAAGAATACTGATTTGTCTTTTACCTCTAGGATTTTTTTTAGATTGAAATCCATACCTTTGATATTGATTTTTGTATCAGAGACATCTTCTACTGAGACCACTAATCCTAGTGTCTTTTTATTGCGAAGATTTACCATTACCGTGCTCCCATTTTCAATATTTTTAGTGGTGAAATACGTAAGATCCGTTTTTAGAGGGGTCTTTTTTAGTGGTATTACGTTCACGATTTTCATGTTTTTATTCTAGCATATTTATGCTATATTTCTTTTATGGACTTTTTTTCAAAGAAACTAGGAATAGATTTAGGGACTGCAAATACATTGGTATTTTTACCTGGAAAAGGAATAGTATTAAATGAACCTTCTGTCGTAGCTGTATCAGAGCAAGACAATAAAATTCTCGCAATTGGTTTTGGTGCAAAAGATATGATAGGTAAGACTCCTGAATCTATAATCACTTATAGACCAATGAAGGATGGAGTCATCGCCGATTACAGAGTCACTGAGGCCATGCTCCACTATTTTATAAATAAAGCTATGGGGCGATGGAGCTTTTTCAAACCAGACGTCATGGTATCAGTACCAGCTGGAGTAACTTCTACTGAAAGACGAGCCGTGGTAGAAGCTGCGATAAGAGCTGGAGCGAGAAATGCTTACGTAGTAAAAGAACCTATCCTTGCAGCAATTGGTGCAGGAATTCCAATTTATGAATCTAGAGGTTACATGATAGTAGATATCGGTGGTGGTACTACAGACGTAGCTGTGATTTCTCTCGGAGGAATTGTGGCATCTACTTCAGTAAAATGTGCTGGAAATAAAATAGATGTCGCAATAGCTGATTATATAAAGAAGACATTCAATCTCGCCATTGGAGATAAGACCGCAGAAGAAGTAAAAATAAAAATCGGAGCAGCTGTGCCTCTCGAAGAAGAGCTCCAGGTCACCATAAAAGGTAGAGATTATATCCAAGGCTTGCCTAGAAGTGCCCAAGTCTCAACAAATGAAATAGTAAAAGCTATAGATGGTGAATTGAAACAAATAGTAAAAGCTATAAAAGACGTATTGCAAGAGACTCCACCTGAGCTCGCGTCAGATATCATTGATCATGGAATTATTATGACTGGTGGCTCTTCTCTCCTTAGAAATTTTACAGACCTTATCTATTTAAAGACTGGAGTAAAAGCATCACTCGCCGAAGACCCTCTTTTTTGTGTGGTAAAAGGTACAGGCATAGCTTTGGAGCACCTAGATGTATATAAAAAAGCAGTTCTAAGTAAAAAATAAATGAGCATAAAAGAGCATTTAGATAAGGACAATTTACATCATGCGTATCTTATTGAAAGTGGTAAAGATGAAGCATTGCCAGTAATTTTTGATTTTATAAAAAGTTTAAAAATCAAAATAGAAAACAATCCAGACTTGGTTCAAATTTATACTGATTCATTTAAAATAGAAGACGCTCGTAATTTAAAAATTTATGGAAATCAAAAAGGGTATTCATCTACTAAAAAAATATTTATTATCTTTGCAAACAACTTTCTCTTAGAAGCACAAAATAGTTTGCTTAAATTATTTGAAGAGCCGATAGAGAATACATACTTTTTTGTCATCACACCAGACACTAGTAATATATTAAAGACATTATTGTCTAGATTTTATTTTATATCCGCAAAGTTTGATAGTCTGCCAGAGGTAAAAGATGCAGAAAAGTTTATAAAAATGCCTTTGAAAAATAGATTGGATTTTATAAAAGAAATGCTCTCAGAAAAAGATACGGAAGATGAGGAGGTAGTTGTTTTAGATTCTAATAGAGCAAAGACACTCAAATTTTTAAATTCTCTCGAATATAGTCTGCATAAAAACATAAAGAAAAATATAGTTGATGGGGAAGTTTTTAGACACATTTTCAAAACAAGAGAAATCTTGCGTATGCCAGGAAGCTCACCAAAGACTCTCATCGAATCAGTAGCTTTGGTAATACCTGTTTTAAACTAAACTTTTCATGATATAATACAAATATGCAATACAACTTTTCAAATTTTAAGACAGAATTAAAGAAGATTGAAGAATTCTTAAGTAAAGAATACCGTGAATTAAACGTAGGCCGTGCTTCGCCTATGGTATTAGATAGTGTCTCTGTGGAATCTTATGGCTCTTTTGTACCTTTGAAAAATGTAGCTTCTGTATCTATTGAAGACCCAAAGACATTGCGTATTACAGCTTGGGATAAAACTCAAATTAAAGGCATTGAAAAAGCTATAGCTGGAGCAAATCTAGGCTTATCAGTAGCCGTAGACGATGCTGGTATGAGAGTGATTTTCCCTCAGCTTACCACTGACTCAAGACAAAACTTGGTAAAAATTCTAAAAGAAAAATTGGAAGAATCAAGAATCACTGTACGCAGAGAAAGAGAAAATGTATTGAAAGATATGGAAAATGCAAACATGACTGAAGATGAAAAATTTAGCGCAAAAGAAGAATTACAAAAAATTATCAATGATATAAACGCGAGTCTGGAAGCTACTTTTGAAAAGAAGCAGACAGAAGTAATGGGGTAAATTTATGAGTATATTTATTTTTATAGTAATTTTATTAGTATTAGTCCTAGCTCATGAATTTGGCCATTTTTTTACTGCAAAAAGATTTGGTATTCGAGTAGATGAATTTGGCTTTGGTTTTCCACCCAAACTTTTTGGTATTAAAAAAGGGGAGACAGAATATACTTTCAATCTCCTACCTATTGGTGGTTTCGTAAAAATTTTCGGTGAAGATCCAAATGAAGAAAACACACATGGTCCAGATGCAAATAGGAGCTTTGTGAGCAAGCCACACTGGCAACAAGCCTTGGTATTATTCGCTGGAATTTTCTCAAACTTCTTACTCGCATGGTTATTACTATCTATTGGTTTCATGTCAGGACTTCCTTCGTCTGTGGGTGAAGATCAAGACTATGAGATAAAAGATGCCCACACAGTGATTATATCTGTCAGTCCAGAATCTCCTGCTTTTAATGCAGGTCTAAAGAGTGGTGATAAAATATTTTCTATAAGCAATAAAGATTTCTCTCCTTCTAGTAATAGCCCTGAGACTGTAGTTGATTTAGTGGCAGAAAGTAAAGGTAAGGAAATTGAAATCGGCTATGTCTCAAATGGAAAAGATTTTACTAGCGAAAATGTAAGTTATGTAAAAATTACACCTGTAACAAATGGCGATGAAAAGCCTGTAATTGGTATATCCATGGACCAAATTGGTACAGTACAATTGCCCCCACACCAAGCTCTTTATGAGGGAATGAAGCTTACCCTACATCTCTCAAAGAGCACCGCTGTAGGCCTTTATACGCTTATTTCTGATGGTATTATGGGCAAAGGTAGCTTTAATTCAGTTACTGGGCCAGTAGGTATGGTAGGCATAGTAGGTGATGCATACCAATTCGGCTTTGTATATCTATTGTCTTTTGCAGCTCTTATATCTATAAATCTAGCTATCATAAACTTGATACCTTTCCCAGCCCTAGATGGTGGAAGACTATTCTTTCTTCTCATTGAAAAAATAAAAGGTTCACCACTAAATCCAAAAGTGTCTAATACTGCAAACATGGTAGGTTTTATAGTCTTGATATTACTTATGCTTATAGTTACATATCATGATGTAATAAAACTATTCTAGTATGAAAAATGAGTTGGTTCACGAAGTACGTGCAGTAAAAAATAAAAAAGAATTAGCCAATTTGATTAAAGCTCAAAGAATTTCCGAGAGAGTTTTACTTGATGCAATTTCTTTTTTAAAAGATGGGGTGACAGAGCTACAAGTAGAGGCTTTTATAAAAAAATCTTTCATAAAACATGGTGCGCCTATTTTATCTTTTTCACCAATCGTGGCTTTTGGTAAAAATATTGCCAATATTCATCACATACCAAATAAAACAAAATTGAAGAAAGGGGACACAGTGATGTTTGATATCGGCACTACCATAAATCATTATTGCTCCGACATGACTAGGACTTATTTCTGGGGCGAGCCAAATGCACGACAAAAGAAAATATATGAATATGTTTTAAAAGCTCAGAACCTAGCCCTATTAAAAATAAAATCTGGAGAAAAGAGATGTGGGGTGATAGATTCTGTAGCTCGTAAATTTATTGCAAAAAAATATCCTGACAATTTTAAACATGGCCTAGGTCACGGAGTAGGCACAGTCATCCATGAGTGGCCTTTCTTCAGCCCAAAGAGCACAGACATAGTACCAGCAGGCTGTGTGATGACAGTAGAACCGGGTATCTACCTCAAAGGATTCGGTGGTGTACGCATAGAAGATATGGTGCTCATCACAAAAGAAGCCTACAAACACATCACGAGTTTACCTCGTGATCTAAAAAGTATGATTTTGAAAAAATAATGCTTGAGAGTATACTGTTCTAATGACAAAAAAGAAATTAAAAATTGGCGTACTTTTTGGAGGTAAATCAGCAGAGCATGAGGTATCACTGGCATCTGCAAAAAATGTCATTGCTGCACTTGATAAAAGTAAGTATCAAATAATTCCTATCAAGATTCCAAAGATTGGCATTTTTAATTTTTCTCTTATAAAAAAAGTCGATGTAGTTTTCCCTGTCTTGCATGGTCCTTTTGGTGAAGATGGAAGCATGCAAGGACTTTTAAAATTATCTGGTGTTCCATTTGTGGGTGCCGGAGTCCTTGGATCAGCTGTCGGCATGGATAAAGATATAATGAAAAAACTTTTGAAAAATGCTGGTCTACCTATCGGTAAATTTATCACACTAAAAAAAACTGACGAGATAAATTTTAGTAAAATTAAAAAAGAATTAGGTTTGCCATTATTTATAAAACCTGCAAATATGGGTTCTTCTGTCGGGGTAAATAAGGCCAATAATGAAAAAGAATTCCATCGAGCCATAGCTCTCGCATTTCAATATGACCATAAAATTATCATTGAAGAATTCATAGATGGTAGGGAAATAGAGTGTGCAGTTTTAGGAAATGAATACCCTATGGCTTCTGTTCTGGGTGAAATTATAGCCAATCAAGAATTTTATTCTTATGATGCGAAATATATAGACGATGGTTATGAAATACAAATTCCAGCAAAAATAGATTCCAAGACTACAAAGAAAATTCAAGAATTAGCTATAAAAGTATTTGAGACACTTTCTTGTGAAGGACTAGGGCGAGTAGATTTCTTCCTAAAAAAGAATGGAGGGGTAATAGTAAATGAGATAAACACAATACCAGGTTTTACAAACATCAGTATGTATCCAAAACTCTGGGAAGCAAGTGGGCTGCCTCAAACCAAGCTCTTGGATAGGCTGATAGACCTAGCCATAGAGAGACAAGGCAAGGAGAAAGAGCTAAAATCTTCATTTAAATAAGCCAATTGCAATTTTTGTCAATTTATACTAATATATAACTATGTCACAAGATAGACTTATAAAACTTGCCTGCCAGACCTGCAAAAGAATCAATTACTGGTCTAGTAAAAACAAGAAACTCGTTACTAAAAAAATCGAGCTTAAAAAGTACTGCAGATGGTGTAAAAAAGCGCAGAAGCACAAAGAAATCAAAAAATAGATTTTCTGTGCATTTCTGCTATACTTAAAACGACCAATAAGGTCGTTTTTGTTATTAAAGTTCCTTTATATAGATTTGGGCGATTAGTTTAGTGGTAGAACAACGGTCTCCAAAACCGTTGGCGGGAGTTCGATTCTCTCATCGCCCGCTGTGAAAAGATTTAAATTTATTGGACAAATTTTTATTGTTGCCCTTGCTGTAATTGGCTTGGCTTTTTTAGCTGTTTATTTTGCTATGCAACTTGGACTCACCAATGTCCGTGGGACAATAAAAGAGAGAAATAAATATTTCACAGAAGACATCTCAAAAATTAAAAATGCAGACCCAGAAAAAATTGAAATTTTACTATCATGTAAAATTCATGTCTTGGCAGAAGTCGCACCTGATACTGCGAGAAAAATAGAGATTACTTATGATAAAACAGGTAACCTCACACTAATAGATAAAATGTTTGAAAATGCTTTGTTGCGTTTTAAGGGAACAAATTTGGTTTCAAAATTTAATGATTGCGACACTGAAACTGTAAAAAATGAATCTCCAGTAGCTCAGACAGCATATAAATGGGCTGATTCTGCTGAATGGGAAGTATTAAAATCTGCATTTATTCGCGACCAAGATGTCATAAAAAAAGCAGCTAAAGATGCTGGAATTTCTCCGAGAATTTTACTCGGTGGAGTAATAGGTGAACAGCTCCGATTCTTTGGTAATAGCAGAGAATCTTTTAAATCATACTTTGAACCACTCAAAATCTTGGCATCTCTTTCAAAGTTTTCTTTTGGTATAGCTGGACTCAAGCCCGAGACGGTGGCACGAATAGATGAAAATTTAAAAAACAAAGAATCAGTTTTTTATTTAGGTGGAAATATGGAAAATATTATCACATATCCTACTGATGCTGATATTGCAAAAACTAGGTTTGAAAGAATTACAGATATAAAAGATCCTTACTATTCTTATCTCTATGTAGGTCTATTTATGAGGCAAGTAACAGCCCAGTGGGGTAAGGCTGGCTATGATATATCTAGCTCTCCTGGAGTCCTTTCTACGCTTTACAACCTCGGTTTTAATCGCTCTATTCCAAAACCAGACTCAGCCCCAGGTGGAGCTGTGATCACTATAAATGGTGAGGAATACAGTTTTGGAGAGCTCGGTGAGCAATTCTACTATTCAGGAGAATTATCTCAAGAATTTCCTTATGGAAAAAATTAATATATTTATGTGTTAAAATCATATTATGCATAATCTTTTTGACCTGACTTATCTCATCACAAATTATGGCTATATAGGCATACTCATAATTGTATTTCTTGAGTCTGGAGTATTTTTCCCACTTCCAGGAGATAGTCTACTTTTCACAGCTGGACTACTAGCACACCAACTAGGCTTAAGTGTCATTCTGCTCGCATTCTTGGTTTTTGTAGCTGCTTTTCTGGGGGGAATAGTAGGGTATTATATCGGAACTAAGTTAGATTTTTTATACAACTATTCACTATTTAGAAAAATTTTTAAAAAGAAATACACAGACGAAGCTCATAAATTTTTAGAAAAACATGGACTCTCTGCAATGATACTTTCTAGATTTGTTCCTATTGTACGTACTTTTTTACCAATAGTAGCTGGAATGGTGAGGATGAATTATTTAGATTTTCTAAAATATAGTTTTCTGGGTTCTATTATATGGTCTTCTGTATTTGTATTTGGTGGATATTTCTTGGGTCAATCTTTCCCACAAATTCAAGATTATCTTTTATATGTAGTTATCATAATTGTTCTAGTATCTTTATTGCCGGGTATTTATCACCTATCTAAAAGGAGTAAAAATGAGCACTAAAAACAATTTTACCCCAGCACAGTAAAATTGTGTTGGGGTATTTTGATACTATTTTTAAAACCGGTGCTGGCGGGTAAAAAATTAATTTATATGAAAGACAGTGACGATGCTATCTTCTTCACGATTTGCTTTTGAGCCATGGAGATGAATCTCCGGACCCTTTCCAGCTTCATGCTCGTGCTCCACATGGAACACAATATCCTCGGCGCCACTTTTGAAGTAGCCGAGAAGGACGTTTGCTTCGTCTTGTTCTTCCTGAAGAGACAAAGCTTTGAATCCTTCTGGGGTGCCGAGATAGGTAAGCATCGCGAGAAACTTTTCACGCCTTGGAAGCGTCGGCCATGGAGCTAAAAGTTCAAAGAACTTTCCTCCTTTTGGAAAAACCTCAAAATTCACGTAGAAGTCAGACTTTACTTCGTACGTCGAGGTTTCATTCAACTGCAGAAAAGCAGACACCGAAGGGTCTACTTTAATCACCCCTTTAAAATCAGGGAACAAAGCACTAAGCCCTGCACTTCCGTGCTGAGCGCAAACTTTAAAATTTTCCATATTTTTTCCTCAAAATAACAAATTTACTCACCAAAATGATGAGTATTCAAGCTTGTTTATACCATTTATACACTAAAAATCAAGTTTATTTTTTATATACTCATTTATCTTTGTACCCTCAACAGGAGAGAACCATTTTATTTCTTTGTCTCTTTTAAACCAAGTCATTTGTCTCTTTGCGTATTTTATAGTCTCACGCACCACTGTTTCTTGTGTCGGCTTGTAATATTCAAAGCCCAATTCTTTCAACCTCTTTTCACTTACTCCTTTTTTCTTTAATTTTTGTATTTCTTTTAAAAGGCCATCTTCAAACATTTGTTTTACTCTTTTGGTAACTTTTTTTTCTAGTATATCTATAGGTAGAGATAGTCCGATTTTTATAAATTCATATTGTGGCTTTTTCTCTTTAATCTCTGGCACTTTTCCCAGAGCTTTAGCTATCTCTATGGCTCTCACCAATCTCACTTTATTTTTTATATCAATATTTTTTACTCGTCTAGGGTCAATCTTTTTTAAAATCTTAAGTAGATCAATATTATCTTTTTTCTCTAAAATTTTTCTCAATTTCAAATTTGGTGGTACCTCAGGGAAAACCACACCTTTAGTAATAGCATCAATATAAAAACCTGTTCCTCCACAGATTATCGGTACTTTGCCCCGTTTACATATATCAGCTATAGCGTAAACAGCTTTTTTTTGATATTCAGTTACAGTAAATTTCTTTTTAGGATTAGCTACGTCTAATAAATAATGCGGTACGCCCCTCATCTCTTTTTGTGTAATTTTACCAGTACCAATATCTAGATCTTTATATACTTGCCTTGAGTCAGCAGAAATAACCTCACCTCCTATCTTTTTGGCCAATTTTACTGATAGAGAGCTCTTGCCTGTAGCAGTCTCACCTAATATAACTATAACTTTTGGTTTTATTTTCATATTTGCTTAAATTTGTCGGCTTGTTATAATTTGCCTATTAAAACTTAATTAGTCTAACATAAATTTATGAGTATGGAAGGAAACAACAATGAAATAAAACCACTTACAGAAGAACAGCTAGCGAAAATCAATAAGCCTTATTTTGAAATGGAGAAAAGAAAAAATGAAGAAAAATTAAATCCAAAAGCAACACCAGAAACACCAAAAGATTTACCACCACTTACAGAAGAGCAATTGGCGAAAATAAACGAGCCTTATTTTGAAATGGAGAAAAAAGAATTTGAAAAAAGAAATAATAAATAATTACTTCAATATTTTTATCTCTGCTCCTATAGAGTTTAAGCGTCGGACTATGTCTTCATAGCCTCTATTTATCATATATACATTTCGAAGAATTGATGTACCATTTGCTGCCATCATAGAAATGAGTATTACCATAGATGGACGAAGTGCTGGAGGGCATACTACTTGTGCGGGTTTTAATGTTGTTCCACCTGTTATATAGAGCCTGTGTGGGTCTGCTAGGGTTATATTCGCTCCTAGGCGGTTTAATTCAGTCATGTATATGGCTCTATTCTCATAGACCCAATCATGTATCATGCTAGTACCTTTTGCTCGTATCGCTATAGGTACAAAGAATGGGAGATTGTCTATGTTTATACCTGGGTAGGGATTTGAATGTAATTTATCATTTAAAGCAATTAATTTACTCGGAAATATTTCGATGTCAGCTAATTTTGTTCTTCCGTTATAAGATAGATAGGTTTTTGAAATTTTATACTTCAAATTCATCCTCTTCAATTTCTCCATTTCAAGTGCTAGAAAATCAATAGGAGAACGCATTATTTTCAACTGTGAGTCCGTGATGATTCCGGCAGAAATAAACATCATAGATTCTATAGGGTCTTCGCTATTCCAATAGTGAATATCTTTATTTATTTCACTTACTCCGTGTACCGTGAGTGTAGAAGTACCTATTCCGTCTATCTTTACTCCAAGTTCTTCCAAGAAAAAGCAAACTTCTTGCACCATGTAGTTTGCGCTAGCAAAGCTAATAACTGTCTTACCATTTATGAGCGCACATGCAGAGAGAATATTTTCACAAGCAGTATCTCCAGATTCGTACATGACAATCTCACTTGGTTTTAATTTTTTTAAAGAAACTTCATAGCTATTTGCTGTAGTCTTTATTTTTACACCCAGTTTTTCAAGAGCATAAATATGAGCAGCAATTGTCCTCTTTCCTAAATTACATCCTTGGGCATGAGGAATTTTAAAAGCTTTGATTTTATGAATCAAAGGGCCTATAAGCATCACAATAGAACGAGTCTTTATAGCTGATTCTACATTTATATTCTTTAAATCAAATCTGTGTGGTGGTTTTACTGAAAGTGTATTTTGGTCTAACCATTTTATCTTTACACCAATACTCTCTAAAATTTCAATTACTCTATACACTTCTTCAATTCGAGCAATGCCATGTAGAGTAGTCGTGCCACTATTTAATAGTGATGCACACAAAAGACCCACAGAACCGTTTTTTGAAAAGTTTGTATTTATAGTGCCGTGTAGTTTTTTACCACCCTTAACTTCAAAATCTATAGATTTAAGTTGAGTAATTTTTTTATCTTTTTTCATTGTGCCCGGGGAGAGAATTGAACTCTCATGAGGTTGCCCTCGAACGATTTTGAGTCGTTTGCGTCTACCAATTCCGCCACCCGGGCGTATTTATTTTATACACCACAATTCACACATTTTACACAAAAAGTACATATAAATCAATTATTAAAAATAAAACATGTATGCTAAAATACTTTTATGTCAAACATTTATTCCAACTCAATTTTCTGGATTGATACAGACAAGATAAGACCAAACCCCTACCAACCTAGGAGAGATTTTGACCCTGTTAGATTGCAAGACTTATCTCAATCTATAAAGCAGTATGGCGTACTTCAGCCACTGACTGTATCTCGCTTGGAAGTAGAAAAAGAAGGCGGAGGACTTCTCACTGAATATGAATTGATAGCAGGAGAGCGTAGGCTCCGAGCAGCAATGCTCGCAGGTGTGTCACAAGTGCCAGCTATCATACGCACAGGAGACACTTCAATGATGAAATTAGAGCTAGCCATCATTGAAAATCTACAACGTGAAGATTTGAATGCCGTAGACAGAGCTAGAGCTTTTTTTAGATTAGCTAGTGAATTTAAATTTACTCACAGTGAAATTGCAAAGAAAATGGGTAAGAGTAGAGAGTATGTATCAAACTCACTTCGTATTTTAAACCTGCCAGAAGAAATTTTGACTGGTCTCTCAGAAGGCAAGCTCACCGATGGACACACTAGACCACTACTCATGCTGATAGATCACCCAGAAGAACAGATGGTCTTGTATAAAGAAATAATTTACCGAAAAATTACAGTACGTGAAGCAGAGAAATTGGCTCGCAAAATCGCTTATGATCGTATTAGAAAGAAAGAATTTATGCCAGACCCAGAAATCACAGAATTGGAAGAAGAATTCCAAGAAAAATTAGGAACTCGTGTACACATAGATAGGCGTGAATTGGGCGGGCAAATAAAAATTGATTTTTTCTCAAACGAGGACTTGAGAGAAATTTTAAATTTAATTAATAAATCAAATAATGAAAAGATTGCATCTGGAGTACCTCCACAAGCAGGCCTAATGGAAAAATACATTGCAAACGAAGGTGAAAAAGCTACAAACCCTGAAGCTGGAGAAATACCCGAAATAGCAGAAGATGACAGAAGTAAAGACGAAGTAGAGCGAGACGACAATGATCTATACAATATCTCTAATTTTAGTGTTTAGTATTTTATTTCCCAAAAGACTTGAGTCTATTTAAGAGAGTATTATTTTCAAGATAGTGCTTTATATGTTTTCTAGCTACTGCAGTCTTCGCATACTCTAGCCATTTATTTGATGGACGAGAGTTCTTGTTTATTATTATATTTACAATATCTCCATTTTTTAATTTGGAAAAAATCTGTGACATTTTATCATTTATTTTTACTCCAGAAATATGGTCTCCTATGTCAGAGTGTATGGCATAAGCAAAATCTACCGGAGTGGAATCTTCTGGCAGGTCTACTACGTCACCCTTTGGTGTAAAAACGAAAATTCTATCATTGAAAAAGTCTGTCTTTAGGTGTTCAATAAATTTCTTTGGTTCATCTGGGGAATATTTTAAATTTTTCAAATCTTCAATCCAATCAAATTTCAACTCACTCATTGCATTTTTTTTCTTTTTCTTACCTTCCTTGTATGCAAAGTGTGCAGCGATACCATAAGTAGCTTCATTGTGCATTTCTTTTGTTTTGATTTGGATTTCTGCAATACCACCCAATCCTGTGAGCACCGTGGTATGTATAGAGCGATAGCCGTTTGGCTTTGGTAATGCAATATAATCTTTAATTCTGCCAGGAAGGGGATTCCAAATTGAATGTATTACTCCGAGCACTCTATAACATTCTTCTACATTGTCTACGACTACACGCAGAGCGACTATGTCATAGATTTTATCTATGTCCATGTCATATTTCAAAAGTTTTTTATATAGACTATATTTGTGTTTTACTCTATAGTCGAGCTCGGCACATTTGATATTATTTTTATCAAGTTCTTTTTTTAATTCAGTTCTCACTATCTCAAGATTTTTTTCATATGCTTCTCTTTTTTCATCCAAAATTTCTTGCATTTGTTTATACTCTTTTGGATAAGCATAAGGAAAAGCAGCGTCTTCTATTTCTCCTTTCAATTTTCCCATACCAAGACGATTCGCGAGAGGGGCATAGACACTGATAGACTCTAAGGCGATACGTTTCTTTTTATCTTCACGAATATGTTGCAAAGTATTTAAATTGTGAAGTCTGTCTGCTAATTTTATGATGACCACACGTAAATCATTTGCCATGGCCATGAAAAATTTTCGTAGACTTTCTACATGTCTCTCATAACCACTATATTTTAAAGTCGCTAGCTTGGTGACTCCTTTTACTAAAAATACAATATTTTCACCAAATTCTTTTTCTAGTTCTTCTTCGGTGACTTCTGTATCTTCGATAGTGTCGTGAAGCAAGCCAGCAGCTATGGTCTGGACATCCATACTGAGAGTAGCTAGAGTTTTTGCAGTCTCAAATACATGGACAAAATATGGCTCTCCACTCATTCTCTTTTGTCCTTCGTGAGCTTTTTTAGCATAATTATATGCTTTTATTATCAATTCTTCGTCTTTCTTCGTCATGCTCTCAGGCATGAGATCTAGTATTTCTTTGACTTCCATAGACATAAAATGATTATATCACAACAAATCAAGTCTGAGAATTTTAAATTTAATATTGACAATTCTAAATAAAATATACATTATTGTCTTGAACTAGCCCGAGCTCTCGATCTGAGCTTTTTGACAAAACTTGAAAAAGGAAGAAATGAAATGAAAAAAATGCTTTTAGTCGCTATGTTTTTTGTGTCTTTGTTTGGCGTAAAGACACTTGCCCAAGAAACACTTTCACCCATGCCGACAAAGATAATCTTAAACGTCGGTACGGATGTATGCACTATCAACCTAGACGAAAATCTCTCTGGGTCTGTCGTCCGGCGAGATATCACTATTAAAGTAGAACTCGATGGTGGAGGAAAGGTACATCTCAAAATACCTGAAAGGAAAGTATCGTACAAAGGCAAGTACGAAGTTATATGGTCCGACACTTTTCGGTCTTATCAATCGGGGAAAATGACTCACAATGTTTCAGCTACGGCGGTCGTCGTCGATTGGGACAAGTGGTCAGAAGATTCTGCTCTTGAGCAGGTATCTGCCGAGATAGAGTGGCGAGCAATAAATAATTTTAATTTGCTCGTCGATGAAATCGACCGCCGTGTATACTTTACTCCCGAAGCCATGGCGGTAATACAAAAATTTGGAGGCATTTTATCTCCCGAGGAGTTCAAACTTCCAATATCAAACTACACTCATGGATTTAAAAACTCCAAGGGTGCAATCATTTTTGACGCCGAAGATTCAAAACTCTTAATGCGTCTAATAAATGAGAAAGGGGACGACAGCACCTTTCAAATCAAAAAAAACGGCGAGGTAAAGATGATTAATCCGCCAAAAGAAAAAGCCGAACGCCCGCGCTTTGTCGGATAATTTTTCATCAACATCATAGACTAAAGCCGGTACGCAGAAATGCTACCGGCTTTTTTAATTTATATGACAAAAACTATTCTATTTATTGAGTTTGTGTGGATTGTGGTTGGGGCAAGTTTTATTACTGCATCTCTCAGGTATAGTCTTTGTACCTTCCATCATTAGACTGCCACAATCTTTACATATATTTCCTGTTGGTTTTGCTTTAATAGCAAATTTACACTTTGGATAGTTTGAACAAGAATAAAAAATTCCAAATCTTCCACGGCGCTCACTAATATCTCCAGTCTTACAGTCCGGACACATTACACCTGTGCGTTTTTTAGCTTCATCAGCTTCGTCGCTTTTCACAAATTTACATTTTGGATAACGAGAGCAAGATATAAATGTCCCTGTGCCATCTCGGCGTTCACGTACTATGAGTTTACCTCCACCAGATTTTCCTTTTTTCTCTCCACACTCTGGGCACATTTCTCCAGTCTCTACTGGACCTTTTAATTCTGTACCGTCTAGCATTAGTGCTCCATCACAGTCAGGATATTTTGAACATGAATAAAATTTTCCAGCGCGAGATAATTTTACTATCATAGAGCTACCGCATTTTGGACATTTTATGTTTGCTGGTGCTTCACCTAAATTTGTAGCTTTTTCTAATTTATCTTTTGATTTTACATCTTTCAAAAATGGACCGTAAAAATCTGTAAGAGTTTTTTTATATTCTCTTTCTCCACGAGAAATTTCGTCCAGCTCATCTTCCATCTCTGCTGTAAAAACATCTGAAATATATTTCATAAAATGTTTTTCCAAGAAATCAGATACTACTTCACCTGTGTCAGTAGGGAATAATGTCTTACCTTCTTTTTTTATATAACCTCTATCTTCTATGGTCCTCATAATAGAAGCATATGTACTCGGTCGCCCTATGCCTCTACTTTCTAATTCTTTGATGAGTCCAGCTTCACTATATCTACTTGGTGGCTCGGTAAATTTTTCTTCATTTATTAAATTAAGCAATTTTAATTCTTCACCAACCTTTACTATTGGTAATTCCACATCTTCACCTCGTGCTCCGCTGTCCACTTTGAGCCATCCAGGGAAAAGTAGACGTGAACCATTTGCACTAAAGTCTGGTAAATCTTTTTCTCCTTCGATTTTAGCTGTGATTTTTGTCTTTAATAATTTTGCATCTGTCATCTGTGAAGACACTGCACGCTCCCATATGAGTCTATATAATCTTTGTTGCTCATCAGTACCAGCCATCATGCTCTCTATATGTGTAGGGCGAATAGCTTCGTGGGCCTCCTGTGCGTTTTTTGATTTTGTTTTATATATTCTTTCTTGTGCATATTCTTTTCCATATTGTTTTTTTATGAAAGCATTTATTTGACCTAAGGCCACAGTACTTAGATTTGTACTATCAGTACGCATATATGTGATATGTCCAGCTTCGTATAATTTTTGTGCGAGTTGCATAGTACGAGAAGGAGAATATCCAAGGCGAGAACTCGCTGTCTGTTGAAGTGTAGAAGTAGTAAAAGGTGCACGTGGTACACGCTTTTGTTCTGTCTCTTTTAAATTACTTACCACCCAGGTGCCTTTCTTGCCAGCTTCCATTATCTTGTCGACAAGTTTTTCATCTCTAGGCTCTTCGGAGCATTCCAAGATTAATTTATCTTCTTTTTTAGTTTCAAAAAGGCCTTTTATTTTCCAAAATTTTTCTGGAATAAAAGCTCGTATCTCACGCTCACGTTCCATAATTATACGAAGAGCAGGAGATTGCACTCTTCCTGCAGATAATCCATATCGTACTTTTTTCCAAATAAGACCAGACAAATCATAACCCACTAATCTATCTAATACTCTACGGGCTTCTTGCGCTTGTCTTAAATTTGTATCTATTTTTCTAGGGTGCTTTAAAGCTTCATGCACTGCTTCTTTGGTAATTTCATAAAAAGCCACTCGCTCTATAGGAGCTTTGATTTTTTTATCTTGTTTTAAAAGCTCTTCTATGTGCCAAGCTATGGCTTCTCCTTCACGGTCGGGGTCAGTAGCGAGCATTATTTCAGTAGCTTTTTTTGCAAGGGTTTGGAGTTCGTGAACTACCTTTTCTTTTCCTTTTGAAATTTCATAGTGAGGAATAAAACCACCTTCAATATCTATGGCTATTTTATTTGATTTTGGTAAATCACGAATATGCCCGACGGATGCACGCACAGTAAAAGCTCCCTCGAGATATTTCTCAATGGTCTTCGCTTTTGATGGTGATTCCACAATTAATAATTTCATATAAAGACAAGTATTACACGTAATATTACTCTTTTGCAAATTTCTGTGAGATTTTTTGAAAAAAATTAAGCTAAACGAATCTCTCCGAGCTCTTCTTTTATCATTTCTTTTATTTCCATTACAGACAAAAGCGCATTTGCTTCACCTGTAGGCATTTTCATTTTTCTTATCAATTCATCTCTCTCCATCGGCTCTACGAGTAATGCTAAAACTTTTTTTTCTTCCGGTCTCGCATCATTGAAAAGACTTTGTTGTTTATCTATTTTACTCTCCTCATTTATTTTAAAACCAAGAGCTTCCAATATATCTTCACTAGATGTTATCGGTGTAGCTCCGAGGCGGATTAATTTATTTGTACCTTTAGAATAAAGAGAATTTATTGGCCCTGGAACTGCGAGCACTTCTTTGTTGTAATCGAGTGCCATGCGAGCTGTGATAAGTGTGCCAGACTTTTCTTGTGCCTCTATTATGAGTGATGCTTTGGATAGACCAGCCACTAGTCTATTTCGCATGGGGAAAAAATAATATTGAGCTTTCATATTTGGTTCAAATTCAGAAATGATACATCCACCTTTCTCTACTATTTTTTCTGCTAATTTTAGACTAGTAGGTGGAAAAAAACTTTCTTTAGAAATACCAGACCCTGGAAAAGCTACCGCATATAGACCAGCATCGAGTGCTGCTTCGTGTGAAAGGTAATCAATACCGATAGCTAGCCCAGAGACTATGGCAATCGGATAGCCTCGTAGTCCTTGAATTAATTTTTTTACAATATCTTTGCCATATGTCGTAGCTTTTCTAGATCCGACTACAGCTAAATACACAGTCCCTTCGGGTGGTAATTGTCCGGCAATGTATAATTTCTTTGGAGGTTGAGGAATTTCTAAAAGGGAATTGGGTATTTTATTTCCTTCTAAAATTTTTAATTCAAAACTCATATATTTTGTAATTATATCAAAAATATTATACAATATAAATTATGTTAGATATTAAATTTATACGTGAAAATAAAGACATTGTGCAGGCCGGAGCCAAAAAAAAGCACATCGATGTCGATATTGAAAAACTAATTGCCATAGATGACGAGCGCCTGAAAGAGCTAAAAGAGGTTGAGGACTTGCGTGCGGAAGTAAACAAGGTCTCAAATAATATAGCTCGCGACCAAGATCCTGCCCTAAAAGCTCAATTGATTAAAGAAATGACTTTGGTGAAAGAAGATATTAAAGCCAAAGAAGAGAAACTCAAAAAAATTACAGAAGAGTGGCAAGCTCTCATGCTCCATGTACCAAATGTTCCAGACATGACTGTGCCAGATGGTGTGACAGATGAAGACAACCAAGAAGTAAAAGTTTGGGGAGAAAAACCAAATTTTAGTTTTGAACCAAAAGACCATATAGAAATAATGAACAGACTGAAAATGGTGGACTTTGAAAGAGGTACAAAGATTCATGGTTTTCGAGGATACTTTTTGACAAATGATGGTGCGAGACTTTCTTTTGCTATTTGGAATTACGCTTTAGATTTTTTCTCTAGTAGAGGATTTTCTCCCGTAATACCACCAGTAATTGTAAAAAAACAAAATCTCTATGGTACAGGACACCTCCCAGGAGATGTAGAAGACTATTATATGACTCAAGATGGAGATGCTCTCGCTGGTACTGCAGAAATCCCACTTACAGGTATGTATTCTGGAGAAGTTTTAGATAAGAAAGTTTTCCCAATTAAACACCTTGGTTTTTCTCCTTGCTTTAGACGCGAAGCTGGAAGTCATGGAAAAGATGTGAAGGGTTTAATTCGTGTACATGAATTTTATAAAATGGAGCAAGTAATACTGTGTGAAGCAAACCATGAAACTTCAGTAAAATTCCACGAAGAAATAAATAGAAATACTGAAGAATTCATAGAATCACTTGGTATCCCTTATCATACAGTCATAAATTGTGGAGGAGACCTCGGTATGGGTCAGGTAAAAAAATATGACATAGAACTCTGGGTGCCAAAAGAAAATAAATATAGAGAAATTTCTTCTGCATCTTATTTCCATGATTTTCAATGCAGACGTTTTGGTATTAGATATAAAGACGAAGAAGGAAAAATGCATTATGCACACTCACTAAACTCTACAGCCATACCTACTCCTAGAATCTTGGTTTCTATGATAGAAAATTTTCAACAAGCTGATGGCTCTGTAAAAATCCCAGAAGTCTTACAAAAATACATGGGAGGTAAAGAATTTATAAAATAAAAACTATTTTAATGCAAAAGCGAAATGTCGTAAATTCTCCACGCCTTCTCGAATTAAAAAACACTAGGAGAAAAATTTTTATCCGAAAAGTGGTGATAATTATCTTTGGGTTTTTACTCGTGCTCGGTAGTCTAGTTTTTATTTCTCGCATAAGACAATTGAATATTTCTAGTGTAGAGACTACCGGTAATAAAGTAATAGACAGTGAGGCAATAATTGAATTCATCAATACTGAAATACAAGGAAAATATTTGTGGCTATTTCCAAAAACAAATATTCTTTTATACCCAAAGAATAAAATACAATTGGGCTTGGGAGAAAAATTTAAAAGACTGACAGATATAAACTTGTCTATGGGAAAAGATAAAAAATTAATTGTGTCAGTAAATGAGAGACAGCCGGAATATACATGGTGTGGAGTCGTGCCACCACAAAATGACAACAAAGAGACATGCTACTTTTTAGACAAAGAAGGATATATCTTTGATGAAGCTCCTTACTTTTCTGGAGAAGTTTATTTTAAATTTTATGGCACCACCGGAGGAGAAAACCCAGCAGGGGTATCTCTGGCCAAAGGTTATTTTGATAAATTAATCATCTTTAAAAATACACTTTCAAATATAAATTTGAAGCCTGTCATACTATACATAGAAGATGGTGAGGATTTAAAAATTTACCTATCTCGCTCTGGAGAAAACATACTCGGACCAGAGATAAGGGTAAAGAAAGATGCAGATTTTCAAAAAATGGCAGAGAATTTGAAAGCTGCACTTGATACTGAGCCACTACTTTCAAAATTCAAAAAAGAATACTCAAAATTAGAATACATTGACTTGAGGTTTGGAAATAAGGTTTACTATAAGTTCAAGTGAGTAATTTTTGGACAAAACTAAATAAACCTTTTTTCTGCCTAGCGCCGATGTCCGATGTCACAGACATAGCTTTTCGTCATCTTATAGCAAAATATAGTAAGAATAGAGAAAACAAAGACAAGATAGTCTTTTGGACAGAATTTGTGGCAGCAGATGGATTGGCAAATAAGCTTGCTAAAAAGAAGCTCAGCCATTTGCTAGTCTTTTCAAATAGCGAGAGACCTATAGTAGCTCAAGTCTTTGGTGCTAATGAAGAAAATATGAAAAAGGCTTGCCAGTATGTGGCCAGCCTTGGTTTTGATGGTATAGATATAAATATGGGTTGTCCTGACAAGTCAGTAGTGGCTCAAGGAGCTGGAGCAGGTTTGATAAAGACTCCAGCACTCGCAAGAAAAATAATTAGAGCAGCACATGAAGGTATAAAGTCTGCTGGTGTAAATATACCAGTATCTGTAAAGACTAGAATTGGTTTTACAAAAGAAGATATAGATAATTGGATTCCTGAATTATTAAAAGAAGATATTTCTGCACTTACGATACACTTGCGTACTGCCAAGGAGATGTCACTGGTGCCTGCACACTGGGAACATATTGAAAAAATAAAAAAACTTATTAAAAAAAGTGGTAAAGATATTTTACTTATAGGTAATGGAGATGTAGTGAGCATCAAAGATGGTGAAGAAAAAATACAAAAGTATGGTTGCGACGGGGTGATGATCGGGCGGGGAATATTTGGTAATCCTTGGTTCTTTTTAATGGATGAAAATTTTACAGTAACCTTAGAAGAAAAATTGAGAGTCTTGATAGAGCACACAAATCTTTTTGAAAAGACATTATCAAAGCCAAGACATAAAAATTTTGCAGTAATGAAAAAACACTTCAAAGCTTATATAAATGGTTTTGAGGGTGCCAAAGAACTACGCATAAAACTAATGGAGACAAACTCGGCCAAAGAAGTGGAAGACATCATTAATGATTTTTTAAGTAAAATAATGTAGAATGTTTTTATGTCAAAAGATGAAACAAGCTTAGCATTGTATAGAAAATATCGCCCAAAGAACTTTGATGAAGTATTGGGTCAAGACCATGTCGTCAGCGTCCTAGAGAGTTCTGTAAAGACAAATAAAGTCTCTCATGCATATCTTTTTGTAGGCTCTCGTGGTACAGGTAAGACTTCGGTGGCTCGTATTTTTGCAAACAGTATCGGAGTATCAGCAAATGATCTTTATGAAATAGACGCCGCTAGTAACAGAGGAATAGAAGACATAAAAGAACTCCGCGATGGTACCCGAGTATTGCCTTTTGATTCAAAATATAAAATCTACATCATAGATGAGGTGCACATGCTATCAAAAGATGCTTGGGGTGCATTACTCAAGACATTGGAAGAGCCACCAAAGCATGTGATATTTATTTTAGCGACTACAGAATTTCACAAAGTCCCAGAGACTATCATTTCTCGTTGCCAAGTTTTCACTTTCCGAAAAGCCACAGATGCGATCTGTAAAAAAATGCTTCTCGATGTCGGCAAAAAAGAAGGTTTTGAATTAGATTCTGGCTCTGCCGAGCTCTTGGCTATACTAGCTGATGGATCTTTCCGAAATGCTCTAGGTGAACTACAAAAAGTTTTAAACTTTAGCAAAAGTAAAAAAATAAAAAGGGAAGATGTAGAAAAAATAACAGGTGCTCCAAAAACATCGCTCGTAAATGATTTTCTGTCTGCTATAGCAAAAAGTGAACTGGAAGAGGGAATATCTGTGGTGGGTAAAGCTTCAGCTGAAGGCCTAGATATGAAATTATATTTCAAATTAATTATCACAAAATTCCGAGTAGCTATCATATTGCGTTATGCTCCAAAATTAAAAGAGCAGATGGCAGGAGATGTGGGTGAAGCTGATATGGAATTTTTACAAAATTTAGTAAAAGAAGATAAAAATGGAATGTTTCGCTCTGAAGCACTATCCATACTACTTGCTGAATATCAAAATATAGAAAATGCATTTATAGCCGAGCTACCACTAGAACTCGCTCTCATAAAAATTTTAGGTAAAGAATAGACTAATTTTTATTCTTTAAATTTTAAACTCTCAAAAATTTTATCAGCATCTCCGCTTGTAGAAAATTTTCTAACGACATAGACCATTTCCTTGTTTTTAAACCAGACAACTTCATGATATCCTCCATCATTATATTTAAAACCTTTTATTTGCGGTGACTCAAGAGGTATAAAGGTAGTGGAATTTGATAATACTTCTTTTACTTCATCCAATGATGAAAATTCTTCTCGAGCAGAAATTGTAAAGTAAACACTATTATATGGATTTTTTTCTGCTGGAGGATTTATCTCTATAATATTTTCTTTTTCTTGTAAAACCCATGTCGGTGGATATTTTAATTCAAATCCAAATTTTTGATTTTCATAAACTTTATCTGCGGGTTTAGGTACGAGGGGCATAGTCTTCTTTGGTAAAAAGTTACGCCAATTTGTGTATATAAAATATCCAAAATTTAAAAACAAAAATAAACAAAGGGTGACTACGACCGCCAAGAGAAATTTATATTTTTTAATTATCATAATATGTATTGTACCAAAAAATTTATATTTTAGTTTTAGCTTTACATTTTTTAATATTTACTATATATTTATTTCGTTCATCGGGGATGGTTTCGCATGTCGCCCGGGCTACAGTGGTTCAACATAGGACCAGAAAGCGGAATACCTTCCCGATGAACCTTTATCATAGACACAATCGTGTCTACACGCTCCGACAACCTATGACTTAGGTGTCGGGGTTTTCTTTTATATATAGATTTTTATTAGAATTTATGATATAAATTAAAGTGTTTTAGACCCATTGGGAGATCGTCTAACGGTAGGACAGAGGCCTTTGAAGCCTTTAATCTAGGTTCGATTCCTAGTCTCCCAGCATTTTTTTAAATATATAGGCATGAAAATATACAAAAATATAAATGAATACATCAAAGATGTTCCTAAAGATTTTTTACCAAAAATAAAAGAAATGCGAGCTATTACCAAAAAGCTCATACCAAAAGGTAAAGAAAGTATAAAATATGGCATGCCGACGATTGAGCTAAATGGCAAAAACTTTATTCATTTCGCTGCGATGAAAGGGCATTTAGGATTTTACCCCGCGCCATCTGGTGTGAAAGCATTTGAAAGTGACCTCAAAAAATACAATATCAGCTACTCAAAAGGTTGTATCAGGTTTGCCTATGATAAATCACTACCTATCACACTTATCACAAAGATAATAAAATTCCGCTTAAAAGAAGAGAAAATTTAGCATTTTATTTCTCGCTAAAAAATGCTATCATTATAGAATTATTTATTAGTTAACATATAAAAAATATGAAGAAAAATTTGATTATCGTTTTGCTTGTTTTAGTAGCAGTATTAGGTGTTTGGTATATTAGTAATTCAAATAAGAAAGCTACTCTAAATGAACCCCTAGTAGAGGAAGAGGTAAAAGTAGAAAATGAAAATAAAGAGATGGGCTCTCTCATAATTGTAGCCGAAGAATCAAAAGCTACTTATGAAATAGATGAGGTTCTAAGTGGTAAGCCTACCCATGTTACAGGAGAAAGTAATGCTATCTCTGGAAATATTGTATTAAACAAAGACACAAAAATAGCAGAGAGTGCTACGATATCTATCGACGCAAATTCATTTAAAACAGACAAAGAACTACGAGACACAAATGTAAAAAAGATGGTCTTGAGAACTGATGAGCCTGGAAATGAAACTATCACATTTGAAATGACTAGTGTGGAAGGTTCTCCAGAAAAATCTCTAGGAGAGAGTGTCCCAGTAAAGATAACTGGGGATTTAAAAATTGCTGGAAAAACAAAACCTGTAGCATTTGCCGGAGAAGCTACTATGGCTACAGATGGTAAATTGACTGTAAAAGCTTCTACTACATTAAAATATGAAGACTTTGGAATATCTGTACCAGACCTTCCATTTCTATCAAATGTCAGTAAGGACGTAAAATTATCTTTGCAAATAGTAGCGAGATAATAAAAATAATTTAAAAACCAGCGAAGCTATTACAAGCTTCGCTGGTTTTTTGTTATACTGTCCAGATGAAAAAATATACGAAAATAATTGTCTTATCACGTGGTGTAAAGCAAAGTGATGATGGGTTAAAAAAATTTCAAAATGAAAAAGAAAATTTTTCTTACACCATAGAAGGTGACCCAGATGAATTTTGTTTCAAAGCTATAAAAAAGCTATTTTCAGATGGGGCTTGTTCAGATTTTATTTTAGTCGGTGGTGAAGTGGAAATAATAAAAGATGGCAAGAAGACAGCCTTTATCGGAAACACGGGCAAGACTATATCAAAAGTAGAAGTGATGCATCATTCTCTCGTAAATAATTACGAAATCCCTAAAGAAAACTTAACGGCCTTAAAATCTGTCTCAAATACCAAAGGTAATGCGAAAGAAATCAAAAAATATTTTATAGAAAAAAATATCACTGATTTAAATGATATTGGTATTTTGACAAATTTTTATCATCTCCCACGAGCAATAAAAATTTTTAAAGAATCTACTGGACTTTGTTTTATTCCAATATCTGCAGAGAGTGTAATCTATGATGAAGAATATGATTCAATAAAAAATTTCTACAGAGAGCAAGGATTTAAAATGATACTAGGTGACACAATAGAGCAAGATTCTGAAATAAAAGGAATAGGGGATATGGAAAAAGGTTCTTATTCTTCAAGATTTAAATAGAAGAATATATAATGATATAATAAATTTATGGATAAATACCAAAAAGCTATAGATGAATGGGTGCAGGGTTATGCTGAGCCATATTGGCCTCCGCTTTCTATTTTTGCTCGTGTAGCCGAAGAAGTAGGTGAAGTTGGAAGAATTTTAAATCATATATATGGCTCAAAGCCAAAGAAGGTGACTGAGGCTGAGCAAGATCTGGGTGAAGAAATAGCAGACGTCATGTTTGCCCTTATATGTCTAGCAAATTCACATAAAATAAATTTAGACACTGAATTAGAAAAAGTAATTCAAAAATCTAGAAACAGAGATAAAGATAGATTCACTAAAAAATAACATAAATGTTATAATATTTTTATGTACAATTTTATTTTCACAAATATAAATACAATTTTTATTATAAATATATTATTAGCTGTGGTATTGGGCTATTTAATTGGAGCTGAGCGTGAAAGTAGAGGCAAAGATGCTGGTATTAGTACTCATATTTTAGTTCTTACAGGGGCTATGCTTTTTACTTTTCTTTCTGGTATTGTAGACCCAGCTTCAAAATCTAGAATAGCTGCTCAGATTGTTTCTGGAATTGGTTTCCTTGGTGCTGGGCTTATCTTGAAAGAAGGTGCTAATGTAAAAAATTTGACTACAGCAGCTAGTATTTGGTTTGCTGGAGCTATAGGCATGTCTATAGGATTTGGATTTTATTTTATGGCAATATTCTCTAGTCTTATCACTATAGTTGTACCTAGAATTCCTCATATAAAAAAGAAAAAAGTTGACCAGTTTGACGCATAAATATGGCAATAGTAAAACCAATTTTAAATTTTTATGGTCGCTATGAGCGACCCATATCATCCTTGTCTCTTGTGCTTGGATTCGTTTTTGATGCTATTACCCTAAGACGGGTAGATACAGTTTTTGAAAATATTTGGATTTTAGCTCATCTTGTAGTGATTGGTATTTTTATAATTCTCATACATATTAGAGAATTAGAAGAAGGAGATGAAAAAAATCCTAGTAAGGTTCATTTTTGGTACGTAAACATATTACAATTCTTTTTCGGAGGTACACTTTCTGCATACCTAGTCTTATACTTTAGAAGCACTGAGATTTCTTCTTCTTGGCCTTTTATCTTATTACTAGCACTCGCTTTTATAGCAAACGAATCACTAAAGAGGCACTATGTAAGACTCAGCTTTCAAATAAGTTTATTCTTTATCTCAATATAT
The DNA here is from genome assembly GCA_964423445.1 of uncultured Candidatus Saccharibacteria bacterium. Taxonomy (GTDB): domain Bacteria; phylum Patescibacteriota; class Minisyncoccia; order Phycocordibacterales; family UBA9973; genus UBA9973. The sequence continues at coordinate 110,973 of CAYREQ010000001.1, read as the reverse complement.
TCTTTTGCGATATTCTTACTTCCAATTCTTTTACATAAAATCGGTACTGAAGTTTTTCTATTGGGCGGAGCTATAAGCCTAGGCATCATTAGTATATTTGTTTCTTCTTTGTTTTATTTCATAAAAGACAAAATTAAAAAACAGAGATATGAAGGGAAGAAAATGATATTTTCTATGATTTTAGGTATCTTTGCTCTTATTAATATCTTATATTTCACAAACTTAATTCCACCTATACCTCTATCTCTAAAAGATGCTGGGGTTTACAATATGGTACAAAAGACAAGTGCAGGATATGAAGTCACTTATGAAGATCATGGCTGGAGAGATTATTTTAAAATTTATCCAGAATTTAAATTAGTACCGGGAATGCCGGCATATGTATACTCTGCGGTCTTTTCGCCAAAAGATTTAAATCTTACTATTATTCATGAGTGGCAACACTATGATGAAATACAAAAAAGATGGGAGACTGAGAGTATAATAAGGTTACCAGTATTTGGTGGCAGAGATGGTGGCTTTAGGACATATTCAAAAAAATCAGCTTTGATAGCTGGAAAGTGGAGAGTGAATATAAAGACAGAGGACGGACTCATAATAGGGCGTAAGCGTTTCCTCGCCGTAGATTCTGACACCACAGGAACACTTACTATAAATATAAAATAATGGTCAAAATAAATTTAGAAAAATTAAAAGGTACCAAATTTCAAAAGCTTGTCTGGAGCGGACTTTTAAAGATTCCAAGGGGGAAGGTGGCAACTTATAAAGAACTCGCAAAAAGTATAGGTAAGCCAAGGGCTGTGCGAGCTGTAGCAAATGCAGTGGGAGCAAATCCATGTGCACCAATCATCCCTTGCCATAGAGTCATCAGGAGTGACGGCAAGCTCGGTGGATACTCCGGCAAAGGTGGTATAAAAACAAAAATAGCATTACTAGCTAAGGAAGGAGTACAGATTTAAGATCTTGCCCTATGTAAAGTATAGTCTTTAAATTAGGGTATTTTTTCATATCTAAATTATCAAAATGCTCTTGTTTATCATCTATAAATAAGACCTTCTCATCTTTGTATTTTAAACAAATCTTCTCTACTGTATCTTTTTTTGTTCCTTGCACTACTGTGATCTCAGAAAACAAATCTTCTATATCTGAATATTTTATTTTTTCTTTTTGAAAATCTTCGTCTCCATAAGTCACAATAAAACAATTTTCTTTACCTATCTTTTTTATTAAATATATCAAATCTTCATTTACGAAATTTTTACAAGAACTCATTATTTCAATATAAAATTTTTCTGGTATTGATAAATATTCAAACATATCTTTAAATGAGAAAGTTTTATTGTTAGTTTTTATTTCTTGATAGTATTTTTGTATATGGAGAGGTGATACGCCAACTTTTGCCAAAACACTATACTCGTATTCAATAAATTTTTTACTTGTATAAAACAAAACATCATCAAAATCAAAAATATATTTCATATTAATTTTCAATTATTTTTTTTATACAATTAGCTAATTTTTGAGAGTCATGTCTGATAAAACTTCTGACTCCTTGTATCTTATCTGCTTTATTAAAAGAAACTAGAGAATTTGATAATAGCGGTTCTGTCATGACTCTTTCGTCTTTTATATTATCTTCTACGAGCACACCATCACCCTCTTGGAGTTTGTAGATTTTTATCTGCTCTTCAGATGGATCTTCGTTATTTATTAAAATGATATCTACTTTTTTACCAATATATTTTTCTATATCTTCCAGATAATCTATACTTTTCCAGTTTATCGTATGTCCATGTTTATTTGTCAGGTTTACAGGTAATATTATTTTTGCTTTGCTTTTACTTATAGCTTCTTTAAAGCCATTTACTATCAAGTTTGGTACAAGTGAGCAATAATAATTTCCAGGTCCCAATATCACATAGTCTGCATTTAATAGGGCAGTCTTAGCATGTTCATTTATATCTACATTGTCTTGATAAAAAATCTTATCGATACCTACTTCTTGAATTTCAGAATGATTAATTTTATTTTCTCCTTCAATTATCTTTCCATCAGAGAGCATAATAGCTAATTTTGCTACATTTCTAGTGACGGGTATCACAGAGCCTTTGACCTTTAAAATACCTGAGGCCACTTCTACGCCTTGCACAAAATCCCCAGTCACTTTTTCTAATGCTGCGAGAAAAATATTTCCAAAGCTATGCCCGTCTAGTTTTCCTTCACTAAATCTATAATTCATGAGTTCGCGCACTATATCACTATGCTCACTCAAAGCTACCAAGCACTGCCTCACATCACCAGCAGGCAATACACCTAGCTCGTCCATTAGGACTCCCGTAGAGCCTCCATCGTCAGCCATAGACACGAGCGCAGTCAAAGACACGTCTGGCAGATTTTTCAACCCAGATAACACCGTATAGCTTCCTGTGCCTCCGCCTACTGTGACTATCTTTTTCATATTTTAAATATTATTGATATATTTTTGATAACACTTAAATGCTTGATGGAAAGATTTTGCATATTTTCTAGGAAATAATTTTATATCTTTTTTTATAGCCTTAGGAGATAAAAAATGAAAACTACTTATTTCTCTTGGGTCTGCTATTACTTTTTTATATTTACCTATAAATAAATGATGGATAGTCCTTTCCTTTGGAGTAATTACGTCAAACCTTCCGATATCTTTAATTGGTGTATAGATACCTAGTTCTTCTTTGAGTTCTCTTTGTGCTGCAATTTTATAATTTTCTCCAAGGTCCACATGCCCGCCTGCAGAAGAGGAAATTTTATTTGGATAATTAAATACAGTGGGTGGTCTTTTGGAAAGCATTAGTTCTCCATCTTTATTTGCAAGTAAAATATGGACGCACCTAAAAAAGAGCTTGAGTTTAAGGGCATCTTTCTTTGTTCCTGTTTTTATTATACGATCTTTGAAATCAACCAAATCATATTTTTCCTCATATCTTAAATTTGTCTTCATATATAAATTATTTTGGATTATAGCATAAAAAATATTTTATATATTAAATTACTGATATATCTTGCTTTTTTCAAAAAAATTGGTATAGTTTCGTCGGAGGGAATACCTAAATGGCAAACACAGAAAAATTCGAGTCAGACCAAGGTGTTCGTATGATTCCTGAAGAATGTCAGGAGTTGAACGGAGCTGTTCTTTTGATAAAAGAAAACTGTTTTTCTCTATATCACTCAAAATACAACCTGTCAGGAACTGGATTTACCATCGAGGAAGCATTGCAAGACCTCGAAAGAAAATTCAAAAGTAAGGGTTGATAATTTGAGCTCGGTATAATATTTTGGCACACCTGCTAGGAGGGTGTGCCATTTTTCGTATTTAAAGATATATAATATAATATAAATATAGTATTTATGAACGAAAATTTTAATTTTGAAAATAAAAACAAACACTTAATCGAAGGAGTAAAACCTATAATTGCTTGTGTGGGTTCTTTTGAAGATTTTGGCATAAAAGACCCATATCCTAAAAATGCACCAGAATATGAGATAGATTTAAAATTAAAAAATGCACAATTTATAGACATAGATAGTTCAAAAGATAAGCTTGCTCAAGATAAATTCTTAAACGCTGGAGAAAAAACATACGTAATATCTGAGATAAATGACGCTGATAAATTTTCAAAAAAATTCCATAGATGTACTGGATTAATTGTTTCAGGAATTGATAAAACTACTGGTAAAAATATTTCTTTCGTTAGTCACCAAGACCCTTTTAAATTCTTACTAGATGATAAAGAAAAATTTAAAAATGATTTGAAAGAAAAAATTAAGGAAATAAAGGAAAAATGTAGAGAAGGTACAATAGATGCTGTGATAGTTGGTGGTATTTTTTATACAGATACAGAACTTGATAATTTTCAAGTAATGGAAACATATAAAACATCAATTGATCTACTTGGTAAAGAGACTTCGGGGTCATTAGGATTTGAGCCGATAGTTATAAATGGACCAAAAACTTCTAGGATTATAGGTGATGACATATATTTCGATAATGAAAACAGGAGGCTATATTTTTTGAGACCAAAAGTAAATCAAAATACAGGAGATTTTATTCCTAGCGATATTGAAAATCAAAAAGAAAAGTGGGGTTAAAATTTGATTTGTCTTTAAGCTCTATATATATTAATATACCTATATGATTTCACGAATATATGTAAAGTCTAAAGGGGAAGACATACGAGGTAATTTGTATGTGAAATCTTTCAATACCCTTGGATTGTCTGGCAAGGTTACAGGAGTGCAAATAATCGAATCCTACTTAATCAAACACAACTTTAAAAATATAGAATTGTCTAAAATAGCATCTGCCCTCACAAACCCAATTCTTGAAGAATTTTCTATAGACCAGATACCGCGTGTATCTGGTTTTTCTTATATAGTTGAAATAGGATTTCTTCCTGGGGTCACTGACAATGTGGCTCACAGCACAAAAGAAACTATCTCTGATTTATTACATTTAAAAAATAAAAACAACTTTGAAGTATTTACTTCAAAAGTTTTCATAGTATCTGGTTCTATAAAAACAGAAGATGCTCAAAAAATTGCATTGTCTTTACACAATCCATTAATAGAGCGATCAAATATCGTAAAAAAAGGTGCGAGCTTACCAAACAAAATCCCACAAGTAGTTTTAGATAAAAAAACTCCGGTAATTAAAGTAAAATTAAATTTAAAAGAAGATGAACTCATAAAAATAGGTAGGGAAGGAATAGAAAATACAGATGGCACTCGTAGAGGCCCACTAGCGCTTGACCTCGACTCAATGCATACAATTAGAGATTATTTTAAAAAACTAAAACGAGACCCTACAGACATAGAATTAGAATCTCTAGCACAGACTTGGTCTGAGCACTGCAAACATACGATATTCGCAAACCAAATAGATGATATAAAATCTGGCTTATACAAGACATATATCCAAGGTGCGACTAATCTAATACGAAAACAAAAAGGTAGAAATGACTTCTGTGTTTCTGTGTTTAGTGACAACTCAGGTGGAATAATTTTTGATGATAAATATTTAATTACCCACAAAGTAGAGACTCATAATAGCCCATCTGCATTAGATCCATTTGGTGGAGCTATTACTGGCATCGTCGGAGTAAATAGAGACACTATTGGTTTTGGGCTTGGTGCCAAGCCTGTAGCAAATGTATATGGATTTTGTTTTGGAAACCCCGAAGACAATCGTCCACTTTTCCGTGATAAAAATTTGAAAAATAAAATGCTATCACCAAAAAGAATTATGGATGGAGTTATAAAAGGAATAAATGTCGGAGGAAACTGCTCAGGAATTCCTACACTCTCAGGATTTGTAAAATACGATGATAGATATCGAGGTAAACCTTTAGTTTTCGCAGGAACTGTAGGAATTATTCCAAGAAAATTAAACGGTAGACTCATGCATGAAAAACAGGCTCGTGCAGGAGACTATATCGTAGTAGTAGGTGGCAGAGTCGGCAGAGATGGTATTCATGGTGCTACATTTTCTTCTGTGGCGATGGATTCAAATTCTCCTGCTACCGCAGTACAAATAGGAGACCCAATTACTCAAAAAAAATTAAGTGATGCAATCATAAAAGAAGCACGAGAGATGAATCTTTATAGTAGCATCACAGACAATGGAGCAGGGGGTATATCATGTTCTGTGGCTGAGATGGCAAAAGAATCTGGTGGAGCAAAAGTACAATTAGAAAAAGTCCCACTAAAATACCCTGGTTTATTACCATGGGAAATCTGGATTTCGGAATCACAAGAGCGTATGACTTTGTCAGTACCAAAAAATAAATGGAAAATATTTAAACAATTGATGGAAAATAGAGGAGTAGAAGCTACTATAATTGGTGAATTTACCAATTCTAAAAAATGCATAGTTGAGTACCGTGGTAAAAAAATAATGGACATAGATATGGAATTCTTACACAATGGCTTACCAAAACAATTTCTAATGTCAGCCATAGTCGAACAAAAAAACCCTGAACCAAAAATTCCAAAAATAAATAACTACACAAAAATTTTAGAAAAATTATTGGGTGATAAAAACGTCAGTGGATTTTCTTTTATCTCAGAGCAATACGACCACGAAGTACAAAGTTCATCTGTACTAAAACCTCTATCAGGGGCTGGACGAATAAATACTGATGCCCAAGTTTTTCGTCCTGTCCTCAGCTCTACAAAAGGAGCTGTGCTTTCATCCGCTCTTTTCCCTTCATATGGAGACATTAGCACTTATCATATGGCTGCCTGCGCTATTGATACTGCTATTAGAAATAGTGTTGCTTCTGGTGGATCACTTTCAAATATAGCCATTTTGGATAATTTCTGTTGGTGTTCATCTTACGATCAAAAAAGATTAGGTCAGCTAGTAGAGGCAGTCAGAGCTTGCTACGACTATGCTGTAGGGTTTGGTACACCATTTATTTCTGGAAAAGATTCTATGTTTAATGATTTCAAGGGTTACGATGAAAAGGGAAATCCAGTGGCGATATCTATACCCCCCACACTATTAATTTCTGCCATTAGTGTAGTGCCTGATTTAAATAAAACTGTATCACCTGAATTTAAAAATATAGGAGATGTGATTTATATAATAGGTGAGACAAATGATGAGCTAGGTGGTGGAGAATATTTCAAAATCCTTGGAGCTACAGGAAACAATGTGCCAAAAGTAAGTTTGAAAAAAAATATAAAAGCTTATCAAGCATTAGAAAGAGTAATTCAAAAAGAAATTATTAATTCTTCTATTTCTGTGACTTCTGGGGGGTTAGCCATAGCACTAGCGAAGGCTAGTGTGGGTGGAATGCTGGGATGTAATATTTCAATAAAAAACCTCATGGGTAATGCAAAAGAAACAGACATAAAATTATTTTCTGAAAGCCAAGGTAGAATTTTGGTATCAGTATCACCTAAAAATATAAAAGTTTTTGAAAAAATAATGACAGGAAATGCTATTACAAAAATAGGAAAAGTCACAAAAGATAGTAAATTTATAATTACAGATAAAACAAGGGTGGTGGACACAGAAATCAAAAACCTTTACAAAATTTATCATAATTTTTCAAACAAAATGAAGTAAAATATCTATATGCAAGAATCCATACCAAAAGTTAATAGTTTAAAATTTGAGCATTTAAATAAAGATGCTAAGCCTATTATGGTTTGTATAAGTGCTAGAAAAGATTTTTTAGAAGGAGATGAAGAATTTCTAGAGGGAACTCCTCCTCATAAATTTAACCTAAAAAATCCGGAAAATGTAAAATGGTCTTCTTATCCTGGATATATAATATCAAATGTAAGTGATGGAGATAAATTTTCAGAGGGGTTTAGTAGGTGCACAGGATTAGTCGTCAAAGGTACAGATAAAGAAACTGGAGAGAATATTTCTTTTTTAACCCATCAAGCTCCATTTGCCTTTATAGCTTTTAAAAAAGACAAAAGCCATCAATTATCAAGCTCATTTAAAGCTGAATTTGATAAAGCACTTTATCAAATCAAAGAAAAATGTATTCGAGGTACAATAGATGCTGTCATAGTAGGTGGAGATTACTTTGATGATGATTTCTCTAAAGAAGCTTCTGTGGAATCAATAAAATTATTGTCTACAGAAACAAATTCAATTTTGGGATTTGAACCTGTAGTTATTAATGGTCCAAAAAAATACAGTTACGGAGAAGATGATGTATATTTTGATAATAAAAATGGGAGATTATATTTCGTAAGACCAAAAGTAAACGAAGATACAAAAGATTTTACATATAGTGATACAAAAAATGAAAAACAAAAATAAAATAAAAGTAATAGTATTGTCTGGTTATGGACTCAACTGCGAAGAAGAGACAAAGTTTGCTTTTGAGTGGGCGGGAAGAGAAGAAAAAAAATCTATAGTTGCCGACATCGTACACATCAACGACTTGATTGCTAAACCAAAAATGCTAGAGGATTATGACATCATGGCTTTTCCTGGAGGATTTTCTTATGGCGACGATACAGGTAGTGGAAAAGCATATGCTAATAAATTTAAAAATCACCTATCAAAAGAGCTTGCTCTGTTTTTGACACGAGATACTCTGGTGATAGGTATATGTAATGGTTTTCAAATAATAACAAACTTAGGGATATTACCCGGAGCTTTAACCTTTAATAAAAATGGAAAATATATAGATCGCTGGGTGGACTTGGAAGTTAGTGGCAAAAGCCCTTGGCTCTCTGGAATAAAAAAATTATCAGTACCCATAGCACACGGTGAGGGACATTTTGTAATTGATAAAAATAAATACGAACAAATGAAAAAACTTGGAGAAATTGCTTTTACTTATACGAAAGGAGAAATTTGTAAATTCCAAAATCTTGAAAAAAATCCAAATGGCTCAGATTATGACATTGCTGGGGTTTTGGCATATAATGGAAGAGTTTTAGGGCTTATGCCACACCCAGAGCGCGCAATGTTTCCACAGCAAAGTCCTTTGTGGCAGAAAAACAAGAAGAAGAGTAAGGTTGGTGAAGGCTTACAAATTTTTAGAAACGCAGTTAAATATTTTAAGTAAATGAATGAATTAAAAGAAAAATGTGGAATCGTAGGTATATACGGTAAGAACTTACCTATTTCTAGATTGGCATTTTTTGCTTTATTTGCCTTACAGCACAGAGGACAAGAAGCTTCCGGTATTACCACAAGTGACGGAAAAAAGTTTTTTAATCACAAAGGCGCTGGTCTCGTATCTCAAGTATACAAAGAACGTGACATTGAGAGCCTAAAAGGTTACTTGGGAATAGGGCACAACAGGTATTCCACATCTGGTGGTGGAGCATTAGAACATGCTCAACCTGTCATAAATAAAGAAAACAATTTTGCTCTAGCTCACAATGGTAATTTGCCAAGTGTAAAAGCATTGGAAAATTTTCTAAAAGATAATAAAGCTTTGAAAAATAATCGTATGGACTCAGAGCTCATAGCTGACGCTATAAATTTTGAAATGAAAAAAGGATCTTCAATACCAGAGGCAGTGAAAAAAATCTTCCCATTGATAACTGGTGCATTCTCACTGGTAATGATGGACAAAGACACACTAGTAGCTGTGAGAGACTCATATGGTATGCGCCCACTCGCACTTGGTAAAATAGATAAAGGCTATGTAGTAGCCTCAGAGACATGTGCACTTTCTACTATAGGTGCAAAGTTTCTAAGAGAAGTGCGCCCAGGGGAAATGCTCGTGATAAATTCTAAGGGTATGAAAAGTTTTCAACTTTCAAAAGAAGTTCATAAACATGATATTTTTGAGTATGTATATTTCGCGAGACCAGACAGTGTAATAAATGGAAAATTAATATATGATGTCAGGAAAAATTTTGGTAAAGCTCTGGCAAAAGAATTCAAGAAATTTAAATTAAAAGTAGACATCGTGGTGCCGGTGCCAGACACAGCTATGCCTGTGGCTATCGGATACAGTGAAGAATCTGGTATTCCTATGGAAATGGCTTTGGTAAAGAATAGATATGTCCATAGAACTTTTATAGAGCCTACACAAAAATCTAGGCAAAATAGTGTGGCATTAAAACTAATACCATTGAATGGCGTACTCAAAGGTAAAAAAATTATAGTAATAGATGACTCTATAGTGAGAGGGACGACTAGTAAAAGATTGGTCCAATCACTATTTAAAGCTGGGGCAAAAGAAGTTCATTTTTTAGTTTCTTCTCCTCCGGTTCGTTTTCCAGATTTTTACGGCATAGACACACCAAAACAAAAAAATCTTATTGCTTCAAATAAAACCATTGAAGAAATAAGAAAATATCTAGGTGCTACTTCATTGCATTATCTTTCTCTAGAAGGATTAATAGAGTCTATAGGCCTACCAGAGAAAAACTTATCTACTTCTTTCTTTACGGGAGTTTATCCTATTGATATACTTGAACGTAAGAGCGAAGTAAATTATGACGTCCCAACAAAATAACAATAGCAATAAAAAAAGATTGGCTGTATTGGTCTCAGATGCCGGTACTGGAACAAATTTGCAAGCTATTATAGATGCCATAGAAAATGGAAAACTCGATGCAGAGATTTGTAGTGTAGTATCTGATAAGGGAGAGACTTTGGCGCTCGAGCGTGCTGAAAAACACAATTTGAATATTAAAATTTGTCCCACCAAAGAGGGGTTATTAGCAATACTAAAAGAATTGAACCCAGATTATATATGCCTCGCTGGATGGAAACAAATCATTTTAGATAATGTAATTACTTCATACCCAAATAAAATTTTAAATTTACACCCAGGCTTGATACCTGATAGCGTAAATACTGTGGTAAAAAATCCAGATGGTACAAATGGTCTATGGAATAAAGGAATGCTGACGACAAAAGCTATCCAAAATTTCTTTGATTTAAAAAATACTTATGCTGGATCTTCTATTCATTTTTTAACACTTGAATTTGATTTTGGTCCTGTGCTCGGTAGAGTATTTGAAAAAATTGAACCCAATGATGATGTAGATTCTTTGTATTTTAGATTAAAAGAAAAAGAAAATATGTTGTATGTAGAAATTTTAGAAAAACTTTGCAATAAACATGAATAAATTAAAAATTTTAATAATAGGTAGTGGAGGTAGGGAGCACGCTGTCGGATGGAAAGTGCGCCAATCACCAAAAGCTGGAGATATATTTTTTGCTCCAGGAAATGGAGGTACTTTAAAACTCGGCATGAATGTATCGATAAGTGCTACTGACATTCCAAAACTTATAGAATTCGTAAAGAAAGAGAAGATAGACCTTACTCTGGCTCTACCAGATGATCCACTAGCTCTCGGTATCGTAGATGAATTTGAGAAAGAAGGTCTACGTATTTGGGGGCCGAGCAAGATGGCTTCTAAACTAGAATGGTCAAAAGCTTTTTCTAAAAATTTTATGGCAGACCATGGATTACCGACTGCTAGATTTAAAACTTTCACAAAAGTTGAAGATGCAAAAGATTTTCTTACTCGTCAAAAATTTCCACTCGTCGTAAAGGCGAGTGGTCTCGCACTCGGCAAGGGTGTAATAATTTGCCAGACAATAGAAGAAGCAAATGATGCCTTGGATGAAATCATGGTGAAGAAAAATTTTGGTGATGCTGGAAATGAAGTCGTGATAGAAGAATTTTTAACAGGACCTGAAATATCTATACATGCTTTTTCTGATGGAAAGAATTTTAAAATATTACCTACATCTCAGGACCATAAAAAAGTGGCTGAAGGGGATACGGGATTAAATACTGGAGGCATGGGTACTATAGCTCCTGTGCCTTTTGTGACAGCTGAGCTAATTAAAATAATAGAAGACACTATAGTAGCTCCGACAATTAAAGGCATGGCAAACTCTGGCACACCTTTTGTGGGTATTTTATACCCAGGTCTTATTTTAACTGAAACAGGACCAAAGCTCCTAGAATACAATGCGCGTTTTGGTGACCCAGAGACACAAAGCTATATGCGACTTCTCGACTCTGACATCTTGGATATTTTTGATGCGTGCATAGATGGCACACTAGAAAAAACAGAAATTAAATGGAAACCACTTTCAGCTTGTAATATAGTCCTCGCATCTGGTGGCTATCCTGAAAATTATGAAAAAGGGAAAGTGATATCTGGAATAGATAAAGCTGAGATGCATCAAGACATAGTGGTCTTTCATGCTGGTACAACTATAAAAGATAGAGAGCTCGTCACCAATGGGGGAAGAGTTCTCGGCATTTCAGCTACAGGAAACACACCAGAAGAAGCCCTAAAGAAGGCATATAAAGCCGTAGAAGATATAAAATTTGAAGGTATGCAGTATCGTAAAGATATAGGTAAAAAAGCTCTGTAATATATTTGACAAAAGAACATAAATATACTATTATGTCAAGTAGATAGCTACATAACTGGCTCTAATTCTAAAAAGAATTTGCCTGTTATGAGGCGAGTTCATTCTATTTGAGAGGAGAAAATAAAGTGAGAAATTTAATGTTTGTAATCGTTGTATCGTTCGTCGTTGTTTTGGTTGGTTGTGGTGGCAATAGTTCGGCGGAACAAAAACCGGCCACTACCCCTACCGCCCCCAAGCTTTCCGAGTTCGAGAAAAAACAGAACTTAGAGAAAGCAAACTTGGAAGCTTCCAGAAGTAAGGAAATTCCGGTCGGCAACGAAAACTTCGCCAAGTTAAATGACTACATCGTCAAGCACGGTTTCGTCATCTACGAAGGTAGATCCAAGCAGTACACCTTCTTTGACAGCCGTGGCAACCGACACGCTTTCCTTGCACTCGGCAAAGGACCTAAAGGCGACGGCGGAGATGGTCGAATTGTCGTTTACGGTTATTACAAAGGTATAAAAAACCAAGAACACTTTTTCTATTATGATATATCGAAAGAAAAAGTGTCGCGTGATAATTACGGACTGGACGGAATTTGGAAAGATTTCGAGGCCACGAGCTTCGGCTACAACGAGTTCCTCCAAAAAGTCAGCAAATGACATCGAGCAATATCGCTCAAAAAAAGTCGGCATCCCTTTGGGACACGCCGACTTTTTAGTTTTTATCCCAATTGAAATAGTGTTCTCTCTCTGGACCTGTACCTACGGAAATTATTTTTACATCCAAATCAGATAGTTTATTTTTTATATATTTTAAATATGAAGTAAGTTCTTTAGAAACTTTAACTTTTTTAGATACTGCAAAATTTTTATCGCCCCAACCAGCTATGTCTTCTGTAATTACACTACTCACTTCATCCAAATAAAGTGGAAATTCTTTACACTTTATTTCTTTTTGTTTATTTTTTACTTTATAACCTGTCACCACTTTTATTTTATCTGACAAGCAGATGTCAGCTTTATTTATAAAAATTTTATTTGCACCAGATAGTCCTATCGCATAACGAAGAGCAAATAGGTCTAGCCAGCCACACATACGTGGTCGGCCTGTAGTAGCCCCAAATTCATTTCCAGCTTTTTGAAAAAGCTGTTCTATCTTTTCATCTTTTATACGAGAAGGGAAAGTACCTCCACCCACTTTGGTGACATAAGCTTTGATGACTCCATAGATATTACGAAGTGCAGTATGTGGCACACCCAGGCCGAGGCAGACATTTGCTGGCAAGGTGTTACTACTTGTGACATTTGGATAATCTCCGAAATCAATATCCAGCATCACAGCTTGTGCACCTTCAGCTAAAATATTTTTTCCTTCTTTTAGTTTTTTTTGTACCAAGGCAGATACGTCACAGATATTTAATTTTTGTAATTCTTTCATGGACTTATCCCACTCAGCTTTTGTTTTTTTTATTTTATTTTGATCAATTTTAAAATCATAATGTTTTTCATACATACTCAAAGTATTCATATGAAATTCTGCGAGTTTGGCTAATTTTTTATTAAAATCTGGCAAAAGCACATCTCCTAAAAGGAGTGCTCTACGAGCCCTTACATCACTATACACAGGGCCGATACCTCTATTTGTAGTACCTATCTTATTTCCAGACTTATTTCTTTTCTGCTCATCTGCAGCATCTAAAATAGGGTGCATATATGAGACGAGTTTTGCTCTATTAGATATGAAAAGGCGAGAAGTCACATCAAAACCTAGGTCTTTTAATTGCTTGATTTCTTTCACTAGAGAGACCACGTCTACTACTACTTCATTGCCTATGTATAAATCTATATTTTTATGCAAGCATCCAGAGGGGACTATGTGTCCGATAAATGTAGTGTCTTTGTATTTTAAAGTATGCCCAGCATTTGCTCCGCCTTGAAAGCGAGCAACGCCAGAATAAATATTACTTGAAAGAAGTTGATCTATATTTTTACCTTTACCTTCATCACCCCATTGGAGGCCTACTACTACATCTATAAATCCTTTCTTTTTTTTCATATTATATTTTAATTACTTTGACTATAATTTGGTGCTTCTTTAGTAATCACTACGTCGTGTGGGTGACTTTCTTTTATTCCGGAAGCAGTAATACGGACAAACTGTGCTCTATTTTGAAATGTTTTTACATCTTTTGATCCTAGGTAGCCCATCCCAGCTCGAAGCCCTCCGACAAATTGATACATGACTTCTGCTAGTCCTCCTTTGTATGACACTCTACCCACGATACCTTCGGGTACTAATTTTTTCTCATCATTTTCTTCTTCTTGTAAGTATCTATCTTTAGAACCATTTTGCATCGCTTCAATAGAGCCCATGCCTCTATATGTTTTATATTTTCTTGATTCGTAAATCACAGTCTCTCCAGGAGATTCTTCTACGCCAGCAAAAAATGAACCTATCATCACTGAGCTCGCTCCAGCTGCTATAGCTTTTGGTATATCTCCAGTATAGCGAATACCTCCGTCAGCTATGACTGGTACTTTACCTTTTACAGCTTTTGATACTTCATATACTGCAGAAAATTGAGGGTATCCTACACCAGCGACCACTCGAGTAGTACAAATAGAACCAGGGCCAATTCCTACCTTTACTGCATCAGCACCTGCCTTTACTAGAGCGAGAGCTGCTTCGGCTGTAGCTATATTTCCTACTATCAATTCTAATTTTGGGAATTCTTTTTTTATTTTCTTTAGCATTTCTATCACACCCCTTGAGTGTCCGTGTGCTGTATCTATCACCACCACGTCTACGCCATTTTGGACTAAAGCTTTTACTCGTAGAGGAGTATCAGCTCCTACACCTACAGCTGCACCCACTCTTAATCTACCCAAAGAATCTCGGCAAGAATTTGGGCGAGATTTTACTTTCATTATGTCTTTATAAGTGATAAGTCCAATGAGTTTGTTTTGCTTGTCTACGAGAGGTAATTTTTCTACTTTACTATTTGTAAGAATTTTTTCTGCTTCTTTTAGATTTGTACCCATACTACCAGTGATGAGATTTTTCTTTGTCATCACCTCACTGACGGAAATTTTTAAATCTTTTTGAAATCTTAAATCACGATTTGTGAGAATTCCAAGGAGAGCCATATCTTTATCTACTATCGGAATACCGCCTATCTTTTGTTCGTTCATTATTTTTGACGCTTCACTCAATAGTGCATCTGCGGGTAGGGTAATAGGGTCGTGAATCATGCCAGATTCGGAACGCTTTACTTTGCGTACTTCATCGGCCTGTTTTTCTATAGTCATATTCTTGTGAATAATACCTATACCACCTGCTTCAGCCATACCTATAGCCATAGGTGCTTCGGTGACTGTATCCATAGCAGCAGATACGAGGGGAACATTTAGCCTTATTTTTTTAGTTAGATTAGAAGATATATCTACATCACGAGGTAATACTTCTGAATATTGAGGCACGAGAAGAACATCATCATAAGTGAGACCCTCTTTAAAATTCTCTCGCTGTTTGGATGCCATATTTATATTTTTATATTAGCATAAAAATAAATTCGGGTAAAATTAGAATATTTATTTGACGGAATAATTTATAAGTGTTATTGTGATTTTTGGAGGTAAAACTATGAAGAAAATATTTGATGATGTCGTCGCTTTTCTTGTTGTATTACTCATTGTATTTTTCTTCTTCGTCTTTTGGGGCGAAATTAAAGATTTCGTGTCGGGAAATTTATAAATTGGCACAAAATAATTCAAACTGCGGCTTTTTTGATTTTTTAATAAGCCGCTTTTTTTATTTCTTATTTTCATATATCATATGTCTATGAATGACATCCAAGTTTTGGTTATAGATTACGGTTCACAATACACACTAGTGATTGGGCGAACACTGCGCGAGCTTGGTGTGCGCAGTCTAATACTTCCACCAAATAAAGTAGATAATTGGTTAAAAAATAATAATCCAAAAGCTGTAATACTTTCTGGTAGTAATTGGAGTGTACACAATGAAGGTGCTCCACAAATTCCAGAATCAGTAGACATCACTGGTAAAAAATATTTCATTCTTGGAATCTGTTATGGTATGCAACTTTTGGCACACAACCTCGGTGGCACAGTAGAGAGACCAATAGCCCACAGAGAATATGGTCCAGCTCAAGTGACAGTAGATGATACCCATCCACTATTTCTAGGAGTTTCTAAAAATACAGAAGTCTGGGCAAGTCATGGAGACACTGTGACTAAATTGCCAGAAGGTTTTTTATCCATAGCTACATCCGGTGGAATATCTGCCATGACAAATACGAATAATAAAGTAATGGGAATACAATTTCATCCAGAAGTCACAAATACAAAAGAGGGTAAAAAAATACTACAAAACTTTTTAGACATAGCTACTTGCAAGAAAGACTGGAATCCTGAAGACTTGATAAAACAAATTCAAAATGAAGTTTTAAGTGTAGTAAACGAAAGTGAAAAGAAAAATGTAATTCTCGGTGTGTCTGGTGGAGTAGATTCCACTACACTAGCTGCACTTCTAGCTCCTGTGTTGGGTGATAGACTAAAATGTATAGCCATAGATACAGGTGGACTACGTAAAGACGAAGTATCGGAGCTTAAAGAAAATACAAAAAATGCAGGTGTAAATAATTTAATAGTAATAGAAGCCGAAGAGGAATTTATAAAAAATATCGGCACCACTATTGATGGAGAAGAAAAGAGGTCAAAATTCCGCAAGGTGTATCAGAGAATATTTGAAGAGCAAATAGTAAAACATGATGCGGGATTTATAATTCAAGGAACACTGGCGACAGATATAATAGAGTCAGGCAAAGCCGGCGAATCAGCAATGATAAAAACCCATCACAATGTGGGCTTGAGTTTTGAAGTAGAAGACCTGCACCCATTTAGAAATTTATTTAAATACGAGGTTCGTGAATTGGGCAAAGCTTTAAACTTACCACCGGCTATCTATGAGCGAAATCCATTTCCAGGACCAGGACTATATCTACGAGTAGTCGGCACACCTGTATCAAAAGACAATATAGATCTTGTACGAGAAGCAGATAAAACCGTAACTGACATAATTAAAAAACATAATTTGGAAAAAGAAATTTCTCAGCTCATCGTAGCCTTGCTCGGCATAAATTCTGTCGGAGTAAAGGGGGACGAGAGAGTATATGGCCACTCACTCGCTATTCGTGCGGTGCAGACAGTGGACTTTATGACAGCAAAAGGTTTTTATTTTCCAGAAGAAGTCGTAAATGAAATTACAACAACACTGACAAAACACAAAGATATAGTGAGAGTATTTTTTGATATGACTCCAAAACCTCCAGCTACGACAGAATTTGAATAAAAAAATTGTTATGATAAAATGCTTTCATGAATAAACAAATCAAGTCAGCGCTAATTTCAGTTTTTAATAAAGATGGGCTTGATGAGATTGTAAAACTCTTAGACAAACACGGTGTAAAAATTATCTCCACAGGAGGTACAGCAGAATTTGTCCGTAAACTAAATATACCTGTCACCGAAGTAGAAACTCTTACTGGATTCCCAAGCGTCTTTGGTGGCAGAGTAAAAACACTCCAACCACAAATCTTTGGAGGTATTTTAAATAGGAGAGACAACACTGACGACCAAAAAGAAAAAGCAGAGCATAAAATAGAAGATATTGATTTAGTAATAGTAGATTTGTATCCATTTGAAGAAACTTTAGCGAGTGGAGGAACTGATGAGGAAATAATAGAGAAGATAGACATAGGAGGAATATCACTCATCCGAGCGGCAGCGAAAAATTTTAATGATGTCGTAGTGATACCTTCCAAACACCAATACTCTCAGCTTTTAAATATTTTAGAAAAGGGAAGTGAAACTACACTCGAGGAAAGAAAAAAATTTGCAGGCACTGCCTTTGAAGTTACGAGCATGTATGACTCTGCTATCCGTGGATATTTCCAAGGATCAAAATTGCGCTACGGAGAAAACCCTCACCAAGGTGCAGAATTTATTGGTAACTTAGAAGACAGTTTTATCCAACTCCACGGCAAAGAACTTTCATATAATAATTTAATAGATACCGAAGCAGCCATAGCTACTGTGTATGACTTTTCTGAACCAGCATTTGCAATCATAAAACACATGAATGCTTGTGGTCTCTCTGTAAAAGAAAATTTATTTGAAGCTTACAAATCTGCGTACAATGCTGACCCAGTATCTGCTTTTGGTGGAATATTGGCAGGGAATAGAATAGTGGAAGCAGATATAGCAAACCTGATAAAAGAACAAAAGCTTTTCATAGAAGTCATCATCGCGCCAGATTTTTCAAAAGAGGCACTGGAAATTTTAATGACTAAAAAAGATTGCCGAATACTTAAATGGAAAAATCCCACACTGCCAAAGAAACAAATACGCACAAACTTTACAGGAATACTTTCTCAAGACAGAGACACTCAAGTAGAAAAAATAGAAGATTTGAAAACTGTCACTAAGAGAGAGCCAACAGAGCAAGAGAAAAAAGATTTACTTATCGCATCTGTAGCCACCAAACATTTAAAATCAAATTCTGTAGCATTAGTAAAAAATAGCACACTCATCACTATGGGTTGTGGACAGACATCAAGAATCGATGCTCTAAACCAAGCGATAGATAAAGCAAAAAGATTTGGTTTTGACTTAAAAGGCTCAGTGCTTTCTTCAGAAGCATTTTTCCCATTTCCTGATTGCGTAGAAGTAGCAGGGGAAAATGGAGTCTCTGCTGTCATCCACCCAGGAGGCTCAAAGAACGACCAAGCATCCATAGACATGGCTGATAAATACAATATGGCCATGGTCACGACTGGTTTTAGGCATTTTAAACACTAAAAATGAAACAAAAAACTATCGGAATAGTGGGTGGAGGGCAGTTGGGCAGGATGCTCACAGACTCTGCGCACCGTCTCGGGTTTAAAGTCATAGTGCTAGACCCAAACAGTCCTTCGCCCGCAGGACAAGTGGCAAACGGGCAGATAATCGGTGGTTTTAAAGATAGAAAAAAAATTCTTGAGCTTGCTAAAATTTCTGACTTTCTGACTTTTGAGATAGAAAGTGCTGACAATAAAACTTTGGCAGAAATTGCAAAAAAAGGAAAACCGGTAAACCCAAGTCCAAAAATTTTAAAAATCATAAAAGATAAATTTGAACAAAAAGTTTTTCTAAGAGAACATGATATTCCGGTCGCGGATTTTGCACTTATTGAAAATGAGAGTGATGCTTTAAAGCAGGGTGATATTTTTGGCTACCCTTTTTTACTTAAAGCTCGGTTTGATGCTTATGATGGCAGGGGAAACTTTGTGGTTTGTAAAAAAGGAGATATAAAAAAAGCTTTTATCAAACTCTCAAAGAGCCCACTCTATGCAGAAAAATTTATACCATTTGAGAAAGAGCTCGCTGTGGTCTCTGCTCGAGATAAATTTAATACTATTTTTTCTTTTGATGTAGTAGAAACAATACACCAAAATAATATTTGTCATATTGTTCGCTCACCGGCAAACATAAAACCTCAAATAAAACTAAAAGCAAAAAAAGTGGCAAAAAAAGTACTTGAGGCTTTAGGTGGTGTAGGAGTATTTGCCATAGAAATGTTTTTAGATAAAAAAGAAAATGTGATAGTAAATGAAATAGCACCACGAGTACATAATTCTGGACACCATACGATAGAGGCCTACTCAGCATCACAATTTGAACAACAGATACGAGCCGTGACAGGAATGCATCTGGCAAAATCTAAAACAAGGTCAAAAGCTTCTGTGATGATGAATATTCTTGGAAAAAGAAATGGAGCTCCAAAATATAGAGGTGGAGAAAATGCTAAAAAAATAAGTGGTGTCAATATACATATATATGGTAAGATGGAAACGAGAAAAGAGCGCAAGATGGGACATATCACAGTAACAGCAAACACATTAAAAGAAGCAGAGAAGAGAGCAAAAAAAGCACACAAACATATATCTATTTAATTATTCGCAGTAAAAATATTATGAAAAATAAAGTATTGATAATAATGGGTTCTGATTCTGATTTAGAAATAATGAGTGAATCAGCAAAAATCCTTGAAGAGTTTGGTGTAGATTATAGTATTAGTGTCGTATCTGCGCACAGAACCCCTGACAAATTATATAAATATGCTACAAATGCAAAAAAGTCTGGCATAAAAGTGATCATCGCTGGTGCCGGTGGGTCTGCACATCTCCCAGGTATGACAGCATCAATGACAACACTTCCAGTTATCGGTGTACCAATAAAAACAAAAACAATGGAGGGCATGGATTCTCTTTTGTCTATTTTACAAATGCCACCAGGTGTTCCTGTGGCTACTGTCGCCATAAATGGAGCAAAGAATGCTGGTTTACTTGCTATACAAATTCTCAGCCTATCCGACAAAAAACTAGAAAAGAAATTTAATGATTTTAAGAATAAGATGAGTAAAGAAGTAAAAATAAAAAGTAAAAAACTTTCAAAAGTTGGTTACAAAAAATATTTAAATGAGTAAGATAAAAATTTCAAAAAAATACAGTCAAGATGGAGTAGATGTAGAAGAAGAATCTAGTTTTAGTAGTTTTGCGGGGTCAGTTTGTAAAAAAAGTTATAATAATTCTCCCTTTGTAAAAGTCCATGATCTTTCTATGGGAAATTTTCGTGGTCCTAGGCCTTTTACTTTAAAAAATTTACCAAAAGGATATTTTATCGAAGCATCCACTGATGGTCTCGGCACAAAAGGCATAATCATAGATGCAGCCAAGACTCACAAAGATGCAGCATACGACATCATAGCTATGACAGCGAGTGACATCACTCGCTTTGGTGGCGTGCCACTTGTTTTTATAAATGTTTTTGATATTTCTTCTGTCGGAAATTCTGGAGATATAGTAAACAAGACTTACAAAAGTGCAATAAGTGGTCTCGGAGATGTAGCAAAAGAAAATAAGATAGTGGTCTTAAAAGGTGAGACAGCACAGATGGGAATTGCTATCGGCTCAGAAATCAAAGATTCAAAAACTAAATTAAACTGGTCAGGAATGATGATAGGTGCTTACCATAAAGACAAAATGATAACTGGTAAGAGTGTAAAAGCTGGGCAAGTAATTATTGGACTCAAGGAAAATGGTTTTAGATCAAATGGTGTTAGCTCTGTAAGAAAAGCTCTGCAAGTAAAATTCGGTAAAAGCTGGTACAAAAACCCAAAAGCAAAAGATGCCATCAAGGCTTCGGCTGTCCCTTCAGTACTTTATGATATGTATATAAACACTATGCATGGGTGGTTTAATAAAAGTTTTAAACCAGAAATAAAAATACACAGTGTGGTGCACCTCTCTGGTGGAGCTTTTAGAGAAAAATTAGGCAAAGATGTACTTTTTTCCAAAGGACTTTCAGCAGAGATTTTTGATTTATGGGAACCACCAAAAATTATGCTAGAATGTGCTTCTTGGCGTGGTTTAAAAGATGAAGAATTTTATGAAGTCTGGAATGGGGGACAAGGCATGCTACTCATCGTAGATGAAAAAGATGCGCAGTACTCAATCAAGAGAGCAAAAGATTTTGGAATTAAAGCAAAAATAATCGGCAAAGTAACAAAAGAAAAAATTCCACAAATATCTATAATTTCAAAATTAAGTTTGAATAAAAAAATAATTTATAAATAAATGAACATTCTAAAAGAAACAAATTTTAATAATCTTGGGAAAAAATATACAGGAAAAGTGCGAGATGTTTACGTACAAGATGATAAAATCATATTAATTTCCAGTGACAGATATTCTGCCTTTGATAGAAACCTTGCTTTGATACCATGCAAAGGGCAAGTGCTCACACAAATAAGTTCTTTTTGGTTTGAAAATACCAAAGATATAGTAGAGAACCATATCTTAGATAATCCAGACCCAAATGTAGTAATTGGTAAAAAGTGCACAGTATTACCAGTAGAAATGGTGGTACGTGGGTATATTACAGGAGTCACTGATACTGCACTTTGGACTTTATACCAAAAAGGGACTAGGGATTTTGGAGATTTTGTTTTACCAGAAGGAATGAAGAAAAATCAAAAATTAGGTAAACCAGTAGTGACTCCAACGACAAAATTTGAAGCTCATGACAGACCATTAACTAGTAAAATAATTTTGGAAGAAAAAATGATGAGCCCAGAAATCTGGGAAAAAGTCAGAGATACGGCATTAAAACTTTTTTCACGCGGGCAAGAAGTAGCATTGAAAAGAGGTTTGATTTTAGTAGATACAAAGTATGAATTTGGACTTGCTGAAAATGGTGAAGTAATATTAATAGATGAAATACACACACCAGACTCTTCTAGGTATTGGCAAGCTGACTCTTATCAAGAACGCATAGACGAAGGATTGGAGCCTCAAAACTTTGATAAAGAATTTTTGAGACTTTGGTTTAAACAAAATTGTGACCCATACAAAGACGAAGTAATGCCAGAAGCTCCAATTGAAATGGTAGAAGAATTAACAAAAAGATACATACAAATTTTTGAACAAATCACAGGAACAAAATTCCAAATAGAACAAGGAGACATAGAAAAGAGAATTGAAAATAATCTTAAAAAATACACAATATAATTATGCAAAATTTTAACGCAATTTCATCATTGGATGGTAGATACTTTGAAAAAACGAGAGCTCTCGCTCCATATTTTTCCGAGCAAGGTTTGATGAAATACAGAGTGATGATGGAAAGTGAATATCTAATAGCCTTATCTTTATTAAACAAAACAGCACTACGTAAATTTACTACAAATGAAATAAAGCAAATAAGAAGTCTTTACGAAAAATTTGATGAAAATTCATATAAAGAAATAAAAAAGATTGAATCAAAAACAAATCACGATGTAAAGGCTGTAGAATATTTTATAAAAAATGCACTTTCCAAAACATCTCTAAAAGATTCTACGGAATGGACCCACTTTGCTATTACATCCGAAGATACAAACAACATAGCTTATGCTCTGTTGTTGTCAGACTCGCTAGACAATGAAATTATTCCTTGTATTTCAAAAGTAATTTCTGAAATAAATATTCTAGCAAAAAAATATAAAAACTTACCGATGCTAGCTCGTACTCACGGACAATCTGCTAGCCCCACTACTTTTGGCAAAGAAATGAAAGTATTTTCTCTGCGTTTAGAAAAACTATTGACTGAATTAAAAAGTATAAAAATAGAGATGAAATTAAATGGAGCGACAGGAAACTATAATGCTCACGTTGTAGCTTATCCAAAAGTAGATTGGAATTCATTTAGTAAAAAATTTATTGAGAGTTTTAATAAAGGACGTACACAAAAATTAATCCAAAATAAAATCACTACTCAAATAGAATGTCACGATAGTTATATCAAGATTTTTGATAAGGTAAAACATATCAATGGAGTACTTATAGATTTCAACCAAGACATGTGGAGATACATATCAGATGATTGGGTAGGGCAAATACCAAAGGCAGGTGAGACTGGCTCTTCTACAATGCCACATAAAATAAACCCGATAGATTTTGAAAACAGTGAAGGGAATCTAGGCCTCGCAAATGCTCTTTTTGAATTTTTTGCTCGCAAGCTTCCAATATCTAGACTGCAGAGAGATTTGTCCGATTCTACAGTAGAAAGAGCTTTTGGTACAGCATTTGGACATTCATATCTAGCATATAGCTCACTGTTAAAAGGGCTCAGCAAAATAAAAGTAAACGAAGAAAAAATATTGGAAGTTTTAAACAATCATCCCGAAGTCGTCACTGAGGCTATCCAAACCATACTGAGACGTGAGGGTGTAGAGATGCCTTATGAAAAACTAAAAGAATTATCTCGTGGTAAAAAAGTCACCCTAAAAGAAATACATAATTTTATTGAGACTTTAAATGTAAATGAAAAAATAAAAAAAGAATTACTAAAAATTTCCCCAGAAAATTATACCGGCATTGCTACAAAAATGATATAATTTTTGCATGGCTACTAATAATACAAAGACTACGACTGCAAAAACTGCAGTACAAACAAAAACTACTGCTAGCACAGAATCAAATACTGGAATTAGTAAAACAATAAAAGACAATACTCCAGCTTTTGTCTCAAATGGCATATCAATAGCCACAAAAGAATTGGAATCATTTAGGCTAAATACATTTAATAGTCCTTATATATTTTATCCTATTTTAGGCATAATTTTATTTCTCATTTTGCGTCATTTATGGCGTAGATTTTTCTAATTTTGTATTTTGGGTTTAAGCGTGTAATATAAGATTATGGCTCTACGAATTTTAGCTACAGCTATATTACTTTTTTCAGTAATCTTCATGCCTTTTTGGGTAAGTATTATTTTAGGTTTAATTGGGATAATTTATTTTAATTACTATTTGGAAGCGGTGGCCATAGCTCTTTTATCTGACTTACTCTATGGGGTACCTGAGGCAAAATTTTACAATATAGTTTTTATATCTTTCTTTGGTGCTCTTGTGCTCGTATTCTTGGCTCAATTTATAAAGAAAAAAATCAGATTCAATAATTAAAAAATGATAAGAGAAATTTTAAAAAAGCATAGAAGAAGAAAAAATGTCTTCGTCGACCCAGACGAAATTTTTCTAGACTCAAAAAATATAGCAAACTTTGATCGTCAACAATTTGAAGGAAGAATAGAGAAACCAATACCACAAAAAACTATTGTTTTTCTTTCCAGTTTTTTCTTACTTGCTATCGTTATATTTAGTGGGCGTCTATTTTACCTACAAGTAAATAAAGGTTCTGCTTATTTCGAGAGAAGTGAAAATAATATTATAGAAAAAGATATTTTATTTGCTGATAGGGGAATTATCTATGATAGAAACAAGAAAGAATTAGCTTGGAATAAGAAAGTAGATTTTACTGTGGCTGAAGAAAATAAAGATGAAAAAACAGAGGTGCAGACAAATCTAGTTCGTGCTTATTTATCACCAGGTTTTTCGCATTTACTTGGCTATGTGAGCTACCCGACTCGAGATAAATCAGGAAATTACTGGCGAGAAGACTTTATAGGTAAAGATGGACTTGAAAAACAATACAATGACAGAATAAAAGGTGAGAACGGGGCAAAAATGATAGAAAAGACTGCTCTTGGAGAAATCTATTCCGAAAATATAGTAAATACTCCAAAACAAGGACCAGATCTAGTGACGACCATAGACTCTAGGATACAAATGCAATTATTTAATTTCATAAAAGATTTAGCCGAGAGGGGTTCATTTGCCGGAGGAGCTGGTGTAATAATGGATGTAAGAAATGGAGAAATTTTAACTTCTACTAGTTTTCCAGAATACGATTCCGAAGTTTTGTCTCAAGGAAAAGACAAAGAAAAAATAAATAGTTATATCACAGATAAAAGAAGATTTTTTATGGATAGAAGTATTTCTGGTCTTTATACCCCAGGATCTATCGTCAAACCATTTTTTGCACTTGGGGCTTTAAATGAAGGTATTATAGACCCTTCAAAAGAAATACTGTCTACGGGCTCTATCTCAATACCAAACCCATATTTTCCAGACAAGCCGACTATTTTCAAAGACTGGAGAGCAAATGGTTGGACAAACATGGCCGAGGCGATAGCTGTATCTTCGGACGTTTATTTCTATACAATTGGGGGTGGTTTTGGTGGTCAAAAAGGTATAGGTATAGCAAATATTGATAAATACGCAAAAATTTTCGGCATAGGAGAAAAAACTTCAATAGATTTACCTGATGAAAAGGGTGGGGTAATACCGACACCAGAATGGAAATTAAAAAACTTTAAAGGAGACCCTTGGCGCATTGGAGACACATACAATACAGCTATCGGGCAGTATGGTTTTCAAGTCACCCCTATGGAGATGGTGAGGGCGGGTGGAGCAATAGCAAACTATGGCAAGCTCATGACTCCACATTTAATTTTAGGTGATACTGAAAAAGAAAAACAATACACGACGATTGATTTGAAAAAAGAATATTACGACATAGTGCATAAAGGAATGCGCATGGCTGTGACAGATGGTACAGCCCCGCTATTAAATGTGCCTTATGTAGATATTGCGGTAAAAACAGGTACAGCTCAGCTCGGTGTAGCCAAAGATAGATTAAATTCTTGGGTAATGGGATTTTTCCCTTATGAAAATCCAAAATATGCTTTTGTAATTATGATGGAATCTGGACCTAAAAATAGTTCTAGCGCATCATCTGTAGCAAGACAGTTATTTGACTGGATGAGCATAAATACTCCAGAATATTTTGAATAAATAACTATTTATACTTGGTTTTTCTTGAATTTGACATTGTGCTTATAATGTCTTAATCTAATGTAGTTATCTTATTAATTACAAACTAAAGTCTTTTATAAAAAATATGAAAAAGTAACCTCGTATTCTCGTTTTGTTTTACCAGTTATATTATTAATGAGTTTCCTATTGTCTAATGTAGGAGAAGCTTCTGCTGCTACAACTATTTTTTCAGACAACTTTGGCACAGGATCTACAGTTACTCCTGTATCAGGATGGAGTGACGGTGGAAATTCAGGAAGTGACTCTGAGGCACGCGCAGCAAGTAGTGGAAATGATAGTGCAAGTCCAGATGGAGGCAGATTTGCAGTAATGCTAGGAGATAGTGGTTATATATGTAGAACAATAAATTCTAGCGGATATACAAATGTAAAACTTTCTTATCAATGGAGAGGCGACGCAGATTCTGGCCCAGAAGTAAGTGATGATGCAATCGTAGAATTCAGGTCAGCTAGTGGTGCAACATGTAGTAGCTCTGGTTGGACTACTCTAGCAACTCACGACATGCGAAATGATAGTTCATGGACAACACAAGCACCCATTACTAACTCAGGAATGAATAATACTTCTTTTTTAATTAGGTTTAGAGTTTCAACTAACGCAAGTGATGAACACTTCCGCGTTGACAATGTGTTAATTGAAGGAGACTCAGCAATAATTAAAACAAACCCTACACTTTCAATATCAAATTCACCTGTGACATTTACTGGCTCTGCACAATCTGCATCTGTAAATGGTTCTGTTGCTGGTGTAGTTAGTGATATAAAATACGACGGTTCAAGTACTGTACCTACAAACGCTGGAACTTATGCAGTCACAGCAGACTTTATTCCTACAGACACAGTAAATTACAACAACCTATCAGATGCTAGTGCTGGAAATTTTGTAATCAATAAAGCAAATTCAACTACTACAATTACTTGCCCAGAAAGTGTTACTTATAATGGAGGAGCTCAAACACCATGTACTGGAGAAGTCACTGGCGCTGGAGGACTTTCTATAGTTCCTGTATTAAATTACTCAAACAATACAAATGTTGGTAGTGCTAATGCAAATTATACTTTTACTGGAGATACAAACCACAACGGAAGTAGTGACTCTGAAAATTTCTCAATAGCCAAAGCAAATGCAATCATAGATGTTTCTGGTTTTTCTGGTGTCTATGATGGTAATTCTCATGGCCTCACTGGTACAGCAACAGGGATATTAGATGAAGCTCTAGCTGGTCTTGATTTAGGAATTTCTTACACAAATGTATCTAGTAATACTGTAACTTGGACATTTACTGATGTCACAGGAAATTATAATGACGCTACTGGTTCTCAAAATATTGATATTACTCAAAAAGATTTACATGTCACAGTAACTGGAGTGAATAAAATTTTTGATGGTAATGCAAATGCTACTGTAATATTGGGAAGTGAAGATATAATAGGAGATGACAATGTTCTTCTATCATACACTGACGCATTATTTGATAGCCCAGACGCAGGAGCAAATAAACCTATCACTGTAGGTACTATATCAATGTCTGGTATCAGTGCTCCAAATTACAACCTAGTCACTACAAGCATAACAGTAGAAGATGAAGTCACCGCAGATATTTCTCCAGAAGCTGCTTCAATTACACTAAGTGGAATGATGGATGTGACTTATGATGGTGACACTCACACACTAGAAGCAAGTACTGATCCCGAAGAATTGAGTTATGTAATCCTATACAACGGATTGACTAATCTTCCAAAAAACGTAGGTGAGTATGATGTACTAGCACTTATTACTGACCCAGATTACGCAGGACAAGACACAGCTACATTGGCTATCAACCCACTTCCTATAACTGTCACAGTAGATGGTGGACAAGGTAAAGTATACGGTGAAGATGATCCAGAATTTACTTACCAAATAACTGGAGAGAACACACTACTAGAAGGTGATGAATTATCTGGATCACTTACTCGTGACACAGGTGAGGATGTAGGACTTTACGATATAAATCTAGGAACTTTAGGAAATACAAATTATGAAATTAATTTCGTAGGAGGAACTTTCACAATTTCAAAAGCTGACCAGACTATTACTTTCAATGAACTTGAAGATAAGACAATTGGTGATTCTGATTTTGACCTAAATGCTACTGCGAGCTCAGAAGAAGAAGTAGTTTATTCAGTAGAAGAGGGTAGTACTTGTTCACTTACAGGAGAAGGAAACACTACAGTACACCTCTTAGCTATAGGTACTTGTACAATAACAGCAAGTCAGGCAGGAAATGAAAACTACAACGAAGCTCCAGAGGTGACTCGCTCATTTGAGATAGCAGCTCTGACACACAAGATCACTGCTTCTTCAGGGGCAAACGGTTCAGTCAGCCCTGTCGGAGAGACTACTGTTGCAAATGGCGGAAGTAGAACATATTCAATAGACGCAAACAATGGTTTTGATGTAGAAAATGTAATTATTGATGGCGAAGTTTCAGTAGGTCCTGTAACAACTTATACTTTCAATGAAGTCACTACAGATCACACTATCTCTGCTACATTTAAAGAAGAAGTAAGAGAAGAAAATACTTCTGGTTCTATTCCAAACAATGGTAGAGTCTTGGGTGCATCAACTGAGAAAGGACAAGTTCTTGGTGCTGAAAAGTTTATCTTTACAGAATACATGAAGCTTGGCTCAAAGGATGGGGAAGTAGATGAACTTCAAAAATTCTTAAATGATGCTGGTTATGATTGTGGAGCTGTTGATGGAATATTTGGAACAAAGACAGACGCTTGCGTCAGAGCTTTCCAAAAAGCAAACCCGCCTCTAAAAATCGATGGTATTGTGGGTCCTTTGACTCGTGCAGTACTAAATAAATAACTTATATTTATTAAACAAAAACCCCTCTTTACAGAGGGGTTTTTGTTTTGTATATGGAATACCATATAACAACTGCATTCGGACAAGGTTCAAATAAATTTGACTTTGCTCCTTATTTGTTGTTATAATATTAGCATGTTTTCTTGGCTAAAAAAATATTTTTTCCCTCATAAACACAACGATTACAAACCGCACCTTTTACGTCGTGAATCAACTATTATAATCTTGTTCTCAATCATCGTAATTGAACTCTTTTTCCTTGTTCAAGTCTTTGTAGTTTTTGATAAAACAAATTTCCTCGCTTCTGTTTTACCAGGTGTACTCACCACACTTACAAATGAAGAACGTGCTCAAAATAACGCAGAGCCACTTATAGAAAACGATTTACTTACAAAAGCAGCGAAATTAAAAGCTGAAGACATGGCGTCTCGTGGATATTTTGCTCATAATAGCCCTGATGGAAAGACTCCATGGTATTGGCTAGACCAAGTAGGATATAAATACAGCATGGCTGGAGAAAATCTAGCTGTGAATTTTTTTGAATCACGTGATGTGGCAGAAGCTTGGATGGATTCACCTAGCCACAGAGCAAATATTGTAAAGAAAAATTATAAAGAAATAGGTATTGGTGTAGCTACAGGAACTTTTGAAGGCAGAAATACGGTTTTCGTAGCTCAATTTTTTGGTACACCAATGGTTAAACAAAATACTACAGTAGCTACAGTAAAAAACACAAAACCGACCACAACGAAAAACACTGTATCTACTACAAAAAAACCAGCATTATCAGTAAAAGCTACTACATCTGTAAAACCTACCACTGTAAAAGTTTTGGGTGAAGAGATAGATTCTCCAGTAGTTACGTATAAAGATATTTCTCTTTATACTTATTTAAAGTCTTGGGTAGATAAAATACTAACTTCACCAAGCAAATACGTAAATTTTATATATAGTGGTATTGCTATGATAATTATCTTGGTGCTTTTACTCGCTATATTTATAAAAAGGGAAATTGGTCATCCCATAATTATAGTTAGAGGTTTTGCTGTAGTTGCTATATTGCTTATTTTCTCATTTATTAACATGAAAATATTTCATGTTAATACAGTAATTCCACAAGAAAGTCTAGAGGCTAGCGTTATTGCATATTAGCTCTTATTTGATACAATAGCTAGATGCGTAGAGAGCGAATACTTTTAATTTTAGGTATCTGGGTGGCTGTTTTGCCATACCTCGGTTTTCCTTATTCTTGGAAAAATATTTTATTTACAATATCTGGATTGATATTGGTTTTCTACAGTTACGAAATACATAAAGAAAACAAATTAAAGCAACTAAGAAAACAAAAGTCTGAAAATTTTAATCAAAACGAAATGCCAGTATACGAAGACAGAGAGATAGACCAAGAAAGAATTTAATACAAATGCTCGAAAAACTTTCTAAAATAAAATACATAATCATTGGAGTATTACTTGTAATTACTTTATTTATTTTAGGCGTGTATCTAGGATATTCTAGTAGACCCGAGATAGACAGAGTATTACTTTCCAACAAAGAAACGGCAGTGCAGACTCCTGCTGATTTTGCTCCTTTTTGGAAGGTCTGGAATATCATAAATGAAAAGTATCCTGGCTCAAAAACTACTGACCAAGAAAAGGTTTATGGTGCTATTTCTGGCCTTTTAGGATCTCTAAATGACCCGTACAGCGTTTTCTTTAACCCAGACGAGGCAAAGTCATTTCAAGAGGAAATATCAGGTAATTTCAGTGGTATTGGTATGGAAGTCGGAACTAAAGACAAAGTCCTGACTGTGATAGCCCCATTGAAAAATACTCCTGCTTATAATGCTGGAATAAAGTCTGGAGATAAAGTCTTAAAAGTAGATGGTGTAGAAACATATGGTTTGTCTGCTGAAAAAGCAGTGAAATTAATTCGTGGAGAAAAGGGAACTACCGTGACTCTGACAATATTCCGTGAAGGAGAAAAAGATTCACGAGAAATAAAAATTGTACGAGATATCATAAACATACCTACTCTAGACACAGAGCTTCGCAAAGACGGAATTTTCGTAATAAAACTTTACAGCTTTTCTGCAAACTCTTCAAAGCTATTTAGAAATGCAATGAAAGAATTTGTCTTATCAAAAAGTGATAAACTCCTACTTGATCTACGAGGAAATCCAGGTGGTTACTTGGATGCTTCTGTAGATATGGCAAGTTGGTTTTTACCTGAAGGAAAAGTAGTAGTGACTGAGGATTACGGTTCAAGTAAAGAACCTACTATATACAGAAGTAGAGGCTACAATATATTTAATGAAAAATTAAAATTTATAATTTTAATTGATGGTGGTTCTGCTTCTGCTTCAGAAATATTGGCTGGAGCAATGCGAGACCATGGACGAGCAAAGCTCGTGGGTTCTCAAAGCTTTGGAAAAGGCTCTGTACAGCAGATGGTGGACGTGACAGATGATACAATATTAAAAATCACAGTAGCAAAGTGGCTCACACCAAATGGTGCTACTATTGCTGAAGTAGGCCTCACTCCAGACTATATCGTAGAAGGAGTAAAGAAAGACTCTGTAGACAAAGTAGATCCGCAATTAAACAAAGCTGTAGAATTATTATTGCAATAAAAATAATATGAAAGTAATTTTCTTAAAAGATGTGCCTAGAGTAGGTAAAAAATATGATGTAAAAGAGATAAGCGATGGTTATGCTATGAATTTTCTTCTACCAAAAAAACTAGTAGAAATAGCTACAGCAAAAACTATACAAGATTTAGAGATTAGGAAAAAAACTATAGAAATAGAGAGGGAAGTCCAGAGTGATCTTTTAGTAAAAAATTTAGAAGAGATAAAAGGTAAGACTCTACACATAAAAGTAAAAGCTGATGAAAAAGGCCACCTCTTCAAAGGAATTCACAGTAAGGAAATAGTAGAAGAAATGCATAAGCAACACCATGCAGACATTTCCGAAGAATTTATAGTGCTTGAAAAACCAATCAAAGAAGTGGGTGAGCATGAAATCCAAATTTCTATAGCAGGCAAAAAATCTTCTTTCAAACTCATCATAGAAAAAATCTAAATAAAAAAATCCCCGGTCGGGGATTTTTTTATTTGTCTTATATTACGTTTACGAGTTTTTTGACTACTGTCTTGCCGTTAAAGGATACTTTACGCCTAGTGCCAAATTTTACTGTGCCAGGTTTTAAAGCAAAAAGAGTGTGATCTTTACCCGTAGATACGTTTGTACCAGCTAAAATAGCTGTACCACGTTGACGTACGATAATAGAGCCAGATTGAGCCTTTTGCCCGTCTGTAAGCTTTATACCTAGGTATTGTGGGTTTGAATCTCTTAAGTTTTTGGCGGTACCGCCGGCTTTTCTATGTGCCATATTGTGTTGTTTTATGTTAAAATTTACTTGTACTACACTATAAACAATTTTATGGGAAAAATCAAGTCATTTTTAGAAAGTGAACAGGGGAAAGATATTTTGATAGTTTTTATAGTGATTTTGGTCGGTTTAGCCTCATTTATGCTAGGTAGGCTGTCAGTCAAAGAAAATGCCTCTTCGGGGGTGAAAATAGAGTCTCTGGACCAAACTACAGGCCAATACATAGACCAGACTGCGAGTGTAATCGAAGGGGCAAAATCTATAACAAATAAAAACATTTCCACAGAAATACAAAGTACAGGTACTGGAAATTATTTTGCCTCAAACAGGGGAAGCAAATATTATACTATTGGTTGCTCCGCAGGTAAAAGCATAAAGATGGAAAACAGAGTCTATTTTAATACTAATGAAGAAGCTGAGAATTCAGGGTATGAGCTTTCAAGCTCTTGTAAGTAGATAGTGTTATAATACTTAATAAATATATGAATAATTTTGAAAAAATAGGAAACGAAAATGAAGCTTTAGGAGCTGAGAGTTTACTTACTAAAAGAATACAGAGTGTCTCAGAAAGCTTATTTGAAGAGTATGCAAGTTTAGATAAAGATGCAAAAAAAATTGCCAAAGAGGAAATATCCGAATACATAGAAAGACTTGATGAATTTGCTAAAAATTTGGAATTGGATTATTTAAAATTTCATTCTAGGGAAAAATTTGAAGAGGAATTTAATAAAGATCTCAAAAACGGAATAGAAGAGATAATAGATTCGGCTAAAGAAGGAAGACGAGACAGAAAAGATGTAAGTGTATTTGAACAGAGGGGTTCCCGAACCAAACTAGAAAAGAAAGATTTCAAACGAGAAATAAAAATGGATAAGAAAGATAAAAAAGAAGACAAAAGACTCATTAGAGAAATTCAAGAAAAATACAAAAAATTAATAGAAGAAGAAAAGAAATAAAATATGGGATTTCCGGAAAAAGGATACTACTATCATTACAAACACGACCCTACGGGTTCTATTTATAACTATGCATATGAAGTCCTGGGTGTAGGCCTACACACTGAAGGCAAACATGATGAGACAGACCAAAAGGACCAGTTTGTGGTCTACAGGCCGATATATGAGGCCTATGTATACCAGATGGGTAAAATGTTCGATATTAGACCCTTGGAGATGTTTATGGGGGAAGTAGAGAAAGATGGAAAAATTTTAAAAAGATTTACAAAGATTATAGACCCCAATATAATTTCTGAATTAAAAAAGAAAAAGGAAGAAATGTATGGAGAATAGTAGGAAAGGGCTTTTTTAGCCTTATTTATATTATAGCTATGTGTCGCACAATATATCTTTTACGACACTTAACCTGAGAGAATATGACCTAAATTTTCTAAAATTAAAGAATTGTAAAGTTTACTTTATTGTCACTTATCTACCACCAAAACATACAAAACATATCAAAGATCAGAGAAAAATTCTCCACACTCTCCCAAGAAAAACTAATACAAAAAAAACGAGCATCAAAATGAAGACTCGTTTTTAGGGGACCCACTTCCCTATTTTGGGACAAATAGGGAAGTTCTTGACAGGAAATTTTAGAAAATTTTTACTAAATATATTTACTTCAAGATGTCTTTAAAAAAGACTAGGAACCAAGCTAGAGATACCTTTACCCAAGCTACGACAGTAGACACTGTGATGCCAAAGTACTTCATCAATAATAGAGCGATAATCACTACTACTATAATCTCAAAGAAACCTGCTTGTTTATTTTTATTTTTTAAAATATTACTCATAAATTTATTTTATCATAAACTAAGGCTGTGGTGTATACCGTGGCAAATAATACATCGGATCAAGATATGCATTTATCGCTGCTATTGGTTGTTTCAAGATTTTACCAGGGCAAGACTTACTAGGTACAGTGTCTACCTTTACAGAATTTCCTGCATATAGAGATATGTGTAGGTGCGGGCCAGTGACTCTACCTGTACCTCCTGTATACCCTATCTCTTGCCCTCTTTTTACTTTTTGACCTTCAGATACTTTTATAAGAGACAAGTGACCATACGTACTAGCGAGACCATTTGTGTATTCAATAAAAATCCATTTACCAAAAGATACCCCTGGGCAAATAGCATCTGTATCCCCTATGCCTTTTACCACGCCGTCAACCATAGCATATACAGGCAGTGGTGTACGAGCTCTAAAGTCAGTACCACTATGTCCGCTCACATATGTCCTGTGTGGGCCTGTCTTTGCTCCGAATTCTTGGGTCACATATACTCTGTCTAAAGGCCAAGATAAGACTCCACTACTTGGAAGCTTTGATGGGTCAAGTATAAATTTTAATTGTGATTCAAAATCTCGTAGTTCTTTTTCAAAAGCAGCTTTTTTAGCTGTCTGCTCTGCTACTAATTTTTGATAGTTGGATTCACTATTTTTTGTCTGTGTTAATAATTTATTTTTTTCATTTACATTTTGGACTACTATTTTTTGCTGGTCAGCGAGCTTGGACTTTAGAGCTACAAGCTCATTTTTTGCATCAATAGTAGATGACCTAGTGTCTTCTAGGGCTCCTTTGGTCTCTTGTAGTTTGCCTATATTTTCTATTATTTTTTCTCTTACCGTCGCTCTATTGTCTATATCATTCCAAATTTCTGTAAAATTATTTTTGGAAAGAAGTGTCTGCATAATATTTTCCAATTCAAATTGATTGGTCTCTCTGATTTCTAGAGCTATAGAATCTTTGTGATTTAAAATAGCTCCTTCTTTATCACCTATGTCTGAAGTAAGACCTTCAATTTTAAAATTAGTCTGGTCTATTTTCTTTTGAGTGACTGCTATATCAGTCTGCAGTTTCTTTTTTGTTAAATCCAATTGCTTTATAGATACACTAAGTGAATTTTTTTGTTTACCGAGGGCGTCTAATTCTCCTTGGTAAATTCTTATCTGCTCTTCGAGTTTTGCTATGTCGGCGTTTCTTTGTTCTATTCTATCTCTTATGTCATCTGCGTTTTGTGCATAAGAAAAAACAAAAGAAGTAAAAAATAAAATTATAAGCAAAAACCCTGTTATGGTTTTATGTCGCTTTTTGTAATCTAAGTAAAGTTTCATTTTTTCCTATAATTGAGGCAATAGTAAATGGGTCTGGAGATTTGTCTTTTCCAGATAAAGCAAAACGCATAGGATGGAGTAGCTCTCCCCTGTTTTCCATTTTGTCTGCTAATTCCATGACAAGTTTTTTTATATTTTCTATAGTAAAATCATTTTCATCCAAATTTTCTAGAATTTTTATTACATCCTGCAAGTTACTTATCGTCTTTTCACTTGGAGTGTTTTTATAATTTATTTTTTCTTTTTGTATTTCTGGAGTATTGAAAAACAAATCGAGCTCACCTTCTTCTACCATTTTTGTGATATCACTCCACTTTGAAATTCTCTCCAATATTATAGGTACGAGTTTTTTTGCAATTGGATTTTTTTGCATATCTTCTGGCAACCACTCTAAAATATTTTTTTCTATTTCATCTCCTCTTAGTAATTTTATGTGTTCTTTATTAAACCAATTTAATTTCTCATCACTCCATTTTGAACCTGAGCGTTGAATTTTACTTAAATCAAAAACTTCCACCAATTCTTTTGGTGTAAATATTTCTCTTTCTCCACCAGGGTTAAAACCTAAAAATGCTAGATAATTTATCATGGTATTTGATAAATAACCCTCTTTTCTATAATCCAAAATATCTTTAGCGCCATCACGTTTTGAAAGCTTTTTATTGCCTGTAGCTCCGAGTATCGGAGGTGTAGTCACATAAATAGGTGGATTTATGCCTAGGGCTTCATATACAGATAAAAATTTTGGAGTAGAAGATATAAACTCTTGTCCACGCACTACATGAGTCACATGCATTTCTATGTCATCTACAATGTGAGCAAAGTTATAAGTCGGATAACCATCACTTTTTATTAAAATAAAATCATCCAATGCCTCGGGGCCTGCAGATAAATCTCCTTGGACTACATCATTCCATTTATAACTTTTTATTTCTGGAGTTTTAAATCGAAGAGGCTTTGTGCCGTCCCAAACTTCAAAATTTTCTGGACGATGATCTCTATACAAAAAAGGCCTCTTTTCTTCCTCGGCTTTTTTTCTAAAATTTTCCAATTCTTCCTTTGTGTATGGGTCAGGGTAGGCAAAACCTTTTTCAATTAAAATATTTGCGTATTTTTTATATAAATCTAATCTATCAGATTGAGTATAGCACACACCGTCTTCACATTTGTCTGGTCCAGCATCATATTCTAGTCCTAGCCATTTCAATGACTCTATTATGTGCTCTATAGAGCCTTCTACTTCCCTCTCCTTGTCTGTATCTTCTATGCGTAGGATAAAAACACCATTATTTTTACGAGCCCAAAGCCAAGCAAAAAGAGCCGTGCGCACACCACCCACATGCATAAAACCGGTCGGCGATGGCGCAAACCTAGTCACTACTTTTCCTGTAGCTTTATCGTTCATATACCTATTTTAGCATTTTTTTAGAGAAATGAGGAGTTTTTTATTTCTCGTGGGTCAAAGCCAAGTCTATGATAGCGCGAGCGATTTTTTCAGCTGCGTCAGTCTTTGCAAAAGCTTTTGCATTTTTTGCCATTTGTTCCAATTCTGTTTTATCATTTGTGATTCTCTCAATTTCTCCACTCAAAATATTTGCTGTCATATTCCCCTCTTCTATCACACTACAAGCTCCAGCACGCGCATAATTGAAAGCATTTTTCTTTGAATGATCTCCATTTGAGGAAGTAAAAGGAATCAATATAGAAGGCACACCCCAAGAAGCTATCTCAAATAAAGTAGAGCCTGCTCTAGATACTATAATCGTAGCTACGCCAGCAGCCATTTTCATTTCTAGAGAATTCAAAAACGCCATTGATATATATCTCAATTTGTTTGGATTATCATTTAAAACTACGAGTGAACGCTCGCTAACATTTTTAAAATTTCTTACACCAGTCTGATGTATTATTTGATAATTTTCTAAAAGTCTTGGCAGTGCATCTAATATTGTATTATTTATCAACTCTGCACCTTGTGAGCCACCTAAAATTAAAATTATTGGTAATTTTGATTCTAGTTTAAAATATTCAAAAGCTTCTTTTTGAGGAGCTGGGTGTTCTATCTCGGCTCTTATTGGCTGACCTGTCCATGCCACTTTATTTTTGGGGAAAAATCGAGCAGCATCATTAAAAGATACAGCTATTTTTTTTGCAAAACGTCCCGCCCAGAGATTTACACGTCCTGGTGCAGAATCGGATTCATGAATTATCACCGGTATTCGTAAAATTCTAGCAGCAAATATGACCGGAAAGGATGCATAGCCTCCCTTCCCAAAAACTACATCTGGGTATATCGTAAACAATTTATACACTGCATTTATCGCTCCAAAAGCTGTCTTGAATACATCTGAAAAATTTTGCCAAGAAAAATAAGTACGCAATTTTCCAGCCACGACTTCCTCATAGATAAGACCGTTCTCAAAAAGCACTTCTTTATCATAAGGGCTATCAGAAATATAGTAGAGCTTTACTCCAATTATTTTATCTCTATCTATTATTTGATTCACTTTTTGAACTACTGCAATAATAGGATAAAAGTGTCCGCCTGTACCACCGCCTGTAAAAACTATTTTCATAAATTTAAATTATTGTATATTACGTTGCTGTAATCTTGATATCTGAAGCACCACACCTATTGCTATCAAATAAATCATAAGAGAAGTACCACCGTGACTCATAAAAGGAAGTGGAACTCCTGTCAAAGGAAAAACTCCGTTGACCGAAGCAATATGCATAAACGACTGCATAATAATCAGTATAACAATACCAGCAACTAAAAGTCTACTGAATAAATCTGGAGAATTATTTGAAATTTTAAAACCTCTTAATGCAAAAATCACATAGAGTACTATCGTCGCCACACCACCTAAAAAGCCGAGCTCTTCACCCAAGACTGCAAAGATTGAGTCCCCTTGTGGCTCTGGTAAATAGCTAAATTTTTGTATACTCTGCCCTAACCCACGACCAAAAATTCCTCCCCCACCGAGAGCGATCAGGGATTGTTGAATTTGATAAGAAGATCCTCGTGGGTCATTTGATGGATCTATAAAAGTTTTCACTCGAGCTTGGAGATAGGGAGTAGTGTATACGAGCACAGACAATACGATTACAGCTCCAAAGCCAACTCCAAAAATATATCTTAGAGGAACACCTGAAATAAAAAGCATAGACATGCCAGTTATAGAAATCAAGATAAAGCTCTTTGTATCTGGTTGTTTAAATAAAACTAAAGCGATAATACCGAGCAGTATCACTAGTGGAAGCATACTATATTTAAAATCTTGAACTCTATTTTTTGCCCAAGAAAGCCAAGCAGCAAAATAAATAATAAAACCAAATTTCAAAAACTCTACCGGCTGAAAAGAGAAGAATACTAAGCTTATCCATCTCTTTGCTCCTGTGCCATGGTTAGAGCCTAGTCCTGGTATAAACACAGCCAAAGTCAAAAGTATAGTGGCTATCAGTATATATAGTGAGTATTGTCTCCAAATTTTATAATCTATCTTGTAAGAAAAATACATACCGACAAAGCCGAGACCGAGACCCAAGACCAATTGATTGAAAAGCACTGAGTAAAAAACTTTTGGATTTTTGTTTAGCAACCCCAAAGACGCAGAGACGAACATAGTCACCCCGAGAGCGATAATCAAAAGCAGAGTTATAAAGAAAAATTTATCTATTTTTTTACCTGTCTGGTGCGACTTCATAATAATTTAATAAAAACTTAGTAATATCTAAAAATGGATCAGCCCAAGTCTGTGCTGCATATGGAACACCTTTTGGATTTATTGCATAAAGAAATACTATAAACTTTGGCTGATAGGCTGGGAAATATCCAAAGAAAGAATGGTCGTGTCTATCATCATAGTAGCCCTTACCATCTTCTCTGGCAACTTGTGCTGTACCAGTTTTTACTGCGACACTAAAATTTTCCATTTTTGCTGCTCCATTCTTTAGAGATTTATCCATCACACCCACCAGCATGCGAGTAATTTCTTGTGAAGTTTCTTTTTTTATTTTTGTTGGTACTGTTTGATATTCAATTTTTTTTGAAGTACCGTCATTGTATTTTATTTCTTTGAGTAGGTGCGGTGTCACCAAATTTCCACCATTTGAAAGCGAAGCCAAGGCTCGCACTAATTCAATCGGCGTAAAAGCTATACCCTGCCCGAAAGCAGCGTTTGCGTACTCTATCTCACGAGGACTAGTAAGTATATTTGATACGAGACCAGAAGTTTCATTTGGTAAATCAATTCCAGTCTTATCTTTCAAACCAAAAGCTAGCAAATATTCTCTTAGATTTTTTTTACCCAACTTTTGCTCAGCAAAAACCATTCCTGTATTTAGAGATTGATTCAATACTTCTTGCATACTAGTACCAGCTCCTCTAGCTTTTTTATCAAAGTTATATATTTGATGTTTTTCTACAGTCACTGAGCCCAAGTCATTATATGTCGTATTGGCTGTGACTGCTCCTGTATCTAGGGCTGCTGCCATCACGAGTGGCTTTACCACAGAACCAAATTCCAAGACATTTTCTACGAGTGGATTTCCAAAAAGTGTCGCATTTTTTATTTTAGAAAAATCATTTGGATTAAAATCTGGTTTTACACTAAGTGCATAAATAGATCCATCCACTGGATTCATTATTATTCCACCGATTGAATCCACGCTGTATTTTGCTCTCACTTCAGTCAGTTTTTTATCTAAAAATTCTTGCACCATTGGCTCTATGGTAGTCACTATATCTCCTTCTCGTGAATCTTTTTTCAAAAAAGTATCATTTATGTTTGAAAAAACTTCTGCGAAAAAGTTTACATATGGATTGTCTGTATCTCTCCTTAGAGTAGAATCATATTGTCTCTCTAGCCCATAGCGACCACTCAAATCATCCCCCTTGTATGCCACAAAGCCTAGTGTATGAGATGCCAAATCATCACCAGGATAAAAACGCCATTTTTCTTTAAAAATACTTACCCCTGGAATCTTTGCAGTATCTATCTGGTCTGCTTCTTCTTTTGATAAATGACCTAAAATGTCTTCATATGGGTCTGTCTTTTTTGATGCTTTTAATAAGAAATCGTCGTGGTCAATTTCTCTATCTTTTATAATTTTAGAAATTTTTGTATAAGTATCTTCTGCGTCTCCCATCTTTTGTGGATTGATTGCGAGCTTGTAGCCTAAGGTTTGTGTAGCGGCAGAGACGAGTTGGCCATCTTTGCGTTCAAAATAAATCGTTCCGCGTTCAAAAATACTAGAAGAAGGTGTGGCGTACTGACGCTGAGCGATTTCTTCATATGAGCTATTATGCACAATTTGCACTAAAAAAAGCTTAGCTATTAAAACTAAACTAAAAATTAATATACAAACGAGAATAATTCTGGATCTATGAAGAAAACTAGATTTCATTGCTATTAGCCTTAGAGTTAAGACCAAGAGAAGAAGGGCGTGTAGCGTAACTTGGTGTTATCTCTTTAAATCCCATAGCAAAGGAACTCTCTAGGTCGAGCTTACTGCTCATTGATAAATAAGTAGATTCCAAATCCATTACTTCATTTCCTACTGTTCGTGCTTCTGCTTCTAGGGTACGGCGTTCGATTATATTGAAAATCATATTTCCCAAAAATAAAACGTAAAGTAGAGACAAGAAACCAAAAGATAATAGTAAAGCTTTTAATACACGTCTTTCTATATCATTATTATTTATGATATTTACTTCGTTTGTGTATTGTTTTACTTTTATCCCGATTTTTGTCATGTTATTTTATTTTTTCTATTACTCTTAATTTTGCACTTCTAGACCTATTATTATTAATTATTTCTTCTTTACTTGGTGTGATTGGTTTTTTATTTATCAATTTCAGTAAACCCTCTTTCTCATATTCTTTAAAAAATCTTTTTACTATTCTGTCTTCAAGACTATGAAAAGAAATTACTGACATTCGGCCACCTATTTTTAATTTATCAAAACCTTTCTCTAATCCTTCTTTTAATGCCCCCAATTCATCATTTACAGTTATTCTTAGGGCTTGAAAGGTCTTTGTGGCACAATTTATCTTCCCTTTCCTGTACATTGCCGGCACAGAACTCTCTATTATTTTTATCAAATCAAAAGTTGTCTCAATTTTTGATTTTTTTCTCGCCTCAACTATGCCTTTGGCTATTCTCCTGCTAAAACGCTCTTCGCCAAATCCATATATAATGTCGGCTAAATTTTTCTCCTCCCAAGTATTTACAACTTCAAAAGCTGTAAGGTCTTCTGAAGAAGGATTTTCTTTCTTGCTTTTTTTCATATTCATGAGCAAAGGCTCATCCTTCAAGAAAGAAAATCCTCGTCCAGAATTTTCTAATTGATCAGAACTCAAACCTAAATCAAAAATAATTCCATCTACTTTTTCTTTTGTAGCTTTATCTAAAGATCTAAAATTTGTATTGATAAAATCAATATCACACTTTATGTCTTTAAATCTTGGCTTGGCTTTCAAAAAAGCATTTGCATCTTGGTCTATGGCTATGATTTTTACATTTGGAAATTTTTTACAAATTTCCAAGCTATGCCCTCCCCCACCAAATGTGCCATCTATGACTATAGAATCTTTTTTTAAATTCAGACCTTCTATTGTTTCATTTAAAAGAACTGTCTTGTGTATACTCTGCATATTACTCACCGGCTAATTTCTCTGCTAAACTCTCGGCTTCTTTCTCTGCACCCTTCTTGTATTCTTGCCATATCTTGTCATTCCAAATTTCAAGTCTATCTTGCACTCCGACCACTACACCTGTATTTTTCAAATTTGCTCTCTCTTTCAAAAATTCTGGCAATAAAATTCTTCCAATTGAATCTATGTCTACATCTACTGCCTGTCCAAACATATTTCTATTGAAAGTTCTCTGGTCTGCTTTCAAGAAAGAAAGCTCCCCACTTGTACTACCCAATTTCTCTGTGACTTTTTTCCATTCAGCAAGTGTAAAAACAAACAAACATTTATCTAGCCCAGGAGTAACAATTACTTTTTTCCCGAGCTCCTTACGAAATTTTGCCGGCAAAGACATTCTGTTTTTTTCATCTATTGTGTGTATGTATTCGCCTATCAACATAATTTTTGCAAAATTTTTATTATTTTTTTGGAAAAAACTTTAAAACATTTTTTCCCACTTTTTCCCACTTGTTATACATTATATTCCTATATAAAAATAACACCAAACAATATCTGTGGATAACTCGTAGTGACATTCATTTTTAAAATTTATATACTTAAGAAGCCTACCTGTCGGTTCGCGTTCCAAACCTCTCTGGTGGGTTTTCCACCAGAAAAACCGCCAGAGAGGCATCAATTGATGCTACTGCATCAAAAAATATCTGATAGCTTTGCTATAAAACACATCCAAATCCCACACAGGTCCTTACCTTCGTGGGATTTGTTAATTTTATTGACTTTTATACACTTTAAGATATAAACTATATTTAGATACTTTTGTTTTCATAACGATAGCATCGTATAGACCTTCTCTTGTTCTTTCCAAGAGAAAAATACTTTTTTTATAAAAGGTATATATGATGTAGATCATTCTCCGATCGACTTCAGGCGGGCCACTCGATAGTGTCTCGCCTTTTTTTATTCCTTATTTTTAGGTCGCATTAGTGGAAACAATTGTGTCTCCCTCAGTGGCTTATCTACAAGAAAAGAAAATAGTCTGTCACCTCCTATGCCAAAACCAAAAGCTGGTGGCATGCCATGCTCGAGCATTTCCACAAACTCATCGTCTGACATCATAGCTTCTTCGTCTCCTTTTTTTATTAGCTCCTTTTGTAGTTCAAAACGTTCTGCTTGATCTATAGGGTCATTTAGTTCAGAAAATCCATTTGTACACTCTGCCCCAGCTACCAACAACTGTACACGCTCAGTAAGCAATGGGTTTTCTGGTTTAGCTTTTGATAGTG
Source organism: uncultured Candidatus Saccharibacteria bacterium (assembly GCA_964423445.1). Lineage (GTDB taxonomy): Bacteria > Patescibacteriota > Minisyncoccia > Phycocordibacterales > UBA9973 > UBA9973. Next base: position 67,474 of record CAYREQ010000001.1, on the reverse strand, counting down.
GAGATACTAATTTTGGCACATCCACCAACCAAACTGGACCAATAATATTTTTTCTACAATATTTCCACAAAGAATCAGTAAGACGTTCTTTGTTATCTCCTTCGTATTTGACACCGAGCTCTTCGAGCTTTTCTTTCATTTCTTTTTCATTAGCTATAAGTACGTCTATACCAATCATTTTTTTTATAGTATCTACGTATGGAGCTATCTCCCATTTTTTTGAAAAATCTACTTTTTGTCCATGAATCTCAAATTCTAGTGTTCCAAATGTCTCCTCTATTGCATACTTGAGCATTTTCTCTGTAAGCTCAGTGCCTTCTCTGTAGTCCATATATCCTGCATAAAATTCCATATTGGTGAATTCTTGAGTATGCTCTGGGCTAGAACCTTCGTTTCTATATACACGCCCTATCTCAAAAACTCTCGGGAAACCAGCAGCCAAGAGTCTCTTTTGCCAAAGCTCGCCTACTGATATACGCATAAAAACATCAATATCAAAATCATTATGGTGAGTTTTAAATGGTCTAGCCTCAGCACCACCTGTCGTCACCTCGATTGTGGGTGTCTCTACTTCTAAAAAATTTTCTTTTTTCAAAAATGTACGAATAGCATCCCAAAATTTTGCTTTCTTTTCAAAAAGTTCTTTTATTTCTGGATTCATCAAGATATCCAGATACCTCTTGCGAAATCTCTCTTCTGTATCCACTAGTCCATGCCATTTTTCTGGCAATGGACGCAAGCTCTTAGAGAGCATCCGCCAATCTTTTGTTTCTAGGGTTTTCTCTCCCCTGTTTGTAGTAAAAAATGTTCCTTGTATTTCTATAAAATCACCAATGTCTACAACTTCACTAAAAAAAGATAATTTATCATCACCCAAAATATCTTTTTTAAGTAATCCTTGAAAAGTTCCAGTACCATCATTTAGGGTGATAAATACTATAGCTCCTTGACCACGGATAGACATCACTCTACCAGCAATCCATTTTTGTGTACCTTCATTTGATAAAGTATCAAAATTTTCTACTGCCTCTTTTAGGCTGAGCTCTCTTTTTGATTCTGCAGGGTAAGGGTTTACACCTCTTTCTTTCAAGAGTTCAAGTTTTTTTATTCTGGCATCTCTAATTTCATCAATTGAAGACATTTATTTATTGTAACACGCAAAACAAAATTTGAGTAAATATTTAAGAAACACTAATTATTTTATAGTCTACAGTTCCATTTGGAGTATTAAAGGATACTTTGTCACCTTTATTTTTTCCAAAAAGAGCTTCGCCAAATGGTGATCTATTTGATATTTTTCCTTCAGCCATATTTGCTTCTTCAGATCCTACTATCGTATAAGTTTTTTCTTCTTGTGCCCCACCTTCTTTCTTTACTACGACTTTTGAGCCGATACCTACTGTGTCTCCACCAGGACCTTTTCCAGATACTACTTCTGAAGATTGTAAGATTTTTTCAATTTTTGCTATGCGCTCTTCTAGTTTGCCTTGGTCTTCGCGAGTCTGATGATATTCCGCATTTTCAGACAAGTCACCTAGAGATTTTGCATACTCTAAATTCTCCAAAATTTTCTTCCTTTTTGGGCCTTTTAAATCAATGAGTTCTAGCTCGAGTTCTTTTCTCTTCTCCTCTGTTATATAGTCTGTTGTCATGTGAATATACTATCTTTTTTCACGAAAAAGTCAATAAAAACCTTTGTTTTTAAAAAGCTTGTTTTTAGTAAAAATATGTGATAATCTATCATACATGGCAAAAGCAGTAATAAAAGTAGAAAAAAACCCAAACGAAAACAACGCAAGTATTTTGCGCCGTTTTACTCGTAAAATGCAAGAATCAGGCATAGTTCGTAACGTAAAAAAGAATCGTTACAATTTGAGACAAGAATCAAAACTCAAATTAAAGAGAAGTGCCCTAAAGAGAATGAGCCGAAGAAAAGAAATCGAGAAGCTCAAAAAACTAGGCAAGATGAAATAATTGCGCAAAATGATTGAAGAAAACTTTTCAATAATAAATAAAACAAAAGGCAAGCTACCAAGCTTGCCTTTTGTGAAAATAAAAAATGATATTCTAGGAAAAAAATACATTTTATCTGTGGCTTATGTAGATGAAAACACTTCCAAGAGATTAAACAATCTCTATCGTGGTAAAAACAAATCTACAAATGTTTTATCTTTCCGTTTACATAAAAATGAGGGCGAGCTCGTGCTCTGCCCCGCTGTGGTAAAGCGTGAGGCCAAAGATTTTGACAAAACATTTCCTGAATTCTTGGGATTCTTAGTTATACACGGAATGCTTCATTTGAAAGGTATGGACCATAGTGATACAATGGAGAGAAGAGAAAAAAAATATGATAAGAAGTATTTCAGTGGGAATAGACATCGGCTCTCAGACGACGCGAGTCGTAGTGGGAGAATTCATAGGAGGAGAAAAAAATCCTAAAATTATTGGCGTTGGAGAATCTCCGAGCGCTGGTCTTCGACATGGCTACATCGTAGACTCTACTTCTGTCATAAAATCTCTACAAAATGCTGTAGCTCAAGCAGAAAAAACTTCTGGAATAAAAATAAAGAGAGCTTTCCTTTCTGTCAGTGGTGTCAGTTTAAAAAGTGAAAACAATACCGGCGAAGCAATCATCTCAAAAGCAAATGGCGAGGTCACAAATCTAGATATAAATAGAGCTCTCCAAGACGCCGAAGATAATTTAAATTTAAATAATAAAAAAGTAATTCAGGTCTACCCTGTATCTTTCAAGCTAGATGGAAAAGAAGTTATGGGGCGCATAGACGGCATGCGAGGTACAAAGCTCGAAGTCAAAGCTCTGTTTGTCACATACTCTGTACAGCATTTGGAGGATTTGATAAATGTCCTTGCTAGGGCTGGTATAGAGACCATAGATGTCATCGCTTCACCCATAGCCTTATCAAATATAATATTGACTGAAAGACAAAAGATTGTCGGTGTGGCCTTGGTAAATATAGGCGCTGAGACTACATCCCTATCTGTCTTTGATAATGGAAATTTGATATCAGTACAAACTTTTTCTATCGGTTCTTGTGACATTACAAATGACCTAGCTCTCGGTTTTAAAATTCCACTTGAAAAAGCAGAGTCTTTAAAGCAAGGACATGACACCGAAGAATTTTCAAAAAAGAAAACAGATGAAATTATCGAAGCTAGACTCTGTGATATTTTTGAATCTATAGAAAATAATTTGAAAAAATTAAAAAGATCCGAATTATTACCTGCTGGTATTATTTTTGTCGGTGGTGGTGCAAATATTTCCAAACTAGAAGAATTAGCAAAATCTACACTCAAGCTTCCATGCAGTATTGGTAATACAGAAATTTTTGGAAACATAAAAACCAAACTTCGTGATCCTTCTTGGTTCACTGTGATTGGACTTTTGATATCTAGTAGAGATGGCACAGGATACTCTTCAAATTCTTTTAGTGGTCTATTAAATAACCTAAAAAGTCTCTTGAAATCCAGCATGAAACAGCTCATGCCCTAAGCGTTGCTTTTTTTTACCCTAGTGGTAGTATGTTTTTATACAAGACAAAATGTTAATAATTTAAGCCTCTTTGAGGGTAAGAAAAAATATGCCAAAAGTAAACCAAGAAATAGAGAGCTTTGCTCGTATAATGGTAGTAGGAATAGGTGGTTCCGGTAAAAACGCTGTAAACCACATGATAAATTCAAAAGTACAAGGTATTTCATTTATTTGTATGAATACTGATACTCAGGATTTACATCACTCAAAAGCAGAAAAAAAGATCCACATTGGAAAGAACCTCACAAAGGGCTTAGGTGCTGGAATGGACCCAGAAGTCGGTAAAAAAGCAGCTGAAGAAACAAAATCTGAAATCCAAGATGTCATCAAGGGCGCAGACATGATATTTATCGCTTGTGGAATGGGAGGAGGTACAGGTACTGGTGCTGCTCCTATCGTAGCTCGTGCAGCTAAAGAACAAGGCATACTGACTGTGGCTGTCACTACAAAACCTTTCTTCTTTGAAGGTAATCACCGCATGAAAATAGCTGAAGCTGGACTAGAAAATCTTTCAAAAGAAGTAGATGCGATAATCGTAATACCAAATGACAAGCTTTTACAATTAGCTGACAAAAATACAAATTTCAAAGATGCTTTCGCTAGTGCCGACGATGTACTTCGCCAAGCTGTGGAAGGTATCTCAAACCTTATCACTACTCCAGGTATCATAAACGTAGACTTTGCAGATATCAAAGCTGTGATGCAAGATGCTGGTAGTGCACTTATGGGTATCGGTACTGCATCAGGAGACAAGCGTGCTGAAAAGGCGGCTCTTGGAGCTATAAATTCCCCTCTCCTTGAAGTATCTATACATGGAGCACGAGGAGTACTCTTTGCTGTATCTGGTGGAGACGACCTAACAATCCAAGAAATCCAAGAAGCTGCAAAAATAATCACAGAATCAATAGACAAAGATGCAAAAGTTATCTTTGGTACTATTCGTGATGAAAAGTTGAAAAAGGGAGAATTAAAAGTCACTGTGATAGCTACATCATTCCCTACTGACGCTCCAAAGAAAAGTCTTTTTGGTAGTATCGGACTAACTTCAAATCAAACTGTATTAAAAGAAGAAAACGTAGCTCAAGCAAAAAAAGAAATCACTAATACAATACAAAATACTCCAAAGCCAACAAATGACTTTATCCGAAAGCCTACAAATGTAGTAGAAGATATAATAATAGACGATGATGCTGATGATTGGAGTGCTGTCCCTGCATTTTTACGCCGAAAGAAATAATTAGTAAATTAAATATAAAAAAACTTAGGGCGGTTCGTGCAATGCACGAACCGCCCTTTTGATATTAAAACTAAGGAAACATCATACTGTTCCTGGGGTCATCGAGGTTGAGCCCCTTAGCTCTCGCGACATCGTTCATCTGGCGAGAAAATTCGTCCTGCTCATCCTCCGCGATGGCTGAATTTTCCAACGCTTCGACTTCTTCGAAAATCCTCTTACCGACCTCTTCGGCGTAGCTCGGATACGCATCGAAAAGAAATAATACCGAATCAAATTTTTCCTTTCCGCCGGCGCCCTTGATCATGCGATTCAAGAACCGCTGTTGCAAAGCCTGTCTTTTTGTAATATCCATATCCATTACACTTTCTCCTTCTTGTGGATTGAAAAATAAAGAACCAACTACTTCTAGTTTATACATTTAAAACGCAATTTTGTCAATATAATTTAAAAATTTGACTAATAGTGTATAATATATAGATATGACATACGATTTGATAATTATTGGAGGAGGTCCTGCAGGTACAGCTGCCGCTGTATATGCTGCACGCAAGAGATTGAACACGCTTATGCTAATTCATGAGTGGGGTGGACAATCTATCGTCTCTGAGCAAATTTATAATTGGATAGGTACTAACTCCATATCCGGAAATGATTTAGCGCAAAGTTTTAAAAACCATGTCTTGGCAAATACAGGGGAAGGACAAACCTTAGAAGTAAAAGAAGGAGAAAAAGTATCTGGTCTTGAAAAAGATGCAAATGGCGATAGCAATTTCAAAGTAAAAACAGAATCTGGAAAAGAATTTTCAAGTAAGACTGTTTTGATAGCTAGCGGTAGTGGACGCCGAAAATTGGAAGCTAAAAATGCTGATACCTTGGAACACAAAGGACTCACCTATTGTGCCTCTTGTGATGGACCTTTATTCAGTGATATGGATGTAGTCGTAGTCGGTGGAGGAAATGCTGGATTTGAATCTGCTTCTCAGCTACTCGCCTACTGTAAATCTGTGACCTTACTTTCTCGTGGAGATTTTCGAGCAGATGAAATCACAGTAGAAAAAGTTTTGAAAAACCCAAAAATGAAAGCGATTAAAAATGTAGAAATTTTAGAAATCCAAGGAGAAAAATTTGTAGAAGGTCTATTATACAAAGACTCTGTGACTGGCGAACAACATGAATTAAAAGTCTCGGGTGTGTTCGTAGAAGTCGGTCAAATACCAAATACGAGTTTTGCTAAAGACTTGGTGCCACTAGATGCTATTGGCCGTGTAAAAATAAATCCACTCAATCAAAAAACTGAAGTAGAGGGAGTCTGGGCTGCTGGAGATTGCACTGATGTCCTCTATCATCAAAACAATATAGCCGCTGGCGACGCCGTCCGAGCCCTAGAAGATATATATCTCGCTATCCACGCAAAGTAAATATAATTACCTATGCGTGCATCCAGCCCAGCAGCATGGCCTACGCATTCCTCCTCTCATTTTTGATATAGCTTTTTCAATTCGAATTTTTCTAGTCTCTATTTTTTTAGGAGAGATAACCCAGCAAATCCACTCATTGCGTGCTAGTGGTGTAATGTCTTGCCATAATAAAAACACTTTTTTGTCTAAATTTATAGATTTTTTAAAATCTTCTGGAATTTCATGCACTGTGCCACTTGAAATTTGAGTCATGAAAAAATTATACCTTAATTTATTTGTACTGTACAAAAACCTTAAACTATAGTAATTTTTATTTGGACTACAAAGTACAAACAGTTACGTATGTACAGGTATGGTTCTTCAAAAGAATATATTGACTGTTTAAAAAATATGAAAAACACTCAAGTGACGCTCTCTGAAGCTCAGGGACCGTTAAACCAACTCAACGTAAATCTCTCCGGTGAAAACGGAAGGATGTGGCTGGATGAATTTAATAAATTTCTCCGCAAACAACAATCTTGGATAATTCCATCTCGATGGGAAAAAAACATTTGGACGAAGGCAAACATTGGAACTAAAAAGCCTTTAAAGATTTTGGTGGACAAAATTCTCAAAAGAGGTTTTGAGATATCTTATAGTGAGCATGTACCGCTCGACCTGCTCGAACTCGAAGAACAAATCAAGTTCAATGACCGCAAAGAAGAAGTATATTTTGCTGCCGTCTCGCCGAGAGAGCTCGGGTTATACCCGGGAAACTGGACCCAAAGAGAGCTCTTGGCTGCTGCTCCAAAATACGAGCTCGAGCCTTGTTTGTCTGGAGATATTCTAGAAATTCTCGCTGATCCAAAATTTGATCTAGAGAAAATCAACGAATCACTTGACATTGCCATGGTGCCGATAAAAATCGGTAACCCAGTCATGTTTGCCGTAGGTAAATATGAAAATTATCATCTTGGGTATCTTAATGGTAATTTAAATCAAGTCTATACTTACCCAGGTAATGTAGACAATAAGTACCTTTTTCGAACAAAGAAGAGATATAATTTCGACTAAACATAAATCAGTCACAAAACCCCGCCTGAGAACCGCGTTCTCAGGCGGTTCTTTTTTTACGTGGTCCACAATAATTTTCTTTTCGTCAAAAGAAAATTTTCCAGACCCGGACTCGGCTATTCGTGTACTCACGAATTATGCCTCCGTCTTCACAAATACTAAAAAAGAGCCCAGTAGTGGACTCTTTTTTAGTATTTGTGACCCTACAGAGAATCGAACTCTGATTTTAGCCTTGAAAAGGCCACGTCCTAACCGTTAGACGATAGGGCCAAACTATTTACTTACAATTAAACACTTTGTCTCATTTATATACCCTTTGCATTTTCAAAAAAGACCACGTCCACTGTATTTAACTTGGTTAGACGATAGGGCCATATGTAATAAATGGACTTCTATATATTATATTATTTTTCAAAAAATGGCAAAAATTAATATAGCCAGGTGTCCTCCTAGACACCTGGCTATTCCTGTGAGCTTAAGCTCGATTTTTGTGTTTAGAACACTCCGTATCTACCGGCACGCCAGCTACCACGGTAGTCATCGCCTGCGGAGGATTGCCCTCGACCTTCCTTACGACTATAGCCGTAAGGCGAAGGCGTCTGGCTCGGGCCTTTGCCTTCGCCATTTTTCATCCTTTCCTTCAAGCGTTTTTTATACGCCCTGCGTTGCTTGCGCAACTGCTTATCACGTTTTGTCATTTTTTTCCCCTATTTTACACTAAAAGAGCATAAAGCTTCCGCCTCGGACCGGAAACAGTCAATCGTCGAAACGAGCCTAGTAAGCTCTCCGACATCTTTGATGTTTACAGCAAATTCACCTTTCATTTCACCGCCTTCTTTTTCGGCACAGTTAATGCAAAGTTTTATTTCGCCAACACCAGAAAGGTCGACAGACTTTACTTGCTCAAAATTAAGCAAGATTTTATTCCAGCCCTCGTTTAAAAGTCTCCGGACTTCGACGCGGAGACGTACAGCTCCTTCTCCCATGGTTATCTTCCCAGAAAGGTCAAGAATTGCAATATTCCCAGCCTTTCGTAGGTAAGCCGACAAGACAGGTTCCGGCATTACATCTCCTCCTATTTTTTACGGCCACCTGATGGTCGCCAGCCTCCACGAGCATGAAAAGCAGCCCGCTGTTCTACTGATGGCAGGTCCGGTTTTGCCGGGTTGCCATCAAACTTTTTGAAAACGCCTGAATCAATGTCCAGTGCCGACTCGTCACCCGTTGGTGAGAGTTCCAAAGTTGAATCCAAAGGCTCAGAGATTGAGCCATCTTCTCCCGTGTTTGCCATAAAGAAAAACCTCCAAAAAATTTATATCACATTTTATGATTTTAGTCAAAAAATAATAAATTAGATTTTTATTATTTTTTCTTCCACTCACTGTCTTGGCGGACGAGTAATTTTTCTTTATTTTTCTTATCGAGTAGCATGGCTTCAGTAACTTTTTCCATACGCACACCCTGTGAACCTTTTACCAAGACTATGTCACCTGTCTTTACAAAACTTTTCACAAATTCTCCTGCTTCATTTGAGTTTAAAAATTCAAAAATATTTTCTTGTTTCATGCCCTCCTCCAAAGCACCTTCTTCTATGCTCTTTGCTCTAGGTCCTACTACTATCAATATCTCCACGATATCTTTTGCAATTTTGCCGATATTTTTATGAGCTTCCACTGTGTGTTTACCGAGCTCGAGCATGTCACCGAGTACAGCTATTCGGCGTCCTTTCATCTTTATTTCTTTTATAGTTTTTAGCGCAGATTCACAAGCTAGTGGTGAAGAATTATAAGTATCATCTATGATGATAGAGTCATTTATACCCTTTAATAATCTCATACGCCCAGCTGGCACGTCGTAATTCTTTAATGCATCTATCGCTGTGAGAGTGTTCAATTTCAAAGCTGAAGCCACTGCCAAAGATGCCAGTGATGCATATACATGATTTCGTCCAAAGACTCCTTCTATCTCCACCGGCATACTATTACCTTGTTCGTCTACTCTAAAGATTATTCCTTCGGGTACTCCGTCGTCACTATATAAAATACTGTCTCCAGAGCCTACGATGTCTGCTCCTTCTTTAAAACCATAAGTCACTATGAGTTGCTTGGTCTTACTTTTCATGGCTAGCACATCTTCATCATCAGCATTTAAAATTAAAATTCCATCTTTTTTCAAAGTTTTTATAAGCTCACTTTTTTCTTCTATCAAATGTTTTCGTGAATTAAAAAATTCAATGTGTGATGGAGTCTCTCCGATAGCAGTCACGATGACCACATCAGTCTTTAGCCAAGATGCGGTAGCTCTCATGTCTCCAGCTTTTCCTACGCCGACTTCGAGCACCAGCCAGCTCGGATATTTGTGTGGAGCAATGATGAGCCACAAACCTTTAAAAATATTTTTTGTCCAAATTATTGGACTACTCCAGCCATTTGGACAATCCAAAATAGTCAGTGGTAATCCTATCTCACTGTTGTAGCTCTTCTCACTCCTTCTTACATCAGAAAATTTTGAGATGACAGCATAGATAGCATCCTTGGTAGAAGTCTTCCCCACAGAGCCAGTGATAGCAATAATTTTTGGTTTGTATTTATACAATACGAGTTCAGATTCTACTCGCAAAATATAAGTTATTATCTTTTTAAATAATTCTTTCATTTATTTTATTTACTTACTACAAATAGAATAATACCGATTATAGAAAACACAGCGGACAAAACCCAGAAACGCATAGTCACCTTGTAAGATGGCCAGCCGATAGCTTCAAAATGGTGGTGTATAGGTGCAAGCTTAAATATTTTTTTACCTCCTCTAAACTTCTTTGAAAAAAACTGCAATATGACTGACATAGAGGTGATGACGAGTGGCAATGCAATCACAGGTAATAGGAGCACTGAATCAGTCAAAAATGCAATTGTAGCCAGCATCAGGGTCAGTCCCATGATGCCTGTCTCACCCATATAGAATCTAGCAGGTGGTATATTAAACCACAAAAAAGCCAATATTGAGCCCGTCACGACCCCGCAAAAAGCCGCTATGTCTATCTGATTGTTTGTATATGCTATCACTGCGTAGGAGGCGAAAATAGAGGCAAAAACCCCACCAGAGAGGCCATCTAGACCATCTATCACTCCTCCAGAAAAAGTAGACAAAGCTACGAGCATAAAAAATGGAATGATTAAAATTCCTAAATATAAGTCTCCACCAAATGGTATATGTATGCTAGTCATACCGAGTTTATAGAAAAACCAAAGTCCGACAAATAGAGAAGAAAGTCCTATGAGAAAAGCCTTCCATTTACGCCAAGATTTATCATCACGAGCTATTTTACTATGTCCATATATTTGTATCAGGTCATCCCATAGTCCGAGCAATGATCCAAAAATAAGTGTGATAAAAGGTATCAGGGTTTGATTTCGGCTTAAGAAATTTATTTTCTCTGTACTTATAGATGGGATAATTAGAGAAATAAAATAAAAAACCAATGTAGCCAAAATGACTGAAAACCATACGATTATTCCACCCACTCGTGGAGTATTCAATTCGGCTTTATCACTGTGAACTTTTGAAAATTCTGGATTATTTACAGACTCATTTCTGGCATACCTCTTCCACATTTTATATTTAAAGAAAAAGTGTGTGGCAATAGGAGTAAAAAATAATCCTAAAAAGAAGGCTAGTATTGTCGGTAAGGAAATTTTAATTAAATCTAAGTACATAATAAAAGTATAACAAAATTTTAAATTTTATTTTCTTCTTCTTTTGATAAATCTTCCATCTCTTTTGCAGCTCCGTTTATAGAATTATTTACTTCAGCATAATCTGGCAATTCTTCTACAGACTTTACACCCATATAAGAGAGCAATTCAAAGCTCGGCTTGTACATATAGCGTCTATTATCTTTTGTGTCTAATACTTTTTCTACGAGCCCACGCACAGAAAGTGCTCGCAAGGTAAAGCTGGAATTCACTCCCCTGATATAGTCTATCTCTGCTCTATTTGCTCCATTTTTATAAAGGATTATAGACAAAGTCTCTAGTGATGCTTTTGAAAGGTCTCTGTTCAATTCTTCTTTTTGCAAGTCTTCAAACAATGTAGACAATTCTGGTGTAGTGCCGAGGGTGACTTCATTTTCTTTCTCTTGCAAGACTATGCCTCTGCCTGATAAATTTTGTTTCAATTTTTCTATAGCTTCATTTATTTCTTCTGGTGTAACTTTCAAAATATCAGCGAGCTTTTTTCGTGACACTGGCTCACCTTTCCAAAATAACACTGCTTCAATTTTTGATTCTAGATTATTCATTGTTTGTTGTATTTAATTCATTTTCTTGTTTACTGATAATTATATCTTCGGCATGACTATTTTGGACTGCATCCAGTATGCCATTTCGGACCAATTCAAGCATAGCCAAAAAGCTCACTATCACGGTCACCTTTTCTGCACGAGTATGTACTACTCCCTGTTTTTTGCCAGCAAATTCTGAAAAGCTAACTTGCATCGCAGTCTGTATTCTCTCTGTCAGATTATCTATCACTTCTTCAATACTGATGACTTTTCGTACTTCTACTTCGGGCATAAATACCTTTTTCGGCATCCCACCCAAGACTCCACGAGCAAAACCCATCATGCTATCTTTGGAGATTTGTTTATCTGGCAAAAAAACCAAAGTATTATTTTTTCTCTCGAGCGGAGCAAAGATGACGTGTTTTCCAAAATTACTTTTTATATTTCCTCCCAGACTAATAAAAATTTTATAGAGTCGGAGTCTCTCTTCCAAATCTTTTATATCACCTTGCTCTTCATCGGTCAGACTCAAATTTGGTAAAAGAGATTTTGATTTAATTAAAATTAAAATAGAAGCCACTAATACAAAGCTCGTGATTTGAGCCGGCCCTAGTCCGCCCAGTTTGTTCATATATGCTAGGAAATCTTCAGTCACAGAAGCGAGTGACACATCGTTTATAAAGAGCTTGCGTTTTTCTACTAAATCCAAAAGGATCCCAAGCGGGCCTTCAAAAATGGGCGTTTTTATAGCATAAATATCTGGCTCATTTTGGGTTTCCATCGTTATATGATAACATTTCTTTATGCAAAATAAAAATAAGCCTAAAAAATCATCGTCAAATGTCCGCCTCTCAAAAAATATAATACCCCTAGAATACGAGATAGGGCTAAAGCCAGACCTAGAAAATTTTACTTTCAGTGGAGTCGAGACAATTTATTTATCAATTCTATCTAATACAAAATCTATCACTCTGCATTCAAAAGAAATAGAGATAGACACAGCAGATGTTTTGATTGGTAAAGAAAAAATATTTGCAAAAATTTCTTATGATGAAAAATCCGAGACAGCCACTTTTTTATTCCCAAAGATAATTCCGACTGGAAAAATAAAATTGTCTCTCGTATTCAAGGGAATTCTAAACGACAAGATGCGAGGATTTTATAGGAGTAGCTACATGATAAAAGACAAAGAAGCTTTTATGGCTACCACCCAATTTGAAGCCACTGATGCACGCCGAGCTTTCCCTTGTTTTGATGAGCCAGCCCACAAAGCAGTCTTTCACATCTCACTCATAGTGCCCAAAGGCAAGACTGCCATATCAAATACCTTGCCAGTGTCTATGATAGAGCATGAAGCTGGTTATGATATTTTAAAATTTTCTCCTACACCTAAAATGTCTACTTATCTCCTAGCTTTTATCATTGGAGATTTTGAATATATTGAAAAGAAGGCAAAAAATGGTGTCCGGGTACGAATATACACCACACCAAATAAAAAACATCAGGCAAAGTTTGCCCTAGATTGTGCAGTGAAGACTCTAGAATTTTACGAAAAATATTTTGATATAAAATATCCCCTTCCTGTCTTAGACATGATAGCTATTCCAGACTTTGCTTCAGGAGCTATGGAAAACTGGGGCGCTATTACTTACAGAGAGTCTGCTCTATTGGTAGACGAAGAACATTCTTCTATCTCAAACAAGCAGTGGGTGGCACTCGTAGTCGCTCACGAGCTAGCTCATCAATGGTTTGGAAATTTAGTGACTATGGAGTGGTGGACTCATCTCTGGCTAAATGAAGGCTTTGCTTCATATATAGAATACCTAGCTGTGGACAAGCTTTTCCCAAAATGGGACATATGGACTCAGTTTTCTACAAATGACCTCGGTGTGGCACTGCGTTTGGATGCTTTGGCTACTACACACCCTATAGAAGTAGAAGTACACCACCCGAGCGAAATCGGAGAAATTTTTGATGAAGTATCATATTCAAAAGGAGCATCTGTCATCCGAATGCTTGCAGATTATTTAGGCGAAACAGATTTCCGAGATGGTTTGCGATACTATCTAAAAAAACACAGCTATAAAAACACCGAGACCATCCATCTATGGCAAGCATTTGAAAAAGTGTCTGGCAAACCTGTCGCCAAGATGATGAACAATTGGACGAGTAAGCCCGGCTACCCTGTCGTCAAAGCTGAATTGAAACATGAGAAAGTAATATTTTCTCAAAAGAGATTCTTTGCGAGCCCAATTTCTGCAAAAAAAATTAGTGATAAAACAAAATGGGAAATGCCTATAAATTACAAAAATAATAAAGTAAATTTTGGTGAGGCTGGATTTTATCGCACCGCATACTCCAAAGAGTTGTTGGAGGGTCTCTATGTGCCAATACAAAACAAAAAACTTTCTGCCCGCGACAGACTCGGAGTGATACGTGATTTGTTTGCTTTATCAGAAGCTGGAGTCATCCCCACCACAGATGCCCTAGAATTTTTACCAAACTATAAAAATGAAGACAATTATACTGTGTGGCTAGAAATAGCTATGGGTCTAGCCAGAATAGAACAGCTCCTCCCTCACAATAAAAACTTGAATAAATTTGTGATTAATTTATTCTCTCCTACCTTAAAGCGCCTCGGCTGGAATAAAAAACCCGATGATTCACATACTGATTCCCTTTTGCGTTCTCTCGCAATTTCTCGCCTCGGCCGAGCTGGTGACAAAAAAGTAATAGATGAGGCACGAAAGAAATTTAAAAGTGGAAAAACAAATCCAGATATCCGCGGAGCTGTGTATGGAGTAGTAGCTTCATCTGGTAATAAAAAAGATTTCGAAGAATTTGTAAAAAGATATAAAGCAGAGACTTTGCACGAAGAAAAAAATCGCCTCGGCGGAGCACTCGGCGATTTTACTGACCCAAAGCTTTTACAAAGTGCTTGCGAGTTTGCTATGTCCGAGCATGTGCGTATCCAAGATACCGTAGGCATCCTGTCCTCTGTCGGATCAAACCCGCTCGGCCGAGATATCTGGTGGAATTTCTTGCAAAAGAATTGGAAAACTCTCGTCACCCGTTATGGCGAAGGAGGCCTCACTCTCGGCCGAGCCGTAAAAGCCATAGGTGGTAGTGCAGAAGAGCGTCACTTAAAATCTATAGTAAAATTCTTCAAGACGGCTGATGCCCCAGGAGCCAAGAGAGCTATAGATCAGCTAGTAGAACGCCTCGAAGGCAACATAGCTTGGTTAAAACGAGATGGGAAGAATATAGAAGAGTTTTTGAAATAGAATATGTATTTACTTTTTACTGATGAAACAAACCTAACTGAACAAGAAAATCTTGGAATAAAGTTTTTTGCATATGGTGGTTTGATCATACCCCTAGAAAAAATAGATATTATTGATGATGAAATAAAAAAAATTAGAAAAGAATACAATTTTAATTCAACTGATAGTTTAAAATTTGACTCAAATACTAGACCAAAAAATATCAGTACTACTGACTTTGCAAAAATAAAAAGTAAAATTATTAATTTATGCATAGAAAATGAGTGTAAATTTTTAGCGTATGTTGTTTTACATAAGATAGCTAGTAGCCAGGGAATAAATAAAACAGTAAAGTGGGGAGCTGATCATATTGTTGGTAAATTTAATCACTACCTAACACAAAAAAATTCTACTGGCATGGTATTCGTGGACAGATTATCTGATATTGGAGAATATAAATTCCTTTCTGAAAAATTTACAACTGGACTAGTAGTAAAAGATAGGAACGTAGAATTAACTAAAATAAAATTATTTTCCTCAACATGTGATAACGCATCTAATTTAAGTTCTGCAATGGATATTGTTTTGGGTTCTTTTCGATATTGTATAAATAGACCCTTAAATGAAGACTCGGCAAAGATAATGATGAAAAACATAATTAAGCTTTTTTGGGCAGATAGTGACGGGGAAGATATAAACCCTTTTGAAAAAGGCTTAACTTTCAGGCCTACTCCAGAAAAAATACTTGTTCCTGCTTATAAAAAAGAATACCAAAATCTTATAGACCACATAAACTCTCTACTTGTATAAATTATTAAGGAATTTTTACTGCTAGTTTTTAAAAGAAAGTGTAACAAATTGCAAATACTTATACATTTTGTTAATGTAAATATATGGTAAAAACAGCGAAAAATTTAAACAGTTATGTATTTAGCTTTCGAAACAAAATTAGAAGGCTGATTTTTGTGCTGTAAATATAAACTATTCAATAAACACAACTCAAATACCAGTCTTTTAAAAAGGCTGGTATTTTGTTCTTTAAGGAGATATGACTATGAATGAAAAATTGTCTTTCGAAGCTTGGTTTGCACGTAGAACCAAGACGCGAGATGAGATGACGGTCTCATCACGTATTCCTACGTTGCCTTGCGGATGCAGGGCGACAAAGGGTAATGACGTCATTTATAAAAGGCCTGATGGTTCTTGGTACCATCCTTGTGTAAAGATAAAGCGTACTACCCTCGTAGAAGCTCCAAGTAAAAAGTAGCCATCATAGCTACTTACAAATCAACCCTCGGAATTTTCAAAGAAAATTCCGAGGGTTTTATTTTTATACACAAATAGAAAAAGCCATTAAAGCTAATTCGTTGAATTGCCTCAATGGCTTTTGATTGTCGGGGGAGGCTTTCCTCCCCTCCCTTGTTTCGCCGGAGATCGGCGATAGTTACGCACCGGTGCCGACGCCGCCGCCGAAATCGTTGCTGATGTTAAAATTCGGATCGCCTGCCGTCGTCGTGGCCGCGGTCGTCAAAATGTTGCCATCTTCATCTAAAAGTAAACCAAACAAGATTGGTCTTTTCATTGTTTTTTTGTCTCCAAGTTAATTAAATTTGGAAATACCACGAGCATATATCCAAAAATAAAATATCATACAAAAAGCAAAAAGTCAAGCATGCCTCCACGCTCCTACCCCTCTACTCCATATCTCTACTTTACTCAGCTAAAGTTTTCCACACCCCTACCCGTCACTTTAGTTGACTAAAGTACTTTAGTCTGCTAAAGTGACGTCATGAGTAAAGGAATGAATAAAAATACAAATATAGATACAGTAAAACTGATCCAAGGTATCGGCACAAAGATAGATTGGAATACAAAGAAAAACCAACAATTGGTGCAAGCTTTTTTGTCTTTGAAAAATAAAGAAGAGATGCAATCTTTCTTGCGAGATGTCATGACTGAACTAGAAATAAAAGAATTTGCAAACAGGCTCGAAGCAGCTTCCCTGCTCTCAAAAGACATACAATACAATACCATCAGTGAAAACACTGGTCTCTCGTCTGCGACTATTGCCCGCATAGCAAAATGGTTAAAAGGTTCACTCGGCGGATATCGGCTCGTATTGTCTCGTATATCAAACCACCACAACCCATCCAAACTTAGGAAAGGGTTGTCTTTGAGCTCGTAATTTACATAAATTAATTTTTGAAAACATCCCCTTCCTAAGTTTCTAGGAAGGGGTTTTTCTTTGTCTACCCAAAACAAAACGACAATATTTGTTCTTTAAAATAGGAGAAAGTTATGAATAATCTATTCCCGTACTTAGTATGTGTAGGAGTCCGAGTTGATCCTGTGTTGCTTTATGTAATATTAAACGCACAAAATCCACACCAGCAAAAACGAGGAGGGCTAGGATATGGCTTACATGCAAGTGTAAAGGATGTAAGTGAGCTCACAAGTCTTTCTCGAAATGTAAATATCCGCATCAATCAATCTTCCCCTCTTTGCTTGATAAAAGGAGAAGGGCTAGATAGTTATGAAATTGATTTTAACGGTAAAACAATAGCTACCGTGAAAACATTTCAAGCAGAAGAGTGGGCAATGAAAAAACTCACGAGTGGACGATATGTATCTGAAATACTACAGAAACATACCGGAAATAATCTAGTTGGAATAATCGGGGGTACTAGATGCTCTTTATTTGATGCTGGAAACGCCTGTAGCTTTTGTCAAATGACAGGAGGTATGGAAAATTTAAACAGAACAACTGAAGAAATAATCGAGGCACTTGAAATAATAACTGGATATCGTAAAAATTATGTACTTACTTTTACGACTCCACTTATGACACTTCCTGTATTTGAAAATGTCTGCGAATCATTGGCAAAAATTAAAAAGGTTTTCCCTTTACTTCCTCTTGCTCTTGAATCACAGCCAGCTTCAGCTTTAATTATAGATAAAATAAAAAATGCTGGAGTAGATACATGGATGGTTCCTCTGGACTGCTATAGTCCCCAAGCGCAACGCTCCCATATACCAGGAAAAATAGAACTCATAAATGAAGTCTATTGGTATGTACTTCCCTACGCTGTGTCTATATTCGGAGTAGGTAATGTTATAAGTAATATCATCGTCGGATTAGAAGACGAATATTATACAAACAAAGCCATAGAGAAAATGATCGCTATGGATGTGATACCAGACCCGATACCAATCAGACCACCAGCTTATATGCGATACCAGACTGACCCTTTTATTTTTGCTCGCGTACAAGACTTTCTACAAAAAGAAATGTTGCGAACAGGATTAAATCTTCGCATGTCAGAAATAAAATCTGGATGTGCAAAGTGTGGTGGATGTGCAGCTGGGCAATCCTTGAACATGCTAAGAAAAAAAATAAAGGTATAGTTAGATGAATATATTTTAAAAGGTGAACACAAAAGTGATTCACCTTTTTTTATCTGCCTTCGTCTATTTTTGCAGCTAGGATGAAGTCATTTACTGACAATCCATCTATCGCATGAGTGGTGAGCTCGAGGAGTACTTTGTTGTAGTTTATATGTATATCTGGATGATGCCCTTCTTCTTCAGCTATGTCAGCTACTCTGTCTACAAAATTTATCGCACCGATAAAATCAGTAAATTTATATTCTTTGGAAATCTTTTTTACATCATCACTCAAAATCCAGTGATATGATTCGTCTACATAATCCTGTGCCTCCTCTCGCTCCATAGGCTTTATTCCCTTTTTCTCGCAAGGTACACATTTCTTTTTTATAAGGCTTTTGGTATCTTTGGCTTCGTCCATAGTTTGTATATTCTAACATTATTTTATACAATGACCATATGCAAAAATTAATCACTCCCTACGCCTCTGACTTTGGAAAAGTAAATATCACCATAAAGCAATTCCCAGACACAGAGTCATACGTATTTATAGAAAAGATAGATTCTCTCAAAGGTAAAAATGTGACTATCTACCACCGGCTATACCCCGAGCCAGAAAAGAGAACTTTTGAACTTTTATTAATACTAGCTAGATTGAAAAAAGAAGTAAAAAATATAGAGCTCTTTATTCCCTATTTTCCATATGCTCGCCAAGACAGAGAAAGTAAAAAAGGTGAAGCAGTCAGTGCGGATATCTTGTGTGGTCTTTTAAAAAATTATGGGGTAAAAAAATTAATCACTTTTGATTGTCATTTTCTGCCAAAGACTGGAAACTTTGTGCGAAATGGTCTAAAAATAGAAAATCATTCTGCAGGTAGACAGCTATTATCTTATGCAAAAAAATATTTTGGTAAACAAGAATTTTGTGTAATTTCCCCAGATGAAGGTTCTTCTTATTTTATAGAAAATGCTAAGGGTCACACAGGTCACTCACTCCAAAAGACAAGAGGGCTAGCCAAAGACAACGGTATAAAAAATGGTATTCATGCCAAGGTAGCTAAGATAGAAGGTAAGGCTGATGTAAAAGGTAAAAATGTCTGTATATTAGATGACATCATAGCCACAGGTGGCACAATAGTGCATGCGATAAAACATCTAAAATCTCTCGGCGCAAAAAAAGTAATAGTAGGTGCTACTCATGGAGTCTTTGCTGGAGAAAAAATCTCAGAAAAAATTCTAAAGAGTGGAGCGAGTCGTGTTTTTGTCACAAACTCTATTTTAAATCAAAAAGCTTTTTCTCTTAAGCTAGAAATTTGATAAATACTAAATACTAATACGAGTGCTGCTATCCATTGTGATACAGAGAGGCTCGTGCCATTTACAACCATGTCCAAGAAAATGGCGATAAATGGAAAAGTGAGTTCTAAGATTGTAGAGATATGCACCGGTGTCTTGGCTAGGCCTTTGTAGTATATGAGAAGTGCCACCATGCCTGTAGATAGTGCTATCAATGCTAGGAGTTCAAATTGAGTGATACTAGGCACTATAAAGCCGGTAGCTGAAGAATAACCTCCTAGTAAAAATAGGGCTGGTATTGCAAATATTAAAGTAAATAAAAATCTATAAAAAGTACTGACTTTGAAATCCATCTTGCCGAGCAACATCTTTGAAAATGTAGTGGATGAACCCCAAGCAAAAGCTGCTCCTAGGGCATATAGTGCTGCGATAATTGTACCCTCGCCTGTCTGTAGATTTACGATACCATTTGGAAAAGTCACAAAGTATGCGGATACGACAGCCAAGATAGCCCATTTGACATATCTCTTGTCCAGGCGCTCTTTCAAAAAAATTCTAGCTGTAGTGATAGCAAATATTGGTTGAAGTTTTTGAATCAAAAATACTACAGAGATAGAAATAAAATGGACCTTACCGAGAGCAGTGGTAAACCACAATGTACCAAAGAGTCCACTCAAAATTGAAATCAAAATAATGAGCCACCATTCCTTTTTTGTAAGTTTTGTATTTAATACATATTTAAATACAAACGGAGACAATAGAACAAGGCCGATGAGGTGCTCAAAAAATATAATAGTGATTGGTGGTAATGTATATAAATATTGACGAATGAGTCCATCAAAAGCCCAGAGCAATGCAGCGATGATTATAAATATTGGACCAGTTAGATAACTTTGTGAATCTTTCATAGATTATTAGTTTAACATTTTTTTATATCTTTCCTAATTTGAGCTATTAGCTCTGCCTCAGTATCAAACTTTATATAATTTCGTATAATTTTTTTTAAATTTAAATCCAAAATTTTTCCATAAGCATTTCCTCTGTACCCGAGGAGGTGTGCTTCTATCCGGCCATTGTCATTTATGACAATGGCCGCTCTGTAAGTCTTTTTACCTATTGTCCCCTCGCCACCATATACACCAGTGACAAAATTATCTAACTTTGTATCCAAGTTTGCTGTCGGAAAGCCTAGCTTTCTACCATATTTGTCACCTGGGACGACTTTGCCTGAAATAATATTTTCCATCACAAATTATTCCGCTAGTCTTTTATCTATACGGCCCATGTCACGAGGAAATGCTGTAGCCTCTTTGACATTTGAGAGCTCTAGCATACGAGCAGTAAAACGCTCTAACCCAGTAGAAGATCCACCATGTGGTGGCATACCATATTTAAATGCTTGTAAGTAATAAGAGAATTTTTCTGGATCCATTCCTCGCTCTTTTATACGAGCCACGAGATCGTCATAATTGTGAATGCGTTGTGCTCCACTATTTATCTCTAACCCTCGGAAAAGTAAATCAAATCCTCGAGAAAAAGGTGCTTCGCTCGGCTCTTCGTAAGTATAAAATGCTCTTTTTGCTGTCGGGAATCGAGTAATGAAAACAAAGTCAGAGTGAAGATTTTTCTTTGCATATTCACAAATCTGTCTCTCGTCTTCTGGAGACATATCATCTGTATCTTCTATGACACGATTATATTCTTTTGATACTAGGGCTTGAGCTTCAGCGAGTGTAAAGATAGGTATTTCCGCAGGAACTTCTGGAATTGTAGTTTTAAAACGAGCAAAAATATCTGCGTGCTTTTCTCCTACAACTTTCACTGTGTCGCGAACAGCATTTTCTAAAACTTTCATCGGTTCAAGTTCGTTTTCAATAAATCCCATTTCAAAATCCATTTGAGTGATTTCGGAAAGGTGTCTAGTCGTAGCACTTTTTTCAGCACGGAAAACTTTGGCTATGGTGCATGAACGCTCAAAACCACCCACCATAATTTGTTTGTAAAATTGTGGACTAGTCGCCAAAAATGCAGACTTGTCTTTAAAATATTCTAGTTTGAAAGCAGCAGCTCCACCTTCAGCATCTCCACCCACGATAGCTGGAGACATGAACTCGGTAAAACCTTGGCGTCGTAGAGATGAACGGTAGGCATCTAGGATGCTAGATTGCATTGTGAAAATATCTCGAGTGCGTTCAGAGTGAAGCATGAGTGGTAAATGATCGAGGTATGTATCTAAATTTAATTCTGCTCCTAGGTCAAAAGGTAGTTCTTCAGCTTTTACTACCACATCTATAGCTGTGACTTCGAGTTCCACATCACCATTGATTACCCCAGCTTTCACATTTTTCTCTGGGCGCTTGTTTACTATTCCATTTACTTTCAAAGCCCATTCAGGTCGAATTTCTTTGGCAGCTTCTATGGCTTCAGTGTGACTAGGCAATGTCACGCATTGTACCTTGCCGGTCATATCTCGTATGTCAAAAAAGACCATTTTACCCTGATCGCGTCGTACATCTACCCATCCAGCCACGATTACCTCTTTCCCCACATAATCCTTTAAATCCTTTAAATATATTCTGTCCTTCATATAAAATGCATTTTATCACAGAAAAAAAATATTGGCGAACGTCTCATGTGGGACATTCGCCAATTGATTTTGATATTATCCGGTAAACGCCGAACGCGCGAGAGTGGGCCAAATCCCTCGATACGTAGCCCTAAAACCATTCATCATCTATGTCCCAAGCTGTGTTCATAGAATCACCTCCTTTTTCTATTTATTTGCAAAAAAAACAAAAACAGCTTTCGGTTAGAAAGCTGTTTTTTAGGTTGTAAGTTTTTTAGATATTTTTACAGCACAAAAAGCAGCTTTCTATTAGAAGGGCTAAAGAAATACTGCCAGTTATTTATTTGTAAAAATTTATTATTCATTTTATTTAATATACACTAACTCCAATTTTTTCGCGAACTTCTTGCATTTTTGCATTAGCTACAGCTTTAGCTTTTTCTCCACCGGCTTTTAGTATTGCTAGTGCGCTCGGAATATCTTTTTCAAATTCTTTTCTCTTTTCTCGCATTGGAGCTATAAATTTTTCCAAGTCTTCTATTAGTAGCTCTTTTAGTTCTTTGTAGCTACCCTTTTTTTCTTCATATATTGGAGCGAGTTCAGCCTCTGGTCGGATGAGTTTATGTATGGCAAAAACATTTTTTGGAATATCTCCGCTTGAGTCTGTGACTATGCCCATCACAGCTTTTTTTATTTCTTCATATTCAGCAAAGAGTGGAATAGTATTGTTATAGCTTTTACTCATCTTTTGTCCGTCTGTACCAGGAACTACGGCTACTTCTTTCATTATTTTATGTTCTGGTAATTTAAAAACTTCTCCAAAAGTATTATTGAACTTTTGAGCTACGTCTCTAGTGATTTCTACGTGTTGTTGCTGATCTTGACCTACTGGAACTATGTCTGGACTGTAGAGTAAGATATCTGCAGCCATCAGCATCGGATAATTGAAAGTACCTACTACGATTTCTTTATTTTTAGCTTCTGCATCTTTGAAAGCATGTGCACGCATGAGATATGGCATAGTAGTGATAGTATCAAAAATCCAAGCCAGCTCTGTGTGTTCAGAAATATCACTTTGTTTGAATATGCAAACTTTTTTTGGATCGAGACCTACAGCTAAATAATCGAGCAAAACCCCGATTATGTTTTCTCTCATCTCTTCCTTGTTTTGTATAAAATTGAGTGCGTGATAATCAGCAATAAATACATAACTGTCGTAATCTGATGATAAATCCACGAATTGCTTCATGGCACCAAAATAGTTGCCCAGATGTGGGCGACCTGTAGGCTTTACTCCTGACAATAATACCTTTTTAGACATGATAATATCTTATCATGTAGAGCAGGTAAAGTAAAAATGAGTTCGTGTCGGAGCCCTTTAGGGTAAAGCGGCGAATTTTTACTTTACCTGCTAAACTTTCCACATTTTAATAACAGTCTTACGCACTTTTAAGCTTTCACAATTTCCTGACTATGTTAAAATGCTTTCATGGTAAAAGGAGAAAACAATAGAAGAAACGACGTACAAAAACCAAGACAAAATAATTTGAGACTACCACCACAGAGTATGCCTTCAGAGCAAGCAGTACTCGGATCTATAATGCTACGCAAAGACGCTATGCACGAGGTAGAAGACATGATTACTCCTGATTCTTTTTATGCTGAAAAACATAAAATTATTTTTAAGGCTATGCTTGATCTGTCTTCAAAGAACGAGCCTATAGATATGCTCTCGCTCTCTACAAAATTGAGTGAGCAAAAGTTGCTAAACAATATAGGTGGAAATCAATACCTAGCTGAGATAGTAAACACTGTGCCATCTTCTACAAACGTAAAACACTATGCCGATATCGTGCAAAAAAAATATGTCCTTCGAAGTCTAATTGAAGCAGCAGACTATGTGTCCGAGCTTGCTTTTGAAGAGGGCGACGACCACATGAATGATATTTTAGATTTGGCAGAAAAAAGAATTTTTAGTGTAGTCTCAAGTCCAAAAAATCAAAAATTTGTAAACCTAAAGGATGAACTCGGTGAAGCCTATGAACGCTTGGAAAAACTTCACGAAAACAAAGGTATGCTTCGCGGTCTACCTACTGGTTTTAAAGATTTGGATTCTATGCTGTCTGGTTTTCAAGATTCTGATTTGATTATTCTCGCTGCTCGACCAAGTATGGGAAAGACTACCCTCGCCCTAGACATGTCACGACTAGCTGCTGTAAACCACGACAAGTCTGTACTTATATTCTCTCTCGAAATGTCTTCACAACAACTCGTAGACCGAATGCTCTCAGCACAATCTAGAGTAAACGCATGGAACCTACGTACAGGAAATCTTTCATCAGACAGAGAATTTTCTCAACTTCGTGATTCACTGGACAAGCTCGCTAAAGCAAAAATATTTATTGACGACCAAGCTGGAAATTCTATCGTTCGAATGAAATCTCTAGCACGCCGAATCAAAGCAGAAAAAGGTGTGGACCTAATCGTGGTAGATTACCTCCAGCTGATGACTACAAGTAAAAATTATGACTCTATGGTAAACCAAGTCACTGAGATATCTCGCTCACTAAAGGGCCTAGCAAAAGAGCTAAATGTTCCAGTGCTTGCACTGTCACAGCTCTCTCGTGCAGTAGAATCTCGTGGTGGACGACCAAGACTGTCTGACCTCCGTGACTCTGGATCAATCGAGCAGGATGCCGATGTAGTAATGTTTATCCACCGTGAAGACAAAGGAAAAGATGCCATGGATAAGACAAATATCGCTGAAATCCTAGTAGAAAAACACCGAAATGGTCCGACAGGAAAAGTAGAATTGTACTTTGATGAAAAGACTACTACTTTCCTAAACCTTGAAAAGAGCAACCTAAGTGAATTTTCACCATCAAAAATTAGTGGTGATTTAGATGAATTCTAGTAAGATAAGTATAGCAAAAATGAGTCCGTGTCGGAGCCCTTTAGGGTAAAGCGGCGAATTTTTGCTATACTTATAAAGTTATGGACATAATAGACAAATTAACTGAAGTATTTAAAGATTTTCCAGGTATTGGGGAGCGTCAAGCAAGGCGTTTTGTTTATTTCCTGATGTTTAAAAATCCAAACTATGCAGAAAGCTTGAGCAAGCTCGTCTTGGAGCTGAAAAGAGAAGTATCTCAATGTAAGGAATGTTATAAATTCTTTTTAAATACAAAAACAAAAAGTACTATCTGTGAGATTTGTAGTAATCCAAACATAGATGCGAGTACTCTCATGATAGTAGAAAAAGATTCGGACCTAGAGAGCGTAGAAAAAAGTGGAGTTTATAATGGAAAATATTTTATCTTGGGTGGATTGGTGCCGATAGTAGAAAAAAATACCAAAAGCCGAGTACGTATTGAAGAATTAAAAAAGAAAATCTCGTCTGCCTCTGGTGGGTTACAAGAAATAATCATAGCTTTTTCATTGTCCCCTCAAGGTGACTATACTGACCAATATGTCCGCGAACAAATAAAAGATATTGCAGAAAAACAAAACATAAAAATATCATCATTAGGCAAAGGTCTTTCCACCGGCACCGAGCTAGAATACTCTGACAACGACACTCTAAAAAATGCCCTAAAAAATAGGCAATAAAAAAACCACTCTCTCGAGTGGTTTTTTTATTAGTTTATAGAAGTAACTTTAATCTTAAAGAAAGGCTGTCTGTGCCCGTTCCTTCGTAGGTATCGAGATTTTTGTTTATATTTTACAACAAGAATTTTTCGAGCACGGCCAACCTCTAAGATTTCAGCCTCTACTTTTGCTCCATCTATATAAGGTGTACCGATAGTCACGTCTTTGCCACTATCTACAAGCAATACTTTATCAAAAGTAAGCTTGTCCCCTTTCTTGTAATCAGCCTTAGCATTTTTGATCTTTTCAATAGAAATAACGGCCCCTTTTGAGACCTTGTATTGCTTTCCGCCTGTCTTTATTACTGCAAATTCCTCTGTTTTCATATGGTCTATATATTATAGGATATTTCGTAAAAAAGCAACCCCGAGGCCATTTGGGCTTGGTCTCAGGCAGGGTTTTTGCTACAATGATGCTATGCAAACAAAAATAATAGAAAGGTTCTTCTTCTTTGGGCTATTGCTCGGAACGTTTATTTTTACTTTCCTAATTTTCCAACCTTTTTGGATAATAATCGTACTCGGAATATCCTTTTCAATAGTTCTATATCCTATATATGAATGGCTCTCAAAAAAAGGAATTCCTGAGACTTTATCTGCATTAATCACAGTAGTTCTATTTACTATTTTAGTGTGTGGCCCCTTACTTGGTATCGGTGCTTTGGTTTTCAAACAAAGCCAGAGTGTTTACCAAAAAGTCTTGAGTAGTGATTTGAATACTTCCCCAATTTTGGAAAAAATAAACTACAAAGTAAACAATGTCTTGCCAGACGGTGTAGTTTTTGACATAAACCAAAAAGCTACAGAGTTTGTATCGTATTTATCTAGCCATATCACTACTATTTTTAGTAGCACAATTTCTGCATTCTTTTCATTTATATTAATGCTCTTAATTATTTTTTATTTACTAAAAGATGGAGCAAGATGGCGAGAATCTATCATCTCGCTTAGTCCACTCGTAAAAGAAGATGACGAGAGAATAATCTCTAGACTAACTTTGGCAGTAAATGGAGTAGTCAAAGGTTCACTACTTATAGCTCTCGCACAAGGTATATTGCTTGGTTTTGGTTTTTGGATTTTCAATGTTCCAAATGGAGCACTCTGGGGAGTAGTCGCTGCTGTGATGTCTTTTATTCCGACATTTGGTACTTCACTCGTATCTATACCTGCTATCATTTTTCTTTTCGCTACTGGAAACACGACAGGAGCTGTCGGCCTTTTGGTTTGGTCTGTGGTCATCGTAGGGCTCATAGACAATCTGCTCGGACCACTCGTAGTCGGAAGAAAAATGAACATCCCATCTATCTTGATTTTGTTTTCTGTATTGGGTGGTATTTCTTTCTTGGGTCCTGTAGGTGTACTAGTAGGGCCACTGGTAATCAGTCTGCTCTACTCCCTCATTTCAATATACAGAAATGAATTTAATCAAAACATAGTCTCATAAGTACTTTTTAGAAATGAAACTTTACAACACTCTCGGTAGAAAAAAAGAAGAATTTATACCTATCAATAAAGATGAGGTGACTTTTTATAGTTGCGGACCTACGGTAAACAACTATGCCCACATAGGAAACCTGCGTGCATATGTATTTGCTGATGTATTACAAAAAACTTTAGAATATTCTGGATACCGAGTAAAAAGAGTAATGAATATTACAGACATAGGTATTATGTCTAGTGATGCAGATACTGGTGAAGACAAAATGACTGCTGCACTAGTGCGTGAAGGAAAAGAGCTTACACTTAAAAATATGCGTGAGCTCGCAGAATTTTACACAGAAAAATTCAAGGATGATTTAACTAGGCTAAATATTGAAGTTCCAAAGAATATTTATTTTGCGAGTGACTATGTAACAGAAGATGCAGAGCTCGTAGAGAAATTGGAAGAAAAAGGATACGCATACAAAACCAGCGATGGACTTTATTTTGATACAGCGAAAATGGCTGATTACGGGATACTGACTGGGGGTAAAATAGCCCGCGATGAAGATCATGCACGAATTGCTGAAAACCCAGAGAAAAAAAATCCTGAAGATTTTGCACTTTGGAAATTCAATTCAAAAATTGGCTACGACTCAAAATGGGGTAAAGGTTTTCCTGGATGGCATATAGAATGTTCGGCTATTGGTATGAAGTTTTTGGCTGAACAATTTGATATTCATACTGGAGGAATTGATCTTATTCCCACACACCATACAAATGAAATTGCTCAATCAGAATCTGCTACAGGCAAAAAACCTTTTGTAAAATTCTGGATACATAGTGAGCATGTAGATGTAGCTGGTGCAAAAATGGCAAAATCAGCTGGGAACTTTTTAAAACTGGGAAGTCTAATAGAAAAAAATATAAATCCCCTCACCTATCGTTTTTTACTTTTAATGGCAAGCTATCGAACCAAGGTAAACTTCAACTGGGATGCCCTAGAAGGTGCTGAGACTGCCCTAAAACGCCTTTATAATATGTATTTAATGCTGGGAGAGGAATCTGGGGAAATAAACAAAGAATATCAGCAGAAATTCAAAAATTTTATAGACGATGACTTAGATACACCACGAGCCCTCACAGTGCTTTGGGATTTGTTGAAAGATGAGAAAATATCTAATGCTGATAAAAAAGCTACTGTGCTTGATTTTGATAAAGTACTCGGCCTTGGGTTTGAAAATTTGAAAGAAGAAACAATACCAGAAAATATTTTAGAACTTGTAAAAGAAAGAGAGGCAGCTAGAAAAAATACAGACTATACAAAATCTGACGAATTAAGAAAAGAAATAAACAATCTCGGTTTTGAAGTAAAAGATACTAGCGACGGACAGAGGGTTTACAAAATATAAATAAAAAACCTCGGAATATTTCCGAGGGGAAAGTTATGTGATACTTTCCAAAAACATTTATACATCAAGTGCCAGGAGTGGTGAAACGAAGTGCGGGCCGATCTTTCCCGAAAAAGACGCTCTTGAGGTCTTCCCATAAAAAGAAAACTTTATCTATTTTCTGAAGAGCGTAAACCAAAGGAACAAACCCTTTGTCGTTGTTGAATACAGTACTGCCCCAGAGCACGTACTGCTTTTCGCGGCCGAACCTCTCGATAAAAAGGCTCGGTGATTTTGTAAACTGGAAACCATCATTCCAGCTGAGAAAGGATTCTGTCGGTTTTTGGGAAACCGAAGCAAAAACTTCCCAGCCATTTAGATATTTTCCTTGTTGACCTTCAGCATACCAAAGACCCAAATGGTCCAAGGTGTACTGCGCAGGACGCAGAAGCTCGTCTTCTGGCTTAAATACATCTCCACGAACGCTAGGTGGAAACACGATTTTCCTCGACCGATCGACTTCGAAATCGACACGACCTATGCTTGGTTTTTGCATAGTTTTTCTATCTCCTTACTTATTATTTGGATTTTAGAAATTACATTTCTATATACTTTCTAACACACTTTTAGTATATCGGTCAAATTGGTATTATTTTCTAAATTTATACCCGATTAGTTTAAAAGCTAGTTTGGCTACTAGAAAATCATAACCATGAAATCCAGGCGTAGGTATAGGGGCACATTCAGCAATATCTGCACCGACTACATTTTTTTCTCGAGTGACTGCTTCAAATATTTCCATAGCTTGATACCAAGAAATTCCTCCTGGTTCTGGTGTTCCTGTAGCCGGCATGGTAGAGACATCAAATACATCTACATCAAAAGAAATGTATACATTTGGTCCGAGCTGGCTCAAAATCTTTTTTAGATCATAGGTATTACCATAGTTTACTTGCTCTTTATTTATATATTGCTGTTCACCTAGCGAAGTATTTCGTGTCCCCACCCAGACGATATTTTTTATACCATGGTTATCTTGGCAACGTCGTGCGGCACAAGCATGAGACCATTTTGTATCACCCCACTCTTCTCGCATATCTGTGTGTGCATCAAAATACAAAATAGATAAATCTGGATATTTCTTTTTATACTCACTGACGAGAGCCGGAGTAATAGCGTGCTCCCCACCCAAGCTCAATACAAATTTATCTGTAAATGGTGCGACGGCACTAGTAATTATAGGCTGAGCTGTGTCCGCATTGCTAGAGTTTAATCCCTCTGGAAGTTTTACAAATGGTAAAGTCTTTATTTTTACCTTTTCCTGCACTTCATAGCCAAGCTCGTGGTCGTATAGCTCTACTTGCTGTGAAGCTTTTATGATTGCCTCTGGACCCCTGCCTGTGCCTTTGCCATAGCTCACTGTGGCTTCGAGTGGAATAGGTAATATAAAAACATCGGCATCACCTTGTGCCACTTCGTCTATCCCTAAAAAATTGTTTGGTATTTCTTCGTTCATATTATTTAGTATACCAAAGTATAATTTTTTTGCGATGTATTATAATTGTTAATCCAAGATTTAATACTACGAGCCAAACTCCAAAAGAATATATAGAAAAAGACCAATTTTTAATAATCAGTAAACCAATGATATTTGAAACGACAGCACCTATATACGCAGAGCTAGATTCTGTCTCGGGAAATTTCCATGACTTTACAATAGTAGGAATAGAAGCGAGCACATCAGTAAGTATCGCAAAGATTATTGATAATCCTAAGTTTTGAGTAAGTACATAACAAAACAAAGTAATAATG
This sequence comes from uncultured Candidatus Saccharibacteria bacterium, assembly GCA_964423445.1. Taxonomy (GTDB): domain Bacteria; phylum Patescibacteriota; class Minisyncoccia; order Phycocordibacterales; family UBA9973; genus UBA9973. The sequence goes on along the minus strand of CAYREQ010000001.1, from coordinate 37,156 downwards.
GCTAACAAGCCACAATAAATATCAAAAGGAGTTGTCTTCCAAAAATTATTCCTTTTCAAAAGAGCTGCAATAATAATTATAAGAGGTCCAAAACCAGCCATAAATATAGGTAAAATAGATAAGCCTGCTCCGGCTTTTAATTGAAAAAATACACCGATAAATGGTGCCAGCATCCATATAAACCAAGTGACTAAATTTGGTCTGGCTTCACCTTTTAAAATACTTTTTATATAAAAAACTTGTCCTATTAAATTTAGGAAAATTGCGAAAAAAATTATGTATTCTGGTAGCATTTTTCTGTGGGTTTATATGCCGTCTTTTTTGAGTTCTTCTATTAACTCTCGAGATTTGCGAGAAATTTTTGTAGGCATTTTTATGTTTAGCTTTATGAGCAAGTCTCCTCTCTTGTTTTTACCCATAGGTACACCCTTGCCTCGCACGCGAAGAATTTCATTTATGGATACACCTTCTGGTATAGTCACTTCTATTTTTCCATCCAATGTCTCTATCGGATATTTCATACCGAGCAATGCATCGGAAAGTTTTAAATTCAAACTCATTACCAAGTCATGACCTTCACGAGCAAATATAGCGTGTGGTATTACATTTATCTTTATATACAAGTCTCCTGTGGTACCTTTTGATACTGCCTCACCCATACCTGTCATGCGAATCATCTCTCCATTTCTGATACCAGCTGGAATTGCTATTGAGACTTCTTCTTCTCGGCGAAGTACACCGTGGCCTTTACATGTATCACATTTTTCTTTTGGAACTTCTCCAGCACCATGACAATTATCACAAAGCTTTGTACTTGAGATAGTACCTAAAAATGAACGCTTAGCTTCATGAATTTTTCCTTGACCATTGCATGTCTTGCATGTCTCCATCTTTGTACCAGATTTTGCACCAGAACCTTTACATGTGAGACAGCTAGATGTCTTTGTGATTAAAATTTTTCTATTTGTACCAAAAATTGAATCAGCAAATGATATTTGTATTTCAGTAGATATATCACGGCCTCGTCTCTGTTGTGGTCTTCCACCTCCAAAGAAATCACTAAAGATATCATTTAAGTTTCCAAAATCAAATTCAGCTCCGCCTCCCCCGAAACCATTTTGGAAACCAGAAAAATCAAAACCGCCAAAGCCACCTTGCTGACCTCCATAAGGATTTCCTCCCATATTTTCATACCCTGCTCCAAATTGGTCATACTTTGAACGCTTACTGTCATCAGATAATACCTGATAAGCTTCGTTTACCTGCTTAAATTTAGCCTCATTTCCCTCTTTTTTATCAGGGTGGTATTTGTGCGCCAACTTGTAAAAAGCCTTCTTGATTTCTTCTTTGGAGGCACTCTTATTAACACCTAAAATTTCATAATAGTCTTTATTCATAACGTTATTTTAACAACTATATCATAGGTTCAGCTTCTTGTGAAGACTGAGAACTATTCACATTGTCTTTTGTTTTTCCTTCAATTATTTTCTTTTCTTCAGCACTTCGGATGATAGTAGCTTCTTCTTCGGCTATCAATTTTGCTGCATCATCCTTTGATATAGAATATTTTCTTCTAGATGCTGCTATTATTTCTTCTCTATATGAAGGATGTGTCGGTGGAAGAATTTTTAAAGTCTCAGCAGAAAATGGGTCGTAAGATTCTCCATCTATTGTCATCTTGATATAAATTTCTCCGACAGCCAAATTTATCATATCTTTCACATCGAATATTGGGGCAAACTCTGGTTTTAATTTTACTGCATCTTCACCACCCACACGGAAGCATATGAGTGCTCCAGTATTTCCGAGGACCGCTTGCTGAACTTTTGGAATTAGCTGTCCTACATATTGGTGAGCAATGGTGAGGTTTAGTCCATATTTACGCGCCTCGGATAAGATATTTTCAAAAGTATTTGTGACGACGTTTTGGAACTCGTCTACATAAAGATAAAAATCTACACGATCTTTTTCGGGTATACTCGCCCGCTCCATTCCGGCTTGTTTGATTTTTGTCAAAAACATAGAGCCTAGGAAACTAGAATTCTCTTCTCCGAGGCGACCCTTTGAAAGGTTTATCAAAATGATTTTTCCTTCATTCATCAATTTTGAAATATCTATTTTGTTTTGCTTTTGTCCAAATATATTTCGGAGTAGTGGGTCAGAGAGGAATTGCCCGAGCTTGTTTACGAGTGGGATAATAGCATCTGTATCAAATTTTTCAGACCAATCAGCGAATTCTATAGCAAAGAATCTCTTTACCATGTCATCAGTAATATATTCCACTACTTTTTGTCTGTAATTTCTGTCAGTCAGCATTGAAATCATTCCGCGCATTGTCGCATGTGGGTAATCCAAGAGCGCCAGACAAGTAAAACGAAATACGTGCTCTAGTCTAGGTGTCCAATTTGCACCGAATTGCTTTTGAAATACCTCGATTAGGCCTTGGGTGAGCTGAAATTTAAAAAGCGGATCTACGTTTGCAAGCGGATTGAAAGATGCTGGAAAGTCTACATCTGTCGGGTCTATCATGCACACATCTTCTATACGCTCTCTTGGAATATAATCGAGCATCGCATCTATCACATCTCCGTGTGGGTCAATCAGGCAAAGTCCATGATTATAAGAAATATCTTGGCGTAAAAAAAGCTCCATCAATTTTGTCTTTCCTACTCCAGACTTTCCTATGATATATAGGTGTCTTCTCCTATCTATGCGCTTTATACCAAAAACGAATTTTTTCTCCTCGAGAGAAGCCACATAATTTGTACGCCCAATAAAAGAAACCTCTTCGGGTTTTACTTTACCAAAGACTGGAAGCTCTGGTGGCGGTGGACCATATTTGATTATTTGTACTCGATTTGGTTTTGGCATAATTTTATTCCTCTAGAATTTTTCTCAGTACGTCTTCGGGTACTTCTTTTATGTTTCCAGCTGTTAGTGGTGGCTCAGTTCCCTGTTTTTCAGCTGATGGTGTGACTCCGGCTATTAAATTTTTTAATTTATCTTTATCTTCTGTACTTGCAGATTTGTCTTTTTGTGGAACTATGTCTTTTATTTTATTTTTTAAAACATCCAATGATACAGGCTCTGGCTCTGGTCTTTGTACTACTGGAGCGGGAGTAGGCGCAGGAGCTTTTGGTATAGAAAAAACTTTTTTCAATGCTTCTTTTAATCCTAGATTAGGTGCTGGTTTCTTTTTAGGAATTATTTTATTTTCTGTGTGATTGTCTTGTCTCTCTGGGTATCTGTCTTCATTTGCCCTAGTTTCTTTTGTACCTGTTGGGGCTTTTACAGTAAACTCTATGCCGAGATCGGCCAAAGGTTTGAAAAATTTATCTTGGTCTTGGTTGATTTGTTTTATAGAGCCCTTGATTGGTTTCAGCTCGCCAGATTTTATTTTAGCTATACAATCTTTACAATACACAGGTCTGCCTGGCTCAGGTTTGAAAGGAACAGTCCTCTCTTGTTTACAAATAGAGCATATCACTGGAAATTTCCCTGCTATGCCTGTAGCCATACCTAGTCCATCTGTATCACTACCTAAAGACATACCACTCCATTCATTTATTTCCCTCTCCACGTCTTCTTTGGACCTACAGTAAAGCTCACGAGAAGAATTTATAACAGCATCTTCTATTTCTTTATTTCCAGACTTTACCATAGGTGGCAATGTTTTTGCTGAAAAAGGACGAGATGTGATACCATCTATCATCAATTTTAAATATATTTTGTAGTTTGGAAGATTTACAATATCACTCGGAGTAAATTCTGGTTCAAATTCTTTTTCCAAGAATTCAGCATCATCAGAGCCGACTCTAAACACTATCATAGTACCTACGTTTCCAAAGACTGCGTCGCGCACAGCCGTACTCTTATCAGACACTAGCTGGGCTGTGTACTGGTGTGCCACTGTCAGGTTTAACCGATATTTTCTAGCCTCAGACAAAATACTAGCAAAAGCATCTGTCACGAAGTTTTGGAATTCGTCCACATATAAATAAAAGTCCTTTCTCTCATCTTCGGGTATACGCACACGCTCCATGGCTGCCAGCTGAATTTTTGTAATTATCATACCTCCAAGTAGGGCTGAGTTGTCTTCACCGATTCTTCCCTTTGATACGTTTACAAGAAAAATCTTTCCTTCGTTCATCATGTCAAAAATATTTATCGTACTTTTTTGCTGACCTACTACGTTTCGGATTATAGAAGTAGATAAAAATTGTCCGACTTTATTTTGAATCGGAGCGATAGCTTCATTTCGGAATTTATCTTGCCATGCTTCATATTCGTGCACCCAAAAAGCTTTGATGACAGGATCTTTCAAATTCGCGATTATTTTTTGACGATAATCTTTGTCTACGAGCATACGAGGAATACCGAGCATTGTAGAGCCTGGAGTATCTAATAATGCCAAGATAGTATTATTCAAAATATATTCCATTCGAGCACTCCATGCGTTTGCCCAAATTTTTGTGAAAATACCCATGAGGCCTGAAGCCACGAGATGTTTATACTGTGGGTCTACTAGCTCGAGCACATTGAAACCAATATGGTGCTCGGCATCAGCAGGGTTGAAATAAATCACATCTTTGATTCTATGTGGAGGAATAGCAGAGAGGACAGCTTCTACGTTTTCTCCGTGCGGGTCTACAAGGCAAACTCCATCCCCGTTTTGGATGTTTTGAATTATCATGTTGAACATCAAGACAGATTTACCTGTACCAGACTTTCCGAGTAGGTATACATGCTGACGCCTATCTTTGCGCTTGATACCAAAAAGCTGATTTTTATCTCGGTAAGTAGTGATTCCAAGATAAGTAAGTTCTCTATTAAAGGGTACTTCTGGGATTTCCATATAGTATATATTTTACAATAAAAACAAAGAAAAATACAGAAAACAAAAAGCCCCGCGGTAGTCCGCGGGGCTTTTTTAAATTACGCTTTAGGTGCTTCACCCTCTGGTGGAACATCTCTTACCTCAGCATCTTTTGCTTTTACTTCTTCTGGCTGTGGTTCAGCTGTGGTGCCTGTCTCAGGAGTAGCTCCAGCTTTTTGCATCGCCTCACCTATTTTAGACATCTCAGATGAAAGCTCTTCTGTCGCCTTCTTTATAGCTTCACCATCTGTGCCGTCTTTTACTCCGCGAAGTGCTGTAATTTTTGATTCCACTTCAGTCTTTAATTCAGCTGGTATTTTATCTCCGGCATCTTTGATAGCTTTTTCTGCAGTATAGATTATCATCTCAGCTGTATTCTTCATGTCTACTACTTCTTTTTTCTTTTTATCTTCTTCAGCATGAAGCTCAGCATCTTGTTGCATCTTCTTTATATCTTCATCTTTCAATCCAGAGCTTGCTTCTATCTTTATAGATTGAGTCTTACCACTAGCCTTATCTTTTGCAGTCACATTCAATATTCCGTTTGCATCCACATCAAAAGATACTTCGATTTGTGGCATACCTCGTGGTGCTGGTGGCACTCCGTCTAGGATAAATCGGCCGAGAGATTTGTTGTCACTTGCCATTGGTCTTTCACCTTGGACAATGTGTATTTCCACAGATGTTTGATTGTCAGCAGCTGTAGAAAATGTCTGAGATTTATTTGCTGGGATTGTAGTATTTCTGTCGATTAGTTTTGTAGCTACTCCTCCAAGAGTCTCAATACCTAGAGATAGTGGAATAACGTCGAGAAGTAGAACATCACGCACGTCTCCTTGAAGTACTCCAGCCTGCACAGCAGCACCAAGAGCTACGACTTCATCAGGGTTTATAGAAAGGTTTGGAGTCTTACCAAAAACTTTTTTCACTTCTTCCACAATCTTTGGCATTCTAGTCTGACCTCCGACCATTATGATTTCATTCATGTCTTCCATCTTGAATCCAGATGCAGTCATAGCACGCTTTGTGATTTCAATAGAGCGAGCGATATATTCATCTGCCAAAGCTTCGAGCTGAGCGCGAGTCATCTTTAATAGTAAGTGCTGTGGGCCTTCGGCAGTAGAAGTGATAAATGGAATATTTATTTCTGTCTCTATGGAAGTAGAGAGTTCTATCTTTGCTTTTTCTGCTGCTTCATCCAATCGCTGAAGTGCGAGCTTGTCATTGCGCACATCTACGCCTGAAGTCTTTTTATATTCTTCAGCAATCCAAGCGATAATCTTGTGATCTATATCACGACCTCCGAGGTGACTGTCTCCATCTGTAGATTTTACTTCGATGACATCATCACCGATTTCTAGGACAGACACGTCAAAAGTTCCTCCTCCAAAGTCATACACTACTATCTTTTCATTTTTCTTTTTATTAAATCCGTATGCGAGAGCTGCTGCTGTCGGCTCGTTTATAATTCTCTTTACATCTAGCCCTGCGACTTGACCTGCATCTTTTGTAGCTTTTCTCTGTGCATCATTGAAGTATGCTGGCACAGTAATCACAGCTTCAGTGACTTTTTCTCCGAGCTTTGCTTCAGCGTCTGCTTTCATTTTTCCCAAAATCATCGCAGAGATTTCTTCTGGACGCATCCACTTGTCACCAATCATCACTTCTACTCCACCATTTGAAGATTTTTGAATTTTGAAAGAAGCATTTTTTAAATCTTTCTGAACTTCTGGATCATCAAAATTGTGACCCATAAAACGCTTGATACCATAGACAGTATTTTCTGGATTTGTCACAGCTTGGCGCTTTGCTAAAAGTCCCACTAGTCTGTCACCATTTTTTGCAATGGAAACAATACTAGGTGTAGTACGTGCACCTTCAATATTTTCTATAATTTTTGGAGCACCACCTTCAATTACTGCAAATGCTGAGTTTGTTGTACCTAAGTCTATACCTATTATTTTTGACATATTTTTATTTTGTTAAATTATTAATGTTTTGTATAATTTGACAAGTATTTCGTGACCACAAAATACTTGTATAAATTAGTATATATGATACGATATATCTATGTCAAGCAAAAACCAAAAAGACGGCCAATATTCCAAAAAAATCCTTAAAATATTAGGAGAAAAGCCAGCTTTACCTATCGAAATATTAAAAGACAGTAAAGACCCAAAAGCCTCCTACGCCATGGCTAGAAGCCTCAAAAACCTCGTAAACGGAGGTTTTGTAGAGCTTCACGACTCTACACACCAGAGCTTTGTAAGACTCACAAAAGAGGGCAAAAAGAAGATACATAGCCTGACTTTGGAGAGTGAAACAATGCTAGTAAATACAACTTGGGATGGGTTTTGGAGAATAATTTTACTAGACCTACCAGAGAGTCGAAAAAGTGAGCGAGAGAGCTTGCGCTACTTACTAAAAAAAGCTGGGTTTGTGTGCCTAAAAAATTCTGCATGGATTTCCCCCTACCCTTACGAACACCTATTTATGAATATAAAAAAAGATTTGGGTCTCACTACAGAGATGATGATAATAGTCACTCAAATGATAGACGAAGAAACAAAAAAATTCTTATTTGAATCTTTCGGCAAATAGCAACCCGCAGTATTTACGCCATGGCGTAAATACTGCGATCTAGTAAACTTCTTGCTGATAACACTTTTCGCAATAAACTTTTTCAGATCGTTCTGGAGCATAACATGTCTCAAATTCTACTTCACACCTACCTTCATGGTTTGTATGTTTTTTATCACACATACACTGTCTGTGCCATAGAGCTCTCGCTGGGCGCATATCAAACCTTCTCTTATATCTACAATTTGGACATTTTCTGGGTAATGGAATAGTTTCTTTTCTATAAAACAAAAGCTCATTTTGAGTAAGATTATAGTTCTTTGAACACTCAATGCAGGCAAAAATTTCTTTTAAATAATCATCTGGCACATCACCTATTTTATCTGGAATATCCTCGCTCTTTATTGTCTCTTTGCCAAAAGTTCCTGGAATATTTTCTTCCCAATTCCAGCCACGAGCCAAGACCTCTTCCTTTGTTAAAGGCATATAAAGATTGCCTTGTGTTTCGTTGTAATAAACTGGTGCCATACTTGGTGGAAAAAATTCTCCATATTCCCCTGTAGTCTTCATTTGTTCTATAATTTTTTCTTTCAAGGCTTCATAATCTTCTTTCGAGTATTTTTTATTAAAAATCATGTACTCACCTTTTTTTATAGAAACACAACCAAAAAGATTTTGACTATTCTGGCAAGTATCACTGTACATCACATTCATATTGTCATAGCAAAGGTGGCAAAATTGGCAGTTTGAAAGCCTAGTACATCCGTGTAATTCATAACAAAGCTCGGTGGTGTTAAATCCAGCATGATAAATATCCATACAATCTTTAAGCTCGAGTCCACCATAAATATTTTTTCCATTTTCACTCCTCTCGAGCTCAAAAGCATTAAAAATATTCTTACAATCATATATCAATGATCCAATTGAATTCACATTTCTCTCGCTAACAACATAGCGGTGAACTGCTTGTTTTTCTATTAATTCTTTAAATTCTTTTTCCAACTCAGCCCTAATTTTAAATGAAGAAAAATCAATAGCCTTTATTTTTTCTAAATATTGCTCGCGGGTAAGCTGAGTATTTCTAAATACATAACTCTTGTTTCGCAAATTTGTAGACATAAAACAATCGTTGGAGCCACGGGCATCATAACAATAAAAACAACTAGAACAATCTTTGAGAAACATGCCGTACTGGCATTGATATGAAGTTCTGGAGTCTATACACTCATATAGTCTTTCACCTTTTTCATTTATGAAACTACAGTCCATGCAGTCGTAAGAATTTTTCATAATCCAAGTACTGTAAGAAATATTTTCGCTATCAAAAATAGCAAAAGACAGATATGCATTTTTATTATTCGCGGAGTGATTTGTATATTCGGAATTTGTACTATTCTTGTTTAGCAAAGCCATACGAGGCACGCGAAGCTGTAGCTCGTGAAATTGTTCAAAAAACGGACGATTGAAATCAAAATCTACGCCATAAGAAGAAGGATCCCACCCATCACTCCACCAGCAAGTATTACAATAAACTTTATGTGGTTTATTTGGAGAATAAATAGTCACCGTACTCTTTCCGCATAAATCACAAGGTCGGCGATATAAAGTACGTTCATTTCTCCAAGCATAGCGACGACGCTGTCTGCATTCCGGACACAGAGTCGGGGGTGGCACTTTTATCTTTTCATAAAATGAAAAATCTTCCGGCTCTACAACGAAATCTTTCTTACAGCTCTGGCAGATTTTATTTTGTGTTTTCTCCATCTTTAAACTCGAATACATTTACCCGAGCTGGGCGCATGACTCTATCACCTATCTTGTAACCTTTTTGAATTACTTTAGCTATCTTGTGGTTATTTTCTTTTTTATCTGTCTCCACTGTCTCTATAGATTCATGTATATTTGGATCAAAATTTTCTCCCTCTTTTCCTATCTCTTTTACTCCATATTCCTCAAAAACACTGTTTAGTTGAGAGTAGATATACTCCACACCTGTACGCCAATTTGGATCTACTTTTTCCCAAGCTTCACGATTTGAAAAAGCCATATTAAAGCTATCAGCTACCGTCAAAAATCGAGTAAGTATATGCTCTCTTAAGCTCTCGCTATAATTTCCCTTTCTGTCATCTTCGCTCTTTTTATAATTAGCAAAATCAGCTCGCTCTTTTTGCCAACCTGTCAGATATTCTTCTTTTTCTTTTTTTGCTACTTTTAAATCCAAGCGAAGCTTTTTTAGAGTCTTTTTCAAATCCTCTTCACCGTCATCATTGAACTCAAATTCGACGACGTCATCCTCTACTTCTTCGGGTTCAGGTTTTATTTCTTCATCATTCATGCTTGAATATTAGCATAAAAAAATCCCTCTTGAAAGAGGGATTTTTTGTTAACGTTTTTACTCCCTTAGAGGTATTCCGAATATTTTGAAGGATATTAACTAAAGCAATCATATTGAAATCTTAAAGATGAGTCTTATCTATTCTTCTGGGTAAAACTTGCTTTTTTGTCCAATTTGGAATTTCTGAGCTTTCTCTCTCAACTCTTTTATTTTTGATTCGGGTAATTCTACAAATGGAGCCACATTTGAAAAAGTAGCCACTCTGTTGGCCTCTCCAACCCCTCTATGCTGAGAATTTGTCTCTTCAATACATAGAACACAAAGTTCTACTCCTGCCTCAGTTTTTATATCAGGTTCATACAGACGATTCAGTAAATAATCAGCAAAATATGGAATACCTATAGATTCAAAACCAGTCACACCTTTTCGCGGCACAAAATTATCTGTACTTCGCAGAGTATACATTTCTGCCTTTGCGTCAGTAGTGTAGCCAATTAATAATAACTGCAGAGAAGGACGCTCGCTTGGTTGAAGATGTTGAAAATAATCATTAAATAATTCTTTACCTTTTTTCCTTATTTGTTCAGCTAAATCTACAATGCCTGTACCATGATTAAGGCCGGGTTTAATTTGGTCTAAAAAATACATTGCCAAACCTCCATCACCTGCTATACCAATCGCACTATGTTCTCCTAGTTGAAATATTTTTTGTACTTTATCATTACTAGTTATATCAGAACTAGCCCGACTGTCTGAGGCAATCACTATCCCATCTTTTGCTTTTAAGCCTATAACTAGTGTCATTTTTTAACTCAAATTAGCTTTAATATCTAGATTACTTTCTGGCTCACTTCCTTGATTAGCTATAGGTGCATAATGATTATACATTTGCTTTTCTATTGCCTTTCTAATTTTTGCTTCTTCAACCACAGCATACTTAAAAGCAAATGGTCCTTCCTGGGCCAGTATTAAGGTTAGTAACTCATTTCCTTTTTGACCTGACTCTATACCTTGTAGTTCGGATTTTAAATTATCTCCACTCCCAACAAAAACAATATAGTATTTTCCATCACTATTTTTTTTAGATATACGAAAAACACCAGCTTTTTCTTCTATTTTTGCTACCTCACTTGCAGTTAACTGAAGCAATTTTGACCATTCTAAGATTATCTTTTGTTCCATAAGTACTTTTTAATTTGATTTTATGTCTATAAAGTATAACATGCTTTTTTTATATAAGCACCCCTATATTTTTTACTATAAAATAGCGGAGTTTTCAATTAAAAATTAATAATCGACCTACATAATTACCAGTGCAATTCAATCTTAAAACTCTTGATTTCAATATTTTTTAAAAGAACAAATAAACAAAAAGGATATTTATTACTATAATAAATATCCTTTTTGACTTTCTTTTTAGAAAATGTTTTAACGTTTTGACCACTTTGGTGCTTTACGAGCTTTCTTGAGTCCGAATTTACGGCGTTCTTTTGCTCTAGGATCACGTTTTAGGAAACCAAGAGATTTTAGTCCACTGTGTAGACTTTCATCTGATTTTACCAATGCTCTTGAAAGTCCATGGCGAATAGCTTCAGCTTGAGAGTGAATTCCTCCACCTGAAACATGAGCTTCTACACTCCATTTTATAGTCTTGTCTTGTCCTTCAACTAAATCTTTTGTCATAGGATCCAAGATAAGACGGCGTTGTTCGTCTGTTTTAAAATAATCTTTTGAATCTAAATCGTTTACAACAAAATGAGCTTTTGCTGATGGTGTGATTCGTACGCGAGCAGTAGAAGTTTTTCTTCGTCCTATAGCCTCTATGTATTTTTCTTTATTCTCTGTTGCCATATATTTTATTCCTCAATTGTTAAATTTTTCATCATTGTTCGGCGTAGCTTGTTTCCTGGTAGCATGTGATATACAGCAAGCTTTACAAGCTCTCGCATTCCTTTTTTATCTTTTGTCTCTGTACCTTTTAAAACACGTTGACCTCCTGGATAACCAGAGTATCTAGTGTGATAAATACTTTCCAATTTTTTTGGTGTGATTCGAATTTGTCCTGCGTTTAAAACTTTTACAGGAAAACCTGTATAAGCATTTCTCTCAAAAGTCGCTTTTGTCTTACCTAATAGATTGATAGCTACTTCTGAAGCTACTCGGCCTAAAGTTCTACCACTCGCATCTATGGTTTTGATTTCTTTTGTATTCTGTATTTTTTTATTTTTTGTTTCTTTTTTCATATTTTTAATTATACAAATTCAATAATAGCCATAGGTGCACCGTCTGACTTTCGTACTCCCAATTTCAAAACTCGTGTATATCCACCTTTTTTATCTGCGTATTTTGGAGCGATAACTTCATAAAGTTTCTTTACTTCACGAGTGTGACTTCCTCCCAATTTTGAAATTATAAGTCGGCGTCCTGCTGGAGTACCTACTTTTGCACGAGTTACCAACTTTTCTGCAAAAGGACGCAATTCTTTAGCTTTAGCCAAAGTAGTCTTTATCTTTCCACGTGTAATCAAGTTGAATGCCAAAGAGTTTAAGAGTGCTCTCCTTTGTGTCTTACTTCGGCCGAATTTTCTGTTTGCGTTGTGATGTCTCATATTATTCTTTCAAATTTAAACCAAACTTACTAAGAACCTTTTTAATTTCTGTAATTCCCTTTTCACCAATGCCTTCTACTTCAAGAAGATCTTCTCTCTTTTTGCGAGCCAATCCTCCAAGTGTTCGGATGTTCGCATTTGTAAGAGCATTTAGTGTTCGAGTAGAAAGATCTAGGCTGTCAGTACGAGTCTTTAATACATCAGCTACATCTGTATCTTTTTCATCTTTATCTTCGTCTTTGTCTTCATTTTTTGATGATTTCTTTTCTATTTTTACTTCTTCTTCTACTTCTTTGAAATCAACGATAGCTTTTAATTGCTTTATCATGATTTCTATAGATTGAGTCAAAGCTTCGCGTGGAGAAAGAGTACCATTTGTCTCTATAGAAATTCTAAGACGATTAAAGTTTGTCTTGTCACCTACACGCATGTTTTCAACTTCATAAGCTACACGACGAATAGGAGTAAAGATAGCATCTACAGCAATAGTACCTACGTCTACTTTTTCTTTATGGAAAATTTCTTTTGGTATAAAACCGAGTCCTTTTTCTACTCGCATTTCAATATTCAAATTTATCTTGCCTGTAACTTCGGCAATGTGTTGTTCAGGATTTAAGACTTCTACTTGTCCAGTAGTCTTTATGTCACCTGCAGTGACTGTCTTTGGACTTTTTACAGAAAGAGTCACTGTCTGTGGCTCATCAGTGATCATTTTAAAACGAGTCTTTTTTAGATTTAAAATCATTACTATAACATCTTCCTTTATGCCTTCCATTGTTTGGAATTCGTGAGTAACTCCGTCTATTTTTACTGAAGTGATACTAGCCCCTGGTAGAGATGAAAGTATAATTCTTCGTAGGCTATTACCAAGAGTATGACCATATCCAGGATATAGACCATCGATTTCAAATACTCCCTTATTTTCTTCTTCTAAAACAACTCGTGGCTTAGAAGGTATGATTATTTTATATTCAGGCATAATTTAAAAAGTTAAGCTTTAATAATGATTGCTCTACGAAGAGCAAATAAAAATAATAAATTAACGACTATAGAATTCCAAGACTGCGTTAAGGTTTAGGAAAGTATCTCCGTTCTTTGGCTTACCTGATACACTTCCTTCCATTTTTCCTAAATCAAATGATACCCAGCTCGGTGCAATATAATCTTTAAGTTTGTCTGCTAAATTTCCAAAAATTTTCTTACTCTTTGATCCTTCACGAACTTTTATGACATCTCCTTGTTTTATTTCATATGAAGGTATAGTAACTTTGTGACTATTTACTATAAAGTGACCGTGAGAAACCATTTGGCGAGCTGCTCGTCTACTTGGAGCAAGACCCATTCGGTAGATGACATTGTCCAAGCGAGACTCTAGTCCTTCGTAAAATTTATCTACTGTACCGACACCTTTTACTGCTGATGCTTTTTTGATGTAATTTGAAAGTTGGCGTTCTGTAACTCCATAAGAAAATCTAACTTTTTGCTTTTCTATAAATTGTGTACCGTATTCAGACATAGCCTTTGGGCGTTTGCCTCCAAAACCACCTTTTTGGGCAGCCGTAGAAAATTTAGCAGTCTGACATTTGTCATATACTCCTGGTCCTAATCTTCTGCAAATTTTAAATTTTGGTTTTGATATCATAACTTTTTTAAATTATTTTTTAACTATACTCTTCTTGGCTTCTTAGCTTTTGGACCATTATGTGGTACAGGTGTCGCATCTACTATAGAAGTGATTTGAATACCGTGTGCCATAAATGCTCTGATTGCTGATTCGCGACCAGATCCAACTCCTAAGACTACTACATCTGCTTCTTTGACTCCGATTTGTGCTGCCTTTCCTCCGATTAAATCTCCTATCTTTGAAGCTACGAAAGGTGTACCTTTTTTTGCACCACGAAAACCAAGAGATCCTGCACTTGACCAAAATAATGTATTGCCTCCTTTATCTGAAAAAAGTACTTTGGTATTGTTGAAAGTCGCCTCAATGTGTAAAACTCCAGCAGACAATTTTTTCTTGCTAGATTTTGAGATAACTTTTTCTTCCTTTACCTCTTCGTTTATTTCTTTTTTATCTGTTGTTTTTACCATAAATTATGTCTTACTTTCTTTTCTCTTACCTGATGCCATTGTTCTACGTACGTTACCTCTGACAGTTCTTGAATTTGTTTTTGTACGTTGACCTCTGACTGGCAATCTCTTCATGTGGCGAGTACCTCTGTAACTCTTCACGTCTTTTAATCTTTTTATGTTTGCTGAAATTTCTCTTTTCAAGTTTCCTTCTATTGTCATACTTTCTATGACAGCACGGATTTTATTTTCTTCGTCATCGTTTAAATCTTTAGCGTGACGTCCAGCATCAATATTTACTTGAGCTAAAATTTTTCTAGAAGTAGAAAGACCTATACCGTATAGTACAGTCAAGCCAAATTCTAATCTTTTTTCGTCTGGTATTGTTATTCCAAGGATTCTCATATTAATTATTGTTTTTGTTTATGCTTAGGATTTGAGCAGATAATTCTTAAATGCCTGGCTCTTTTAACCATTTTACAATTATGACAAATTTTTTTTACTGCTGATTTGATTTTCATAAATACACAGAAAATTAGACAAAAAAAGGGAAAAAACCCTTATTTCTAAATACTATTAAAACTTAAGAACCGTACTTAGTATAATACACTATTATTAAAAAAATTACAACCTTTTTACAATCCTCCCTTTTCCACCATAAGAATCGAGGACAACTTCGACAGAATCACCGACTAAAACCTTGATTCTGTGCATTCGCATTTTCCCAGATAGATATGCCAAAATTTCTTTATCTATTTCGTTCTCTTTGATGTTTACTCGAAACAAAGTAGATGGTAATGCTTCTGTTACAGTGCCTTTTGTCGTCAAAGGTTTTTCGTTTTTAATTTGACTCATTTGTATTTTTATACTAACAGAATTATGACCATTGGTCAATGTGTTTTGTATATATAATATTGATTTATTTTGGATAATTTACTATTACCTTTATGTCTTTTAATTTACTTGGTATTGATCTGACCCAAAATGGACTGAGCTCTAGCTCGGCAGAATCCACGTGAGGATATTCTGATAATATTTGATTGAAATCATTTTTTGATTTACCTAAAAGCGAACCAGCAAAACTAGCGTCATCAAACTTCCAGACGACCTTGGCATTACCAGACAAATTGAAATTTATATTTTGGACATCACTAAATGATATGTCTTTATCAATCATAGTAAAAACTAAGTCTTTGATATTTGGTATATATACTTCGCTATCGTCATAATTGGCTATACTGTCTTTGGCAATTTTTGTAGTCAACTCTTTTTCACTAAACAAAAAACCATAAAGTGTGCCTTTTACTTTTACTGGAGTATTACCGTCTTCTGAGGTAAATTCGACACCTTCTTCGTCTATATTTAAGAAAGCTGCATCTTTAAATAGGATAAAGCCATTTGGAATTTGGTCAATAGCTTTTTGTAAAAGCTTGTCTTTCAAGGCTACTTTTAGCTCATTGAATACCTTTTGTTGCTCTTCTTCAGCTATGACTAGTGTTTTCCCCTTAAATCCACCAGTTATTGCTCCGTTGCTCCTGCCATAAAACTTTGAATATTTTGGAGTTCCCTTAAACCCAGATAAAGTAAAATCAAGGGGTTCACTGTTGTACTCTTGCCCTGCTTCCATGCCTAAGATACCCACTTCTATTTTCCCAGCAGTGCCATCTATATTCATGCCTGGAACTGTGACTTCACTACTGGTCTTGTAAAATTTACCATTTGAACCTTCGAGCTTTGTATTATTTGCAAGTTTTTGAGGTAAAGCACTAAATGTATTGTAAATAAAAACTTTACCTTTGGAATTTAAAGATACTTCTTTTTCTTCTCCACCAGAAACTTTTTTGACTTCCTCACCAGAGATGATGACTAAATCAAAAGATAGACCATTTGAATTTATATCTTTTATAGCAGACCAATTTTTATCTAGGGCAAAATCATTTACCTTTGGATTTACTGTTACTGTAGCCCTAGCAAAAAGAAAAGACAAAGCAAAGATAAAAAATATTATTGAAATAAAAGCTACCAACCAAAGCCCGTGGCGAGATTTTGTATTTTTATTTTCTTTAAATTCTCTGTACTCAGGAATTTCTCTTTGAGAAAATTCTTGCCTAGGAATTTTTTTTACACTAGGGTATTTTTTTACTTCTTCCATTCTCGGAGATTGTCTTACGGTAGTGGGTCTCACCATCTCTTTTTGGAGAGTTTTAGGAGAAGAATTTTTTACCTTTACCATGTCTTGAAATAAATTTTTAGGCATAATTATATTTTATCTTGTAGTAAGAATTTTTCAAAGTTACGCTCGGGAACTTTTGCTAAAAAGCGGTTTATATAAGCTCCATCAATAGTGAGGAAAGCATTAAACATGGAGTCTTCCCCAAATTCTGCTATACCATGTAAATTTTCAATATTTAAAAATACAATTTGGAATTTTGATTCTGTGAGAGTGTATTGGTTGAATTGCTCAGTCTTTATTATTTCAGCAAAAAATTCTGCCAAGTCTTTGTCTACAGTTGTGTACACAAAGGCTGGTATGGAAATATCATTGGACAAATTTGCTAGGGATTCTTGGAATTTCTTTAGCCATTCTATCTTTAGCTTGGCTATAGCTGGCTCTAATGTATTTAATGTATTTGGTGCGGCGTGCCCATCCTTGAAGAGAGAAATGAGGGACTTGGCTTCGGCGAGAGAGCATTTCATAGTAGAGGCGACCTCACGTATCATAAAGTTTATGCCGAGTGGGAAAGAAGTGGACTCTCGTAAAATATCATTTTTTATCATTGAAATGTCCGTGATTTCTCCCCCGATATTTATCAAAAGGAAATTATTTTGATCTACAAATAAATCACGAATTATAGTGAAGGCTGCCAATGTAAATGGAGAGAATTTTATTTCACTACTAATAGCGCTAGAAGTAAAATGTTTGGCTATGGTTTCTTCTATTTTTTTACATACTTTTTCTTCACTCATTGATACAAAGATAGTCATCTCGACTTCTTTGGCTTTTTTACCGAGTGGTTTTATAGTCTCATAACCATTTAAAACTATTTTAATATTTTTTAATTCAATCAAACGGAGAGCGTGATCAGCATCTGAATACTTTTTTAAATAATTTTCTTTGAGGACGGCTATATCTTTTTGTATCAACTCTTCGGACAATTTTGAAGTAAATACAAAAGGTGTGTCTTGTTTATAGCTGATAACTCTAGTCTGAGAAATATGCCACGGTGAAGAAAATATACAGAAAATCCTTGATGGAGCACCTAGGCCTTTGGTGTAAATTTTATTAGTTACAGTCTCTAGTGCTTGAATTGTCAAAAGTAAAAATCTATCTGGGTCTACCTTATCTTCGAGTATTATCGGTTCACGGATAGAAGTAATAATCTTTGGTACACCAGATTCTCGTATATAAAAAAGTGCTGCTTTTACAGACGAAGAACCAATATCAAAAACTAATACTAGCTCATCTTTCTTTTTTACTTTAGAAAAAATACCCAAGATATTCATAGTGAAATTATATCACTACTTAAGAAACAAGAACAGCTTTTATGCGTCTAATCCCCTGTGCCACAGATTCTTCTTTTTGAATTTTAAAAATTGAGAGTTCGTTTGTGTTTTTTACATGTGGACCACCACAAAATTCTAGACTAAATGTGTCATTATTTATCTCAGAGGTTTTACCTATTGAATACACTGAGACTGTGTCAGCGTATTTGACACCAAACTCCATCTCTGCACCGAGTTTTTCTGCTTCAGTTTTTGCCATTTCATGACGAGTGACAACAAGCCCTTCTTTTATTTTTTCATTTACTAAATCTTCCACTTTTTGTTTTTCTTCGTCGGTCAGCTTGTGGTCGCATAGAAAATCTATACGCAAACGTTCTTCCGTGATATTACTACCTCTTTGTTTTATATTTTTATCTACGACTTGTTGAAGTGCAGCTAATAATAAGTGGTGAGCTGTGTGAAGACGAATAGTTTTTTCATTATGATTTGCGAGACCTCCTTTAAACATCCCTGCTGAAGAAGTCTGAGAAAGCTTTTGGTGCTCTGCCATCTTTTTTTTGAAATCTTCTTTATCTATAGTCTGTCCTTTTTCTTTTGCCAATTCTTCGGTAAGCTCTATCGGAAAACCATAAGTTGTGGCCAAGACAAATGGGTCAGTACCTTTCTCAAATTCTTTCGCCCCTTCATTTAAAGTATTCAAGAATCTTTCTTCTTCTTTTTGAAATATAGATTTAATATCTAAATCTCTTAAATTTGGATAAGTTGGTGAATATTTATCGACAAAAAATTTAATTAGATTAGTACTTAAAACTTTATGTGATTCTAAATTACGCATTTTAAATACTGCCCTTCTAATTAATCTTCTCAAGACATAGCCTTGATTTTTATTTGCTGGTATAACACTATCAGAAATTAAAAAAGTGGCTGTCCTCACATGGTCCACAATGACCCTAGTAGACTTTTCATCAAATTTCAAAGAGGATTCTTTGACTATGTCTAACGCACCTTGAAGTAAATCAGTATCGTATGCTGTTTGTTTACCTTGCATTACTGCCGTAATGCGCTCTAGGCCTGCGCCTGTGTCTACATTTTTTTGTTTTAATTTACCTATTACTTTACCGTCTTTCTTTTCATATTCCATGAAAACATCGTTCCAAATTTCTATAACTCTCTCATCATTTATAGCTTTCAAAAAATCTTCATGTGGCAAATCTCCGACATCACCAGACATATCGTAAAACATTTCACTACATGGACCACATGGGCCATTGTCTCCTGGACTCCACCAATTGTCTTCAGCTCCTAGTGCATAAATTCTATGTTCAGGAATACCCAAACTCATCCAAATCTTTTTTGATTCTTCATCAAAAGGAGCATTTTCATCTCCTTTAAATATTGTAAAATAAAGTCGATTTATATCTAAGCCTAATCCTTCTTCTTTTGAAGTTAGAAATTCATAGCTCCATTTGATAGCGTCTTCTTTGAAATAATCTCCGAGAGACCAGTTGCCCATCATTTCAAAAAAAGAAAAGTGGCGTTTATCACCTATGTCGTCAAGGTCTCCAGTGCGTACACATTTTTGTATATCGACAATTCTCTTACCCATAGGGTGAGGTTGTCCCAAGAGATACGGCACCAATGGTTGCATGCCGGCAGTATTAAATAAAACTGATGGATCGTTTTCAGGGACTAGTGAAGCTGAAGGAATTATTTTATGTTCCCTCTTTTCAAAAAATTTTAAAAATCTTGACCTAATCTCATTTGAATCCATTTTTTTATTAGCTCTGGAATTTATCGTCTATTTTCTCCCCAGCCATTTTTCTGATAGGTTTTTCTACTATATTTACGGCGGTAAGCACTATAAATATAATACCAGTGACTATAAAAGCTAGGCTGAAGAATCCAAAACCAGAAGCCATACCTACCCCAGCTGTGACCCATAATCCTCCTGCTGTAGTGAGACCCATCAATCTATTTCCTTGTAAAATTATAGAACCAGCTCCCAAGAAACCGATACCTACGATAATTTGTGAAGCCATTCTAGTAGGATCAAATCCGCCAAAAGTGCCGTGTTTTATTGCTATCATTTCAGAAATTATTATAAACAAAGCTGCACCAATAGATACCAAGGCATGAGTCTTCATGCCAGCTTCTTTGTGAACAATAGCTCTCTCTAGACCTATAAATAGGCCCAAGCCTGCAGCTACTACTAATCTTAAAATAACATCACCGTTTTGTATAAAAAATTGAGACATAGGCCAATTATACAACTACTCCACCACCTAGGCAAATGTCATCATCATAGACTACTATAGATTGACCGCTCGCTACCAAAACTGGTTTTTCAAAAATTATCTCTGCACTGTCTTTTGTTTTGATTTTAATTTTACAATGTAAAAATTCTCCATGATAACGAACTTGCGCTGTGTAGTTTTTATTTTCTTGTGGAATTTCTGAAATCCAATTTGGATTTTCCAAATCTACAGAAAAATGAGAAATGTGCTTTTTAGAAGGAGTGGCTGAACGCAGTGAGGGACCGAGCGACTGAGAAAAAGTATCTTTCTCATTTTTCTGCGACACAACCAAAATATTTTTCTTTATATCTTTAGCTACCACATAATAAGCTCCATCATTTGGACTCTTTTTAGTAATTACAAAACCATGTCTTTCTCCGAGCGTATGAAATACAGCTCCATCATGATGACCTATCACTTCCCCTTCCGTATTTAGAACTTTGCCCTTCTTTGATTTTATGTAATGCTTTAAAAATTCTTTTAAATCAATCGCACCCAAAAAACAAATACCTTGACTATCATGTTTTTCTGCTACAGGTAATTTAAATTTTTTCGCCAATTTTCTAACTTCTGTCTTCTTTAGATGCCCAATAGGAAATAAAATTTTAGATAATTGTTTTTGATTTAAAGTCCAAAGAAAATAACTTTGGTCTTTGCTTGGGTCTACGCCTTTCCCCAGCACAGCGGGTACAGAAAAATTCTGTCCGTGTCGGAGCCCACTTGCGGGTAAAGCGGAAGAATTTTTCTGTACCCGCTGTGCATAATGCCCTGTCGCCACAAAATCAGCCCCCATAGAAAGTGCTTTTTTTAAGAACGCTCCAAACTTTACTTCCTTATTGCACATGACATCTGGATTTGGAGTTCTACCAGCTTCATACTCTCTTATCATATAGTCTGCGACTTCTTTTTTATATACATCTTCTAGGTCTAGGGTCAAAAATGGTATATCTAAATACGCGGCTACACGCATAGCGTCTCTCTTTTCATCTTCTTCATTGCATTCTATAAAGTCTGGGTGCCAAGTCTTTATGAAAACTCCCACTACCTCATAACCACTATTTTTTAGCAAAGTGGCAGACACAGCGCTGTCCACCCCACCTGAAAGTCCCACAAATACTGTTTGCTTGTTTTGCTTCATAGAATTAATCTAACCTTATTTTAAAAATTTAGCTATATTTTTTTTATGTTCAGAAAAAGTCTTGGCATAGTGAGTGATGCCATCTTTATCATGTAGATAATATAAATATGCTGATTTTTTTGGGTTTAATGCTGCATTTATAGCCTCCAATCCAGGGTTGCCGATTGGATTTTTAGGTAATCCTTTTGTCTTGTATGTATTTGGTTCAGCATCTACTTGTAGAGCCATTCCTATACTGAGTCTCTTCCATAAAATTCCAGATATGAGCTCCCTATCAGCGTCACCACTTGCTTCTTTTTCTAAAATTGACGCCATAGTAATTATTTCATTTTCAGTCTTTCCTGAAGAAACAATGTCTGGGCGAATAGGTGAGATTTTTTTCTCATAATTTTTACTCATAGATTCAATGGCCTTTACCTCTGTGTCTGTACTCAAGAAATAGTAAGTGTCAGGAAAAAGATAGCCTTCCTTGGCTTTTAATAAAAAGTTATTTTCATTAAAATATTTTAATTTCTTACTATATACATCTGCAATTTCATTTATATTCAGACCTTCCGGTATAGTGACCACTACTGGTGCCATATAACGTTCCCCTTTTACTATTAAAAGAGCCACTTTGTATACAGGAATTTTTTCTTGAAATAAATAATCTGAAAATTTTATACGTTTTTCACCACCAAAAGCTATAGCAAAAATTTCAAACATAGACCTCGAGCGTATAATATTTTCATTTTTTAATTTTAATGAAATACTATGCAGGCTCATGCCTGGTTCTACTTGCAATATAGTGCCAGGTATAAAATTTGATGGTGCACTAAAAAGAAAAACATATATTAAAATAAAAAAAACTAACACCGAAAAAGAAGTGGTAAGAAGCTTGAATTTCCTAGACTTTAAAAAAGAATATTTTTCATCCTTTAAAGGAATATCTTGTATATTTTCTATCATATTAAGTTGGTAAATTTGTAGGAGGAGAAGCGTCTGTAGACTCGATACGTTCGAGTGTAGGAACTTTTAATATCTGACCAGGGAAATGCCAAAGAGTGGCTATTTCTTCTGTATTTAAAACGAAAGTTTGTGGGTGGAAATATGGCAAAAAGAAAGGTTGGATTAAGACTGAACCAGCAATAATACTTTCAAATGGCCAACTAAGTGCATGCTTGTTAAATAAATGATGCCTCATAGGAAGATGAAAGAATCCCCTTTCACGATATTCATGAAGCATTCTATCTGCTAATAGCATCACTTTTTCTTGTGAAAGTCCAAAGAGTCCACTGTATGCATCTGCCTGTGTGGAATTCATACGCACTAATCCATTTACGTCTGGTGCATCATACTGACGGAAGATAAGACGGATGTTTCTCCGGCTACTCATATCCCAAGCTTCTTTTTTAGCTACATACATCACTCTGATGCCTGTCTCAAAACCAATTTTTGAAGTCTTAGCACTCATAGCCTTTGTGGCTCTGTCTAAGTATGCAGGTACACGAACTTCCACTCGAGAGTTGCCTGGATCACCTGGACGTTGTTTAACACTGGTATAATCTTTGAGCAAATTAAATAATTCATTTCTAGATTCCGTGACCCAATCATGCGTACCAAACCAAGTACCTTTTGTATGATACATTTTCTTTACTGGAGTGATGACAATCTGCAACCACATTTGTTCACCTTTTTTTATAGAACCAAAAAGCTCTACTATTGGAGAAATAGGATCTACTTTATATTCTTCTTTTGGATCTTTATCTAGACCGAAGTCTACATAAGTTTTTAGTGGATAAGCCTCTGGTTTTAATAAACCAAATTCACAACCCCAGCCCATCCATGCACTCTCAGGACTTATCTTGTCGACTGCCAAAGTATAGTCTGGAACTTCTCTTATTTGTGATTGAGGATATTGAGCGTACATTTGTGTCTCAATCAATCCTCTAATACGGGTAGGCGTACGAATATAAAAATGTACTTGTCCATCTATGGATGCTATCTCCAAAGAAAACCAGAACCAGACAGCTCCTTGCCAATACTCTTCTTTACCTCCTTTGTAACTCCAGTGATAAAGAGCATTTGTGATAAAAAGCTCCATGGCTTTTGGTGAACGTAATACTTCACGAGGAGGAATAATTTCAAGTAAAACAAAATCAATACCGGAAATGAAATCCTGTCTTATGTAGTGAATCCACATTTTATATGCTACCCATCCGAGAAAAAAAGTTCCTATCAGTGGAAGAATGCCTTTTACTAAACCATACAGCATATCGTAATACCAAAGGAAAAAGAGAGCTACTGTAGCAAGAAGCCAAGGCCAGTATTCTATTACTCCCTCCTCAACACCTTCTAAAAATGCATCCATGTTAATAGTTTAATATAAAAAAACTAAAAAATACAGCTTTTTAGGCTGTATTTTTTAGTTTTGATATTTTATTAATTTAAGCGATAGAGTATAATCCGTTCTTATCAACTTTAAAGTATTTTGGATTTACTAGATTTACTAAAATTGTGTTTTTCTTGAAGTATCTCTCCTTATTTACTTTTTCAATAACATCATCTTTTGTCATTGGGCCTTCTCTTTTTAGTATATCTCGGATAACCTCACGAGCAGTACCAGCCTTGTAACCCCACTCAGATAAAGCATACATTCCTCTACCTACTAGTACAAAGCGAGAATCTTTGATTAATTCATTGTGACAAGTAGCATAGTGAACTTTTTTATTAAAAGTCTTTGAAATAGAATTTGCTACCTCTTTGAAATGCATTGGTGAACCATGACGTCTCATGACCAAGAAAGCATAATCTTTTACACCACGAGTACGTACATTTGGACTTGAAGCTTTTCCCCATTCTCCAAATGGATTCTTGGCAATTTTCTTTGACATAGATAGCCATCTTTTAGCTATTTCGTCATCTCGGTATTGCTCAGATACATCTTTCATATGATCAAAAAACATTTTAATCATTTCAGTCTCAGGTATAAGGTCTTCATCTTTTAGGCTTGTATAAAGCTTTTTTAATGTAGCGTGTACTTTTTCACCCATCTCATCATCTACACTAAAACGAGTATGAAAATGTTCATCTTCACGATGCTTTTTAAAAGAATCACTTAGAGTAAGGAAAAAGTGAATATGATTTTGTGTCGTCTTATCTTTTGATATGTATGGCAAAAGCTCATGCTCTGGAATTATTGAACCAAGGTTTTTGATAAGCTGTTTCAATTCTTCAAAAGCTGCTTGTTCTAATTTGTAAGCATCTGACTTTTTAATAGCAGAAAGAGCTACGTCTTCTATCTGGCGAACACGCTCTCTAGTAATTTTATATTTTTTACCAATCTCCTCTAGTGTGTGTCTCTCACCGTCAGGTGTCAAACCAAAACGATTCATAATAACATCAAAAGACCGGTCAGTAAGATGTGAAATTATTTTTTTAGTAATTTTTTTTGGTTTAAAAGATATTGTTGACATAAATTTATTTTTTTTCTAAATTAATTCTTACTTTTACTTTTATGATCTATTTTTCTTTACTCTATCTAACTCTGTTAAATATTTCTTTCTTAGTCTTACAGATTTTGGAGTGACTTCCAGATATTCATCGTTGTTCATGACTTCTAATCCTCTCTCAATACTTAAGATAAATGGAGGATTTAAAGTTATCGCTTCATCAGTACCAGAAGCTCGCATATTTGTAAGCTGTTTTCCTTTAGTAGGATTTACAGCCATGTCTTCTCCTTTTAGAACGTTACCGATAACCATTCCTTCGTAAACTTCACTACCATGTTCTATGTATAATATACCACGTTCTTGCAAGTTTGCCAAGGCAAACGCCACAGCTTTACCTCCAATCATAGAAGTCATTGAACCATATGAACGCTTTTTGATTTCACCAGCATGTTCTTTAAAGCCTGTAACTCGTGAGCTCATTATTCCCTCTCCTTTTGTATCGATAATAAACTCTCCGCGATAGCCAAGCAATCCGCGAGTAGGTATATCAAAAATAATTCTCGCAATACCATTTTTCTCAACCATGTCTTTCATGATTCCACGTCTTTTTCCAATCTTTTCAATCACACTTCCACTTGATTCCATGGGAACATCTATCACCAATTCTTCGTATGGCTCTGTCTTTACTCCATTCTTTTCTTTGATGATAACTTCTGGCTGAGACACCTGCATTTCAAAACCTTCTCTGCGCATATTTTCTAAAAGAATTGCAATGTGAAGTTCTCCACGTCCATATACTTTGAAAAATGAAGGTCCAGATTTATCACCTTGGTCTGGAGAAAAATCTACTTTCAATCCCACGTTTATTTCAAGTTCTTTTTCAAGTCTTTCTTTTATTTGACGAGAAGTCACAAATTTTCCTTCAGTACCTGCAAATGGAGAATCGTTCACCAAGAAATTTAGAGACAGTGTCGGTTCATCTATCGCAATGTGAGGCAGTGGCTCTACTGAATCATCTTCACAAATTGTCTCTCCGATATAAATATCCGGTATACCAGATATCATCACTATATCTCCAGAAGTCGCGTACTCTACATCTTTTCTAGCAATACCTTCAAAAGAAAAAAGTTTTGTAATCTTTCCTTTTCGTGTTTCATTTATTTCTTGTTCGTCATGAGAAAACCCTTTTACTAGGACTGAGCTACCAGAAACTATTTTTCCAGAGTATATTCTGCATACAGCCATTCTTCCCAAGAAATTGTCATAACCAAGGTTGAAAACTTGAGCAGACATTTTACCGTCTTGATCTTTGGAAGCAGGTTTTACTTTTTCTAAAATCAAATCTAAAAGTGGTGACAAATCTTTTGAATCATCACCTAATTTTTTAAATGCTTTTCCCTCTCTTCCGATAGCATATATAGTTTCAAAATCTGCTTGTTCTTCAGTAGCGCCCAATTCAAAAAATAATTCTAAAATTTCATCATGCACTCTGTGAGCATCGGCAGCTGGTTTGTCTATTTTATTTATTACTACTATAGGCCTTAGTCCTAACTCGAGAGATTTCTTTAATACGAATCTTGTTTGTGGCATTGGTCCTTCTACGGCATCCACGAGTAAAAGCACAGAATCAATAGCTCGTAAAACACGCTCTACCTCAGAGCCGAAATCCGCGTGGCCAGGAGTGTCTACTATGTTTATCTTTGTATCTTTGTAGTAGATTGAAGTATTTTTAGAATATATAGTAATACCACGCTCTTTTTCTAGGTCGTTCGAATCCATGGATACACCCTCAGCATTTCCACCATTTTGCTTCATCAAATAATCAGTAAGAGTCGTCTTGCCGTGGTCCACGTGAGCTATTATCGCTATATTTCTTATTTCCATAATTTATTTTTTTAAACCCTTATAAAACAAAAAAGCCTTTTGGCTCTATTTTGCATCTTTTAATAATAACATACTTTATAGAAAATGACAAGTCCTTGGTCAAATTCCCCTTTATTATAACATAAATTATTTCCCATGCCTACGGCTACGTAAATTATACTCGTCTAACACCCCCAAAAAGTCCTCTTTGCTAAATGCTGGCCAGTAAGTTTTCAAGAAGAAAAACTCACTATACACGCTCTGCCATGGCAAAAAACCTGAAAGTCGCATCTCCCCGCTTGTTCTTATTATTATATCTGGGTCAGGAATATCGGCTGTATATAAATACTTAGAAAAATCTTCCTCGTCCATTTTTTCTATTTCTTCTTTCGTCTTAGTCTCAGATATTTTTTTTACAGCATTTAATATCTCACCTCTTCCGCCATAAGACATAGCCAAGACCATAGTCGTCTTGAAATGCTTTGTATCGTATTCTATTTTTTTTATCATTTCTTGAATATCAGAAGAAAAACGAGAAATGTCTCCGACAACTTTTATTCTTATTTCATTTCTAAACAATGATTCAGCTCCATCTGTAAATGCAAACTTAAATAAATCCATAAGGTAATTTACTTCTTCTTCTCTGCGTTTCCAATTCTCAACTGAGAAACAATAAAAAATCATATATTCAATTCCAATTTCTTTTGCCCATCTTCCTGTATTTCTCATCTTTTCATAACCTTTCCTATGCCCTTCAAAAGCAGGGACACCTTGCTCTTTGGCCCACCTCCTATTCCCATCCATTATGATACCTATGCATTTGGGTATATTTTTTTTATCTATATTTTTTTCTTCCATTTTTTAAAAGTGATCTAAGAAACCATGGTAAACAATTTTGAAATCTTTAAATATACCTATATTGTCGGACCATTCTATTTTTATATCTTCTACCTTAGATAAAATTGGACCTATTTTTAATTTTTCTAAAAACTTATTTAGAATTTCTTCTTCTCCTTGTGCTATAACTTTCACACTCCCATCCGGTAAATTTTCAACAGTACCCATCAAAGAAAATTTCTTTGCATTTCTACAAGTAAAGTCACGAAAAAGTACACCTTGTACTCTGCCAGAAATTATACAAGTAATTTGTTTAGTCATGTTTGGTGCGTCGGGAAGGATTCGAACCTTCGTAGCCCGGAGGCGACAGATTTACAGTCTGTTGTAATTGACCACTCTACCACCGACGCATAGGAAATATACTAGCATAAAATAACACAAAAAAAACTTTTTTGCATCCCCGCCCGAATGCACCATATTGTACGGGCGGGTTTTATAAGCTATCTACTTCCTTTTAGACCTTTGAGCTTGGTCTTATTTGTATTGGACTTTTGATTTTGCCTCCTTGTCCTTTTTTGTTTTCTATTATGAGTTCCCCATTCTTTATACTTGCTACAATCTTATCTCCTTTTTTAACTTTGTTAGAAATAATGTATGAAGCCACGGGATTTAAAATTTTATTTTGAATTAGACGATTTAGAGGTCTTGCACCATAGTGTGGATCATATCCTTCTTTTGCAAGATAAGAGAAGGCTTCATCTGCTATTTCAAAACTTATACCTTTGGCTAGTAAGCGGTCTTGTACTACTCTTACTCGAAGTTTTACAATTTCTTTTATTGCAGATTCAGACAAAATATCAAAGACTATGGTCTCATCTAACCTATTTAAGAACTCAGGACGAAAATGTTCTTTCAAGGTGTCTGTGATTTTATCTTTCATGTTTGAGTAGTTTTGCTTGTCAGTATTATTTGAAAAACCAACTGATTCCATCTTTTCTACGAATTGTGAACCGATATTTGAAGTTAGTATTATAATAGTATTTTTGAAATTTACTATTCTACCTTTCCCATCAGTTAATCTACCTTCATCCAATACTTGGAGTAGCATATTGAAAACTTCAGGATGAGCTTTTTCAATCTCATCAAAAAGTATCACTGCATAAGGTCTATGCCTTACTGACTCTGTGAGTTGTCCTGCTTCATCGTAACCTACATACCCTGGTGGTGAACCAATGAGTTTTGATATTGAATGCCTCTCCATGTACTCAGACATATCCACTCGAATTATAGCTTTGTCATCATTGAACATAAATTGCCCCAAAGCTTTTGTGAGCTCTGTCTTTCCTACACCAGTCGGACCCAAGAATATAAATGAGCCGATTGGCCTATTTGGGTCTCCTATACCAGCACGAGAGCGCCTTATGACATCTGCGACTTTTCTTATAGCTCCATCTTGGCCTACTACTCTCTTCTTTAATTCTTCTTCCATTTTCTCAAGCTTCTCTCTTTCTTCTTCTAGCATCTTAGTGAGTGGTATACCAGTCCAGCGAGCTACGACTTCTGCTATATCTTCAGCAGTGATTTCTTCTTTCAAAATTCTGCGAGATTTTTGTAACTTCTTTAATCGTGCGAGCTTTGTGTCTAAGTCTTTCTTAAGTTCTGGAATTTTACCGTAGCGTATTTCAGCTACCCGAGAAAGATCAGAGCGCATCTCTGCTTCTTCTGCTTCTAACCGAATAGTATCTAATTCTTGTTTAATTGTGCGAATCTCAGCTACTATTGTTTTTTCATTATTCCATTTTAATTCTATTTCTTTTGTCTTTTCGTTTAGATTGGCTATCTCTTTATCTACTTCTTTTAATCTATTTTTAATTTCAATATTTTTCTCTCTAGTCTCTTTATTTTGTTTACTCTTGTCAGCACCTCTCACCGCTACCTCTTTTTTAAGAGCTTCTTTTTCTATCTCTAGCTTCATTATCTTTCTATGTGCGTCTTCTAGGACAGAAGGTTTGTTTTCAAGCATTATCTTTAGAGAACTTGAAGCTTCATCTATCAAGTCCACAGCTTTGTCTGGTAAAAATCTATTTGTGATATATCTAGCAGATAGATTTACTGCAGCAATAATAGCGTCGTCTGTAATACGAACACCGTGAAAAAGCTCGTATCTTTCTTTTAGACCACGAAGTATTGTAATTGCATCATCTAGAGATGGTTCATCAATATATACGGGTTGAAAACGACGAGCCAAAGCTGGATCTTTTTCAATATGTTTTTGATATTCTCGCAAAGTCGTAGCTCCAATAGCTCGAAGTTCTCCACGAGAAAGTACTGGCTTCAACATATTTGAAGCATCCATAGTTCCCTCTGCTCCTCCCGCTCCGACTATAGTATGAATCTCGTCAATAAAAAGAATTACTTTTCCATCTGAGCGTTCTATCTCTTTCATTATACCTTTGAGTCTTTCTTCAAATTCTCCACGATATTTTGTACCAGCTACAAGAAGCCCTAGGTCTAGAGACACGAGCTCTTTGTCTTTGAGTGACTCTGGGACATTTCCTTTTACAATTCTTTCAGCTAGACCTTCTACTACTGCTGTCTTTCCTGTACCTGCTTCCCCGATTAAAATTGGATTATTTTTTGTCCTTCTTGAGAGTATCTGCATGATACGAAGTATTTCACTATCGCGACCTATCACTGGGTCTAATTTATCTTCCTTGGCAAGCTTGGTTAAATTGCGAGTATATTTTACAAGAAGTTTAAATTTTCTTGGCTCACCCACGTCAGTAATATTTTGTCTACGAAGTTCTTCTAATACTTTTACAACTGAATCTTTGTGAATTCTAAATCGTGATAGTGTCTCACGAGCTTCACTCGTGACTTCAAGAATTGCAATAAATAAGTGCTCTGTAGATACAAAATCATCTTTCATGTATTCAGCGAGCTTGGCTGACTGCTCTATCACTTGTGCCAAATCTGGGTTTAGGTAGATTTGGTATGCAGGTGAAATAGTGCTGTGAGATTCTGGTAATTCTATTAACTCCAAGACAGAATCAGTAAGAAGCATTGTGTCTATTTCGAGCTTGTCTAAAATAGAATTTACTATGGATTCTTCTGCGAGTAGTAATGCTGCGAGTAAGTGCAGAGAAGAAACGTGATTTACTCCACGTTCAATAGCAAGCTCATGAGCTTTTTTTATCGCGTCTTTGGCTTTAGTTGTGAATTTATTTAATGGTGGCATATTTAAAATTTATTATTGTGTTACTGGTGTTTCCCCCGCTGGTGGGACTACTGGAGCAGGAGGAGGAGTTTCGGTTTTTGCTAATTCAATGATAGTAAAATCTTTTTGTTCAATTACTTTTGATACTTTTTGTTCACCCAATACAGATTTTATAATATATACTTCTCCTTCTTTTGGTGCTGGTATTAGAGAGGCTATGACGACTTTATTTTCTCCAAGAAATAATCCGCTACCTAAAACTTTATCCTTATCAGCTGTCTCTCCTTTGAGGACTAAAGTCATAGTGAGTGGCTTGATGGCTTTTAAATCTTCGAGTAATTTCTTTTGATCATTAGATAGTGCAGGAGTACTCACTGTATTGGTTACACTAGCTGGTACTACTTTTTCTACTGTCTCTCTGACTATCTGAGTTAAAGGCACAGTGACTGAACCTGGAGCTTGTTGCATTAAAGTCACAGTGGTTATACCCGTAGCTATAGAAGTCACGAAGCTCAAAAGCACCGCAAGTAATATAAGCTGTGATTTATTTAATTCCTTTATGTCCATAGGCCAATTATAGCTCAAAAGAGACTATAAATCAAAAAGATGAAATTTTAACTGACTGGAGTATTTTCTACTTCTAAGTGTTTTTTTAGAGCAGCTACTTTTGTTTCATACATAGACCGAAAATCCATTTGTTCTCCTGTACCATAGTGAACAGTTGCAACCATCGGACCTTCATCAAGTTTCTCATATGCTTGTACTAAAAGTCTTTGAGTTTCGGGTGAAAATCTATTTTCTGGGCTATCAATTAAAAAAGTTATTACTTGCGTGCGAAGATTTTTTTTATCATCGTTATCTATAAGACGCTTAATCACCTCTTGTAATTTTTGTTCTGCCTGACCTATTATATTTTCAGGATTCCCAAGTTCCTTTGCTCTTGTTATTGGTGTACCTGCATTAGGTGCAAACCATTTTGCCTCAGCCTTTAGTACTCCTTCGGTGTCTGTTAAATATTTATTTAACACTTCTTTTTCTTGGTCTGAGAATCCAAAACTATCTCCTTTCTCATAATATTTTGCAACTACTTTTTTTTCAGCCTCTCGATCATATGGACGAATATCAGGTATTTTCTTTAGTTCTTCTTTTAGAGCATCCACTGCTTGTTTTTTTTCTTCTTCAGCTTTTTGAGGATCAAATGTTAGTTTCTCTAGGCGAGATCTTATGGCGTCACGTTTTTCCCACAACGAAGAAAGATTAGCCATCATTTGATTTCCTGTTGGTACATTGTGATTTTTATTTTCTCGAAACTTATCAAGTTCATTTCCAGATTTTTCAATTTCTTGAAGTAGGGCATTTAATTCTGCTTCAAGTTCTACTATTTCTTTCTTTTTTTCTATAGGGTCAATTGGAGTAGCTTCTATTTTTGGCACTTCTGTTCCATCTTCACCTTTTATAACTTCATTTACTTTTCTTTCTGCGTCAGCTCTTACTTCTGCAATTTTACTATCAATTTCTTGTGTTCTACTTGTAATTTCATCACCAGAACCTCCCAATGATTCTACTTGTGCGATTTTTTCTGCGGGTACTATACCCACAGCTTCAGCCTTTTTAGAAATTGCATTTAGTCTTGCAAGTGCTTGCTCAGCCAAACCTACTGTAGCTCCATCCATGCTGACTTCTGCTTCTTCTTTTATTCTCTCAAGAGCCACTGTGTCCCCTTCTTCTTCTAATTTTTTTACTACATTTTCCATTGCCATAAAATTATTCTTCTTTTTTATCAAATAATAATTCGATTGATGCCCGAATCGCTTCAATCTTTTGAGCTTCAAGCTCTTCTATATATTTTTTAGTAATTTGCTTCTTTTCTCCTTCAAGCGCGTCCAATTTCTTGATGGCTTCATCATATATCTTTTGTATTTGTTTAGCTTTTTCAAAATCTGTCATCATATTTATAAAATTTTCATTTTGCCTCTGATAATACTTTCAACAGCATAAGGATCAGATACGCCATGAAAATTTACTTCGGATTTATCACTACCGGCAGTATCTATGTGTATATTTCCTATTCCAAAAATTCTTTCGATAAAACCTTGCCTCACTTTTATATTTTGAATTTTACTGTATTCAGTAAAATCTCTAGAAGTAGCAATTAATTTGTATTCTCTGGCTATACCACTCTCAAGCACAAAAAAGGTCTCAGAAATTCTGGCTACTTCTCCCAATACAAAAATTAGTACTCCCACTACGAGTAAATACCAAGTAATAAAAAATCCAGAAATAAAAATAAGAACTCCACTAAAATAAAAAACAAAATGATATAAAGGATGTGGATGAAACTTTTTTATTACTATTTCGTTTGAGTCCATATAGTAGTTATAGTTAGGATAGATTTTTTATTGCTTCTTTGGTTTTTGTTCTCTCTTCTGTCAGATCTAGCTCTGGGTCAACACTATTCATATATACCAATCTTTGATCTAGCATTTGTCCTAATTCCCAATTCTGAATTTTACCTTTTTTATCTTTTATAATTTCATCTATTTCACGAGACAACAGATAATCGATGATATCATGGTCCCCATGATTTTTAAATTTTTCTAAATATGCTTGTTTTTTTAAATCAAATTCTTCCCGTGCTCGTACTTTTTGAGTAGACTTGACTATCTCTTCTTCTAACGCTGTGTCTCTTACTCCTTCTTGTTTACCTTCAAACATAATATTTTTTATTTATTTTATAATAATTTAATTATACCACTTACCTAATTTATTTAAAATTTGAGCTAGAGACTTGATTGTATAGTCAATCTGAGCTTTCGTGGTCTCTCTGCCCATAGAAAATCTTATAGAACCATCAGTTTCTTTTATATTCTTATCTATCGCAGATATTACATGTGAAGCTTTGCCGTCTCCACTCTTGCAAGCACTCTTCGCAGAAGCCAAGATTCCTCTTGTAGATAATTCTATCACCAATAAATCACTTGGTATATTGGGAACAGTAATATTTATATTATTTGGTAGTCTATTTTTTAAATCACCATTTATTATTATGTCTGTAGAAATTTTCTGTAATTTTTTAATAAAATAATCACGTAGAACTGTTAGTCTTTTCACTTCTTTGTCTTTAATTTTTTCTGTTTTTTCTAAAGCACTTGCTAATGCTGTAGCTCCTATTACGTTTTCAGTACCTGGTCGAAATCCCATCTCTTGATCACCACCAAACATAATCTTTGTGATTGGTGTATTTTTCTTTACATATAAAACTCCGACTCCTTTGGGTCCATAAATTTTTGCAGCATTGAAAGACATCATATCGACACCGAGCTGTGGTATAGAAATTAGTAAATAGTTTATAGCTTGTGTAGCATCAGTGTGAAAAAATATTTTTGTATTGTTTGTCTTATTGTAATGTCTTATCTCTTTTGCAATTTCTTTTATCGGTTGTATTGTGCCTATTTCATTGTTTGCATACATTACAGATACTAGTACGGTGTTTTTATTTAAAGCTTTTTTAATTTTTTTAGGATCGACTATGCCGTCTGGCTCCACAGGAACAAAAGAAACTCCACCTCTATGTTTTGCTGTCTCTATCACAGATGCATGTTCTATATTTGTAGTCACTATATGACCCTTGCCAATTCCTAAAATTGATAGATTATTACTCTCAGTAGCACCAGAAGTAAAAATAATCTCACTATCTTGAGTTTTTAGAATATCAGCTATTTTTTTTCTAGCAGCCTCGAGCTTTTTCTTCTCTTTTAATCCAAGGTCGTGAATAGCCGAAGAATTTGGCGAGCTCACAAGGGCGCTCGACGCATAATCCATATATATAAAACTCTTATTTTTTCTCAATCTGTCATTTGATTTAGGCATGAAAATAGTATATATTGAAATTATATGAATATAAAGCTCGACAGTGTTTTCTTGGTTTTTTTTGTTTTAGGTGGAATAATCATTCTTTTAATAACTATTTGGATTTTTACCACTGAAAAACGCTTAAAAAGATTTTTTGTAGGGAAAAAAGCAAAAGATTTAGAAGATACTATCATCTCGCTTCATAATGATATTGCACTTTTAAAAAAATCAAAAGAAGACACAGAAAAAGAACTTGGAGTAATAAATTCCAAACTTAAAAAAAGTGTTCGCGGGCTTCATACCATACGTTTCAATCCATTTCCTGATCAAGGAGGAAACCAGAGTTTTGCTATTGGTATGTTAAACGAAGATGGTGATGGTGTAGTCCTTTCGAGCCTTTACTCACGTGAGAGGATGAGTGTCTTTGCTAAGCCAATAAAAAATAATAAATCAGACCATGGATTGACCGACGAGGAGCGTGAGGTTTTAGAAAAAGCGAAAGTTTAAATTAATATGGAAAAAAATAGTCAAAAAACAAATACGACAGAACGCGCACCAGTAGTAGTAATCATGGGTCATATTGACCATGGTAAATCTACATTGCTCGACTATATAAGAAAGACAAATGTCGTAGACACTGAGACTGGAGGTATAACTCAGAGAATTTCTGCTTATGAAGTCGTACACAAAAACGAAGAAGGTATAGATAAAAAAATAACTTTCCTAGATACTCCTGGCCACGAAGCTTTTTCAAAAATGCGAGAACGTGGAGCTCAAGTAGCTGATATAGCTATCTTGGTAGTGTCAGCAGAAGACGGTGTAAAACCACAAACAATTGAAGCCTGGAAAACTATAGCTGAGAGCGAAATCCCATCTATCGTGGCTATAAATAAGATAGATAGACCAGGAGCAAATGTAGAAAAGACAAAGACAGAACTTGCTGAAAATGAAATATATTTAGAAAACTATGGAGGTAAAATACCTTTCGTAGAAATTTCTGCAAAAGAAGGCACAGGGGTAGACGGCTTACTGTCTTTGATTTTACTTATAGCAGAGATGGAAACCCTGACTGGTGACCCAAAAGAACCAGCTAGTGGATTTGTGGTAGAGGCAAACTTGGACCCAAAGAGAGGCATAGAAGCTACATTGCTTATAAAAAACGGTAGTGTAAAAAGTGGTATGACTATCACCGTAGAAGACTCTATGTGCTCTACCCGTATAATGGAAAACTTTCTAGGGAAAATGATAAAGGAAGCTAGTTTTTCTTCACCTATTAGAATCGTCGGTTTTGATAAAATGCCAAAGGTTGGTGGTGAATTTAAAAGTTTTGAGAAAAAGAAAGACGCTGAAAAATCTGTAGAAGAATGGAAAGAAAAAGGTACTATCTCCCCTGCTAATAGTAATAAAAAAGAAAGTACAAAAAAATTAATACCTATAATGCTAAAAGCAGATGTAGCGGGAAGCCTAGAAGCGATTGAAAAAGAAATAGCAAAGATAGAACACGAAGGAGCTCAATTTAAAATTATCGCAAAAGGAGTAGGACCTATCACTTTGTCTGACATAAAAAGTCTGTCTACTGATGGAGACATATTAATCATTGGTTTTAATGTAAATGCGGATAGGAGTGCAGTAGAAGAAGCCGAGAGAGTGGGTGTGACCATTTCCCTATTCCAAATTATATACAAGATGACAGAATGGCTCGAAGAACAGATGGAGCGCCTCAGACCAAAAATAGAGACAGTAGAGACCACAGGCAGAGTCAAAATTATCCGTGCTTTTAGCCGTACCAAAGAAAGACAGATAGTAGGTGGTAAGGTCACTGAAGGACAAATAAACTTGAACAGTGTGGTAAAAATAATGCGTAGAGATTTTGAAATTGGAAAAGGAAAAATAGTAAACCTGGAACAAGGTAAAGTGAAAACTAGTATGGTGACCGAGGGTACAGAATTCGGCATGATGGTAGAATCTAAAATAGAAATAGTAGCTGGAGATGTAATCGAGTCTTTTTCTATAACTCAAAAATAAAATGGAGAGAAATGAAAAATTTGCAAATAGAATAAAAGAATTGTCAGCGGAATTTTTGAGCCGTGAAGGAAATAGAACTTCACTGATAAATGTAATCCACGCAAACTGCTCCCCTGACATGAAACGTGCGACTATATATATCACAGTACTTCCACTAGACAAAGAAAAGACTGCACTCGAATTTGCAAAAAGAAAGAGACCGGAGCTCCGTCAATTTTTGAAAAAAAATATGCCGGTAAAAATAATTCCTTTTATTGATATAGCCATAGATATGGGAGAAAAAAACCGTCAAAAAATTGACGAACTCCTTCGAAATAGTTAGGATTGAGTATTGCCTTATTTTGTTTCAAAGTAAGGCCTGGTGGCCAAGTGGTAAGGCAACTCTCTGCAAAAGAGTTATACGGCGGTTCGATTCCGCCCCAGGCCTCAAAAAAAATAGTATTATTTTTTTTATGTGTTAGAATATTGGAAATTGCCCGGATGGCGGAATTGGTATACGCGCACGACTTAAAATCGTGTCTCGCAA